>JANXEW010000009.1:33287-58181 GCA_025057995.1 Thermofilaceae archaeon | reverse complement strand
GCAAAATCCATAAGCACGAACTTGCCTGAAACATCTACACCGTTGAAGTCCTCTAGTCTACCTTTACCAACGTACACGAGCGTATCCCAATCTTCGCCAGCGTAAGGGCTGGGATTAACAAGGTTAGGGTATAATGGGTAAACCGTTACGTTCAACCCATCTGAGGTACAGAGCCATGAGCTGTAAGTGACTGGTGTTGTAACGTTAAACCACTCAAAGTAGTCCTTACTCTTATACGGTTGAACTCCAGCTTCTCTGAAAACTCTCGCGATGTATTCTGCTGCCTTGAAGAAACCAGGGTAACTCGTGAACCTGGATTCGTTCGAGAGGAGTCTAACTTCTTCAATGTATAAGGTCTTATCTAGGGATGCGACAACATCTTGGAAGTTGTGTGGCGTCTTGATGGGCGTAAGGGGTTGGGCTAAAATTGCTTGACCTGTAAGGCTGACGATAAACATTAGGGCGGTTATTTTGGAGATTAACTTGTTTTTGTGCTTGAGCTCCATCGGGAACCTTCAGCTCTTTAGCTTATAAAACTTCATTCGAATAAAATTTATAAAGGGGGGTTTTTGATACATTAAACGATGGCAACATCAGCAAGGGTCGAGGAAGTAAAACCCTTGACTGCCAAGCATTGGGGGATAGTGATTCTTTACCTTGCCCTCCTGACAGCCGCCATGACTACTGAAACTCTATTCCTCCCAGCTGCGTGGGGCACTGGAGGCATTAACGTTGGCCCTTCAGGGGGTCTCTTGCTTGCGATCGGTTTGCCTTGGGCTTTCGCAATGATAATGCTCTTCCTCATGGAAAAGAACATTATAAAAATAGATAAACAGATGTTCTGCCTTCTCTTCATAGCCACAGGTATAACAACATGGTACTCCGTCTTCAAAGGTTTCTACACGACACCAGCAGCTCTTTTCAATATTAGAGTAGCTACAGCCGAGACCCACGGCTATGCGCTACCCATGATCTGGATGCCTTCCGCAGACGCTGTTAGAGGAATGTTCTACAAGAACTCTCTACACAACCTGTTCTCCGTATACGCTAGCGAGTGGATGCCAGTCATAGCCACGTACGTTTACTGGTACATTGTAACAGCTGCATTCTTCCTCGGATGGGCTGCCGTTTTCAGAAGGCTTTGGGTTGAAATCGAAGTTCTGCCTTTCCCCCACGCTCAAGGCTGGCTTATAGCGGAAGCCGCCTACCAGCCCGGTCAGACTAGGTTCAAGAAATTCCTGAAGATTTCATTCCTCATCGGTTTGCTCTTCTACGTACCTTACATGATCTACTCAGCTTATCCAGGATTACCGGACTTCTATGGTTGGCTTACTAACCCATTGTTCCTATCTTGGTCGACCGGTCAGTACCAGTTGACTAACGCTTACCCTGCGATAGCGCAAAATGTAGCTGCACCTATAATACTTTCAACCGACCCGCTTCGATACGCTTTCTTCTTCCTAGTACCTCTCGACGCCCTGTTCTCCATGTGGGTGGGCGGCATAATATTTACGATGCTTGTTCCACAAGTGCTCTCCTACTTCGGCTATTACACTGGAATATATGCGGCTGGGATATGGAGTAAGTGGTGGATGATCTACTACGGCGAACCGTTCTACTGGGAAGTTATTTCAGCTGGCATGGCGCTCGGCATCCTCGTCTTCATGATACTTGTAAACTGGAAGTACTTCGCTGGGACATTAAAAGGTTTAGCCGGAGGAGGTTCAGCTGCGCCAGGTGAAGTCTCCTACAGATTAGCTTACCTGTTAATTGCTGTAGGCGCTATCGGCTTAATAGTCTTGTTTATCATGAGCAACGTCGAGCCCCAGGATGCTGTCCTAGGTCTACTCATTATCATGATGCAAGTAATCGTGTTAACGAGAGCTAGAGCCTATACTGCAAACATTACGTTCCTTAGGGGGGCCTATTTCTGGAAACCGTTCGTCGGCGATACTCTTCCAGCTGCACCCCAGTATCCTGCTGGAAAATTGTTCATAATATCCCACACTTGCAGATGGGGGACAGGCTGTGACACTTTTGGACCATACTATTCGACGATGGCTGGAGCGATGGACAGCTTCAAGGTAGCACAGATAGCTGGCGTGAAGCCGGATACTGTCTTCAAGCTACTACTTATTGGAAGCATAATCTCAGCTATTATCGTAATACCGTTAACTTTCATAGAGCTTCACGCTTGGGGCTTCATGGAGTTGCCCGTAGCAAAGGAGTGGGATTACTTCTGGGACGGTGACGCTGGTTTCTATAACCCGAGACCCAGTATTGCTTCAATCTACGGTTTAACAGGCTTCCTGCTGACTGGTGCTCTAATATTCTTGAGGATGAGGTTCCCGTGGTGGCCTCTAGAGCCTCTTGGCTTCATGTTAGGGTTACACGACTTCTACCCGTGGCACGTTGGAACGTTTACGCCCCTAATAGTGTGGATAGCGAAGTACGCTTTACTTAAGGTGGGCGGGAGGAAAGCTTACGAGGAAGTCGGAGTTCCCGTAGCTATTGGAATAATCGCTGGTGAGATGCTGGGCATCGTTATCGTCAGCTTAATAAACATCGCAAGGTTCATGGTGTTCGGAGCATACTAGCAAGAGGGTGAAACTAAAATGATTTTTTTAAACAATCTTAAAACATTTGGTATTTTCATCCTTCTCTTAACATTTGGAGTAGTACCTTTTGCTACGTTCACGCCTGCTACCTTAGCTCAACCTGCTTCGCACGTCTACTACGGTTACGTGCCCCCCTCCACCGACCTTCCTGAGCTAGATGAGCTGGTAATGGGGACAAAGGTAACGTTAAGCCCTCCAGCCGGTTACGCTCTGCTCGATATCACTGGTTACAAGGATGGTACGAGAGTCGAGATATACGACCTAGTCTCAGGGTTACTCGTTAACGCGACTGTACTTAACGCGTTAGAGAAAGCTACTTTCTACCTACCTTATGGAATGTACTTTAAAGTTGTGTCCTCAGAGAGAGTCGGCGTCCTCCTTACGGGAGGGGAGAGCGCCTACAGCCAAGGATCTTTCTCGGGCGTTTCAACCTTCTACCCGAGCTTGGAGGGAGGCTTCAGAGGTAGGAACTTTATCTTCTTCGCTGCTCCAGCTACACACCAGTACGGTTATAGCATGGATCTAGTTCACCCTAACTTTTACATCTTTGCTCTCGAGAAAGCCGATTGGAAGCTAGAGGATAGGGTTCAAAGGTTTTCTACGGACGGAAGCCTTTCACCCCGTGGAACGTCGAGAGCAATTCTTCAGTCGAGGGTAAACGAAGGTGAGCCTAGCGCGGCTGTAGGCTACGACCCAGTCTTTAAACTGTCGACTACGGGTGAGGTAATAGTTGGAAGCGTTGCATTGGGCGCGCTTGTCTACGTGCCTGCTTTGACAGGCGGTTACGTCGGGAGAACTTTCTGGGCTCCAAACCATGCTACATACAGACAGGAGGGGCGGAGCGCTGTTATAATCGTAGTTCCACTTGAGGCTGGAAAGGTGACTGTGTTCAAGAGGGATGATATGAGCGTTGTAGCAGAACAAGAGTTTACAGAAAGCGACGTATTAGGTAATAACTTCTGGTTCCTTCCTCTAGGAATAGGTAGGTTTGATCTCCTTATCCAAAGCACGGGTGACATCACTGTACTCGTAGCCCAAACGCTTACAGAGGTTAGGCCAGAGTTTATCGGTGACGGCATAGCTTTCCTAGGTTCGAGGCCTAACCAGGAAGTTAAATTCTATACTCCGTCAATGGCTGTCGTGTTCTCCCCTGAAGATCAAGTAGCTTTCATCAACGGCGAGCAGAAGGAGTTAAAGAAGGATCAGTTCGTCATATTAGGTAGCGGAGTTCACTCTGTTAAAGGGAGCCGCTACCTTATAATCCAGGTTGTCGCTCCCGGCGCGCAAGGTTTCCAGAAGTGGGGTCACTACCTGATAGAGGCTTTGGATATTGGCGCTACATACCCTGACGTTCCCGAGCTGTTTGAAAGAGGGGTTCCAATCATGTTATACGCGGGTATAGGAGCGGTTGTAGTCATCGTAGCTCTCATCGCCTTCCTCGTCCTAAAGAGGAGAAAAGCTAAAGCTTAAGAAACTGTATTAAATTTAAGTTAAAAATTTTATTTTCATGATTTTAATTAATGCGTAAAGTATAAGTCATCCTAGCATTTCACTGTCATAATGCATGTTAAAAGTTTAGACCCGGCGTTTCTAAGGGACAACTACTTGAAAGCTATCAGTTTCAACTGTCCATCCTTTATCCCATGTTTTGTTTCTATACCGTTCTCTACGTGGAAAAGGTATGGCGAAAAGTTAGTTAGTATTGTTGAAAAGCATAAGGTTATTTTCCCCTGGTTTAGGAGAGAGATGGTAGATTCGTTTTTCCCCCCTCCTAAACCCCCAGTTTACAAGGATGAGTGGGGTTGCGTTTGGCGGTTTACAACTGAGGGTTTGCAAGGCATAGTTGTGGAAAATCCTCTCAAGAGTTGGGCTGACTTCAAAAAGTTTAAACCTCCGGACCCCGATCTAGGGTTACCTCGGGAGGGTGAACCTCCTATCCCCTGGAGTGAGGTTGACGCGTTTATCGATAACGTAAAGATGAGTGGGGGGTTAGTCGTAGGCTTCATGCCTCACGGTTTTCTTTTCCTTAGGCTTACTTATATAAGAGGGTACTTGAACTTTCTAAAGGATTTAGCTCAGGGATCTTCTCACCTTGAGGACTTGGTAGAGATGGTTGTAGACTATAACGTTGAAGTTGTGAAACGTCTTGTTAAGCTCGGCGTAGATATCGTAAACTTCGGCGACGACTTGGGCGTTCAACACGGTTTACCATACTCCCCGACAGCCTTCAGACATTACCTACTTCCCGGTTACAGGAGGGTTTTCAAAGAGGTTAAGAGAAGGGGTGCAAAAGTGCGGCTCCACAGCGACGGGTACGTGATGGATATCGCCGGTGACCTAGTTTCGGTAGGAGTAGACGTGTTAAACATTCAGGACAAGGTAAACGGCTTAGAGAGGATGGAAAGGGAGCTTAAAGGGAAAGTAGCTATAGACGTGGATCTTGACCGGCAACAGCTTCTACCATTTGGTACACCTCAACAGATAGAGACGCACATTCTAGAAATTGTCCGAAGGTTGGGTTCTAGGCGCGGTGGTCTGCTTTTCAGTGCGGAGGTTCTCCACGATGTACCTTTGAGGAACATTGAAGTTTTATTGAAATCTCTCGAAAAGAACATGACACTACACAATAGCCTAGATAGTTAGTTGATTGGCTTATTTATATAGCAAAGTTTATTAGTATTATTGCCAGCCCTTAAAAACCGGTGATGCTGGCGAAGCCTAGAATTTGTCAAATTATTTTTTTCCTCCTTTTGACATTACAGTTGGCTTACTTAGCTTCAAGCTTGCCGCTAGACGATATGAAGAGTGAATCAAGCTCTATTACAGGAAGAGTTGACAGTAGATCAGCTTCAACTGAATCGAAAATTTTAATGATAAACTTCAATAAAAAATTTGATGGCTTTATGGTTATCAACACTACAGTTAGAAGAATTCTACCTTTCCGGCGACCTGGTTCCACTCCAAGGTACATTGAGTATCCAGTCTTCCTAGTATTGAAGGTCTCCGGCGATCAGGTAACTTTCACTCTCCCAAGCAATCTCACAAGGTTTTCAATAATGGGCCCCTTCTCGAAAGACTATCCTCTAGTCCCATTCAAGATGTTCCTCGCTGAAGAGTATTCCCATGACGTGCCCGTTGTTTCCTTTGACTGGCCAGTCGTCTACGGCTTCAACGTCAAGTTGGATATCCTCCCTCTATTAGACGGGAGCTACCCAAGTTTCACTGTTGAAGCGGGAAATCTTTCCCTCCCTTATTCGATACCGATCAGTCTACACTATCTTCAACCGAACGAGCAGCTGGCGTTAAGCTACTCTGTCCCGGAGCTGTTTTTCCTTGCTTCAAGCTTTGTTTTACCACCTAACTTAAACGTTAACCTAACTGTTAAGGCTTCCTTTAAAGAACATGATAAAAGCTTCTCAAAAAGTTTTTTAACTTTAGCTAACGCTTCACTATTGTTAAGCGAGTTGGCGGAAGAGTCTCTTAGAGTAAGCGGTGAAGAGCTCGATAGTTTGGTTGGCAACGTGTCCTCGCTTTTAATTACTTTGAAATCGGAAGGTTACTATCTAGGCGGTAGCGAAAACCTTCTCTCGCAAGCTCTAGGGATTTTCGAGAAGGGGGGTAGCAAGCTACAACGGGCTTCCGGTATGAGGTTAGCTTACACTCTACTGCAAGAGCTGAGCACGTACTTCCTAGAACTAAGCCGTGGACCCGGGGTTGTCTACACTCTATCTTTCGCAGTCTCTAGTCTAGTACTTTGTATGCTCTTAAGCTGGATGATTTTCGAAAGGGAAGTTTACCGGTGGTTTTTCGCTCTTTCATCCTACGTTTTTTTGAGTCTAGCAGCTCCCTTACTTCTACCGCGCCTTAGGATGGAAGTTGAAGCAATCATCGCTTTAGCTTCTGTAGCTGGCATCCTATGGGCTGGACGGGCTCTCGCTCGGATGAAACTTGTGCAGAGGCTAAGAACCGCTAGCGGTGCATCACTGGAGGGGCTTACATCTTCGATGGCTAACTTCTCCGTGAGTTTTCTCGCTAAAAGGAGGTTGCGGGCTGTGTTACTGTTGGTAACTTCTGTATCAATATCCTTTGGAGTAACGTGTTTAACTTCTTTCACTATGTATTCTTCTGTTAACCAACAGACTGCGGGAGAGGTCACGAGTGAACTACCTGAAACTTACTTGATTTTAAGAGGGTTAAGCCCCGTAGGTCCATTAAATACCGCAGCTCTCAGTTTCCTAAGTGGGAGAAGCGAAGTCGCTTGGGTTGCCCCCTCAGCGATAGCCATATACCCGATGAACCCGGTGGACACTATACAAGGTTTAGGGATTTCCGGTATCGTCGGTGTCTCATACGGATCGCCGCTCGCTGACATGCTGGAGTCCATCCTTGTTGAAGGGTCTACAAGTGGGCTACGGAGCGGTTCGATTATTGTAAGTGATACTCTTGCTGGGATAGCGGGGAAGAGCGTCGGAGATACCATCGAGATAAGAGGTACCGGTTACGTTATAGTTGGCGTCTTCAATAGCAGGTCTTTAAACAAGATGAAGGACTTGGATGGGGAGGACGTTATACCGACCGTGGTCATGGGTATGTCAGCGTTGACAGCTCCTCCTGAAGGTGTTGTGTTCATGTACTACTCTGACGCTTTGCTCCTCGGTGCTTTAACGAACAAGATTTACGTTAAGATGACTCCTGGAGCTGAAACCGAGGAACTGGCTCTAGCTTTAAGTCTCCTGGGAAGCGTAAACGTGTACGTCGCTGAACGTGGGAAACCGCTCAAGGTCTACTACCCGGGTTCACGTATCGCGGCAGTAGGTTCTGAAGTAGCTGTACCGAGCGTAATAGCGCTCCTCATAGTTTTCTCAGCTTTCCTAGGTTTCACATACGAGGTTAGGAGAGATATTTTCACCCTCTCAACATTGGGTGCTACGCCAGACCAAGTTTTCTTCGTCTTCGTAACGTTGGCGAGTGTCATAGGTTTCGCTGGAGGAGTTTTGGGATACCTTTTAGGCATGGCTTCGTTTAGAGTTTTCAATATACTTGACTTGAAAATACCAGTGGACGTTAAACTCGACTTGCTTTCACAGCTTCTGGCTATCCTATTTTCATCTCTCCTAGCCTTGGTTGGAGCGTTGATCCCCGCTTCCAAAGCAGTGGTCGCAGTCGTCCCTTCATTGAAGAGGAGATGGTCGCCTGAAGCTGCGGAGGCTGAAAGAAACGAGTCAGAGCGTGAAGTCACTTTCATCACCCCTATACCTGTCATAATAAGAAGTGAAGTGAAGGCTAGGGAGTTCACAGATTTTGTAGAATCCAAGCTTGTAGAGCTTGCGAATCAGAAGGTTAGCGTATACAATGTTTCAAGGTGGGAGGAGGTAGGCGACGGGGGAAAGAGTTTTGTGATCTACTTCGAGTACCTCCAGGTCGAGGGGAGAGCCTTTAAGTCCTACAACAGGTTTTACATTAAGAAGGTCGACAACGGCTACAGCGTCGAGCTAGAGTCCAAGATAGTATCAATATACACCATGTTCGCTAAAGATTGCTTAAAGGATGTTGCGTCACTCGTGAGAAAAATATCTTTAGAATGGAGAGCTGAAGAGAAGTGATAATTACAGCGTAATAAAAACAATTGATGGCAAGACTACTACTAGTACTTTGCACCCTTGATGAAATCAGAAGATGTTTGTATCTTGACGATGTTCCTAGATTAAAGTTTGGTTTGAGACCGGTGGGTGAGCGTATGGCTGCTCGTTCGTGGATAAGCTTTAACGGGTGGCGAAAAACATTTTTACTTTTTCCCTCTTCTCGGACGCGTGTGGTGGTCGGTTCTTGCTCTACTTTCAGTTGCTTCATGTAGCGTGGATAGCCTGTTGAGCTTTTACGAGTATGATAGAGCCTTACCATTGAACCCGGAGATGGTTAAAGCATCTGAGGAAGATTTTTTCACGATCTATAAGGTATACTATACTAGCATTAACAACGTGAGGGTTCCCGCGCTCCTTCTTGTACCAAAGGTCGGGGAACCACCTTACCCTTGTATAGTCTTCTTGCACGGTTATGGGGGTAGGAAGGAGGATGCAGTGGCCCTAGCTAGGGTTGCCGCTCCATACGGGTATGCTGTCTTCTCTATAGATGCCGTTTATCACGGTGAGCGATCTGTACAGGGTAAGCAGCTCTACTCTCCCGACTTTGAAGACACTGTAAGAGGGTTTATTCAAACTGTTGTCGACCTTAGGAGAGGAGTGGACTTCCTAGAAACTTTAGGTTACGTGGATAGTGGTAAGATAGGCTACGCGGGCGGTAGCATGGGCGGTATACTAGGCGCTATCTTCGTAGGCGTTGAACCACGCGTAAAAGCTGCAGTCCTCGCTGTAGGGGGTGGCAATATGACTCTCATGATTAAGGAGAGCGAGCATCCAGCTGTTCCACCGATAAGAGAGCATATAGCTAGAGAAGGGATTAGTTGGGAGGAGATAGAGAAAATCGTTGAGCCGGTGGAGCCATTGAACTTCATTTGGCGTTTTTCCCCTCGGCCTATACAATTCCACTGCGGAAGGTATGACAAGATAGTTCCTGCAGAAGCTCAGAAGCAGTTAGCTGAGAAAGCTGGCGAGCCGAAGGAGGTGTACTGGTATGAGAGTGGCCACGACGTCCCGTTGAGTGAAGTTGTTCCCAAGGCTTTAGAGTTTTTTAACAGATACTTAAAGGGAGAAACTATTTGGGATAAACTCAACAGACGAATCCTCCTAGCTTTCTTCATTGTCGCGGCTTCGGCAGCTGGATTCATCGCCGCTTACCTTAAACACCGTTCAACGTGAGGGTCTACTTGAAGCTTTTTACGTGTTCAGGGATCCAGAGGAGATCTAGTTGAAGCTCCACTATCTCAGGCTTTACTTTTTTTGTCCTGATCGTATAGAGTTCATCTAGCTTCCTTAAATCCTCATACCACTTAACGCGTAGATTCTCTATCTCAGCTAAAAGTTCCTTCTCCTTTTCATCCAACTCCGTTAGCTTCTCCCTAACTTCCTTCCATCTCTCGATAGCTCGAAGGAGAGAAGCTGTTGAGACACCACGAGACAAAAGGGGTTTTACAATATTCGTTATCGATGCCATTTTATCTCTCCTCTTACTTAACTTTTCAACCTTGGCTACAAGCTTGCTTAACCGTATCCTGTACCTCTCGCTTACCCTCCTTTTCCTTTCCTCAAGCTCTAACGTAACCCGCGTCTTGAACTCCTCTAAGCTTTCACCCTGTTTTTGACGGTCTCCTCGGCTTGTCTCCCAAATTTCCTCAGTTAGAATCTCTGCGAGAAGTAGCTTAGACTTCGCGTAGAGAGTTTCAACATCAGTTAAAGTTTCAGGGGGTACATGTCCATAGGGGGCGCCGGGCTTCAGCGGAGGTAGGGTCTCCAGTAAAGTCACCTTGTAGCTGGTTAGGTCGATAAGCGCTACAAATTCCCTTAGAGTTTTACCTTTCCTACCCGGAAACCTGTAAGCCGCCCTCCCGCGTACGATTAGAGAAAGCCTGTAATTACCCGCATGCTTTTCTGAAACGAGAGTGTACTGTGGTAACTCTAAACGCTCTCTCTCAACCGTCTGCCAACCGTAAATTTTTGAAAGCAAATCAAGAGTTAACGGACCCTTTAAGGGGGTTAAAGTATGCCTTACTTTCACGTTTTCAGGTTCCTCCAAGAAGGTGCTAAATACGAGAAACTCCCTGGGCTTTAAAGCAGCTATCCTAGACGAAACGTCGCTCCTCGACAGGCCGAAGACATCGGCTAAAGCTTCAGCTACAGCTTCACGATCTTGTTTAGCTCTAAGGACTCCAATAGCCCAAGTACCTACGTTTGATAAAGCCTTGTAATCGAGGTCTCTAGGGTTTTGAGTTGCAAGCAGTATGGAGACGCCGAACCCTCTCCCCTGCCGCACTAAAGCCGTAAGCGGGTCTTTAGAAGGCGGGTTTCTCGGGTAGGGGGGTATATACCCTCTTACTTCATCGAAGACGACCGCAAGCCTCGGTGTACTGCTTCCGCCTTTTGACGTCATCCACCTGTAAACCTCGGAGAGGATTAGGGAAGTTGCTAAAATCTTAAGTCTTTCAGGAAGGTGGGCTAAGTAAACCACCTTCACTTTAGGGGGAGAGTCTAAATCTAGTTTTTCACCTTTTGAAAAGCAACCGATGACTGGATCTACAGTTAAAGCTGCAAGTTCCCTAGCGAGGCGACGTCTAGAGTTTTCAGGCATCAACGTTTCAAGCGGGACACCAGCCACTACGGTGGAAGGAGGTTCTAGGACAAGCCTAGCTAGAGAGCTTAACATGACATCCCCTCTTCTCTGGAGTAGAGTTGAGAGAAACGCCTGTGCCCCCCTGTCCCCGCTAAACCCTGTTAAAGAGAGGATGGCTTCAGCAGCCCAGGAGCTAGATATAGGGTCTCCACTGGAAGGAGGCAAGAGCTTCAACGCTCTACCGTTGCAGAAGCCCGGAGTGTATACTACAGTTTCAGGCAAGTGTTCTACACTCAAACCCTCCGCTTCAGCCCTCCTAATCCATTCCTCGTCCCGGAAGGCGAGATTAACTAAGTCACCCTTCACGTCCATGACCAGGGAGGGTACGCCAGCCCGCGCCAGCTCTTCGGCTAAAACCGTTAGGAAACCCGTCTTACCAGAGCCCGTAGCGCCAAGAACCACAATGTGCGTTAACAAGGATTCGAGAGGAAGCTCAAACGCGCCCGACGGTCCAACCCCGAGTTTAAGCCCCATAAACCCACCGTCTCACAGTACTCTCCGATAACCTTGGGTAAGGAGTCCGTTGAGACACTTAAAAATATCTCAGTAAGGGTTACAGTCAAGCTACTCAGCTTAACTTTCTCTTACCACTCGCCTGTAGTTTTAGCTTACGTCAGAAGCAGCAACCCAAAGTACGTTGGTCGTTGATTGTAAGAAGTTGCAACTTTGAGCTCGTACCCCGCGTTTCTCACTGTAGCATACACGTCGATTCCACACGCCTCCATGGAAGGTCTAGCTCGTTCAGGGTGTCTTCAGGAGCCTACACTCACATTACACTCCGGGCAGTAGGGGCATGGACCGGAAGCTAGCGCGAATGCAACGTAGTACCCCATGAGGAAGGCAGTTTTCTCCAGCTCAAACATTACGTCGTGAACGTTGATTCCCTCATTATAGCCAGCGTAGAGCGGACTAGCGAAACGCATCTCGTAATCTTCGCGACTCCACCGGAGATACAGAGGTAAGCTCTAGTTAGTGCTTCACAGACTTATACTCACGTTGCCTTTGCGACGAAGCCAACAGTATCCAGGGTTTTCGAAGAGTATTAAAGTTATATCTCAATATCTGCCTTATTAGAAAAACAAACTCGCAAAAATATCTTGCTTCTCTAGTGTCGGCTCACCGCAGAATTCGAGCCATCTAGAACCTTCTTTATACTAAAAATGTTTTAAGAATCCTAAACTTGACAACTAAAAGATGCGGAGAAAGATAGATAAATGGAAAAATTTAGATTGAATATTTCCTTTTTGTTGTCATCAGATGAAAAGAATGTTCAATTACCACGGCCAAATCCATGCGGCTCGAGCCACAAGCAACAAGCTGATACTTATGCCTACGAATACTCCGGCTCCAGTTAAGATCCCGGCAGCTAATGGACCCCTTATTTCGTTCCATTTCTCATCTCCTACATAGCGTCTCAACAATCGCCCAAGCATCGACCCCACGAAGATTGACACCGCATAAGGTGGTATGATGAAGCATCCAGATAGCAAGGGGATCGGCAAGAGGATTCTCGAGACTAGGGGCGTTGAAAGCGTTAACGCTAATGATACAGCTAGAGAAAGCACGATGATAGTCGGGTCTAATTGAATCTGTCTCGTGACAAACAACGCGTCGTTTGTAGCGTACATTGGCCAGAAGACCATGGAGTTAGGATATACGCTCGAGGGAATGGGAGCTAGTCTCCAGAACAGGTCCATCACGACGAAGCCTACTGCGACGCTGAGGAGAGTTCCAAGAACCAGTGCTTTAAAATAGTCAGAGGGTTTAGTACGTGTTAGATACGCTACTTTCACCATTTGACACATTCCAGCTTGTCCGCCAAGGCTAATGTAGGGCGACTGTACCCAACCCGCGTAACCGGAATACGGAGTTAAGTAGACTATCGCTTGCCAAGGCCAGGGTAGCGTCGGGAAGAAGCCTATCTCTCCTACAGCTCGAGCCGCTAGTACAGCTATGAAGAGGCTCAGTAAAGTCGACGTGAGAAACGTCACGTAAACTGGAAACTCTGGAATCAGAATATGATGGAGAGCGACGGAAGATAGTGATCCTACTAAGAAAAGGACTAAGGCTAACCTCATGGGCGGGAAAATGTTGTAAGTCCCAAGTTCCGCCTCTCTCGCGATTGCCAGCCTAAAGATCTTAACTATGCTCCTCCTCAAGAACAAGACTAAGCTCAACGCTAAACCAAGCGCCACACCGAACTGTGGGGCAATCCAGACTCTCTGGAAAGATCGCTGATAGGCGATAGCGAGTGTCATGCCCCTTCGATACTCGGAAGCCCACAGTGGAAAGAACCTCGAATCTATCGTAAAAAGCCAGTTCATGAATACCCACACAACGACGGATCCTACTAGCATCGAGAGCGTAGCCTTTGGATCCAACACTAGACCCAAGGCGAAGAAGCTAGGATCCGTGGCGATGCCGATAAGGGCTCCTGGCATATATTTTTCCGTGAACCAAGTAAGGTCAGCCCACGGTAGAGGAATTAACTGAACGCCAATAGCTTGACCCGAATACGCTACGGCTCCATAAATCAAGCCAGCGTAGAAGCCTGCTAAGAAAACTCGTAGGAGAGGTCCCTTCCTCTCGCTGATCGTTTGAATCAGCGAATAATCGACTTGAGCTAACGGGAAGGGTAGTCTCTCCAACTCAACGAAAAGGTAAGAAAGTAGGATGCCTAAGCCTACGTCAGCGGCTAGGCTTGTTATGAAGAAGAATGTAGAAACAACAATCGCTTCTGCCCAAGCTGGTTGAATTAGCGTCCTAAGATAGTGCGCCGGATCCCCTGGGGGTGGCGCAAGCCAGCTGGGAACTAGGTGTGGAAGCGGGATCCCGTTGAGTACATATGCGTACGTTGAGGGCGAGTTAACGAAGAAGGTCCTGTATACAAGCCAGTAATAAGGAGGTACAATAGATACGGTCGCTGCGATGCTCGCATACATTACGAATATCTCATTTTGAGTTAAGAAAGAGCCTGCCACCTCTGCGAATAGAGAGAACAACAACACTATAACGTATAAGGCTGCCGACGATATTGTTCCTCCTGTGACCAAGTTAAGATATAAGTTGATAGGCACGAAGAAGAGAGTTGCAATGAGAAGGGCAAAAATGACCCTCCAAGTTAGCCCCGTTCGATACGGTGACCCTCCCATGGAGCTCACAAGACTAACTTCTCGGTATTTTTAACTTTAATCGAGATGTTTTTAACCTCAACGGTAAGACATATAAGATGAGAAAGGGCGAGCGAGTATGAAATTTCGTGTTTTGAAGAGTTGTAAGGTTACTATAGTGATCTTAGCCTTGCTGATGAGTCTTCAGTTGATTAGCGTCGTGGTGGTAGCTGAATCAGGTAAGGACGCCGACCCCCTATCGTTAGCTAAGGAGATTGACACCACTAACGTGAAGGGGCATGTGAAAACAATCGTAGCTTCGGGAAGCAGGCTTACAGGTTACGAAGGCTACCAGAGGGTCAGTAGGTACATCGCAAGAACGTTAGAACAGTATGGATTAAACGTAACATATCATAAATTTAAGGTTGTCGTCCCAATCGATGAGGGTTCTAAGATAACTATATTGGACGAGCGTGGCTCTCCCCTTGAGAGTTTTAGCGCTTTTTCTCTCTGGCCGAACGGCGTAAACCCCTCACGTACTCCACCCGAGGGGATTTCGGGTAGACTAGTCTACGTCGGCAGAGGTAAGTTAACAGATCTGGATGGGAAACACATTGAGGGCTCAATAGTGCTCATGGATTACAACAGCTATGATAATTGGATTATCGCAGCCGGGCTGGGGGCTCGAGCTATCATCTTCATAGAGCCCGAGGACGTCCCGCCATATTTCGAGAGTATGAGAAAGTTTACCGATACTCCCCTTAACTTACCGAGACTCTACGTATCTAAAGACATCGGGGCGAGACTAAGAAAATTCGCTGATGGTAGCACGACTGTAAATATCTTCGTTGACGTAAAGTGGAAAGAGGTAGAGGCTGAAAACGTGATCGGGATTCTGGAAGGAGAGAGTAGAATTGATACGCTGCTCCTCACTGCAAGCTTCGATTCGTGGTCTCCTGTCCCGGCTCTCGCGAGATCTGCGCATGAGGCTCTCTCAGCCTCTTACCTCCTCGAGTTAGCTCGTGTCCTTAGCAGCGCGCGCAAGCCCCCCCGCACCATATTGTTCGTTTTCTTTTCAGGTTACTGGCAGGCTCTTGCGGGACCTAGGGAATTTGTCGAGAGATACTACTTCGGTCCTGAGATAGCTGAAGGTAAATTCCGACCATTAATGTTGATAAACGTAGGTCTCCTGGATCCAGAGGGCATTGGTTTACAGTTAATGAGAGGGGGTCACGGAACCTTCTATGGAACTACTAGCAACATGGGCGGGCTGTCCTTAAGGTACGCGTGGGTGCTCCGTAAGATAACAGAGTATTTAAGCAACCCTGAATTCAGAGCTGAAATCTACGGTGTAACCGGGATAGAGCCCAACCTTTACGTGAGGGATTTCTTCACCAACGAAATGTATTGGGGGACGGAGGCATATCCATACATGCTGGCTTCAGAGCCCGCGGAGATGACGGGCGGAGTAGCATTTACGATTCAGAGCGCGTACGCTACGAAGCTGTGGTTGGGAAGCCCCGTCGACGATCTTCCGCTGTTGGAAGAGAGTTTGGACAAGCTGCGGTCACAACTGGTAGCAATGACGTATCTAGTGGTATCCTTCGTGTACGAGAGGAACTGGGGTATCAGGTGGAACGAGGTAGCTCCGTCGCGCATCAGGATCATAGGACCCTCGGCTCAATACAGTAGTTTCATCACTTTGAGAGGTAAGGTTCTCACGTACAATCTAACGGTCGGCTGGTACAGCGTCGTACCGAATGCTATCGTACGGGTCTACGTCGGTTCCTTCACCGTAATGAATGGTTACAGTTCGCCACCTTATCCGTTTAATAAGATAATTGCCATATCTAATGAAAGAGGCGAATTCGAAATACACGGTTTAGCTGCCTACCCTCTAATACCTGGCGTTGGAGCAGCAGGCGGAGGTCTAGTCAGGTCCATGTACGCGATTGAAGCTTGGAAGTTTGATGAAAACAGCGGTCGTATAATCTACGCGCCAGACTTCGGTCTTTACGGCGCGAAGGCTATACCTCCGACAATATCCCCCTTAGCGCATCCAGAGGAGGCATCTGTAGTCGTTGGCAAGTTCAACGTACTTACTCTATTTGATCTTTTCAACCCTAAAGAGGGTAGGCCTCCCGTAATACCCGATCATCGGACGTTAAGCTACGGCGACGCGTTTACGGCCTTCTACGCCGTAGGCGGTGGAGTACAGGTCCTTGATTTCAACATGAGGGGTGAACCACTGTTTTACGGATCCTACTTCAACGGCTACGAACCTATCGGTTTAGCGTTTTTCCAACCAGGGAGTAAGGTTACTGCACTATTTAGAACAGGAGGGTTGGCTCAACCGATAGCAGCTCGACCTATGGCCGTTGTCGTCAACGCCTCAAGTGAACTGCCTGAAGGGTCTGGCGTCTCAGAGGACGGCACGTCAGTAAACGCGTTCGATTACGTCAGAGATCTCCTCCTTGTAGCAAAGGCTCGGTACGGAAACCTAGCGGCCCGAAGCGTTAGAAGCCTTAGCGTAGAGGAAAAGCTGAGTTTAGCTGAACAGCTTCACGAGAGGGCTGTAAGGACGCTCGCTGAGAGGAAGTACAGTGAGGCCTACTCTCAAGCGGTGGCCGCATGGGCCGTCGCCCAGAGGGCTTACGAAGAGACGATGTCGCTTGTCGACGATTCCTCGAGGACCAGTTTGTTCTTTTTCGCTTTAATTATACCTACAGCTATATTCATGGAAAGACTCTTCTTCCACAAGGAGGGACGGTTACGTATACTTTCAACTATCTTAACTGGAGGGATCCTGGTAGCGTTCTTCGCAGCTTCTCACCCAGCTCTTCAAATTATGACCAACTCCTTTATGGCTCTGTTGGGAATGGTCGCGGTTCTTCTGTTCTCGATTACAGTCAGCATCCTGACCGATGAGACTCGACAGGCTCTAAGGGAACTCTCATTTAGGCTGCTAGGCATGCATGAGATAGAGACGAGGAGAGCGGCCGTAACCTCTTCTGCTTTCACCGTAGCTTTAGAGAATATGAGGAAGAGGAAGGTGAGGACGTTTTTAACGATCTTGACTTTCCTAAGTATAACGATAGCGGTAACGTCTTTAACTTCAATCTCGCCATTTGAAACGCTTAAGGAAGTACCTCTAAGGAGCGAGCCCTCGTATCCCGGTCTACTGTTGAAGTCGGGTTTCGGAGTCCCTCCGAGAGATGTATATCATCCCACGACAGTCCGACTTGTCGAAGGAATCATTGAAAGTGCCGACGCAGAGGCTTCTGTGCGACCGAGGGCTTGGTATTACCCGCCGTCGATAGGACCCAGGATGGGTGCGACGGCGTTGGTTTCAACAGAGCAGAAAAATGCTGGGAACAACACGTACAGGGTTTTTGCGGCGATTGGTATGACGCCCGAAGACGTGAAGGCCACGCTGGGTCCATACCTAACTCCCGGCAGTCGGGTTTTCTTCGTGGGGGAAGACTCGTCATGCATAATTCCCGACGTCATGGCGAGACAACTCAGCATTGACTTGGGTGACGTACTCGTATTCCAAGGGCTGCGCCTCATTGTAGTAGGCGTGTATAACGCTTCGATAATCGAAGCCGATAGCCCTAAGGAGCTTGACGGATACTCGTTGACTCCGATAGACCCTCACTACGTATCCCAGCTAGGTTTAGGCGTCACTGTCCCAGCTCAACAGACACCGCCGCCTCTATCATGGTCAGCCGTCATAGTGCTGCCGCACGAGTTGGCGCTGAAATTGGGCGGGTACGTTTCGATGGTATCGGTGCGATTCTACACGAGGGATCACAACGCTTTATCGAAAGTCTCTAAACTCCTATCCCTGGCTTTAGACGTTCCTGTAATCACTTCTGACGGAGGCAGGATCCTAGCTCTCTCGAGGTACTATTCTTTCACCGCTATAGGATGGGAGATGATACCAGTGGTTCTAGCGATCGGAGCTCTCAATGCCGCGGTTACGCTTCTCGGCAATTTTAGGGAGAGGTTGAGAGAAATGTTCGTGTACGCTTCGCTCGGTCTAACCCCCCTAGGCGCCGCGGTTATGTACGTAATAGAGTCTTTAACCTATGCGAGCTTAAGCATAACGATAGGGTACTTCATCGGCTTTATCACTAATAGTTTATTGATCAGCACGGGGCTGCTACCACCTCACTTCACCTTCAATTACGCCTCGATTTTCGTCGTGCTTTCCTTAGCCATATTATTGATTACCGCCTTCGCTTCTTCGTTGAGCGTTGCTGCCAACGCTGCCACCTTGATAACTCCATCCCTTGAAAGAAAATGGAGGCCGCCCACTAAGCCGAGGAGAGGGGTCTGGGAGGTTCCCCTGCCAGTTAGTTTGCCCACTCGAGAAGAGGCTCTCGGTCTAATAGAGTTCCTCAGAGAGTACTACGAAGGGTTGGGTGCCGAGAGAGCTGCTTTCTCAGTGCGAAGCTTGCACACTGATTTAAACGAGTTGTGTTTAAGGGGAAGAGTAGCTCTCGCGCCTTACGAGTTAGGTATAACGCAAGGAGTAGAAATACAGGCTGTCTACAACCAGAGGGAGGCGCGATTCCAGCTTTTGGCAAAGATAACTCATGAAACCGGTTCCGAGCAAATGTGGGAGAGGCTCTCCTACTACTTCCTCGACGACCTGCGTAAACAGCTTCTGTTATGGAGGGCTCTCAGTGTTGAAGAGCACCGAAGGTATGCAGCGAGGGCGGTCGAAAACCTCTAAGACTTTTAAATCTTTGGGTAAAATATAAATAGGAGCTCTGCAAAAAAAATTTGAAGGAGGATGAACGGCACTGAAGTCGAATTTCGCCGGGGTCTAACGTTGCGTTCAATTGTTATCGGCATATTCTTCCTCTTGGTCGCCGTACCTATTTCCGTTATGACGTGGTTGTATACGGGAAAGGGCGGAACGATAAATGCCTTTTTCCTCCCCTTCATCTACATAATCCTTCTTAACGAACTGATTGGAAGAGTCAACAAGAACTGGAGATTAACTGGTCAAGAGCTCATGATAATCTTCCCAGCCCTTCTCCTGGTTAACAGTATAAAGTACATGCCTAAGGGTGCGCTATCTGGAGGTGAAGCGGTCATCGGCTTGGTAGAGAAAACGCTCATCGCCTCAATCTCCTCTCAGATAATGGATCCAGGTTTAGCACAATACTTCCAGCCGATGACGCCTTCTTGGATGGCTCCCAAGAGTCAAGAGGCCCTTGATGCTATCGCCTACGGCTTAAAGCCAGGCCAGTCTTTACCTTGGGGTGAATTTACAGTTCCTATCGTTTACTGGTCTATTTACATAGTCCTCATCTACTTCCTCAGTCTTTTCCTATCTTTTGGAATATACGGCAGAAGATGGGTAGAAGTTGAGCGCTTAGTTTTCCCCCTGTCTCAACCGATGATTTTCGCGGTAAACAGTGCTATGGACATTGAACCTTCGACGAATAAAAGCCGGTGGTTTGACCTAAGGAACTTCAACTATAAGGTCTTCTGGATATCCTTCGCCATCGGCGCCATCTTCTCCGCGATACCGATCTTCGGCGAGATTGTTCCGCCGCTCGCCGTCTGGGGTGCCTTTGCATGGGGCGAACAGCCGATCCTATTCTCCTGGCTCCCCACTGTGGCTCCCGGCGCGATGGCTAGAGGAGTCTTGCAGTTGGATCAGATCGCCCTCTGGCTACTGCTCCCCACTAGTACTCTACTGACGTGCGTTATAGCTTATGTGATCTTCGGCGTCATCTACCAAGCACTCGCGGTACAGCTCGGTATAGTAAGGTATTCGCCTGGAATGGAGTTCTTGTGGAATTGGGAAGACATCCCTGCCAACTGGTACCCATTGCCCTACCGCTTCATAGGTACTACTGGTATGATGGTGGGGTTAGGTCTCATCTGTCTTTGGAACGCAAGAAGTAGGTTCAAAGAGATTTTTGAAACTTTAAGAGGGGCGGACAGAGTCGAGTATGGGCTGTCGCAAAGAGGGTTGGCTCTATTCGGGCTTGTCACCATGGTTGCAATACTGGTACTCTTCGTAGGGAGCGGAGTCCCCCCAGTCATAGCTCTCATCATGTTGTTCTTCGCCATAGTTTATTACTCGGCTCTCGCAAGAGTCACCAGCGAGCTTTGGTGGCACGTCGACGATTTCATAACAGTCGGAGGGTACTCTTACATTTATACACCGGGCGTGCTTCTAGGTTACTGGCCAGCTTCGCTTCCAACGGAGGGTAATAACTACACTGCCTTCGTAACGGCCTACCTAACCTACCCCTTTAATAACTGCTGGACTGTTAGAGTCAACGGCTTGAGCCCTGGGGGCAGCGTAGGACTGTATAAGATCGCCTACGAAACTCGAACGAACCTGAAGGACGTTTTATCAGCAACCATGCTTTACGTCGTGCTCGGCACCTTATTTACTACAGTGAGCATGATATGGTTCCTCTCCCACGGTGGAGGGATAACGAGGACGAACTCTTGGGGCAACTGGGTACACTGGGCGAAGACAGGCTACATGGTCACTGGCAACTGGGGCTTCGGACCCTACGGTGAAACGAGGCCTGATGCGATACTTCCATTCGCGGCCGTAGGTCTTGTGCTATTCTTCGTACTTTACTTCCTGAGGATTAGGTTCCCGTGGTTCCCATTAGACCCCACGGCCTTCACGATGTCGTTAGCTGTCGGCTTAATCTGGACTTGGCTCTCAGCTCTCGTAGCTCTCGTTATAAAGCTTGTGCTAGTTAGAGCTATGGGTATAAGGAGGTTTGAGCAGTATGTTCTAGCTATAGCTACAGGCTTGGCTTTAGGCTTCGGCGCTCCGATACTCGTCGCAGGGCTAATAGAGTTCGCGGCGGTCATAGTACCTCGATTTACGGCGTACTATGTTCCCTAAACCTAAATAAAATAAAAAAAATTTTTTATTTCTTAGTAGTTTAAATTTCCTTATTTCGATTTGCTACTAAAGGAAGCTTTCAAAAGAAATACATCTGCTCAAAGAATGTTGAAGTTGAATCCACGGTTTCTTTTACAACGTCTCGCTTATTTAAGACTGTATCTTGCGTTAATCGTCGCGCTACGCGTCTCGTGGTCTAGCGAGTTAGCGAAGCCTAGATACCTAAGCGCCGTCAGCTCTTTACCCGACATATATCTGACCCAAGGGTGAAGCGAGTGCGATGTGTCTTTCTAAGTCTGAGGCATCCTCCAATATAACATCGTTGGGAAAATCTTAATTTACTTTACACGTTGGTTTCTAGAGAGGGTTCTACCAGCTCGATCTGCTATACGGCTTGCAGGTTTGTCGAATGTTCGCTCGACCGAGCAGCTCTGCCTCAGAGTGCAGCACATAATCCCACAACTTGATGGCGGTTTAGAGTCTACAGGTGATCTGTCGAGATTAGATTAGTAGAGGCCGTCGGAAGCCTGAGATGGAATATTTCTCTTCTAAAGTAAAATGATCAATCCAACCATAAGTCTTAACGCTCTTAGGTACACTTTAGGATTTTAGTCCGGTCGACTTGGCGATACGTTCAAGGCTCTAATTCGGACTTATGGTCGAGAGACGCTAGGTGAGCAGCAATAGTCCAAAGAATGTGGGACGCTCATTGTAATCAGTTACGACCTTTAATTCATAACCAGCGTTTCTAGCGGTCGCGTAGACGTCGATACCGCACGCTTCCATAGACGGTCTAGCTCGCTCAGGGTGCCTACAGAAGCCTTCTTCTATGTTACATTCGTCACAGTAAGGGCAGGGTCCGCAGGCTAGAGCGAAAGCTGGGTAATAACCCAATAGGAAGGCCTCTCGCTCCAACTTGAACATGACATCGTGTACGTTGACGCCGGAGTTGTAACCCGCCTCCACGCAAAGTCCAAATTTCACTAGCAAACAGATTCCATAGCCTTTGAGAATCCTCTCCGTCTCTTCCGGTGTAGGGCTGTAGGGCGGGCAAGTTAAACGCCTCCCGTATTCTCCGCACCCGAAGCGACATTTCAGCCTCACCCATTCTCTTACGACAACTGAACTAGCGGGTATCTCTCTAGCGTCTGAAGCCCCTAACTTAACGGCGAGATCCCTTAATTTCTCCAGATCCCTCATCAACCTTTCCTTGTCCTCGCGAAGAAACTCGGCCATGCAAACCCTACCTGAAGCAGCGTATAAATTTCCCCCTTTTAGACCACTGCACTAAAAAATTTTCTAAAGTGTAAACTGGTTCGAAGCATCTTAGCGAGGTTGTTAAAGAATATAACCTGAAAGTTTCAACTCTTATACGGCTTACAATATAGTGCGCGCCTCCAACCGCGTACGATAGTTGGAAGAGTCCTCCGCTTTAGGACGTTACACTTGATCGGCGAGGGCATGAATTTCATTGGAACAAGTTTATCTTATCAACGTTTTCCTGTTCTTATTTTTTTAAACTAGGAGAATTTCTAAGATCGCTTCTCCTACAATGTTTCGGCGGATTTTCTAAGAGCCAGGTTTTCTAATAGTCCTTAGAATCATTTCTCTAGATATAGAGCCGGCGTGACTGTTATCGTAACGTCTCGAGATATTTACTTCCTGTCTAACAGTTCCAGCCTCGCTTGATAACCAGTAAAAGCCGCTCGTCGACGTAACGACCGTGATTCCATCGGTGAAAAGCTTCTCTTCTATTTCCACGCTAACCTTGGCGCAGAAGTACGTTCTTCCGTCGAGAGCTTGTATCCTCTCAAAACCTTCTACCCGCTCCATGCCTGTAAGCAAACCTTCGTAGCTTACTCCGCCGACCCTTAGGTTGAAACTAGTAGAGTAGCTCCAGCTGCTACCTAGGGTGAGAGGATAGGGCGGCTCAGGTAGAGGCTTGTCGTAGGTGCATTCAGCATCCTCTGAAACCCACCGTCTCAATCCTCCATTAACGTAAAAGTACCTTGTCACCTTACCCATCCTTTCGACCTTTACTTCAAGCTCGCTCGCGCGAGTCCACTGCAGCGTGTACGTCAACCCGTCCTCGTTTATTTCGTATACTTTAACTGTTCCAACCGGCAGGTTAGGTTTTAAAATTGAAACATTGTCCGCTTTACTTAAACGTTTCGTAGCGTTAGCTATGAGGCTAGCTAGATTGGAGACGAAAACGTAATTGTCTTCGACTTGACTGTAGGGTTCGCTAAAGATCGTCGTGTCGCCTAGAGCTATGACGGTACCATTCCCCCACCTCAGTCGTGAAACAACTATGTACTCGCCTCTCTTCTCTGCTGCAGACGAGAAAGTAGAGTTAGATGTCCACGCTACCCCAAGGGATGACCTTATATGAGCAGCCGTGAAGAGTACAAGCCTTTCAACCCCTTTAAACAACTCATCATCTAAAAACCTTTCAACGGGGATGTTCCGGTATATCCCGTAATACCCTTCCTCCCGGTAGAGGAAGCCGTACGCGTAGGATAGACCGAACCTCGAGCTGATGGAGTTGATGGGGGTTACCACGTAGTTTGAAATACCTTCAGCACCTAGGTACTCGTACGATGGGTCGAAGATGAGGAGCAGTACCCCTCCCTTCCGCACGAAGTCTTCGATGCGGTTCACCTCATCCTCGCTGTAGGGTTTCGAAGGCAAGGCTACTATCAAGCAGGTCGCGTTATCCAAACTTTTTACCACGCTAGCCCACGAAGCCATGAAACCTATCGTAACGTTGCGTTTAGACAGTTCAGAGAGGAGGGCGTCGAGAGTCCACCACGACGCTCTATTGCCATGTGATAAGTCGACTATCGCTCTACCCCATCCGGTCGACGGGGCTGTTGACGTTGGTTGACTCTCACGCGTCAAACTCAGGGCGTTGAGGTAAATGTAATATATCGCTGGGGGCGGGTGAAGGTTTTGCAAGAGCCCGACGGTTACATTACTCCAAGAATAGTGTCTTTCACCACCGCCCCGCGGGCGATAGAGGGTAACCACCTGGTACGAGGCTAACCCAGCTCTACGTCCAGCTTCTTCGATAGCGCGTTCGAGCGAGCCTATCTCATCGACTAGACCTATTCTGACGGCTTCAGTGCCGAGGTAGACGAGACCTCTCTTCAACTCTTCTCTCGAAGCTTTAAGCTTAGAACCTCTGCTTTCAACGACGGACGATATGAACGAGTCCAGTGCCCGGCTTAAGTTGTTAAAAAAGTAGAGTCTGGTGAAGCCCGTGTGCTTGTAGGGTCCAGTCTCTAAAATCGTCTCCGAAGGTATAAGTAGGGGCGGAGCAGTGGAGACTACTCCGATGGAGCCGATGAGTGAAGTGGGATGCGATATTATGTAGTCTCCGGCGACGGTAATATAGTAGCCGCCTGAGAGCGCGTTTACAGCTAAGACGACTAAAGGCTTCTTCGTTTTCAAGTGCTTCAAGTTGAGGTACACTTGCTCCACGTAGTTGGCTTGACCTCCAAAAGAGTCCACGACGAGGACTACGGACTTGACGCTATCGTTGCGGTAAGCTTCCATGATCACGGACGTGTAATAATCTGCATCGCCGCTAGTCAAGATGTAGCCTCTAAGGAAGATTACGCCGACAAACCCTGTTTTCGTCCTGTACACCAGATAAGCCGATGTGAGCGCGATACCTATGAAGACCAAAACGGTTAACCCGTGTATCTTCTTCAACTAGACACCAGAAACCATGTAAAAGATGGTTTTATTTGCCTGCCGCTCTCGATGAATACTTAGGTTGACTGTATTTCCTCAACTTTATACTTTTCTAGCGGGCAGACTATCTGCTTGCTACCGCTCTAAAAGCAGCTAGTTGAAGAGGGTAGACTAGTGGTGAAGCTGTTAGAAGGGGTTGCGTGGCCAGCTGTAACTTGAGAATATCGTAAGCGGTTAAGTTGCTCTGTATAGCTGCTGCCGCGTAATTGATCATCTCTCCAACGGC
>JANXEW010000009.1:15566-33279 GCA_025057995.1 Thermofilaceae archaeon | reverse complement strand
GTTGTAACTTGAGAATATCGTAAGCGGTTAAGTTGCTCTGTATAGCTGCTGCCGCGTAATTGATCATCTCTCCAACGGCTTCGGGGCCGGCGACCTGAACGCCGGCTAGGCGGAGATCCCCTCTAGTGAAGACGGCTTTGAGCTTGATTCTCGCAGCTCCAGGTAGGTTGCTCGGATGCCTGTTGACAGCTTCAACGGTTACAGGTATCAAGTTTAAGCCGAGCTTCCTAGCTAGGCTTTCAGTTAAACCAGCCGCCGCGAGAACGGTTCCGGAGACAACTGTGGAGTAGACTGGGAGCACCCCTTCAACACCCCTCAAAGGATTCAAACCGGCTACGTGTAAAGCCGCTACTCTCCCTTCTGCGACAGCGAGCGTCGCAAAGTAGGCTTTAACGGTTCTACCTGTGAAGAAATCTTTCTTCTGAGCTATGTCTCCAACTGCGTAAATGTCAGGGTCGCTCGTCCTCATGAAGGAGTCGACGACCAAGTGTCCGTAGTGATCCACGGCCAACCCGGCATTAACGGCGAACTCCGTGTTAGGCTCGACGCCGACGGAGACTAAGACGGCGTCAGCTTCAAGTTCTTCACCGTTGCTTAACACGACGCTTTTAACCCTACCCTCGCCCCTGATCTCCGTCACACTTGTGTTAAGGTGGAAAATTACACCTTTAGCTTCAAGAGCTCTCCTGGCGACTTCGCCGAACTCCTTGTCGAACGATAGCGGTAAAGCTTCATCTAGAACCTCGACGACGTGTACCTCCCTCCCTCTAGCTAGATCATCTGCAAACTCGACGCCGACGAAGCCAGCGCCTATGATCACTAACTTCTTAGAGTTTCTCAAAACTCCGTAAGCCTTTTGTAAAGGCTCATATTCCTTATAGATCGGCACGACGTTATCCAAGTCGAAACCTTTTATGTTAAGGCGAGCGGGTTTTGTACCCGTAGCTAGAATTAGCTTGTCATACTCGTACTCATTCCCCCCGGCCGTTTTAACGACTTTCCTTACTCTATCGATTTCCACAACCTCTTCAGTCCTTAGCTCAACTCCAGCGTTCGCAAGCAACGCGTCCGGGATTAAGCACCCCTCCAACCCGAGGGTTTCGACTATGTAGGGTATTGAGCAAGGGATGGGTTGCACTCGAGTCCTACGTAGAACGATCACCTTTAACTCCGGTCGAAGATTCTTCAAGGCTAAAGCGGAAGCGAGCCCACCGGCTCCGCCTCCGACTATAATCACGTCAAACTTCATGAGAAGAACGCTTAAACTGCTTGCTTAAAAGATTTTTGTAAAATATAAGAGGTTAAACTAAGCTTTCGACAACATTTCGGTTAAAGCTTTAACGTCTTCTTCAAAAGCCTTCACGATCTCGGGGAATCGAGTTTTAGCTTCCCCTAGACCGCCACTCCACTCTTCTTCAAAGTTGCCCTTGTTGTAGGATAGGGAGCGGAACACTACTCTGCTTACGTCGCCCGTGAATACCCCGTTGCCCATCCTTTCCACAGGTATAACCGCTATCACAGTTTTCTCCTTAGAGAACCTGCCAGGCTTGTACGTGTAAGTTATAACGAACTCGAGATTTGTACCAGCTTCATCCAGTTTTCGTAAGTCAGAGCCGCCCCTTTCAACATTCTTAACAGGCTCTGCCTCACAAACGATCTGCTCATATTTTTTCACTAGAGTCTCAGGGTTTTTGAGGTTAAGGGTCTGCATGTTCACCACCGTGAACGATACTACTTAAACTTATCGTTACGAAGCTTTAAGAATTTTTGTAGACGCGAAGATATCTTTACGATAAGTACCGAAAGAGGTTTAGAACTTCACCTAGAATGTTAACGTAAACGGAGTAATTATTAACTTTCTTATATATTAATCTCTCCTTATTGAACCCCCCTTACTTGAATGTAGCGTTCTAACGCTATGACGAGTGCCGTACCTAGAATGCCTATGGAGATTATGGATCCCGGTAGGACTCCTAGCATGCTCAACCAGAGCGGTATATCTGTGTTGAAAGCCCAGAGCATTAGGTACTTCAGGTAGCCTCCCACGATCACTGTTATGATTGCTATCTCAAGAGAAGCGGCAGCCGCTTTTCTGAGAGCATTCGCCTTGTATGCTATCCTGTAGGCAAGGTAGCTGGCGATGAAGTTTGCGACGCTGCCGAGCGTAGCGTCAATAGCGGTAAGTAAGGCTGACCCCCACGGGGCGGTGAGGTTGCCGAGGAAGCAACCTAAAGTAACTCCTACGACAGCTGGCCAACCGAGCGTAGTGCTTAACATTAGAAGAGCGTCAGCTATTCTAACCTGCCATAGGAGGAAGGATACCGTAGGCAACAGAGCCACGAGGGTCGCGTACATCGCCGCTATCAAGGCTGAGATAGCTGTCGTCTTAGTGTTCATATTAGGTCGCTGAAAGCTCTTGTTTTAAATGTTAGTGTCTCGCACCGTAACCCATTTTTACGTGGAGCAGGGAGAAGCACCCGTGAAGATAACAAAAAGCTTGTTGTCTAAGCTGGAGACAGAGTATGCCGGTTACCTTGAGGGGGAGAGGCTTAACAGGTTTTTCGAAGAGTTTGAGATAAAGTTCGCAGCAGGGCACTGGGCGGCTGGCGACTTCCTAGACCGCTTCGCTACAAGAGGGTACTGGCCGGAGCTTAGCAGCGACATTAAAGCCCAGATTGAAAGGGTGGCTAAAGCTGGTATCAAGGGGATAGAGTTTCACAATGACCTATTCCTAGACGAGAACTTGAGGATTGTAGAAGATAGGATTACGGAGGTAAAAGGGCTATTGGAGAAGCACAAGTTGAAGGCTACTACGATGAACGTGAACATGTTCACGGATCCACGATGGAAGCTGGGAAGCGTAACCCACCCGGACGCGAAGGTCAGGGAGAAAGCTTTAGAGGTTTTGTTGCAGGCGGCTGATATTGCTAAAGCTGTAGGGTGTGAAGCTTTCAGCTTCTGGCCTGGACAAGACGGTTGGGACTACAACTTTGAAGTGAACTACGGTAAACAGTTTGAGTGGTTCATGGAGGCCTGCCGGCAGGCTGCGAAAAGAGCGAAGGAGACGGGCCTCAGGTTTGGGATTGAAGCTAAACTGAAGGAACCTAAGGAAGGTAACATGGTTATACCAACTACACACGTTGCAGGTTGGATCGCTTACACGATCAACCGGGAGCTGGGAGGCAACTACATGGGCGTGACCATCGACTACGGGCATGAACAGATGTACGCTGTTGAACCTGCCTACACCGTCTACGCTTTAAACAAGATGGGGGTGCCCATAGCCAACTTCCACGTAAACACGGCGAAGCTACACAGCAACGACGAAGACCGAGTCTTCGGTACAGGCGACATATGGCGCTTCGTCGACTACCTTTACGCAGCTATCGATACCGGCTACGAAGGTTGGTTCGGAGAAGATCAGTTCACTTACCGTATGGATCCCGTGAAAGCTATGGCTTTAAGCAAGGAGATCTTTGGAAACTTGATGAAGAAAGCCCTTCTAATCTACGCGAAGAAAGACGCTCTCGAGGAGGCTAGAAGCAAAGGTGATCAAGCAGAAATTCTTAACGTAGTTAAAAGAATTATCTTAATAGGTTGAAAAAGCCTTTTTCTATCTTATATTTTATTTTATAAAATAGTCTTTCTCATCCCACGATTCCCCTAGGCGCACTTTAACTTTATGCAACCCTTTATCTAAAGCGAAAGTAAAGTTAATCGTCCTGCTTTCGCCAGCTTGTAGGTAAACCTTGTGTTTTTCAACTTCTTTTTCGTCAACGGTCAACGTCACAGGGATTAAGTCAGCTAAAGGACCCTCATTAATAATAAATGCTTGAAGAGAGATGAGGGAACCACCTTGACTCTTAAAGTCTAGTATTTTGACGAGAGGCTTGGATCTGAGTTCCTTTCTTAATTCAACCTTTGTCCTCAACCTAATGTCTTCTGACGATGCACCTACTAGTATCTCGAAATCTCCTGGTTCTACAACTCTCCTCATTTCTTCGTTATAGTAAGCGAAGTCGTCGGGTTCAAGCTCAAAGTATAACGTACTCTTCTGACCTTTTCTTAAGTGTACTCGCTGAAACCGGCGAAGTTCCTTGACAGGTCTTGCAACTCTTGATACTGTATCCTTGATATAGAGTTGAACTACCTCGTCTCCGTCAAGCGGCCCTACGTTCTCAACTTCGAAACTAATTTTCACTCTACCATCCTCTTCTGTTTCAACTTTCAGGTTGCTGTATTCGAACTTTGTGTAGCTTAACCCGTGTCCGAATGGGAATAGTGGTGCTCCAGTCATGTTTACGTAGTCGTACACTCTACCGGAAGGCTTGTAGTTGTAGTAGAGTGGTAGTTGACCCTCATGGTGAGGCCAAGTGAAAGGCAGCCTACCAGCAGGATTGTAATCGCCGAAAAGCACGTCAACAACAGCCAAACCACCCAACTCACCAGGATACCAAGCTTGAACTAAACAAGGAACCCTGTAAACCCAATCACCTACTACAGGACCTCCTGTGGTTAGGACAACTATAAGGTTAGGGTTTACCTTTAAAAGTTTCTCTATTAGCTTCTCCTTGGATTTAGGAAGCCTTAGAATAGCTCTATCCTCCTCCTCTCCTTCTACCACTTCAGCGAAGAAGATGACGACGTCGGCCTCACTAGCTAATTCCACAGCTTTCCTCATCTCTTCAGATTCTACGAGATCCCAACCAAGCCTCACAGCTGCGTAACCTCTAGTCCTAGAGTACTCAAGCGTAAACTCATGCTCCTTCTTCGCGAGCTCCACCTCGACTCTCTTGTAGGTGCTGACACTAGTAGCATCTACCTGAACAAGGACTCTGCCGTCCACCGTCAATGTGGCTTTTCCCCCCGCTACACCTAGACAAATAGAGTACCTCCCGTTTATAGGAGGTAGAAGTCGACCGGAGAATCTCACAGAGTAGTTCTCAGTCTCTATCTGATGGTGAGGTTTACCATATCCCCATTCGTACCGGAACCCGACCCAGTTTAACCCCACGTAATCAACTATAGGTTTACCCTCAAAGTTAGGGTTATCGAAGATCTCGACTCTTATACCATTCCCCTCTAACCCTTTAGGTGGTGCAATGTAGTTCAGTTTTATAATCGGAAGCCCTGTATTAGGGTTCCTTATCTGAATTGCATTACAACACCCCATCTCGAGAGGAATCGCCTCTACATATTCCAGCTTTGCCTCGCTCCCACTTAACTTATCTGCTATAGCCTCGAGAGGCGAAACCGTCTTCAAAGGCATGCCACTATAGCCGCCAAGTTTCAAACTTTTGGCAGCACCCCCTACTACGAGTACCCGTTTAAGTTTCTTCTTATCTAAAGGGAGCAGGTTTCCATCATTCTTTAAAAGCACGATACCCTCTCTAGCGGCCCCGTAAGCAAGCTTCTTGTGCTCTTCGCAACCTATAACTCTGATCGACTCTTCAGGGTCGATGAAGGGTTCGTCAAAGAGTCCGATAAGTATTTTTGTTCTCAAGACTCTCCTTACAGCATCGTCTAACACTTCAGTCTCTACAAGTCCTTCTCTCAAAGCCTTCGCCAGAGCTTCCTTCCAGAAGACGTTGGGGAGCTCAACTTCAAGACCGCTTTTCAGGCAAGCAGCAGCAGCTTCTTCAGGTTTTGAGAAGACTCCGTGTTTATATAATAGACCAGGCACAGCCCAGGCATCGGATACTACGTAGCCTTGGAATCCCCACTCCCACCTTAAAACTTCTGTAAGGAGCCATTTATTACAAGAGCAGGGGATACCATCGACAGAGTTGTAGGCAGCCATAACGCAGAGGGCACCAGCCTTCAAGCTGGAGTAGAATGGTTGAAACTCGGTCTCTCGCAGAATCCTCTCAGACAAATGGACTTCGTGGCTATCTCTTCCCCCCTCTGCCATGTAGTTGGCTACAAAATGCTTAGGCGTGGCTACGACCCCTTCATACCTGAGCGCTCTGCAGAAACTGCTAGCCATCACTGAAGCTAAGTACGGGTCTTCCCCGTAAGTCTCTTCAGTCCTGCCGCAGCGAACGTCTCTCGCTAGGTTGACCACTGGTGAGTAACACTGGCGGAAGCCGCGAGCCTTCGTCTCCCTAGCAATAGCCCTGGCAACCCTGTTGACAAGGTCAGGGTTCCAACTTGCCGCTAACGCTATTGCTTGCGGAAACTGGGTGCACAAGTGAGCCATACACCCATGCAAACACTCGGTCACGAAGAGAACAGGGATACCGAGCCTTGAACCCTCGATTACTTTCCTCTGTGTTTCGTTAATTTCCTCTAGATCTTTCCTGAGATCCCCGCTTGAACGAAACCCGCTGAAACCCGAGATCATCTCACTGCTGCCGAAGAGTAGCTGACCGATCTTCTCCTCTAGAGTCATCCGGTTAAGCAGATCTTCTACACGTTCCTCAACGGGCTTGGAGGGATCCTCGTAGGGATCCAAGATTCCGTTCTTGTTAAAATCTATCCATCCACCCTTATAGATTCCCTCAGTCTTATCCCCTATCTGGGCACTGTTCCTCTCCACGAGCAAGAGAGGTTATAGACTTAAAAATTAATAGCGATGTTCACCACTCGAGTGTAAAGAGTTTACCAGCTAGTACAAAATCTCTACCTCGTCTTCAGCTCTATCTAGACCCTGTGTTCCAGCTTTAAGACATGCTGTAGTGTATCGTCTCATATGTACTTACATGTTTTAATGTAAACCTGTTAGGAATACACTTATGGATATGAAAGGAAACTTCATGAAATATTCGCTTCCATAATGAACAGTTTTCAAAGAAGGCTCTCAAAAACAGGGTGAAACAGTGTTTTGTTAACATCTTTCGTCTTGTCGTTAGGAGTAATGCGAGAGCTTACGATTATTTGAACAAGTCGATCGAGTTTAATCTTTAACTAAAAGTCGTTTGAGAAGGGCAGGAGCTATATATTAACGTTAAAGAGTATTAAAATATAATCTAGAATCGGTCGCTATGATAAGTTCTTCACTTCTACTTTTCCCTATACTAGATGATGGTTCAAAAGTCTTGAAGCTTCTCTCTGCTGTATTAAGTATTACTAGGATAATCGTTATTTTTACGATAAACATGTGGTTTTCAACAGAATCCTGAACGGTTCTGGAAGAAGCTGGATAAACACTAAGCTGGGGAAGAAAGGACCGTTAGCAAGTGGTGTACCAGCGGCTCTAAATTGAGAGGATCCGTCAGAATACTATTATCGTTAAGATGGTTAAATTACGCATTCCACAGGCTTAGAGATTTAGTCGTAAAAGAGATAAGTTTAAGCTTCATTTAACGAGACTCTTTTCGGGGATGAGGGAAGAGACGTCTGATCGGTGAAGATGAACGTCTCACGCTGATATCACCTTACGCTTCTTCTAAACTTAGAAGCGAGACTCTAACGTGAGGGGGGAAAGCTGTATATGATGTTCTGTATATTTCATCTTGTAGCCTTCTCAAATGGGTTTCGCGATGAATAAGATGGTGTAAGCGGTTATCATTATTCCCGAAAGCGCAAAAACTAGGAAGTCGTTTTTAGAAAACTTAAGTTTCCTAAACCACGTGTGACATTTATTCTCTCCGAACCCACGCAGCTCCATAGCGTCTGCGATATCGTAAATGGATAGGGAGGCTGAAACTGTGACTGGAACAATCAGGGGTGCGAGCGCAGCGATCCTAGCTACTATGTTCCCTCCCCCTCTCGGCTTATAGCCTCGAGCCATCTGAGCTTCCAGCGTCCTCTTCATCTCTTCGATGAACTCGGGAAAATACCTTAACCCCAACTGTACAACGTAGGCAGCCTTGTAGTTGAGACCTATCTGTCCGAGAGCGGGGGCGTAAAGGTATGGCGGAGTCGTGTAGATGAAAGTCACCGTGGCAACGGCGAGAGAGAGCAGCTTGACGATTGGAGTAAACGTCCGAGCTAGGATCTCCGAGTCTAGAAGCGTTTCCAAGCTTAGAGGTTTGCCGCCGTGCCGGAAGAGGACCGCTACGAAGAGGTAGTTCAAAGTTGAAAGGAAAACAATAATCGATACGATGAACTTCCAAGTGTTCTTCGTAGCACTCCAAGGCAGCTTAGCTAGGAAGTAGATTATGAAGGAGAAAACTAGGATTGGAAGCGCGACAGCCAAGCTGTATGCTAGGGTCGATGAAGCGAGTACAGAAAAAAGGAGGATTAACTTACTCCTGGGGTCGAGCTTATGAATTACACTACTCTTCTCTACGTACTTGATGATCCTACTAGCCATTTCAAACTCTCCTTGCTCTACCTCTAGCAGCTGACGCGTAAGCTGAGACGAGGATTGGCGTCAAGATAGCTCCGTTTATCGCGTTTGTCACAGCCGCCGGTAGGAAGAGAGCGTATATAGCTTCCTCGATCGTAGAGATACCGTAACCGAAAACGTAATCCGTGAAAGCCGCAAACCCCATACCGATCACTGAAGCTAGAACCGCGAGAACTGCTACGCTGACCAACCCCTTCCTACCGTACATATCATCTTTCGATAAAAAGTAAGCCGCTAAGCCCGGGATCAAGCCCATCAGACCGTTCCCAACGTCCCAGTTCCACCAGAAGCCGCCCCAGCTTATCGCATCGCTTATGACGTTGCCGAGAAAACCTGAGACGAAGCCTACGATGGGTCCGAAGGCGTAACCGAAGAACATGGGTATGCATACGCTGGGCCTTAGAGCGACCAGCTGGGCGCCGGGGAGCTGTAATATGTTGAAGAAGACGTTGAAGGCAGCGTATAACGCAGTCCCCACGCCCATCGCGACTACTCCGGTTGTAGTGATCAGAGGCTTCTTACGGGCTTCCTGGCTCACGTAAAGGGTTTACCATTTTTATGTTAAATACTTTGCGGTGTTGCTAAGATGCCAGTCCAAGTTCGCGAACTCTGTAAACACGCTCGCCTCCCGAGATTTTTCTCCCCATCCTTATCAAGCTGGTCTCACGTATCCTTCCCCGTGCGAGTACGCTGGGGTCGGCTAAGACCTTAGTTGTCGGCCCGTCGGCTACGATTTCTCCATCCGCTAGAACTACCGTCCGATCGGTGTACTCTAAAGCTAAATCGGTATCGTGTGTTATGAGGACGAGAGTCTTAACGACCCCCTCTCTTATCAAATTCATGATAAAACCCATGAAAGCGGTATAGCTGGCGTAATCCTGTCCAGCCGTAGGCTCGTCAAGCACTAGGACTCTAGGCTTCATAGTAAGTATCGAGGCAACGCATATCCTCTTCTTCTCCCCATGGCTTGAAGCAAACGGCGAGAAGGGGAGCAAGTGGTCAACTCGACATTGTTCGGCAGCCTCTCTAACCCTCACAAGTATCTCTTCTCTCGGAACCCCCAGGTTGATCGGACCAAAGGCCAACTCTTCGCTCACGCTCTTGGCGAACAACATGTTGAAAGGGTCTTGGAAAACGAGGCCTACGATCGGCGCTATATCGTAGACTTCTCTACTGCGAGTGTCGTGTCCATATATAAGCACGCTGCCCTTGCTAGGTTTAAGAAGACCTAACATGAGTTTAGCCATCGTACTCTTCCCAGCCCCGTTATTCCCTAGAAGAGCTACTCTCTCCCCTTCTCTCACCTGTAGATCTACGTCTCGAAGCACAAGCCTACCGTCGTAACTGAAGCTCACGCTCCTGAATTCGACGGCGACTTCCCCTGGTACAGCGTCGTGAACCGAAGTCCTAGTTGGAGCGTTTTTCTCGCTCAACAATATGCTCGCTGGGAGCTTTAGGACGTCTTTGAACTCCTTTAGTTCCCGAGGGTCTCTAGCCTCTTGAACTACGCGACCCCCCTCCATCACGAGGATCCTGTCGACACCGGTTTCGCAAACCTCTTCAACCCTATGCTCCGCGATCACAACCGTCCTACCCTCCTCTCTCAAGTTTCTTATAAGCTCCTGAGTAGCTCTTACTCCTTCGCTGTCGAGGTTAGCCATAGGCTCGTCCAAGAGAACGATTTGAGGGTCCATAGCTAGTATCCCAGCGATGGCCACCCTCTGTTTCTCGCCGCCGCTCAACTCGTTGACGTCCCTATCCTTCAAGTGAAGGATGCCTAAGCGGGAGAGGGCACGGTCGACAGATTCCTCTATGGCGGTAGCGTCCATGCACTGGTTGCACAAACCGAAGGCGACGTCGTCTACGACAGTGGGTAGCACGACCTGCTTACTCACCTCTTGCATCACGGTACCGACTCTCCTGGATATTTGCGATAACTTGGCTTCGGATACCCTTAAGCCACCTACTAGAACCTCACCTTTATAGTCTCCCTCATACCTGTGAGGTATTAGACCGTTTATAGCCTTGATCAAAGTGGATTTGCCGCTCCCGCTCCTACCGGCTAAGAGTACAGTCTCACCCCACTCTATCCTAAGGTTTACGTTTCGTAGAGCCGGTTCACTCTTGCCAGCGTACGTGAACGAGAGATCCCTCACCTCAATAGCAGCCATTTTCCTACACCTCTCCAAGTAGAAGCCGGAATAAAAGCTTCAGGGTCGTGACTCTCCCTCTCCGCTTTGAGACTGTACTTAAGACCCCCTATCGTTTTGGTACCCTCTTCACCTTAACTCCCAGTCCGGCTAGTTCGGATAAGTTTACTTTACAGTCCCCGTAGAGGACTAGCACTGGTTTAGCTTTCAACAACTCAGCTTTCTTTACTAACTGCTCTGCTTTCTCTCGAGCTCCCTCACTCTTCTCCAAGACTTCAATAGCTAGCTTTTGACCAGCGCCTTGGGCGAAGATATCTACTGGTCCAAGCCTCGTCGGTAGCCTTAATGTCACGTGTAAACCAGCTGTCACATACCTGCCCGCAACTTTGCCAAGAGTCCCAAACTTGCTTTCCAACAGCCTAGCTAAGTGAGCCTGCCTGTAAGTTGCCATGACTAGATCAGCCCCCGGTTGTCGTAGAGAGTCTAAAATGTTTCGGATAACTAGAGGTGGGATTCGTTCATCGGTTCCCGCTTTCTTCGCCTTGCGGCGACGGGCAAAGGTGAGCGTATTCGCAGTATTTGCAGAGCCAGCCGGGCTCCGGGGGAGGAGGAAATCCCCTTTGAAGGTGTATACTATACTCCACGGCCTTCCTGAGGAGCTCTTGGATACGTGCCTCGTCTCGTTCTACTTTAAACGCTTTTACCTCACCAGTGCTCTTCGAGACGTAGACGACGAAAGCTTGCTCCTTGTCAGTAAGCCACATGTAAATCTGTGCTTGGTCGACATGGTAAGGTCTAGGTTTCTCAGGGATGCTTGTCACGCTCTTAAACTCCACTATACAGGATTCTAACTCGCGATCAAGCCTCCCTCTCACTATAACTCCTTCTACAGTTTTCTCAAAAGATTTCTCACCTGATCCGAGAGGAAAGTACTCGCCGGCTACGTCGTGCAGTTTTTCTCCAAGCAAGAAGAGAACAAGCCTCTCCGGCTGAGGCGGCTCTGCGACCATTCGTTCGTACCAGCTTTTTCTCAAGCACTGGTTCAACTCTGTAGGGTAGACAACGTTCACTGGAGCGCTTTTAACAACTTCTCTTTCAGAGAAGTAAGCGTCCCGCAAAGCCCTTTTCGTCAACTCTTCAACTTCCCTCTCAGACAAGCTCATGAATATGAAAAGAGCCTTGCGACAATTTAAGTGTATCCATGCCCAAGCGCTTTCAACGCATATTGCAGCTTAATCTATTGACGGAAGTAAAATGTTCAAACTCCTCCCGACAACTCTACAGCTCTCTGTCTCATCAAGTCTCTCAACCTTTTCATGTCCATCGGTATGATGAAGGCTAGAACAGTGAAGAAGATGAAGCAGAGCATCCAAGTCCAGAAGCTTATCCACATGATCGTGTTACCGAGACCCATCCTTTCAGCGAGTAAACCGACTACGGCGGGAGCCGTGCTACTTCCAACGTTCTCGAAGAACGCTTGGAAGGCAGCTGCGCTCGACCTCAACTCGGGTTCTACGATATCCCCCCACATTGCTGAGACTTGCGGACCAGCTTGAGGTATGATGAAGGCTGTGATCACGCCGTAGATTAGAAACTCTTCGTGTGTCTTGCTCGTCATCGTAAGGTAGATCAAGACAGCGGAAAGAAAGACTATTAAAGCACCGTAAGCGGCTCTACCCCTGTTACTTCTCCTATACAGGATATCTCCAGCGTAGCCGGCGAAAACGTTCCCCAAGCTCATGGAGACGAGCCATATGACCATGATGACCATTACTTCGCTCGGATGTATACCCCGTTCAACTTGCATGTAAGTTATGATCCAGTAGTTTATGGCCGCCCAAGGGAAAACGCCCCAGAAGCCTTGGAGGAAGAGGAAGACTAGTGAACGATTCTTGAGAAGCTTGGGTAGATCCGAGAGCTTAGCTCTAAAGGCTTCACGCATGAGCAAACCTCGCAATTCCGGTTCAGAGCTTCCTCTCGGTACGTCTCTAACTACCTTGTAGATTAGTAGTCCAGTGATCACGCCTACGGAGCCAGTTATGTAGAAAGAAACCCTCCACGATATGCCGGCGGAAACGAGGCTCAAAGCTAGGATGGAGCCTAGGATCGCTCCTAGAGGACCGGTAGTGTTCAAAAAACCGATAGCCCTAGCCCTTTTTTCAGGTTCAAAGTAGTCCAACACTAGACTAGACATGCCTGGTGGAGCAGCGTCGTCAACTGCAGTGGAGAGCCTCGTAGCGAAGAACTCGCTAAAACTTCTAGACAAAGCGTTGATCAAAGAGGTGAAACCCCAGACGACTGCAGCTAAACTGACTAAGAGTCGCCGAGAGTACCTGTCGTAAAGGTAGCCCCAGACAGGGTAGAGTACAGCTGCAATAAAGCCTGTTAGAGAAAACACCAAGCCAAGATCCCCGTAACTTACCTTAAAGTCCTCCATGACTTGAGGAGCTACGGCGGATATAATGAAACGGTCAGCTTGGTGGAAGATCAGGAAGACGAAGAAGACTAGTAGAACAAACAATCGAAGCCTATCCATGCTCACCCTACGGGTTACTGGTTTAAATAAGTGATAGTAAAAATTTAGGGAATGACATGCTTAGATTTTCAAATAAAATTCAAAAACTGACGTTTAGTTCGAGCGGACAGTTTATACTAGGCGAACTTGATTAAACGCCCTCTACTCCACGTCGTAAGCTATCCTACAACCTTTTACCATCTTAACACTTTTTATTGAAAAGCTACCTACTTCGCTTGTGTTAGCTACATGTGTTCCAGTGCAAGGCATGGCGTTGACGCTCGATATCTCGACGACTCTATAAATTTCCCTTAAAGGCAGCCTTGAGAGATTTGGAGCATTATAGATGGTTTTCTGAAGCTCGCTTGCAGGGACGTTCCTCACAAACACGGGCAAGCTGCTTGAAACGATTTCTGAAACAATTCTCTCAAGCTCGCTCTTCTCAGGTTCAGACTCCACATCGTAAACAAGGTAGGCTTCAGGAGGCCCGTGGAAAGCTTCGAGAGTTTCAACGAGTCTACCGTAAAACTTCATCATAGCGTAGTCGAGTATGTGTCCAGCCGTGTGCAGGCGCATAACCTTGTAACGCTTACTCCAGTCCAGCTCGCATGTAACGTGGTCTCCTGGAGCCAGTTGACCAACCTTGAAAAACCCTAGCAACTTTACTTCGTCCTCAACTTTCACGGCTTTACGAACTTCGAAAACACCATTACCTCCGACGACAAAACCTTCGTCAGAGGGTTGTCCTCCAGCTAAAGGATGGAAAATCGTTTTATCGAGCGTAAGGTAAGCGCGTTTACCCTTCACCTTCTCAACCTTTAAGACAGTCGCTTCACACTTTCTAAGGTAGGGATTCATCAGGTAAAGTTCCTCAGTAGACACTAGAAGCCCTCTTCAGCTGGCTAATAAACAGAACTGTCGACGACAGACTTTAACGTTTTTTCCAATCTGTTTACTCTCTACCCGCGGTTTTCTTCAGCCGTCCAGCGATTTCAGCCGCTTTAATCAAGACGTTAACCCTTTCCAGCTCATCCCTCAATTCTGAAGCTTCTTTTGACATATTCACGTATAGAACATGTAGTTCATCTACTTTCTTTTTTATCGCGTTCCTTTTTCTTACGAGTGCAACCAGTTCCTCTCTAAGCTGAGTCAAATTAACCTTCTTAAGTTCAAGTGACCTCTTCTCAGAGAGATGTTTGTCCATAAGCTCCTTAATACGTGAGTCTATCCTCTTGAGCTCAGCTTCGACCTGTGCGTAAACCTTCATCCTGTTCCTCAACTCCTCCCTGTCTTGGGGAAGGTTATGCCTGTCAATCTTCTCGAGAAGTAGTTTAATCTGTCTACGCAGCGCCTCAGCCTCGTTCATAAGTTTAACCTTATCATTATTTAACTTAACGATCTCCTCAGAGTAGTCAACTTTTTTACTGCTCTCCAGTTCTTTCTCGAGAGCTTCCTTCTGAGCTCGGAGAGCTTTTATCTTTTCACCCAACTCCTTAAGCTGCTTGTTCAACAAGTCTCTCTGCGATCTAACCTCCCCGATCCTACTCTCGAGAACGCTGAGTCTCTCCACTAGTTCTCTCCTCCTCTTTCGAAGCTTGTCGACGTCTTGTTCCACAAGGGGTCTACTTAAAACAGGGTAAAAGCTGTTACTTACCTGGCGGCCCGTGGAAAAATGTATCAGCTTCCCAACCTAGGTAGGTGAACTCAGTTTACGATACGCGTAGAATCCTAGAGCGAGGATCACGTAAGTGTAAGCGTAGAGTAGGTCAGCGGGGACGAAAACGTAGGTCCTCGCTAGCATGTATAATAGGTCACATGCGGCAAAGAGGGCAAAACTTGTTGTAATAACCGTCAACAGGTAGGCGTACGTGCTCGGGTAAAAAATCGAGAGAGAACTTGAGGCAACTAAAAGAAGTAGGGCGTCCAATACCACGTAAAAAGCCGAGGGAAACTCTACTTTAAACTCGTGTATTGGTTTTACCACGAGTAAACCAGCTGCGAAAGCGATGAGTAGTGAGATTACAGTTACGTTCCAAGCTAAATGCCTTCTTACTTTAAAGCCAGTTGCTCTCAACATCTTAACGAAAGGTCTAACGAAGGTCCATAATCCGAGAATTAGGAAAGGATACCCGGCAATCCACATGAAGTCAGCTAATGAGAAGGGAAACGCTTCGCCGAACATCATAAAATGTAGCAACCATGTAACTTCAGCTACAGTCCATAGTCCCACGCCTGTTGAGAGCAAGATCCAAGGGTGGACGCGACAGGGAGGGTGTTTAATACATGAAACTATTATCGCGAAACTCTGCATAAAGGAGACAGCTGCCGCTACCGTAGTGTAAATGTTCACGTAGGCGGTGAGGTTTGACGGCTGGTTTAAAAGAAGTATTGAGGGTACTAGTAGAGTTACTCCTGATAAAGTAAGCGTTAGAATAATCTTTCTTCTCTTTAGAGTCAACATGGGAACAATCTCTCCTCAGTATTATTAAAGTCTAGCTATAGATCAATGCTTCTGTTTGTGTAATCTTTAAACCATTTAGGAAGCCGTAGGGTCGAAGCACTTTTACAGAGTGTATCGAGTCTTCTTATGGGTTCTGAAACTCGTTTAATGACACCGTCATATTTATAAAGCTGTGAATACCGTATTATCGGTGATATCGTGAAGATCGCGTTTTTCGAGTTAGAAGGTTGGGAAGAGCCGATCTTAAGGAAGGCTCTCCCTGAACATGAGCTCGTTCTAAGACGTGACGCTCTCACGCTTAAAAACGTGCAAGAGGTTAGGGACGCTGAGATTATCAGCGTCTTCATAAGATCTAGGGTAACGAGCGACCTACTTGACGCGCTACCCAGTTTGAAAGCTATAATAACGAGGTCAGCTGGCTTCGACCACGTAGACGTAGAAGCTTGTAAGAGTCGTAAGGTAGCCTTGTTCAACATCCCTAACTACGGTTCACAGACGATCGCCGAGTACACGTTTATGCTCATCCTCATGTTAGCCAGGAAGGCTAAGGAATTGAAGCAAACTGTCGAGAAAAATAGCTTGGAACCAGCTTCGCTCAGGGGTATCGAGCTATCGGGTAAAACCATTGGCATAGTGGGAACGGGGAGGATAGGTAGTAGGGTCGCACAGATCGCGCGCGCTTTTGGAATGAAGGTTTTAGCCTTCGACTTGATCGAGAACGAGGAGCTTAAACGCACGGGTGAAGTACAATACGTCGACTTAGACACGCTACTATCCTCTTCAGATGTAATCTCCCTACACGTACCTTTGACGCCTCAGACAAGGCATCTAATCAACAGGTCTAATGTCGAGAAGATCAAGAGAGGGGCTCTTCTAGTCAACACGGCTAGAGGCGAGGTAGTGGAGATTGAAGCTCTCATTGAAGCCTTGGAGAAAGGGATCCTAGCTGGAGTAGCTCTCGACGTATTTGAAGGCGAGTGGGTTTTCGATAATTCCTGGAGTAAAACCTTTGGAGATCGAGGTCTAGGCTGCGAACGTTACGCTAAAGCAGTTTTAGCTCTTAAGCTTAGCAAGTACCCGAACGTGATTTTGACTCCCCATCTAGCCTACAACACTTGGGAGGCTGTCGAGAGGATTATTACAGCAACGATTGACACGATCCGTGGCTTTATAGAAGGACGTCAGCTCTCGAACGCAATCGTAAAACCATAAACCACTTTTCAACCCAACCAAAAGCATCAGTCGTTACCACGCATTTTTCAATTAGAAGGAGCTACGCTCATGCTGGTAACATCGAAAAAGTTTCCTTAGGATTAAGTATTCCCCACTCGAGTAGTACGGTGAGAACCTTGATCATCGGAAGTGGCATTCTGTTAAAATAAACACATTATTCTGATTCAAGCAACCTCGTCGGGATAAATGCTTGAAACAATCTCGCTTAAGGTTTCGATAAATGCTTCAGCTACATCCTTGGGCGGTACCGTAACCCTTATGCAGTTGGCACAGAGGGGCATGTGACCTACATCTTTCACTGCGAACCCTTTCTTGAGGAGGAGTTCCCGGGCTAGTTTAGAGCTGAAGGGTAGCCTCACTAGAAGGAAGTTTGCGTCAGAAGGGTAAACTTTAACCGGTCGCTCGGAAAGTCTAGCTCGCATCCATTCTCTAACATTCTTAGCTTCTTCTACAGCTTTAAGGACTTCACTCCACCTATCCAACATCGAGACAGCAGTTTTCAAGGAAAGGCTGGAGCAAGCGAAAACCATGCCCCTCTCCCTCAACAGGTTGGCGAGTCCACGGTTCGTAACAGCGTAACCGACTCTCAAACCCGCTAGACCCCATGCCTTGCTAAAGGTTCTAATGACGATCAAGTTATCTCGCGAAGGGGCCTCACCGAGGAGAGTATAGCGCGCGTACTCTGCGTAAGCCTCGTCGACTACAACTATCCCCTTGAAGCTTTCTACGACTTCTCCAACGCTCTCCCTGATAAACTGGTTGCCAGTCGGGTTGTTAGGCGACGCCATGTAGGTGAGGCTAGCGTCTCTTTCAATCACCTTTTCAGGTATTAACTGGAAGTCTTCACTTAGAAGAACTTTACGGTAACTGGCTCCGAGTAGCTTAGCTGCTCTCTCGTATTCTTCGAACGTCGGCTCGACTATCGTTAAGCCTTTCTCTCGTCCTAAGTGGGCGGTAAGGTAGATCAAGTAGTCTGCGCCAGCACCTACAACTATCTCTTCCGTATCTACACCGTGGAAAACCGAAAGGTTTTCGGCAAGCTCCTCACCGTAGGCTTCAGC
>JANXEW010000009.1:0-15556 GCA_025057995.1 Thermofilaceae archaeon | reverse complement strand
CCTACAACTATCTCTTCCGTATCTACACCGTGGAAAACCGAAAGGTTTTCGGCAAGCTCCTCACCGTAGGCTTCAGCGTACAAACGTGGATCAATAGACTTGGAGGCTTTCTCTAAAACTTCTTCGATAAGGTCTCTAGGTAGGAAAAGGTTTTCGTTTAAAGATAACCTGTAGACCCCTTTAGGAGGTACGAGGCTCACATCATAGTGACCATAACCATGTATTTCTCTTTTCCGCTAGCTAGAGTATAATCCCTCGGAAGCTTTATCCAGGCGTCTATTCCTACCCCTCGGTGTAAGGCTTGAAGCTGGCTGTCGTAGGCTGTGGAGCCGTAGGCTCTGCCGTAGCTCGACTCGCTGTTTTAAAAAAGGTTGCAGAGGAGGTCTACTGCTTCGACAGAGACGTTGAAGCCGCGAAGAAACACCTATCCTTCGATGAAACAAGGGGTATCACAGTTGCAGAAGTTGACGCTCTAAAGGTCGACGAGTTGTCAACCCAGTTGAAAGGTTTCGACTTCCTAGTCAACGCGCTCCCGACCTTCGCTAGAATAGGGGGTAGGGAGGTTCCCTTAAACCCGCTTGTTATGAGTGCAGTGTTGAAAGCTGGTGTCAACTACGTTGATTTAGCCTGTTACGGCGGTAAAAGGACGCGAGCCGAGCAGCTTTCGCTAACTAGGAGCTTCCAGAACGCCGGTCTGTTGGCCGTGATAAACTTCGGAGCTTCACCCGGTTTATCAAACCTGTTAGCTAGGGAGGTGTGGGAGGATCTAGACTTAGTCGACAAGGTACAGATAGTTTCGTTAGAGGATCAAAGGGGGAGTTCCTTCGTCATACCATGGTCGAGGGAGGAGATGCTACTGACAGCTTCTCCTGCGTTAGCCTACAGAAACAGAAGGTACGCTTGGATTGAACCGTTTGAGGAAAGTGTTGTGCTAGACTTTCCTGAGCCGATCGGCACCGTACGCTGCTATACGGTCCTTAACGACGAAAGCTATACGTTGCCACGCTTCCTAAGACTCAAGAGCCTCTACTATTACGCGGGAGGTAGCGACATTGAGACCCTAAGAGCTCTCTACAGGCTGGGGATCCTCAGCGACAACCGCGTCCCAGTTGGAAAGACGATGGTGAGCCCAAGGGAAGTCCTATACAGGATCCTCCCGCCTGCACCGACGCCGAGCGAAGTGCTCAAGTTCTGCGAGGAGGGTGACTTGGAGGACGCTTTCTTCGCGATCGAGGTCACGGGTGAGGGAGAAGCTGGCGGGGAACCAGCTATTTCAAAGAGGTTTGTTCTCTTCCCAAGTCAGAGGAGGATCAACGAGCTTTTACCCGGGTCAACCTACATCACTTACCCTACTGCGTTGTGCGTCGTCACGTTGCTTCAAGCCCTGAGGGGTAGAAGGTTGAGGGGTGTTCTACCGGGTGAGGCGTTACCGAGGCACGTGAGAAGGCTCGTTATAGAAAACCTTGAAAGAGAACACGTAATCGTAAACGAGGAGTTTAAGCTAAAGTCTCTCGAGGAAACCGACTAGATTAAGACGGGAATTGGGGGCTTCCCGTGGTTTTTCAACCTAAAGTCACGCAACTTTGCTTTCCATTCGGAGTCGAGGCTAGCCTCTAAAAGCCTCTGCTCTTCAACCAGCTTCAGGTTCCAGAGCCACGTGTCTTCATCTCGGACGAGCATGACGACTCTACTCTTCGCGTCGGATAATTTCAAATTGTAGCCTGTGACCTCGCTGATCCTCCGAGCGAAATCTTCTATCTCAGCTAGCGTAGGCATGGCTGTTATCGGGAGCCTCTTCTGGCTCTCCCCAACCCAAGTGTAACCCTTCAACTCAACGAACTTGGGTTGTGAACGCTCTACCAGCTTAGCGTAACCCTCAGGGTCGGTCATGTTCAAACCCTTCACCATCGTAAACCTAAGAATGGTCCTCGAGCTAAACTCGGGCAACAAGTCTAAGCTCTCCATAACGAGGTCCCACGCTTTAGGAGTGAGAGGGTTTGCGGTCTTCGCGAAGACGTCGGGGTTCGGAGCGTAGACGCTCACGTAAAGGTTCGTGGGTTCAACGCCCTTCCGGAGTAGTTCTTCAAGCCTGTAGGGTACTGAACCGTTTGTTACCAGGAAGGCGGTCATGCCTCTAGCCTTTACTTCGCTGATGAGTTCAGACAACCTCGGGTACAGTGCCGGTTCACCGTCCAAGCTTATGGCTACGTGCCTCGGGAACATCGCCTCAAGGAAAAGTTCCTTGGGAGTCTGGCTGTTCCCCTTAAAGCCAGCTAGCAGCCGTCTCTGCGCGTACACAGACCCTTCGATGATCTCGCTCGGGTTATCCCACGTCCAGTCGGAGGGGATCTCAAACCTTCCTTCTAAGTGGGGTCTCCAACAGAACGTGCACGCGAAGTTGCAGAAGTTGAGTACAGGCGTCATTTGTATACACCTGTGGCTGCGCACGCCATACCACCTTTTATAACACATGTAACCGCCTTTAAGCGCGCTCCTAGTCCACCTGCAAACTTCGACGGCTGAATGCCTCCCTACGAGAGCGTAGCCTGCTCTCAAGTACCTCTTCACGGCCTCGGGTAGCAGCCTCTGGTCCATCCTCTTACCTTGCTTGAACTTAAAGTTCTAGACACTTAAACTTTCCCGAATGTTTGAAGGCATAGGTTTAAGAGGTTTGACTGTAGAGGACGTTTGACCCCCATGCTGAGGATAACTGGTAAAGTTTTCTCGAACATTTACGACGTTGTAAACGGCGTTTACCGTTTTAGCGCTTACGGAGCTGGCGAATGGATTCAAACGAGCGAGTACATGAAGGTTAGAACGCCGATCGATTCAAGGGTTATAGCTGAAGTCCCCCGTTTAACTTGGAGGGAAATTGACAGCGTCTTGGACATCGTGTACCGGGTGGGTAGGTGGCAGATAAGAGATACCCCCGGTTGGAGGAGGCTGGAGATCCTAGAGAAGGTGGCTGACCTCCTAGAACAGTATAAGGAGGATATGGTCAACGTTCTCGTAATCAACAGCGGTAAGACTCGCAACCAGGCGTTGGGCGAAGTAGACGCGTGTATCGACAGGTTGCGTAGAGCTGACCTCGACGCGAGGAAGATCTTCGGCGAGTACGCGCCCGGAGACTGGGATCCGACTACTGTAGAGACGGAAGCTGTCATACGTAGAGAACCGTACGGCGTGGTACTCGCTATAGTACCCTTCAACTACCCTCTCTTCGATACAGTATCCAAATTTACGTACAGCATAGTCGCCGGGAACGCTATAGTCGTAAAACCACCTTCAGCCGACCCTCTCCCCGTCATCTTGTTCGCTAGACTCGTGGAGGCCGCTGGTTTCCCTAGAGAATCCCTCGCCGTCCTAACTATTCCTGGCGCTGAAAGCGACAAGCTTCTTTCAGACGAAAGGATCTCTGTCATAAGCTTCACGGGAAGCAGTGCTACTGGAAAGAAGATCTTGGCGACTGCGGGGATAAAACAGTTCATAATGGAACTCGGAGGCGGTGACCCGGCTATCGTGCTTTCGGACGCCGACATAGATTTCGCCGCCGAAAGGGTTGCGACGGGAATCCATAGTTACGCGGGACAAAGGTGTGACGCTTTGAAACTAGTTCTAGTGGAGAAGCCGATATACGAAGAGTTCACTGGGAAGGTCGTCGAAAGGCTGTCTAAAGTCGTGATAGGAGACCCGAGGGATCCGGACACGGTCATGGGCCCACTCATCGACACGAATGCTGCTGACGAGATGATGGCTGCGATAGACGATGCTGTAGCCAAAGGCGGGAGGATACTGTACGGTGGTAGGAGGCTAGGCCCTACCCTAGTCGAACCGACGCTCATAGAAGTACAGGATAAAGCCTCGCTCAAGCAGATGAGGTTGTACACCGATGAGATTTTCGCACCTGTCGCACTCGTAACCAGTTTCGAAAGCGAAGAAGAAGCTATAGAGATAGCCAACGGGAGGAGGTTTGGGCTAGATGCTTCGATCTTCGGATGGGACATGGACCGTATAAGAAGGTTGACGAGGTACTTGGAGTTCGGAGCGATATACGTTAACGACATGCCTAGACACGGGATAGGATACTACCCGTTCGGAGGAAGGAAAGAATCGGGGATAGGTAGAGAAGGGATAGCTTACTCCGTTGAATACGTTAGCGCCTACAAGACGATAATCTTTAACTACAGGGGCAGGAAGGTTTGGAGGTACGGTTAAATATTTTTTATTTAAAGTTAAAAAATAAAAATTTGTTTTTACCCGCCAGGCGTCCCATGCCAGGGGCTGTCCCGCCAGACCGCTTCCCAAAACTCTTCCTCGAATAGTATCTTAGCTTTAGCGATCTTGTCTTTAACGTCGGTTAAGACCTTGTGGTGTACGACTTCGTCGTTGTGTATCGCTGAGAGCAGTAGGGCGAGGCGAGCATCGCGTACCTCGCTGAGAAGCTTCCCCGTTTCCTCGATCATCCTACGTTCAGTCTGGATGTGGTCGTCGATCACTGAGGCAATCAACTTCAAGTCTTCTTCGTAAAGCTTCGGTTGATACGCACCGGTGACTATCTTCAACATGGCTTCGTAAAGCTGCGCATGTTTCTCCGAGTCGCTAGCGATCGCCTCTATAACGGCTGACAGGGGTACAGAGTATTTCACCGAGCTCGCGAGGCTTCGAAGCTCTCCAGCATACCTTCTCTCAGATTCTACAAGCTTCCTCAAGGTAGAGGTAAAGTCCTCCATACGCTACACCTGTTTAAGAACTGCAACCCCCTCCTCAAGCCTGACTCTTACAGCTAAAGTCTCCCAACCCCTGAACGCGTGACGCCCGTTCTCTGGACCGATGTAATCAACCTCCGTGTCAGCGCCTAAAACCAAGTCTAGAACCCTACCCGTAGATGAGACGAGTAGAACTGTATCGTCAGGCATCGCAGGTAACGTAACGACTTCAGCTAGAGCTTTAACTCTCGTAAGCTCCATTACACCAGTTTTCTCGTGGACGGACAAGAGCTTAGAGAACCTGGATGGGCTCACGAACAACACGAAAGGCGGGGGAACGTTCCTTTCAACAAGCTTCGCCACAGCCGCTGCCACTTCCTCGACGGCAGAACCCGGTTTAGACCAGTCTGAGATTTGAACTTTAACCGAGTTTTTCAACGACAGTAAAGAGTCGAGCACGAAACGGTCTTCACTTAAACCTAGCTCGACAGCCGCCCTCAACGTATCAGTTATCTCCATCGGCTGCCTGCTAACCCTAGCGTGATCGATCGAGCTCTGCGAGACGTAGAACTTTACCGAGATCTCCGAGAGGGGTAGAAGGGTGGTGACGCCGCCCGCTCTCTCGACCGGTACAGACATTACTCCTCTCCCCACCCTAGTTAAAGGTAAATGTTTCCTAAACGTTCTCACAGAGTCTGCGGCGGCTGTAAACTGGTTCTTAAGGTACCTCCACTCTCCCTCCGTGAATGGCTCAGCGTTACCATCTTGTGGGTCAGGCGCAGTGATGCCTGTCAACTCGCTGACTTCCCTAGCTCCAGCCTTCAACTCTTCCACTTGTTCGGCATCTAGGCTTTTCAAAGCTTCAAGAAACTCTCCCACGTGAGTCTTCTCTTCTCTAGCGATGTCCTCAAAGATCCTCCTTATCTTCTCATCCTCTGTAGCCCTAGCAAGCTGGAGGTACAGGTTGATTGCGTCAAGCTCAGCGATGATTGAAAGTCGAAGAGCTTCAGCCAACTCTTCTCTCGAAAGTTTCCTACCAGTTGGTAAATCGAGAGGATGTTTAGACATCATTTCTTGTCCACAAGAGATATCGACAGAACTGCTATTTAATGCTTTTTATTAGATTATTTAAGAATTTTTTTAATAAATTAACTAGGTGGGGAAGGCGCGCTCCTCCAAGAGCTGAGAGCCCTCAACCTAGACACCGCCTCAGGAACCGATTCAATCACGTACTCGACGTCCTCCGGCTTATGGTGTCGTGACAGTTTGAAGAGGATGCTCCCATGCGCTTCCTCATGCTTCCTCCCGATAGCCAGGAGAACGTGGCTCGGCTCAAGGATTCTACTGCTGCACGCGCTGCCGCTTGACACGTATACTCCTCGCATACTTAACTCCACCGTCAAAGCCTCCCCTTCAACGTAGAGGAAGCTTAGGTTAGCGTTGTTGGCCACCCTTTTCTCTCCGAGAGGCCCGTTGACGATGGTCTCCGGGACTCTGTCGAGGAGCCCATGGATCAACTTATCCCTCAAACCCTTTACGTAAGAGACCTTCCAGTCGAAGTCTTCAAACTCTAGCTCTAAAGCTCTCTTAAACCCGGCTATAATTGGAACGTTTTCAACTCCAGGCCACAACCTTTCGCCGCTAAGCTGCCCCCTAATCGGCGGCTCTAGTCTCACCCCATCCCTGACGTAAAGCGCTCCAACCCCTCTCGGACCGCCGATCTTGTGGCTACTGAGAGTGACCATGTCCACGTTTAAGTCAGCCACGTTTAAGGGGATCCACCCGAGAGCGTCAGCTGCATCAGTGTGGAAGACTACGTTCGGGTTCGCGCTTTTAGCTACATCTACCAGATCCCTCAAGGGTTGAACTGTACCGATCTCGTGATTTACCGCTTGAATGCTGACGAGCACGGTTTCGCGGTCAACGTACTGCTTCAGAAGCTCGGGGTTTACAAAGCCCTCCCTATCTACGGGAACTTTGACAACCTCGTAACCTAACAGTTTAGCTGCAAACTCCGCTGGAAAAATAACGCTCAAGTGTTCTACAGCCGATACTATGACTTTACGCCCCCTACCTCTAGCCGCGAACAGGTAGCCTAGTACGGCTAAGTTGTTCGCTTCCGTGCCACTGTGCGTGAACTCTACTTCTTCTACGTCCCTTGCACCCAACGTTTTAGTGAGGATCTCTTTAGTCTCGTAGAGCACCTCGAGAGCTTCCCAACCCTTCTTGTGGGTGATGGAGGGGTGACCATACCCTCTAACGTTGAAGTACGGTAGCATAGCTTCAACTACTTCGGGTGGGACTAAACCGCTGTTCTCGAGATCCAAGTATACTTCTTTGGGCGGCTCACCGTGTGTTTTCAACAGTTCTCTAACCTTAGCCGCGTAAACGTACTCTCCGACTCTAGGGTTTGCCTCCGGCATTCTCCTCACCTCTCCCCGAAACCTTGGAGTAACGTTCCATGATCTCTTCCTCCTCCAAAACTTGCTTCTCCTCAACAGTGAGCTCGTCGGGGAGCCACTCCGGCTTAACCCCTCTTTCCCTAAAATATGCCCTTATCGACCTCTTTAAAGCTCCTACAGCTAGGATGCTGCAATGGTATTTTATAGGAGGCAATCCGCCAAGCTCATCGGACAATTGCCTCCAACTTATCTTCCAGGCTTCCCTAAGGCTCCTCCCTTTAACCATCTCTGTCAAGAGGCTCGCCGTAGCTATGTTAGCAGCGCAACCGTAGCTTTCGAACGTGGCGTTCTCGATGATGACATCCTCCTCCTTGTCGACCAGCTTCAAGTATATTTTTATCATGTCGCCGCACGCAGGGCTACCTGCGCTCTCTACAACTGTGGCATCCTCTAAAGGTCCCATGTTTCTCGGGTTCTTGAACACTTCAAGCAGCTTAGGGCTGTAGAGTAACGGTATCCGCGTGCTCATTCCCACCTCCTTGACAATGTCATATAACCCTATATATAAAGTTAACGCTTTAGTATCCCAAAAAAATTCTACCTGATTTAATTTTCAAAAGCCTAAGTACCTATCCTTTGGAACCCCGCAGATAGGGCACTTCTCGGGAGGTTCTTCTCCTACGTACGTATGCCCACAAGCTGTGCATATCCAGACTTTTCCCTTAAGAACCCAGTCCTCGCCCCTATCCACGTAGCTTTTAGCTTCCCTGTAAAGTTGGGAGTGGATCTTCTCGGCTTCGAGAGCCCACTTAAAGCTACGTTCAGCTCCCCGTTCGCCCTGTGCCCTAGCAACCTCTAGGTAAGCCGGGTACATCTCGTTAACTTCGTACTCCTCACCCATGATAGCTAACTCCAAGTTCTTCGACGTCTTCCCGGGTCCAGCTGGAGTTCCGGCGACTGTCTTGAAATCTCCCTTGTACTCGCTCAAGTTAGAGTAATGGTTGCGGGCGTGGACGAACTCAGCGTGAGCTATAGCCTTGAACAGCCTCGCCACGTTAAAGAACTTCTCTTTTTCAGCTACTTCAGCGAAGATAAGATACCTCATGTGAGCCATCGACTCGCCGCTGAAAGCGTTCAAAAGGAAATCCATAGTCATAGGTCTGACCGGCATCGTAAAGCCGTTCATTTACACGTTAATAAAACTTTCTTGACACTATGATAGCGGTTAGAAGGCTATTCTATCAGCTTGAAAACCTAATGAGAAAACTTTACAGCCTCACTAGAGAATTTTTAAATATAACAGCTTCAAGACGTTGAGAGACAACATGAAGTCGAGTAGGGAAAGAGTAGTGCTCTTCGTCTGCGTCGAAAACAGGTTTAGGAGCCAGATCGCTGAAGCGTACTTTAACGCGAACCCCCCCTCAGGTTGGAGAGCTATTAGCGCTGGCTCGGAACCGGCTGAGGAAGTACACCCCAACGCAGTCAAACTGATGCAGGAGGAGGGCTTGGATATTTCCCGGAAGAAGCCTAAGCCCCTTACCCGCGAGCTGGAGAGGATAGCAGATGTAGGCGTGATAGTCTGCGGCGAGTCCGGGTCAAAGAAGTGCCCTGTGCTTTTCACGAGGTACGTGGAGCAATGGAGTATCCCAGATCCGGCGGGAATGAGTATAGAAGAAGCGAGGAGGATTCGCGACGAGATAAAGAGGAGGGTTATGGACTTGGTTGAGAGGATAGCGAGAGGCGACATACCCCCGAAGGGTAAGCTCGGAGGCATAAAATTGACGTTAAATCAACTTAGGCAACCTTAAGATTGTTGTTTAAAAGTGTATGAGGTGGCAACCTTTATATTCGGGCTACCGTTATCCTTGTTCGAGAACCATGCCGGTAGTTAAAGTTGATAAAGGCTTGTGCATCGGCTGCGGAGCCTGCTGGGCTCTAGCTCCTCAAGTCTTCGAAGAGGACCCTAGCACCTACAAGAGTAAAATCAAGGAGCCCTATAGGAGAACCGATAATGAAAACGAATCTATAGGGGAAGTTCCGGAGGAACTTATCGCTGACGCGAAGACCGCAGCTGAAGGATGCCCGACTGGTGCTATAATAATAGAATGAAGTTGAGATCTTAGGCGAAAAATTCAAACGTTATTTTTATCCATCTATTCAGTCTACTTGACGAAAGCTTCTAAGCCTTATCGCTCATAAATCTAAATAAATTGTTAAGTTTCAGCTTACTTCTGTTATAGGCTCTTAACGGAAAACATTTTTCTATCCTCTAGCTAGCTTCCATATGCTCTGTAAAAGCTCACTCAATTTATTGAAAAACACCCTAAGGATAGAAGTAGTTGAGAAACCGGGGCGCTTCGTAGAGGAGAGGAACTTCGAGTTATACTCGGGGGGCTCACGCTTGCTCGTGTTAAAGTGTTTTAACGGTAGACCGCCGTTCTACGGGAGGTGGGTTGAAGTTTTCAACGTAGTCAAGACGTTTCAGCTTGAAGGTACATCCCTCCCCTTCGCAGGCTCAGATTATGAGAAAACTCTCCTCAGCTTTCTAGCAGGTGAACTGAAGCCGGGAGAGACTCTCTTCATCGAGTACGGGTACGACCTTGAGACTGAGCGCCTCTTAAGGCTTGGTGCTCCCTCCGTCTTAACTAGGTTAGGCTTCCTCTTGCTCCAGCTTGGTTTCACCCGCTTCCGAGACTGGTACTACCCTGAAGGGTTTATGGAAGGCGGTCAGAAACTCCAGTGTGATAAACCTTTAGACGGAGAGGCTAGAGCCAGGCACTTGAAACAGTTGATAGAGGAAGTCGTCTCATATACGCCCTACTTGACGGATCTTAGGGGGAGAGAAGGGTTCAGAGGAATAATCGTTGAAGCAATTAAGAGAGCCGAGTTGATAACTAGCGGAAGACTAGCTTGAGGCGGAGCCCTCGGGAAAGCTTCAGCTGTCAAAACGTCGGGTAGCTGATTTAAGCCTCTCAACCAGTTAAAAGGGAAGGTTTATTACTGTGTCATTTACGGTTATCTCGTGTATAGAGCGTTGGACCCCGTCTGCGGGATGGAGGTTAACCCTACGGAAACGTCGTACAAGACTGTTTATCGGGGGAAGGTATACTATTTCTGCAGTAGGCACTGTAAGAAGGCTTTCGAAGATGATCCCGAAACGTACTTGAGCAAAGGGCCTAAGGGCATGCCAGCGATGGGGGGAGATGACCGTTAGAGAGAAAGTTAAAGTTGTAGGCGTAGACTGTCCCACTTGCGCTTTATCCATAAGTAGGGAGCTTTCTAGACTAGGCGCTAGGATCGATCTAGACGTTACGTCGGGTGACGCTGTAGTCGAGTACGAGGAGGACAACGTTACGCTACGTGACATCGTTAGAGCCGTTAGAGCCGCTGGCTACGACGTCGAGAAGAGGTCTCTCGTAATCTCCGTAGAAGTTGAGGAGGAGACCAGCCGGTTCGAGGATGTTGTAGCGAAGCTTGAAGGAGTCATCGAGTGCCGGTATTCTCCTGTGACTGAGCTGGCGAGGATAGTATACAACCCTTACACGACTACAGAGGACGAAATACTCGACGCGATATCTAGGCTCGGTTGGAAAGCGGTGCGAGCTGAAGTAGTTGAAGAAGGCGAGAAGAAGCTGAAGCCTGTGTGGATCGTTTTTATATCCTTCGCCTTAGGTTTCCTAACGGTAGTTTATCACTCTTTAGAGGTGTTAGGCTTAGCGCCTAGCGCAGGGGTCTTATTCTACGCCACAATGGCTACTATCGTTCTACTGTTAAACGTAGACCTAATCTACAAGGGTTTGAGGGCTCTCGTCCGGCTATCGCCTAACATGGACTCTCTTATTTCACTTTCATCAACTGTATCGTACTTCTTTAGCTTAGCTACGCTTACGTCGCCTGTGCACGGTACAGCTTTCTTCGAAGCTTCAGCCGGCGTGTTAGGCTTCGTCTCCCTCGGCAAGTACCTTGAGGAGAGGTTGAGGACCCGTGCGTTAAAAGCCATCCAGAATCTAACGGTCTCGCAGAACAGCTTGGTTACGATCGTTAGGGAAGGTTCAACTCTACAAGTTGAAATAGAGGAAGTTAGAGTCGGCGACATCGTTGAAGTAAAAGCGGGCGAGAAGATACCTGTAGACGGAGTAATCGTCGAAGGTTGGGGCTACGTAGACGAGTCAGCTTTCACGGGGGAACCTTTACCTAGGTTCAAGACGGCGGAGAAGAGGGACCCCGTCCTAGCTGGGACTACGTTGAACAGCGGATACCTTAAGGTACACGCAACGAGGGTTGGGAGGGACACGAACGTAGCCTACATAATACAGACGGTGAGAGAGTCACAGTTCAGGAAGCCGAACTTCCAGAGAATAGCTGACAGGCTTGTAGGGCACATGACGTGGGCTGTGATAGTGCTAAGCGTAGCGACTTTCGCCTACTGGCTAGCGGTGGGAGCTAGTCTAGCTGAAGCCTCTCTGTTCGCAGCCTCTGTTCTAACAGTCACATGCCCCTGCCCCCTGGGCATAGCTGTCCCACTGGTGGTCGCCGTAGCCTCCATTAAAGCGGCTAGCTTCGGAGTCCTCGTGCGCGGCGGAGACGTTTTCGAGAGGATACTTGAAGTCGACACCGTCCTCTTCGATAAAACAGGGACTTTGACTGTAGGGTCCCCTAAGGTGCACGCTGTACACGTTTTCAACGGATATGGAGAGGAACAAGTCTTGAGTCTATCAGGCTCGGCTGAACTGAGGAGCGAACACCCGTTAGCGAAAGCTATCCTCGATAGGTGCCGTAGCTTAGGCGTTAAGCCCTCTGAGCCTAATAGCTACGATCACGTCCCCGGCTTGGGCGTTATAGCAGAAGTTAACGGTCTTACAGTTGCCGTAGGCTCCCGCGCCCTTGCGGAGAAGCTAGGGGTCGAGTTACCTCAAGAGGTTTTGAGAAGAGCAGAGGCTTTAAGCGAGGCGGGTTCTACAGTACTTTTCGTCTCCGTCGACGGTAGGTTGGCGGGGCTATTGGAGGTTCGCGATGAGGTTAAAGAGGACGCAGGAGAAGTGGTACAATACTTGAAGAAGGAGGGTTTAACCACGATTCTAGTGACTGGAGACAACAAAGGGGCTGGTGAGAGCATAGCCAACCAGCTCAAGTTAGACTCGGTTTACGCGGAGATGAGGCCTGAGGATAAAGCTGAACTGGTGGAGAAGATCCAGGAGGATGGTGGGAAAGTCCTCTTCATCGGCGACGGCGTAAACGACGCGCCAGCCATAAGTAAAGCCTTCCTCGGCGTAGCTGTCGGAGGCGGGGCAGATATATCAAAGGAGGCTGGCGACGTCGTCCTCGCAAACTCAAGGCTATCATCAGTCTCCAAACTGAGGATGCTTGGGAAGGCGGTGAGGAGGAAGGCTTTAGAGAACTTGGCTTGGGCTTTCGCTTACAACGCGGTTCTCGTGCCTATAGCCATGGGAGCCTTATACGTGCCTTTCAAATTGTCTTTAAAGCCCGAATGGGCTGCGTTGGCTATGATCCTGAGCGATATATCCGTTGTACTCAACTCGGCTTCCCTACTCGGCTGGGATTACAAGGCTAAATGACCTTCCCCTCCGCTAAGCTTAACACCGCCCGGTTACTGTTTCAAGTAGAGTAGTATACTATGAGAGACCAATCGAGTAGATGGCAACTCGTTACCTGAGGAGGCGTAACTTTCAACAGGGGGTGGAGAGAGCATACAGCAGCGTAAACGGCGTTCAAAGTTCTCGATTAGATCCTTGCCGACAATCTCGCCGTCGAGTTTCCCCTATAAGCTCGGCTCACTCCAGCGGGAGTCCTTTACCCGAGTCTACCCATGAAAGCGTGGGAAAGGGGTTTAACCTTCTAGCGGGTCGCGGCTACTGTAGTAAAAGTTAAAGAAGCCTTAAGCTAAACGTTCTCTTAGCATCCATGCGAACGAGGTTTACAGCATGGACATCCGCGTCCGGGACGCCGGTAAGCGGGATCTTGAGCACATAGCAAAGGTTTTCGAGAAGTCCTTTAACGGGAGCTACAGGTATTGGAGTTTAAGGCTTTTAAACGTTCTAGAAGTCCTCGTAGCCGAAGTCGACGGAGTTATCGTAGGAGGTTTAGAACATTACGTGACTGTAGTCGAAGGTTACGGTCGGGTCGGAGTTATCGGTTTCATAGCTGTAGAACCTTCCTACCGAAAGAAGGGAGTAGGCAGTCGACTCGTCCAAACTGCTGAAAGCCGTTTCCTCCAGCGGAAATGCAACTACTCAGCCGCTAGCACGAAGAAGGGGAATACGGCTTCGATAAACCTTTTCACCAAGTTAGGCTATGCGATACACGAGAGAGGAAGCGAAGTATTCGAAGATTTCGAGGAACCGCTCTACGCTTACGAAGACGATGTAATCCTTATCAAGAGACTCGAAGGGGTTTAACAAATCCTTTACAACCCTCAAGCTAAAGCCTCTCTAAGCTTGTCGGCTAAGTCCCTCGGGCTCTTAACATCAACTATCTTCAAACGTTTACCGTTGTAATCGACACGCATCCCTCGATCAACTTCGCCTACGGCTGCAATGAAAACCTCCCCTTTGACGTCTAAAGACTTTGCGACTTCAGCTAGAATATTTAAAGGGGTAGACGGTTTAACTGACACGTAGACGATTCGATCAGGCTTCCGTGCAACAATATCGAAGACATGTACGAGACCGCTCAAGCCTTCAACAGCGGCGTTCAAGTAAACCTTGAAGCCAAGCTCCTCGAGTACAGCCGTCGCCGATTGAACGTACTCGTTTTCAGAGTCGATCATTACGGAGGCTGTCTAAGAATCCTAGATTAAAAACTTTCTTTAAAAGAGATTTAGAAAGGAAATATACTTAAGATATTGCAGGCGACTTAAGTCGTTAACGTTCACCAAATCTAGGCTTTATAATATTCAAAAGCTTATTTGAACAGTTACCGGCTAAACCTAGGGGGCTTCCTCCAGAAAACTCCAACAGTTGCCCCTGGAACTGCAGACTTTCAATCGAAGAACTTGACCACAACGTCCCACCGTATCTATTGTAGCCGTGCCGCCGGGGGCTAGGTAGAGTGAACCGGACCACACTAAGCTTTCATTCAAGTAGACTGAAGTAACCCGTAACCCGATCTCCCCTGTGCAGGTTACGACTACGCTCACCTGTCCCCCCCTACAAGCTGCGAGCTCTAGGACAAGCTTCTCGCGAGAAGCTGCTTGTGCAGCTTGAACAGCATCCCTGACGTTCTTCTCCCAATCCATGTAGCGCGGGTAGAGCCAAATCCAGAGAACAGCGAAGCCTCCCACTACAATGACAGTTGTAATCAACGCTCCGACAACCTCAACCTCCCCTCTACAACGCTTCACCAAGACAACCGAGGTAAGTGAGCCCACCCACTTAAAGAGGTTACGCATGAGAGAGTGAGTAAGATAATATCAAGGTTGAAGGAGGTGTTTCGAATGTAAAACGTTTCAGATTGGAGAACTAACCGTAAAGCCTTTAACATAAGTTGAACAAAGTTTAAGTAAGTTAAATTAAAGTTTAAAAATATTAGCTGAGAGGGTAGAGAATTATACTGAGTTAAAGGGAGAACTCCATGATAAAAAGCTACCAATATATAAGGTCAGCATTGTCCTTCATCTTGAGGAAGCTTGAAAGTAGCTACAGTGTCGAAGCTAGATAGAAGGCAGCGGGGTGAAACGTAGGAGAAACGGTTAGGAACCCCTAAACTAGCGTGACGTGTCTGGGTGAATCCGTGAATCCTCTCGCAGACAGGAGCTTTAAAGTCATAGAATTAAAATTTCACGCGTCACCCTAGTTCGGCTGCCGGGAGGCAGGTCGGGATGACAGTTTAAAAAACGTTAAGTGACGGGCGGTTGTAAACACTAGTTTCAGTTCACAGTAATCATAGCACTTAAATACTGTGTCTTAAAGGTATCTAGACGTGAAGTCTCTCACTTCAGAAGAGAAGTCAAGGTTCCTCCACGCCCTTGAGGAGGATCGAGAATTCAGGTACGCGGTAGCAGGTCTACTAGGATACGGTGAAGTGCTCAAAAGGCTTGACTCGATCGAAGACCGCATCGAAAAACTCTTCGAAAGCCAAATGCGGCTCATAGAGGAGTCGAAGAGACACAGCGAAAACATAGAAAGACTGTGGCAAGAAGTTAGAGCCATAAACGAGAACCAAAGAAAAATTTGGGAGGAGGTAAGGAAACACTCAGAGAACATAGAGAAACTCTGGATTGAAACACGTTCCATGAGGAAGACCCAAGAGGAACTCACGACCGTTCACGCTGAACTAAAGAAAGGCTTTCAGGATTTGAAGAAGGGTCAGGAGGAGTTGAGGGCTAGTGTAGCGGAACTTAGGAGTGATGTTGAGGATTTGAAGAAGGGTCAGGAGGAGTTGAGGGCTAGTGTAGCGGAACTTAGGAGTGATGTTGAGGATTTGAAGAAG
>JANXEW010000008.1 GCA_025057995.1 Thermofilaceae archaeon | reverse complement strand
GCATTATTCCGAGAATTACAGTATGAAGAACCCTGGCCGCCGTCACCTCATTAGGAAAAACTTCCTGAGACTAGTAAAAGACTAAACATTCTAGTAAAGTCTAGGTTAGAAATATTCTGAGTTTAAAAAATTAATACTTAGTGTCTTCCATTTAAAAGTTTGTTGCTAAAGTAAATATAAAGTTTAGGTAGAATATTATAATCTATTAACCTATAAAATTATAATGTTTGAACAAATCTTAATGAGTTGATTGTATAGTTTCATGATCAAGGAAATAAGTTGATCGAAAGTTTCAGCGAAGCCTCTGGAACTCTTTTAACAGCGCTTATAATACGCCAGAACTTAACCCCTTAAAACAGACTAAATCTAACATATCAATTAATTCTTTGCTTTTTATTCTACTAGAGATAACTTTAAATCTAAATCAAAAAGAAATAATATGATATAATTAATTGCAATTCTTAAGTATGTTATATAGGAGAGACTTTTTGGATAGCTTTCAAATACTTACGTTAAGTTTAACATGTCTTAGAAAAATTTTTACAGATATAATATTTTACAAGTTTTTCAATTTTTTTCCTCTTATTTCTTAAAGCTAAAATAACTTAGCCATAAATTTCAAATAATTTGCAGCGTAACGTGTAAAAGAGGTTACAGCAGAAAATCAAGAAATGAAAGCTTTTAAACTAAAATATAAAAAATAAGACAACAAAAGTTTTAAACTTTAACATTATCCCTTACTCTAAGGTCTATATGTAAACTGATACGTAGCCTCCGTACCTCTAGTAGTTACAACCTTAACGATGTAAGTCTCGCCTGCGTTCAAAGATTCCTGTGGAAGTGATGTTATCGTCGCTAATGCTTCAGGACCAACTATTTGTCCTCCAGTTAATGTACTTTGTCCTATAGTGGCTCCAGCCGAGTCTAAAAGATAAACAGCACTTATATTTAATCTTACATCGCCGATGTTCCTTACGTAAAGTTCGCTCAGTTTGTTGCCTGATATTTTTACTCCCTCGATTTTCACTCTTTCTTGAACTTGTTGGGTTCCTGCTTGTGCTTGTAATGTTCCCATGTAGCCTGTTACCCAGATGTATGTTAGTACTGCAGCTGCTACTGCGATAACTATTAGTAGGAGTGTCGCTATTACCGGGCTTACGCCTTTCCTTTTCATGTCTATCGTATATTCCTTTGATATTACCTTTTATATTTCTATCGTTAGATTATTTATATTTCTATCGTTAGATTATCACGCTTCAGGGCTCAAGCTTGTTTCCAGTTTCTCAGAATATTCTGGTTTAATCCTGTATTTCTAAATATTTTTCTAGGAAAATTATTAGTTTAGGGAGTAATTTGTGAAAACTCTTTTCTTGTTTCATCTTCTCTACTGGGGGTCCGGAACGTACCATATTTGAGGTGAAACTATAACAGCTGTGTCTATGATACGGTGACGGCTAAATACTTCGCGTGGTGTCGAAAGCCGGTGAACGTCATAACTTTGGTAACAGTTTAAGACGCGTGTTTGAAGGGTTTAGAGTCGCCTTTAACGGTCAGTATTATAATTGGCCTTCGAGTAAAAGTTGAGTTTGAAAGCTTGTTGAAAGTCTTCAGCCTGAGAACCTGAGTGTGTCTCCGCCGACGAGTAACTCGAAGTCTTTAGATACTATCGTGTTACCTGCCTGATCCTTAACCGTGAGTTTAGCGTTCCTAACTATAGGGTATTGAACGACGTTGAGGGCTGCAGCGCCTCTAGCGTCGGCAGACGCGCGACTGACGAGCGTACCACTTAGCCAGAGCTCGACGGTCCAGCCGCCAGGTAATCCGAGTACGGTGATAAGATGTGGATCGCTACTTGCTAAGACCAGCTCGTCGAAAATCGATGAGACGGTGTCCCCCTTATCTACGATCAGGGAGAAGTGCCTGGGTTGGAAGGCATTAGAAGAACTATCTGTGTAGGATAATTTAACTATCTCTTTACTAGTGCTGTCGTATAAGGCCGCAGTAAAGACGTTTTGTGTTCCATAGCGGGCGAAGTCGAGGTAAAGTGTATACCACCCGGAAGTATGGTCGACTCTAGCCGAACTCAACTCCTGCCATCCCTTCTTGTCTCTACTGTCATAGTATCTTATGCGCAGATCGATATGTTTGCCGTAAGGGTATACAACAATAGAGTATAGACGAGTTCTAGAGGTGGCGTTTTCTAACAGCGAAAAACCTCTATACACTTGATCATTCCTGTTAACGCTTCCCAGTTTAACAGTAGCTTGGAACTTTACTGGAGCCTGCTGCTGGAGATAGTAGATGGACGCTCCTCCGGGTCCCCCATCATCGTCAATGCCTCTTAGAGCGTTTCCTAACCAGCCTCCGCTTACGATGCTCCAGACTCCTCCGAGGTTAGCCCATCCCTTTGGCTGGGTTTCAAAACTCTCGTAGATTGAAGCTGTGCGAGTTTCTAGGGTGATGTCTACTACTTTAACTGTGAAACTTTTTACGTCGTCGTATTTACGCGTCTGATTGTTGAATACTTTTACAGCCCAAGCGTAGTTACCTACTCTGTCAGGAAGCTTGACGAGCAACTCACCCTGAGTTGACGACCTGCCCGGGATGTTTAAAGACTTCCAGGCTACAGTCTCGCCCTTTTCGTTGAGAACCTGTATGGTGGAGACGCCGTCTTTTCCACCTAGGTTTACTACTTCGAAGAAAAACTTGGCGAGGCTGTTGGGGAGACCGTACAACGTGTTATCATATCTTGTGATAGTAAACTTTGGGTTATCGTCGTCTCCTGAAACAACTCTAACTGTAAAGGTCTTCTCATCATCCTGTTGCCCCATGGCGGTGTTGACTACTCTCAAGGTCCAAGTGTAAGTGCCAGCCTCGTTTGGAAGCATGATATCTAAGTATTCTTGAACTGGTTCAGAAGGTGAAACGTACAGCGATTTAGAGTCGATAAGCATACCTTTATGGTTGTAAACTTCCACCTTAGCTTCTCCTCCCCTATTCCCTTTGTTAACGACCTTTACGGAGAACTTCACTTTACCGCCGGGTGGACCTAGGACGTTGTCGTCGTGCTCCATGATTTTGAAGACGGGTGCGGAGACTATTACGTCGAGGAAACGAGCGTCGTCGACTAACCAGTTGTAATGGTTGTAGACTTCTATCTTCCACTTGTACTCTCCGAGGTTTGAGGGTAAGATTACTTCGACGAGGACTGTTGCCTCCTCCTCAGGGTTTAGACCGGTGATAGAGGCTTTAGCCAGGTTGTTTCCTTCTTCGTCTTGGACTATTACGGTGGCGTCTCCGCTCGACCCGCCTGAGTTTCTCACGGTTACGTGGAGTTTGACAGTGCTTCCAGGCAACCCCTCGATTAAAGGGTTGTAGCCCGTGATTATGAAGTAGGCTAGTTTTGTTACGACTACCCTAAAAGTTTTCTCGTCGTCAAGTTCACTTGTTAAATCGTTTAAGACCGTTATCTTCCATTCATAGCTGCCGGGTTCACCCGGTAGAGTTACTTCAACTCTCTCTCTCGCAATGTCACCCGCCTCCAGGTTTACAGTTAAGCTGAGAACCTGTTGGCCTTCATGGTCGTAGATCCCGACGGTAGCGGAGCCTCCTGCGTCACCCGTGTTGCCTACCTCAAGCGTCACGGGTACGTGTTCGTTTGGCGTGCCGGCTACGGTAGCGTCGAAGCTTAAAATGTTGAAAAGAGGTGATAGGACGCGTACAGTGAACTCCCTGTAGTCGTCGACCTCCTGCGTCTCCTCGTTATATGCTTCGATTATCCAAGGGTAGCTCCCCCTCTGTCTCGGGAGGTTGACGTTTATAGTCTTCTCGACTGTTCCACCCGCAGGGATAAACGATATAGCTTCTGCGACTAGAGCGTTCGAGTGATTGTAGATTCTGATGATAGCGTTCCCAGCCTTACCTCCAGTGTTCGACACGCTTAACGTGAAGGGTACGCTTCCACCCCAGAGTCCGCTGATTTCATCATCGTAACTAGCGATTTGGAAGAGGGGTTTGGGAGGCTCCTCTCCTCCAGGTGGTTGCGGGGGCTGCGTTTTCACCCAGTTTAATGTCGTTACAGTTTCAACCCCCCTTTTGGTTACGAGCTTGACTGTGTAAGATCCCGGTTGTAGCGAAGCTTTAGCTTCCAGGGTGGCGGTTGCGCCCGGCGGTAGCCTTACGGAGAGGTCTGTTGAAACGGAAGCTGTCGTTCGTCCATCCTTAAGGATGTAGAGTGAACTCACTTCAGCTTCAGCTGATCCCACGTTCCTGAGGGAAACTCTTAACGTCTCGCCGTCGTAGCTCACACCCTCGACCTTCAAGATCTCGAGCAGTTGTACGGGTTCAGCGTCTGTAGCAAGCGAGCTAGTGTAAGCTTTTATCCACAAGTAAGCGATTAGAGAGGCTGCTACAGTTATAGCTACGAGTAGTAGAACGGCTACAGCCGGCGCGACGCCCGTCCTAACCATGTCTAATATAAGAAAGCTAAAAAGATGTTTATATTTATATCTATGGTGTTGTATTAAGCTATAAATTTAAGTCAGTTAAGTAACCATATCCAGCAGGAAAAAATTATACAGCTCATCTGGCAAACGCTTTCAAGCGGTGGACTTTTAAAACCATCAAGCGTATTTTCACGTGGCTCGAGGTATCTCCACGGTTATCGGAGCGCTGCTCTTCATCATTGTAGCCTCTATGCTGCTCGCTCTAATCTTGAGAGCTTTCGGCGAAGTAACCCTCGCGTTCAACGAAGTGAGCAACAACCAGAGGTTTTCAGAAGAGCGGCTCAACATACAAGCTAGCTACGGGGAATGGCGTGTAAGGAAAGCTAGTGAAACCTTAACCTCCATGATCGTCACTCTCGGGACAGCTGTAACCCCCCTCGACCCCGTGCGTCTAGATAGTTTAGACGGGAACACCATAGTGGTGAGAGCTGCACCGTCTGGCGGAGGCGGCGGAGGAGGAGCTCCAGTAACTAGGGAGATGATAAGGAACGGAGCCTTTGACGAAGGGCTCAACTATTGGGGGACTTCAGGAAGGAGAACCTGGCTTGTCGTCAACGTAAGAGGAGATAACATGGCAAACTACACCGATAGTCTTACCGGGAATGATAACCAGCAGGCAGCTATATGGCAGGATTTCACGCTCGGCTTCACTCCAACGGTAGCTACTCTCTCCTTTGAGTATAGTTCCGAGATCGTAAACGTTCATCCACCGGGTCAAGAGAAGGAATGTAGTTTTACGTTAATAGTTTCGCTCGCTCGAGGAGGAACTATCGTCTGGTCTCAGACGATCGACTTAAGGGCTTCTCCTTCAGGCACCCGTCAAATAACTCTACCTTCGTTACAAACTGGTTCCTACAGGTTAAGCTTCCAGCTTCTAATGCAGACTACAGCTAGGGTTAATAGAGCTACATTCCGTTTCCTGTTAGACGACGTCAGCCTCAAAGCGTCTGAACAGCCGCCCCCCTCAGCTCCAGGTGCAGCTTACCAGCTCATGGTCTCATTTTCATTTACGCCCTCCGGGTTAAACTTACGCGGTTTCCTCGTGGCTTCCGCAAACTCTTCAGCTTTCATCGAGATCTACCGTTGGAGCGAGTCGGAGTACGGGGGAAGCTGGATACTGGTAGAGAAGCAGTTGGTTAGCGCAGGTGTCAGGTTTAAGCTGAGTGGATTCGAAAGCTCCCGCGCCTTCCTGTTGGTAACGTATTCTACACGGGGGCTTGAGTTAACGTTAGATTACCTTAAGGTGGAGGTGTACGAGATGACGCCTGTTAAAGTAGCTGTCGTCAACACGGGTACGGAATCCGTCGAGATATACGCTGTCTGGCTTCGGAATACGAACTTGGAGGTCAGGCAGGATGCTCGCACTATCCTAACGCCCGGCAGTTCTCTCAACGTAAGCTTCCCTGTAACGCCTTCGCCAGGTGGAGTTTACGAGGTCAGGGTTGTGACTGCTACCCGTACTCACCGCGTAAAGTTTACTGCAGGTTAGTTTCAACGTCTCAAGGTACCGTACTCCACTTTAAACGACTTTCTCGTCAATATATGTGCGCCTAGGTTTTGATTGAAAGGCCTGTTGACGCTGTATCAGTTTTCGTGAGATACTTGAAGGCATGTTTAGTTAATTTCCGAATTTCTCTCGTTTGACAACCCTGTCGAATGTTTCATGAACTTATACGAACCGTACTCTTAAAACGAGCTTGCCTAAGGGCTAAGATGTCAACGTTTCTTAACTTTCAACTTCTCTTGTAGTTGAATAGTCTTCTGCAGTAGGTCTCGCGCGTTTTCGTAGAATAATACGTTGCCTCCGGGGGCGCTGGCCACGCTCTTCTCAAGGGTTTTGGGGATGAAGATGATGTGTTCTCCGTCGAGGTCTGTAGTTTTCGCGATGGATGAAAGCGCTTCGCCTAAAGCCCTCGGTGAATCAGGGACTATGTCTACGTAGAGGGGGGTTAAGCCTCCGGTTAATGCTAAGTCAACGCTGTGGAAGTACCCGCTTTTCCCTTTCACTTGGGGTGCGCTTGCAACTTTTAAGCCGAGGTCTGCGAACCCTTCAAGGGCGAGGGAAACTAGCAACTGTTTCTCAGCCGTTTGTATCTTATCCTTGTTCACCTTGTACCTGTATATTGTCATGTAACGATTCTGTTTATAGTCGAAGGATAGCCTACAGTCAGCGCACCTCCAAGCTGGTAAAGGTGCTTCAAACCTGGCTCCACAGTTTCGGCATTGGTAGAGGGTTCCGATAACCTTTGTTTCATGCAAGGGTTTTCCACACTTTGTACAGTTGGGGGTCTTCTCAGCTTCTTCAAGAACGTTTAAGCCTCCACACGTCGCGTGAGTTAAGATAAGCGTTTTCATCAAGTTGTCGGATCCGCAGCCTGGGCAGTGGAGTTTGCTGAACAGCCTTATGGAGTTGCAGTTGGGGCATGATACGAGGGTCTCATGGGGCTCTTTCTCGAAGACGCCCAACCTATTCAACTCTTCTAAGACTTCGCTCTCGCTTATCCCATACTGGGCTGCGACCTTCACTATGATCGGGTAGATTACTCCAGTGCTAAAGGAGATACTGGGTTCTACGACGCTCGTGTTTGAAGACGCTATCAATCGGAGGGCTTCGTGGAGCGCGACGTTCTTGTCTCGGCGTAGTACGCTGGCTCGCATCGTCATTCACAGCTTAACTGTTCGTGAGATATTTATATCGGTTACTTTTGTCTCAGCTGTGGCTTTAAAGGTTGACAGGGGAGTTTCCCCTTCAGTCCCGGAAGGTGAGGTTATCGTCGAACTGTACGAGGTTTCACCCCCTCTAGCTTACGCTGTCGTCACGAGAGATAGGAGGACTGGTCGCATGATGTACAGGGTCCTTGAACCCTCTTTGACGCAACAGGAGTCCCTTGCCCTCGCCGAAGTGAAGAGGCTTCTGTTGGAGAGCCAGAGGCCAGCTCTCGAGGACATTAGGAGGAAGGGGGTGGAAGAGGTTTTAAGGGAGAGGGTGAGGCACGTCGTTAAGAGGTTTAAGCTTCCAGTACACGAGGACGCTCTCGACAAGCTCTTCTATTACGTGAAGAGAGACATGTTGGGTTACGGTCCTTTAGACGTCCTCGTCAAGGATCCGAGGATCGAGGATATAAGTTGCGACGGCGTTGGAGTACCGGTTTACGTTTGGCACAACAGGTTTGAGTCGCTGCCGACGAACGTGGTTTTCAACAGCCCTGAGGAGCTGGAGTCTGTGGTAGTAAGGCTTTCCCACAGGGCTGGGAAACACATATCGGTTGCAAACCCGATAGTCGAAGGTTCTCTACCTGAAGGTTACAGGCTTCACGCTACGCTATCGGAGATTTCCAGGAAGGGCGGCTCCTTCACCATAAGGAAGTTTAGGGAGGTCCCCTTCTCTATCATCGACCTCTTGAGGCTGGGGACCGTCTCTCTCGAGCTTGCAGCGTACCTTTGGTTGGTTGTAGAGGCTAGGAGGAGCTTGATGGTCGTCGGAGCAACAGCTAGCGGGAAGACTACGACTTTAAACGCGGTTGCAACCTTCATCCGACCTGAAGCGAAGATAGTGACGATCGAGGAGACGCCGGAGTTGAATCTACCTCACGAGAACTGGGTTCCTCTAGTGGCTAGACCTTCTACAGACCCTTGGGCTAGGAGTGTAACGTTGTTCGACTTGCTTAAGTCTGCTTTAAGGATGCGACCCGACTACATCATCGTGGGAGAAGTGAGGGGGGAGGAGGCTTTCACCCTCTTCCAAGCTATCGCGACGGGTCACGCTGGGATGTGCACTATGCACGCTGAAAACGTGGATTACGCTGTGAAACGGTTGGTATCGGAGCCGATGAAAGTCCCATCATTCCTGATACCTTTGATGAACGTCATCCTCACGATCAAGAGAGTTCAGGTAGGCGAGACCATAGCTAGGAGGGTTATGGAGGTTCGCGAGATGATCTTCGGCGGCGACGGTGTAGAGGGTCACGTGGTCTTCAGGTTCAATCTATCTTCAAACAGGATTGAAAGGGTGGCGGAAAGCAAGCTTTTAGAGTCTATAGCTGAAGAGCGTTTCATCCCAGTCTCCGAGCTCGTAGAAGAGGTTGAGAGAAGGCAGTCAATCCTACGCTTCCTGCTCGAGAGGAATGTAACCGACTTCGCGAGAGTTAGCAGGGTCGTTAGGGACTACGCTGTAAGACCCTTAGCCGTGTACTCGGCGATCGAGAGAGGGCTCTACGATATCCGATGACAACGGTGGATGGAATGTCTCAAAGCTTGATACAACGTTTGGTTAAACGTTTGAGAGAAGGTGCGGGAGTTTTCGAAGAAATCTATTATACTGCTGGCTTCGACGAGCCTTTTGAAGCATACGTAGGCAAGTGGCTGCTGTACTATACTGCTTCTACCCCGATCGTAGCTGTTCTCTCGATGGTTCTCCACACTGAAGTTCTCAAGTATCCATGGTATTTCTCAGCTGTCCTAACTTTGATAGTCCTTGTCGTATACACGCTCCTCTTCCTCTTCTTAGCCCTCTACAATCCAGTCTACAAAAGGTATTCTAGGAGCGTGAGCATAGAGTCCCGACTGCCTTACACGATAGCCTATTTCGCCGCTCTTGCTGCTTCAGGCATGAGCCTTGAAGATATTGTAGAAAGAGTGGTCGAAGTCGAAGAGGTAAAGACGACGAGGAGGGAGCTTGAGCTATTTTTAACCGAAGTCAGGCTCCTCGGCTTAGATATTCTCACTGCTCTTGAAAGGAGGTCTAGGATGAGCCCCTCGATAATCCTCTCCCTGTTCTTTTCAGGTTTGAGGGACGCGTACATTACGGCTGGCAACCTTTACGAGTATTCTGCTTTCATGGCTAGACGCCTTTTGGAGATGAAAAGGTACGAGCTTAGGAGGATAGTGAACTCCATCTCAATGGTTGCGGAGATGTACGTCACGTTGATGGTTGCTGCACCGTTGATGTTCGTTGTAATGCTAGCTGTGATCGGGATGATGGGAGGAGATGTGGGTGGGCTACCTCCGCAATTCATAATAGCTTTAATGCTTGTAGTCGGTATACCGGCCTCAGCCGCAGCCACCCTCGTCGTACTCGACGGGATCCTCTCCAGAGTTTAACTCCTGTTGAAGGTCGTAGACATGTTGGACGATGAGGTTTTAAACATGGGATCATTAACACTCTAAAACTCTCAGGGTTACCCGCTGTGCCTTACGTAGAGGTGAAAGGTAGAGTTGCAGTCTTGATGGCAGCGTTTTCAGCCTTGATGGCAGCTGTTCCACTATCTCTCGCTGTAGTTCTCCTCAACTACAAGAGGCTTATCGTAGTAGATCTTGCGCCAGGCGTCAAGATTCCTTGGGCTAGCGACGTTTACATGCTCTTCTCCTTCTCTCTAGCGGCAGCGGCGCTTCCTTACGTCGTGATCAACTTCATGAACAGGAGGTATGTGGAAGCGATCGAGAAGAGCCTCCCAGCCTTCTTCGAAGGTCTAGAGGAAGGCGTACGCGCTGGAATGCCTCTAATCAAGGCTTTGGAGACTGCTTCCAAGTCTCTAGGTGGCCCACTATCCAACGAGATGTTAACAGTTGTGAGTAGAGTGGAGCTCGGCGACACGCTGGATAACGCTTTATCGGGGCTTGTTAAACGGATTCCTGCGCCAGCGTTAAGGAGGGCTGCTAGTCTAGTGCTCGTAGCCTACCAGAGCGGGGGTAGAGTTGGAGAAGTGTTGGGGGCTGCAGCTGAAATGTACAGTATGTTGAGGAGTTATGAGGAGGAGAGGAGAGCTACGATGTCGCCGTACGCTATAACCGTCTACGTAGCCCTCATAGTCTTCCTCCTCATCTCGTCTATACTACTACTAGTCTTCATAATACCTTTAGAAGCCTTGGGCGGCGAAGCTCGACAGATCTTGACGCCCCTCCCCTCCCCCTTGTTTAAAGCTACTTTCTTTATAGCTTCAGCCGTACAAGCTGTGGCCGGGGGCTTAGTGGCGGGTAAGATGAGCAGGGGGACCGTTAAAGCTGGGCTGATTCACGCCGTCGTCATGCTCGTCACAGTCGCCGTGTACTTCTATATCCTTGAAGCCTTCATCGAGCCTATGGTGATACCTCAAGGTTGACAACATTCGCTCTCCACAAGTGACTTTACACAATTATGAGTTTGTCATTACTTTCGAAAAGATACATTTTTAAATATTTGTGAAGGTACTTTCGTGATATGGACTCAATGCTCGAAAAGATTGAGGAAGAGGCCCACGTGCTCGTACAGTTACTTCGCGGCTTCAGAGATAACCTTGAGGTGTACACCGGCCTTGTTAAGATAGCTGTAGAAATAGCTATCTTTGCGGTTCTCTTCTACATGACTTCAGAACTCATTGAGGGAATGTGGCGTTTAGCCCAAAACTCTATGGGCCCTCTCATCCAGCCGAGCTGAAGACTTGACTGGGTCGTGGCTAGATTTACGGCTTACCCTCTGTAGCTGGAGCCGCCCTTTTCCGCCACTCTTCAACGATGTCTACGCCGTAAATCTCCTTTAGCCTCCTCCTCCCCTCCTCAGTAATCTTCAAAGGCGTCCATGGGGGGTCCCACACTATATCCACTTCCACGTTCTTCACTTTCGGCACGTCCGTCTTTATCGCTTCTTCAACCATAGAAGGCATGTACACGGACAGCGGACAGCCTGGGGCCGTCAAAGTCATTTTAACTTTCACGTCGTTACCCTCTACTTTTATGTCGTAGATTAAGCCTAGGTCGTAGATGTTGACGGGAATTTCTGGATCGTATACTTTCTTTAAAGCTTCAACAATTTTCTCGACGTTAACCACGCGTAAGCCTTGTCTCGACGGTAATATATTTCTTTAACTCTTTTGAAGCTTCATGTACCCTCAGTTTTCGCCGATAACTAAAAATAGGGGTCTTAAATAGATTAAAGGGGGCAATGACGGCGTTATATCCGTACAATATCGGGCGTTTCATTTATGTTCCCGATTCAAAACCTTTTACTTTTCACGTGCTCCTTAAAAGAGAGAGTTTAACAGCTGTCGGAGTCTTAGAGAAGATAACGGGAGTATTCGCCAATTTTGATGTACCCATTCTAGAGTTAAAAATTTCTGTTTTAGGGTTAGATCAACCTCTAAAAGTGGTTTTGATTGCTGATCTAAAGGGAAAAGAAGACATAATCGATAAAATTGCTCTGACGTTGAAACGTCAACCCTTCGTTGAAGAACTTCAGTTTATGCCGCCAGTCGCCCAAAACTTAGCTATAGACCTGTTCTCTTTCCCCGTAATTTCTTCGGGTGAACGGGCTATCGTTATGAGGAGACCCGTCTACGAGGGTTTGATAAAGGGGGGTTGGGAGGTGTTCGGTACACCGTACGCTATTCTACTCTACTCCGTCGGTTACCAGTCTGGTCTCCGAGCTTACCGCGAGCATGCTAAGTTGGCTGAAGAGCCAGATACCTTAAAGCTGGCAACAGGGTTGTTCCAATTGTTTGGTTACGGTAGGGTAGAGGTAACGAGGCTAGATGATAAAGCAAGGATAGGTGTCTTAAGGGTTTACGACAGTTTTGAATGCCAGATGTTTCAGGGAGCGGGGGAGATTAGAGGCAACTTTGTGAGAGGAGTGATAGCGGGATGGTTTGCAGGCCACTGGAGTGTGAGTGAAGACGAGGAGGTTTTCGCTAGGGAAGTCAAGTGTATAGCTGAAGGCGATGCTTTCTGCGAGTACATTGTACAAGTTGAAAAGAAGAAGCACTAATATGAAAGCTTAAAGCAACTTTCGAGCGTACTACATGTTCACGCTTACGTAGAGTTTCACTAGTAATAGTCGACTGAAGCTGTACTTGATAGTTTGACGGACGCGGAAAGCTTATCTCAGCCTCTAGGTTACGCCTTTGGTTTCTATGGGGGAGGTAAAGGATAGAGTTTACCTTGAGATGGTGAAGGAGCTTAGGGAAGGGTTGCCTAAGATCTTGACGGACGTTGGGGTGGCTGTGCTCGTTTGGGTTTTCTCTATGTACGTCTTCATACCTCTTTCCAAGGAGTACGCTCTGCTCGGCATGCCTTTACCCCAGTTGATCAGCTTGGTGGCTTTAATCGCCATAGCTGCTGTAGCTGTCGGTTTAGTTCGGACGGCGCTTAAGCTCATAGACTCTGTAGCCGCTTACATGGCTTACGAGGTTGGCTCAGGGCATAGGGCTCGAGAAGAGGAGGTCAACAGCTACAGGTCGGGGTTGAGGGGGATATTCTACGTGCTAGTAGCGTCGCTCCTCTTCCTCTTTTTCAAGGACTTTCTCAGCGTATTCCACCCAGCCATCTCCGCCCTAGCTTTGTTTATTCTAGCTGTCTGGGCTGTGATCACGCTCGTTAGAGCCGGTAGATCATTCTCGAGATTGGCTGAGTTCTACGCGAGCGAGTGGGTCGCTTTACTCGAGAAGAGGGCGAAGAAAGAAGGTTGAGAGTGTGTCCCAAGCTAATGCTGTCTCAAGTAGCTGGGGAGGTTATGAGGAGGCTGCTTCACACCTTGGAAGGGCTGTAGTTGCTTACGCGACAGCTTTTCTCCTCTGGATCTTCTTCCTCGCCGTCTTCCTCCCAGCTGCGGCCGTCCCCTTATCCGAGCCCGTTTTACCGATCATAGCGCTAGTCTTCACGACTGGGATAGCCGTCGAAGTCTACTGGGGGACTGTAAACCTGATCGACTTCCTCGATTTAAGTAGACTAAGTAGGGTAGCACGTTTCCTCCTCCTCGAGTTCACAGTGTTGCTCGACTCGCTTCTACTAACTCCACCACTTTACGCTATTTCTCCAGCTGTGGGCGGAGCCTACTTGATAGTAGCGCTCGTGATCGCTGTTTTAATTCTTCTCACTCACTCTGACGTAGTTGTAGAACTTGCCTTCAAGCTAGTAGCTAAAAGCGAAGAACGCAAGCCCACAAACCCTGATTAAAGTCTACAATATGGAGACACTACTAAACAAGCTTAAGCGTAGAACGCGTCTCAGCAAGACGGTATCGGGGTCAACTCTTGAGTGGAAATTACATGATTAATTTTTGTGAACTCGGCTTGAAGTATTACCAGTATACTTCAGAGTAACAGCAGATGGTGAAGCGTCGAGTCTCCTAGTCACCTTTTTACTTAAAAACAGCTTAGCCGACTCTTCGAGAAACATCTCCTTAAAAGCTGCGCCACATATTAAAACAAGCTTTAACGTATGGATTAAAGGACGACAACCTTCTTCAAAACATCTCCAGGGTTTTCAAGTATCTCAGTAAAGTCTTCGACCACTTCTACTGCACCAAGGTATCCTCCGTCTTTATCCCTTACAGCGGATATGGTGACCCTCACTATACGGTCCCCAATCCTAGTCCAGAAAACCCTGTCGCTAGCTTCGCCCCGCTTAAGCGCGTCGATGTTCTCTTTTACGATCTTCTCCAGTCTTTGAGGGTGGCAGTAGAGGATGTTCCTACCCAACACAGTTCTCGTCCGAATGAAAACAGGCGCCTCCGCCCCGGTTGAGTAGAAACGGACCCTATCGTTCGCGTCGGCGAAAGTGACTTCTATTGGGAGGGCTCTAAAAAGCCCTTTTACTTCGCTAGCTGAGAGGAAACCCGTGTCGAGCTCCATGTCCCCCTCTCTTTGTAAACTGTAATTATACGGTTGCACGCCCGATAGAGCCATTTCCCTAAACTCTACCGGCAACTTTTCAACCGCTTCCCCACTGATCCTAGGGTCGATTTCGTATGGGAGTAACGGTTTAGACTCGGGCTTCCACTCCCCCTCAGCCTTCGCCAAGTAGCCTATCTTCCCTGCTTCTTCTGCGATTGCAGCCCACTCGCCTTCGCTGAACAACGCGAATACAGCTGGAAACAGAATCTTGTTCTCCCTGTAAATTAGCTCTGAAATACTGCGCGCCAGCTCTAGAACTTCTTTAGCTATACTCTTAACTTCTTCAACCGTCGACTCCCCCTCCGATCTTTTCGCTAACGCTCTGAGCCTCAAGGGTACTTCATCTTCTCGACCCTAGAGAACTCTCGGCACGGGGGTGATACCCCTCTTCTAAAGGTAGGGGAAGATAAGCATCTGTATCTTCTTGTAATGAATCCTAATGTTGCGGAGATTCCTTAGAAGTGTTTTAGGTTGGTCGATTACAGGGTTCAAGTCAACCTTACCGTCAGCGAGGATTACGTTAGCTATCCCCCCTAGAAAGTCTCTAAAAAGAGCTACATGCAGGTCAAACAACTTGAGAACCTCCTGTACGGGAACACCTCCCTTAACAAGTTGCTGTTCTATCAACGGTATCTCAACAAGGTTAACTTCCGCTATAACACTCTCTAACTCCTTCTTCAGTTCTAGAGGATCTGAACCTTCGCATAATTTCCTGAGAACGTTTTTAACTAACTCAACTTTCTCACGATATTTGACACCGTCATTTGACGATGTCAACTCGTCTTTAAAAACTCTCCTGAGTTGGAACTTCAGCGAGCGTAAGATAAACTGGCTACTCGCTAAGCTGACGTGGATGTGTACTATGCTCCAAGCTTAGAGAAGGCCAAGGATGAAGTTAGACGGGCGGTGGAGTATAGTCACACTTGTTTACTCGTAGCCCAGTGTAGCGTAAAGTACAGGGGACGCGCTTCTTCAACCCTTGGTCCAGGTCAGCGGTTGATCGTCATAAAGCAGGATGGCTGCGTCCTAGTCCATAGACCAGTCGGAAACGAGCCTGTCAACTGGCAGCCTCCCGGTTCCAAGGTTTCGACAGAGCTTCGAGACGGTAAACTGGTTTTGAAGACTGTTAGGCTTAGACCCCTGGAAGAACTGTTGATCGAAATTGAAAAAGTGGAGTTGCTTGCTCACGGGAAGTTGAAGGACGAGGGGGAACTCTACATGTACGGTAGCGAGACTGAGCTGCGGGATATAGTCGTCGAGAACCCGTGGGTGATCGGGGAGGGGTTGAAGCCCGTGGAGGTTGAGAGGAGAACTAGAGCGGGTTTCGTCGATGCGTTGTTCGTGGATCCTGACGGGAGGCTTGTCGTCGTCGAAGTGAAGAAGGGTACGGCTGGCGTTGAAGCCGTAGCCCAGTTGAAAAAGTACGTTGAAGCTTTGAAACACGAGCTCGGTAGAGAGGTTGTAGGGATGCTTGTCGCAGAACGATTATCCAGAGGGGCTCGCACAGTTCTAGAAAAGGAAGGGCTGAAGTTCAAGAGCTTGGACCTTGGTTTAGTTTCCAGGTTAGCTGGAGGGCGCGGCAAGCTTATCTAGGAGACTCTAGCAGGAGCGTTGGTCGAGAGGGTTTAGATGAGTATTAGGGAAAAAGCTAGGTTGGTTCGCGGCGATGTACCTGTTGACGATTCTACGTTCGAAGTTTTCATAAATCTCTTGGAGGTTCAAGCTGGTTTAAAGGACGCGTACATGCCGACTGTAGAGCGCGCGAACTTTGAAGCCGCTAGAGAAGCTGTTGAAACGGGTAGACCTGCTGCATCTGGGACGGGGGTTTGGCTTAGGGAGGATGAGATAGCTTACGGCGTAAGGTCTATTGCGTCCTTAATCTTGGAAGGGGTTCCAAGCGAGTCTCACCACGTTGCGGGCGTTCTCGAAGCTGTAGAGCAAGGTAGGTTGGAGCTTAAGGGTGTAGCCGAACTTATGTTGAAGGGGGATATGAGGGGTGCTGAAAGAGTGGCGGAGAAGGCTGGGGTCGACCCTACAGCCTTAAGTTCGCTCGTCGCCTGGGCTCTTCAGCCGGCTTTCACTTCTCTTTCAGTCCGCTTGAGAAACTACATCGACTTGAGCGGTTGGAGTTCAGGTAGGTGCCCGATCTGCGGCAGCTATACTTCTCTAAGCTACATCGACAAGAAGGGTGTTTTCCACCTTAAGTGTCAATTCTGTGGTACAGAGTGGGATTATCCAGCAGGGAAGTGTCTGTTCTGTGGAAATGATGAGCAGGAGCTCATAAGCCTTGTAGATCTCGGCGAAGGGAAGCCCTTGAACTTAGGCGTATGCCACGTCTGCGGGAACTACTGGAAGCTAGTGGACGAGAGGTTGATGGAGTTAGATATACCTCGGGAGATCTACGATTTGTGGACTATCGTACTCGACGCTATAGCCCGGCGTCTGCTTAAGTAGGAGGTAAAAGTTTTTCCTTCCATACCCTACAACTACTGTGGACTGCGTCGAGCTGATGGATCCGAGGGAAAGGCTGTTAACAGCTTTAAAGCACGAGGAGCCGGATAGGGTTCCCATAGACCTTGGCGCCATGGCTTCCACCGGGATCCACGCTATCGCGTACGCTGAGCTGAAGAAACACTTAGGTTTGGGCGGGCTCTTAAGGGTATACGATACGGGCCAGATGTTGGCTGAGCCTGAAGAGAATGTTCTCAAGCTGTTCCACGTCGACGTGCTCGACGTAGCTAGGAGTTTAGATCCCTGCGGACCGGACTGGCGCAAATGGAAGCCTTGGGTTCTACCTGACGGCACACCTTGTGAAGTACCAGAGTGGTTTAACCCTGAGCCGGATGGAGCTGGAGGTTGGGTAATCCGGGATTCCAACGGTGAACTCGTCTCAAGGATGCCGGGTAGCAGCTACTACTTTGGCGGAGCGTTCAGTTGGCGGGGGAAGCCTCAGCTCGCCAAAGCTAGACTGGAGGAGGTGGATCGTTACCCGTGGGAAGCCCACAAGGTTGGGGAGGCTTACGTCGAGCTGTTGAAGAGGAAAGCTGAATACTTGTACAGGGAGACGAGTTACGCGTTAATGTTCTCCACTTATACCGGCTTCCACGAGTGGGGTCAAGGGTTGCGCGGCTGGAGTACTTGGTTGGCTGACCTGACTTTCAGGAGGAGCCTCGCTTCAAAGATATTGGATCACATGCTTGAAGTAAACCTCTACAACGTTAAAAGGTACTTAGAAGCTTTAAAAGAGTACATCCAGGTGATCGAGTTCGGCGATGATCTTGGCACGCAAGTGGGGCCGCAGATTCACCCGAAAGTTTACAGGGAGGTGCTTAAACCCTACCATGAGGAGCTGTTCAAGTACGTGAAGAAGCACTCGAGGGTTTTCGTCTTCCTCCACTCTTGCGGCTCTATCTACGAGCTGATACCTGACCTCATAGATGCTGGCGTGGATGTTCTAAACCCTGTTCAAATATCCGCTAAGGGGATGGAGCCGGAGAAATTGAAGAAAGAGTTTGGGGAGCAGATAGCTTTCTGGGGCGGCGGTTGCGATACTCAAAGGGTTTTACCCTTTGCAACTTCTAGGGAAGTCGCTGAACACGTGAAGAGGAACTTGGAAGTCTTCAAGCCTGGCGGAGGTTACGTCTTCGTTCAAGTACACAACATTCAGCCTAGAACTCCTCCTGAGAACGTCCTCACCATGTTTAAGACTGCTTACGATTACAGCTGGTACCGATAGTTAGCTGTCAAACCATACGGTGTAATGGTACGAGGCTTCCCGCTGAAACTTAACGTTCCGCTACTTCAAAGGTGAACCAGCTAAAATTGAACGATAAACGTCTTGGATCTAGACGGACTCCATTAAAGACTGTTAGCAGAAAAGGCTTTGCTACATGCTAGGGAGTCTCCAGACTCTTGACGGGGCTGTTCAACGGGTAATCCGCCAGCGGTTAAGGATTCAAGCTCCAGCCGTGTCCATCGAAGCCATCCCATGGTCTTTTTCAACAGAAGCTTTCGCCTGCTCGGTAACTACCGCGTAGCCTAATCCTATGGCGTAAATCTAAGGGAGGTCGATAGTATTCCTGAGCAGCCGGGAATCCGGTTAACAGCTCTAGAGCCTCCTTCGACCCCCTACAAGCTCAACATTCGTAGAATTACGTAGCCCCACGAGGGCTTAAACCCGAGAGCTGATACAACTTGGGTGATCGAAGCCGAGGAGCTTACGGCTGGATTGTTAGAGCAATATTGTAAGCGTAACAGGTTTAGTGAGACTCGCTAGACGGGTTGTCAACGGGAAGCGTTCCCCTTCCTCCTTAGCAGGAGGGCGGCTAAAAGGATTAAAGCTATGATGAGTAGGGCGACTAACAGTAGCGGAGCGAGCGTTAGGATCCCGTTCAATGCACCCCAAGGTTGCTCCTCTCTGGGGGGCGGTGTAGAGTCTGAACCTGGTCCGCTCTCAGGTTGAAGCGACTTCCCTAGGGGGAACCTATCCACGTTCTCCTGGTTTATGATGTAAGGGTTTTCGCAGACTCCGTCACCGTTCTCGTCAGTGCAGTCGTGGTCGCTCCAGAAGTTACCTTTTGAACCGTTATCCCAAGCGTTGGAGGAGTTGATTGCGAGAACCTGGTTTCTGTTGTCGATGAAGTCGTTGAAGTAGAACGTGTTGCGAGAGGAGTCGTAAACTGTTACACTAACGCTGTTGAACTGGATCTTGTTTCCAACGATAAGGTTTCGAGTAGAGTTGTAGAAAAACAAGCTTACGTTATTTCTTTGAAAAGTGTTGCTGGAGACAATGTTACCGTCAGAGGTGTCGAAGCTTACGCCGACCTCATTGTTCTCTATAATGTTTCTCTTGATAGTTGTATCAGTTGAAAAACTGAGCGTTAAACCCCCTTTCTTGCCGTTGTTCTTCACCGTGTTGTTTTCTATAGTGTTACCGTGGGAATGGCTTAGCTCTACCCCTCCAACTTTGTTCCCTCGAATAACGTTTCCCAACAAGCTGCAGTTGAAGCAGTGTAGAAGGCTTATACCGTACCAACTGTTAGCCTCTATGACGTTTCCTCTTATAATAGCATTGTCCGTAGCCCAAAGCCAGATAGCTGTTTCAACATTCCCTAGAGTAAGGTTTTCTATAACGACTTTTGTGCAGTTTACTAAGACAACCTGTCCAGCCTCTCCACTGATCGTTAGGTTAGAGACTTTCTCATAGAACCTTAGAGGTTTACCGTTAACCGTGTTCCCTGAAGCTACTGTTCCGTAGCTTTCTAATACTCTAAGCCCGTCGTTTACGAAAACGTTGCCTAAGATTGTAGTGTTAATCGAGTTGCTGAGTTCAACTCCGAACTCGCTGTTGTCTCGAATAACGTTTTCTATAACCCTTATACCGGTTCCAGAAATGTAGATTCCTCCACTGTTGTTTTGCACAACGTTACCTTCAACCAGGCTTGTATGCGATAAACTGATGAATAAACCGTACTTGTTTTCGCGGATGATGTTCCCCAACACCGCCGAATCTCCAGATGAACCGAATCTGATAGCTTCCCTACAGTTTCGGAGAGTGCTCCTCTCAATCCTGTGGTTAGAGGATTTTAAGATGCTTATGCCTCGGTAACAGTTGGCTACTACGTTCTCTACTAAAAAGACCCTGCTTGAACGTTCACTGTAAATACCGTAAGCGTAACCTTCGATAACAAAATTCTTTACTGTTACATTTACTCTACCCCTTACTTCGATCCCATTGTAATCCTCGGTAACGCTCTCCGGCTTGTACAGCCTATACCCTCTTCCGTCTAAAACTAGGTTATCTCTCTCCACTATCAGGCTACCGGCAAGATCCCCTGTAAGGATGTATGTATTCCCGTTTCTCAGTAGAGGTACTTGAGCTTGAGGTTCAGTTTCTATCGACCCATCACCACGAATGTAGACTTTGATGAAAAGCTCCTTTGTCGGCGAACGAGTTGATGCAGGGAGAACGAGTTGCAAGATTAAAATTGTAACGCAAACCGATGAGACAAGAAAATTTCTTAATTCATAATCAATCAAGTATTCAAGCATTAAACAGTAAACTCTTTCAAGATGATATAAATTTTTCGTAGCTATATTTTCAGAAAATTTTAAATCCCATATAATTAACTTTTTCAATATTTTGGTAAATTTAGTTTAACGTGGCACTTATACAAGGTATTTAATTAATGTAAAGGATTGGTTATTCAAAGCAATTTCTATAAGAGCAAACCTCTGTTCTCTAATAGCCTTAACCCTTAAAACTAGCGAGTCCGCTGGACTCTTAGAGTGAAACCCTACGACATCCGATATACTACCAACGGGACGGCTTATCCCCCTGCGCGACTAAAGCGCCGTCTACTCGAGTGTTGCGGCTGCTAGAGGTAGTAGGAACGTTTGAGCCGAGAAACTCGTTTAGCACGAGGGAGCTTTCAGCCCACGTGACCACGTCAAAGAAGTCGGGTCTTCTAGCCTGTACAGTTTTCACTACGTCGTTCACCGGTAGTTCTCTACGCGCGAAGAAACCGCAGACCCCTATATCGTCCAGCGGTCTCCAGAAGCTAAACCAGAAGGCATCCATCTTAATCCACCCTAAAACAGTTTGAGCCGCCCCTTCGTAGACCCCTGCTAAATAGAATAGAGCGTTAACTTTGTCTGGTAGAACGATCTCATAGAAAGCTTCGCTAGTTGGCTGGCCCTCGACTTCCACCCATATGAGACTCTTCCCTTCTAAGACTTTGGTCTCAACCTTAGGGGAATGTCCAGTGAAAGCGTACCAGATTGATCTACTGAAGAATCCTATGAAACTCGACATCTCGCTCGGCTCTACCTTCGATAGCCACGCTTTGCGCACCTTTTCCATGTGAACAAAGTTAATTGTTGCAAAGCTACTGCTCCAAACACCCTGCTTGAATAACTCTTTATTTACAATCTTCGGCTCTCTAACTTCCTTGAGGATACAGGATACCATGTACGCAAAGAAAACTTTCGGAGCTAGAACTTGAACTTTTGACTCGGGAGCTTTCCGAAGCCTTAAGTCTAAAGCTGGGCTCATGGAATCACCTTGGGTCTAAGATCTTTCAAGTACCCTTTAACGAGAAAACCGTCCACTACAGATCTCACTCTCCCAGGATGCAAGCCGAGTTCCTTAGCTATATCTACGATACCTCTCTTCCCGTCGCAAAGCTTTAACACGTTCCTCTCATGTTCGCTGAGGGCCTCTTTATCGAGTTGGCCGGCAGCTAATACAGGGACTAGGTCGATAGCTAGAACTAGTTGAATACTTTCGAAGATCTTAGGCTTAGGCGGAGGACGCCTACCAGTCAGAACCCACTCCCTTAACTCGTTGATACCTGTATTTTGGAAAGATGAGACCGAGAAGTACTCGAACTTCAACCTAGTGGCGAGGGCTTTAGCAGCCTCTACTCGACTCGATACCGCGTCTTCAGCTTTCGTCAATACGAGCGCGCGTAGGGGAGCGTCAGATATCAAAGCTGCAGATCGACCGTCGACGCGCAAGTCCCTGCTACCGTCTACGAGAATTAAGCCTGCGTGAAGCTTCCAAGGGAACCTTTTGAATAACAACTTGTTCAACGTTTCAGGTGTACAACATACTTCGGCTACGACAAGCTCCTCAGACAGGTCGTAAGCCTTGTAGGGGGCGACTTCAGAAAAATCCACGTCGAGGTCCGGGAAAAGCGTTTTAATCAAAGTTGACTTTCCCGATCCTTTGGCACCGGTTATGATTACGGCTTTTTGCTGCAAAAATCTCACAAGAGAAAATAGTTTAACACCTTAATTATCTTAACGTTTCAACTTGTATCAACAACCTTGAACCAACCCTCGACCACGTCGCATGAAACGGTAACAGGCTACTTGAAAGGACTTTAAGAGAACAGGGTGGATTGAAAGAAGTTGATGTTTGAAAGCTTACGAGATGAGGGTTTACAACCTTACGACTACTTTAACCTCGCTCCTATCGAACGATCTTCTTAAAGCCTCCTCGACGCTGTCAACCCCATCGAAAACGCTCGTTATCACGGGTTTTACAACTCCTTTCTCGAGTAATTCTATAGCTACTTTGAACTCTTTGAAAGACCCGCATCTAGATCCGACTATCTTCAACTCTTTTACAACGGCGCGCGTCAAGTCGACTGTAAAGGGCAACCCGGGGGTGGACTTCAAGTGGATGACGCCCCTCGGTCTCGTGATCGCGATAGCCAAGTCAATGGCTGAAGGGTTGCCGCTGCACTCGAAGACTACGTCGAAACCTTGATCGCCTAACCTTCCACCTGTTCGCGCCTTAAGCTCTTCTACAGTAACGGTCCCTACGCCGAGAGCGTTAAAGTACTTAGCCTTAGGGCTATCCTCTCTTACGACTACAACGTGATCAACCCCGGCGAGTTTTAAAACTTGGCTGGTCAGAATAGCAACGTTTCCGCTGCCTATTACTGCGGCCTTGGAACCGGGAGGGGGCGGAGCTATCGTTAAAGCGTTTAACACAGCTGCGAGAGGCTCGACTTCTACAGCGTCTACCGGGTTTATACCGCCTACCTTGTGTAGAGCTTCAACTGGTGCTACAAAGTACTCTGCTAAACCCCCGTCGTAATCTATGCCTAGAGTCTTCTTGCTCGAGCAGTGCGTGTAAAGACCTGAGCGGCAGAAGCTACACTTCCAGCAGGGGAAATTTATCTCTGACACCACGAGCTCCCCTACTAGATCGCTAGGGCCTTCTTCGACGACTCCCGTAACCTCGTGGCCGAGCACTATAGGAGATTTAAAAAGTTGGTAAGTTCCAGAGTAGAACGCTTTATCAGTGCCGCAAACTCCTACGGCAACGCTTTTCACCAAAGCCCATCCTTCAGGAAGTCTAGGTTGTTCAACCTCTTCAACCTTGAGGTTGAAAGCGCTGTAGAGCCTAGCTGCGAGCATGCTTCAACCCTCTCTCATCCTAAGCCTGCAAGCAACTTGAGCAGTGGAAGCCTGTCGACCATCGCGGAGTCAACGATGTCCCAGATCACTCCGTTAGGCTTCCTGTAACCCTTCTCGATCGTGTGTAGGGCGCTCGGAGTAGCTATGTAATCTACGGGCACGTCGTGAAGCTCCATCGGAACCTTTTCAACTACTTGCAAATCGTGGACGACTGTCAGCACCAGCGTCTTATCCTTGATGACGCCCAACTCGCGTAGGACAGCGTATTCAAGGTCGTGTTGACCGTCACCCCTACCGAGCCTCCCGCCTTGCTTATCTACCGCTACGCTCCCTAAGGACACTACGTCAATCTCTACCCCCTCTAGGACTCCAACTCGTTCAGCGTAAAGGGACAAGCCCCTCGGCGTAGCCGCTTCACGTATCTTCTCCTTGGGTAGAGTACTGCCGTCTATTACGAGGAAGCCTCGGAAGCCAGGTTGCATGACGATAAGTTTCTTACGATGCCTCAAAACCTCTTCTCTCATGGGTTGAAGCGACGCATCAAGTGTCGAATAGACGGTATCCGCTTCTATGAAGAAACTCTTCTTCAAGACTCTCATAGTCGCAACTCTTGAGCCAGCGAAGATGGGTATCTTCCCACGACAGGGTCTAGGCGTGGCAACTCTGTGGGCGTCAAGATTCCGCCACACTTCTTCTCTTAACGCAGCCTTAAGCTTCACTGGGCTTTGCATCTTTTCCACAATACCGTGTTGAGTACTCATATTTATTACAAGCCCTTCAACTTGGAGCCTTTATTAACGTAAAGAAACTCTCTACGCTGTAAAGCTGTAGGGGGTGTAGCAAAAGTTATTTTGAATCCATCATACGGTTGTAATAGCCTCTAAAGCAGAACCCTATTAAACGTCGACTCCATGGCTTCCTTATGCCTAAGAAAGCGAGCGATGGTGGGGGGTCGTCATCCGAAGCTCGCACACACATTGTAAGCTTCCACATCCCTCGCGCCTTGCTGGATGCTTTGGATGAACTGGTTGAAGTCGGCGTATTCAACAACAGGAGTGAAGCTATACGCACAGCTCTCTTCAACCTCTTAAGAGAACACAAAGACCTTATAGAGAGAAAACAGATGACCCTAGGCTACAGGTAAGAGATATTAACAAAGAATACTAACTATTAACTTTTTTTATTAAACTTTTATTCTTTACGTTTACTTTAGTTCAACGTTTTGACGCAGTTCTCCTAGTCGACTCTAAGATGGGTTGCCGAGTTCTACTTCAACTTCAACGCTTTCAACGCCGTCTCGCGGTAACGGTATGATACCCCCTTGGACGGGCTCCCCGTTAACCTTTAGCAGGAGGGTATCCCCCTTTCCGACGCGTTTAACCGATATGTTATAGGTAACGCCGCGGAAGACTCTAGTTACTTTAAAACCGTTCCAGTTTTCCGGTATACAGGGGGCAACTCGTAGACCGTGGAAAGTTGGTTTAACGCCTAAGATCCACTGGGTTACAGCTACGTACATCCATGACGCTGTCCCAGTGAGCCAAGAGTTCCTCGCTAGGCCGAATTGCGGATGCTCCGGTGCGGCGATGTTTTGTGCGTAAACGTAAGGTTCAGTCCTCATGGTATCCGAGTCTTTCCTTTTTAGAGGGAGCATCTGCCTGTAGATCTTGTAAGCGAGATCGGCGAACCCTAGCTTGGCTGCAGCTATGATAGCCCAAGTGCTAGCGTGGTTGAATATTCCCCCGTTCTCCTTGAGACCCGGAGGGTAGGTGGCTGTACCGCCGAAACGGTCGAGGCTATCGTAATCGACTTCGTAGAGGCTCTTCTTCTTGCTGTTGATGGGGTCTCTCATCAACCTTAATCCAAGAGGCGTACCCAGTAGCTTGACAGCGCTTTCGAGCGCTTTTCTCTCCCTTTCTTCGCCTCCGACCTCAGCTATCGCCGCCCAAGCTTGTGGGATCAAGCTTATCCAATGGTACTTCTCCCCTTTAACTCCTACAGGTCTACCCTTGTCGTCGAAGGCTCTAGCGTACCACTCCCCGTCCCAAGCTACCTTGTCGATAGTGTCTGCCATCTCCCTGTAAAGTTGCCTGAACCTTTCAGCGTTCAAGCGGTCCCCTCTAGCCTCTGAGAGTTCAGCTAGATCTAACATAACTCTACAAAACAGCATAGCTGTCCAAACGCTTTCAGCTGTTTCAGTACCGTGATCCAAGTTCATCGTATCGTCCCAGTCGGCGAAGCCGAGAAGAGGTAAACCGTGCGAACCGCGTTTCCTCAGGGTGAACTCTACAGCCCGTAGAACGTGGTCCCATACGGTCTCCTCTCCCCCGTCCTGGTAAGGGATCTTCTCCTCCAGGAATCCAAAGTCTCCTGTCTCGCGAATGTAGTTGCATGTAGCGTAGATGAGCCACAAGTGGTCGTCGCTAAACCATTGGGGTCTCCAAGGCATCTCAGCCGCGTGCCCGGGACCACCCTCCCCAGTGAGAGGGAAGACGAGATGCCAAGTGTGTCCGTCTTTGAACTGGAGGCGCCAGAGCATCTTGAGAACCCCTTTTACTCTCTCCGGTTCAGCGTGTACTGTACCTAGAGTATCTTGAGCCGAGTCCCTAGTTCCGAAACCCCTGCTTAACCCTGTGTCGTAGAGGGATGCGAAACGCGACCAGTAGAGGTTAGCTCTACACTGTATAGCGTTCCAGAAGTTGATCATAGCGTTCAACTCTTCGTCGGGGGTCTCAACCCTCAACTTGCTCAAGTAGTTCTCCCAGTTTCTCTTCAAGTCCTCAAAGGCTTTCATCGCGTTCTCCGCGCGCCTATAGTATTCGACGGTCTCGGGAATGAGGTTAGGGTTGTCCGTAATCCCAAGGATGTAGACGATAGTCTTCGATTCCCCAGGCTTGAGCTCGACGAGATGGCTTAACGAAGCTATGTTGTTGCCTCGAGCAGCTAAGCTGTAACCGGACCTCCCGTAGACGACCACTTGAGGTCTCGATAAGTCGCCGCAAGGGCCTACGAAGGTTTCCCTGTCGGTATCGTAACCGCAGGGGGGTTCGCTGCTGGCGAAGAACACGCGCGTGGTACGAAACTGTACGCCCGCGACTATAACTCCGTCGACAACGTAGCTGGACACTATCTGTTGAGCCCAGTCTAAGTTTGTTAAATCCATGAACGCGTCCCAGTAGCAGAGCTCTTCATACGTCCAGATCCTCAACCTTCTCACGTTCTCGCTCCTGTTCTTCAACTCTAGGAGGTGCAACTGGACGGGGCAGTCGCTTCGAGGCGGGTTCGGGGGGACAAAGTATAGGATCGAGGCTTCAACTCCCTTGTATAGACCGGTGATCCTCGTGTAACCGGGGCCGTGTCTACACTCGTACCAGTCCAATCTCCTTCCTACAGGTTGCCAAGTGGGGCTCCAGAACTCTCCAGTATCCTCGTCCCTGATGTAAACGTAGTGTCCAGGCTGATCTACCGGAATCGCGTTGTAACGGTACCTTGTAACGCGCCTGTTGCGGGGATCTCGGTCGAACGAGTAGCCTCCACCCGTGTTAGAGATTATTCCCCCGTAGCCTCCTTGACCGATATAGTTTATCCAGGGGGTTGGAGTGTCTGGACGCGTAATAACGTATTCTCCCGTCTCCCCGTCGAAGTAACCGTAAGGTTGAATGGTGAGCGGACATTCTGGGAAGAACATGTTGTATATCTTACGGGATTCTTCAACTTTATCAGCTGAAAGGAGGGATAGAACTTCTAGGCCGAGGAGTCTTTTCGCAACAGCTGATTCACTGTTGTAGTAGTGCCAGCCTAGCACTTCAGCCCTTCTCTTCGGGTCGGATAGAGGGTTGCAGCCCGGAACTTGTCTTTCCAGAGGGGCTACCAAGTCTACCCTCGATATGTTCCCGCCTTCGTCGCGCGTAACTAGGGCTTCCGCCCTCCCCACTATGGTACGGTTCTTGTAGAAGACGATTCTCACGCGCGTGACCCCTTCCCCCTCCTCCGAAACAGCTTCAACACAGTCGGCAAAGTCTGCTGCAGTTAAGCTCAGGAACTCCTCAACCCTCCGTTCCTCGTCTCTACTCCAGAGAGGGGAGGATTGCATCAAGTAGATTAAAGAGGGAAATATCATATAAATAAATTACATTGGTTATTTGTCGCCACTAATAAAATATACAGCTTATGAGATAATTTAATCACACAAGATTATAGGCTTAAAGTAACCTTCCAGCGCGTAACCAAGAAGCTCGAGGTAAACCTGAGTCTCTCGAGACAGTTTCAGAGAAACGTTTGCTACGATAATACCCATACAAAGTGGACTCAGTAGCTCTGCTTTCGGGAAAGAGTTTAAGTAAGGTTGATAACCCGATAAGTATGTATACCTTCTAGTCTACAACCCCCCATGGAGAGCAGGGAGTGTATCAACGCTCTCCTAACTAGGAGGAGCATCCGGAAATTTAAACCGGAAGACGTGCCTTTCGACCTTATCTTAAAAGCCCTCGATATAGCGCGACGGGCTCCAAGCGCTCGAAACTGGCAACCGTGGGATTTCGTAGTAGTACGTGAGAAGGAGCAGCGTGAAAAGCTCTCTAAAATCCACCCGTGGGCTAAGTACGCTGCTGAAGCCCCCGTAGCTATCGTCGTGTTAGCGGACTCTCAGAGGGCGCCAGACTCCTACATGATAGACGGTTCCCTAGCAGCCATGTACCTTTGGCTAGCTTTACACTGTTTAGGGTTGGGAGCCGTTTGGCTTCACACGGTACCTGCAGCCGACACTGTACGCCAGATCATCAACGCTCCAAGCCACCTTTATCCGATCGCCTTGTTCGCGGTAGGGTACCCTGACGAACAGCCTCCAGCGCGACCGAGGAAGGATTTGAAGGAGATCGTACACTTGGAGACTTACGGAAACAAGCTTAAGTAAAGAGTATTTTTAATCTATTTGTCCAGCCAACAGAGCTACTACTTTAGCTATTTTACACTCCGCCTCTACTCCTAATACATTCTCACCCAGCCAGATAACGTGGGGACTTAAACCTGCAACCTTGAACACGCGAAGAGCCTGCAAAAGGTCTGCGAAAAATACTTTCACCTCCAAAACCCCTTCAACACCCCCATCAACTTTGAAGACTTTCCTAGGAGGCTCAACCGAAAGCTTGTCGCCTGTAGCTCTCACCTTTATACGGACTCCGCCTGAGCCCTTCAACTTCTTCAGCATCTCAACCGTCTCTTCGAAGACGCCGTGGGCAGAAGCTTTAGCCTTACTTTCCGGCAGCCTACCGAGAGGAAAATCTTCTTCTTCAACTGGGACAACTATTTCGACGATAGCCTTATCGATAGGTACTCTCAAAATTAGATGTTCACCAACCTCTACGTCTAACAGGGGGCTTACGGAAGTTAGAGGTTCAATAAAAGGGGATAAAGTCCCTGCTTGAGTAGCCGTACACTTCCCCCCCTTCGACTCGCAGTTTACAGCTACTTTGACAGCTACGGTACGTCTGTTGTTCAAACCCATGACTTCAAAGCCGTTGCAAACCTTTAACCAAACCCTCCAGCCGAGAATAGCTGGAGCCAACGCCCAGGAGGGAACACCTTTAGCATAAGCAATCTCCAAACTCTCAGCTTCAGGACTACAACTCAACCTTTCCCCCATTACAAGGTTACAGCCTTATAAAGTGGAAAACTTCAACGAGTCTTGTAGCAAGCTTGAAGACGTAGCGGGCAAAGTCGGTAAGCTAAAGGGGTATTTTCTCGTCGCCGAGTTCCATCCTCTCTACAGTCGTCTCTACTGCTGTGGCAACCGCTTTAACGACGTATTCTAACGGCATGCTTGGCGCGTAACCGCTCCAAGACCTTTTGCTAACAGCTTGAGAGGGTAGGTAAGGGATATGTAAGAAGCCGGCTTTCTTCGGGACCCCGGTTAAGGCGCGAAGATGTAGAAGCTCGTAGAAGACAAGGTTGCATAAGAAGGTTCCGGCAGAGTACGAGACCGCCGCCGGTATCCCCAGTTCCCTCAGCCTTTTCACGATCAGCTTCACCGGTAGCGTCGAAAGGTAGGCTAAAGGTCCATCAGGCTCGATAGGTTCATCGTATATTGTGACGCCGTCGTTGTCAGGCGATCTAGCGTCTATGAAGTTTAAGGCGACTCTCTCAACCGCAACGTGCGCAATTCCTCCGCTTAAACCCAAGCCCACGGCTATGTCCGGTTCAACCTTGGCGACCAGCTCCCTTACCACTTCTCTCGTACGCTTAAAGGAGACCGGTAAAATAGCGTGAACTACGCTCGTCCCGAGTTTTTCAGATAAAACCCTCGCAGCTTGTTCAGCGGCTAGGCTACTAGGGTTTACGCTTTCTCCCCCGAAGGGCTCGAACCCTGTAACTAGGATCTTGAGCACGAAGCCCCTTGAAGCCCTATTTATTAATGGATGCGCGCAGCTTGTTTCACGGTTTACTCTTAAAACGTTGATTTATAGCCACCTCTCGGAGAAGGAGTGTGGCGCGCTACAAGCTCGTAGCGTTAGACTTAGATCAGACATTATGGGATCACTCGGACATCTCGTCTACTGAACCCCCCTTCCAACGTTTAGAACGGGACGCTATAATCGACTCGAAGGGCGTTCTAGTAAGGCTTAGAGAAGGCGCTCGAGAAGCTCTCATAAAACTAAAGAGTCGGGGCTTAGCTTTAGCAGTAGTGAGCTGGAACGTGTACAGTAAAGCGGTTGAAGCGTTAAAGGAGCTTGATATCCTTCACTTCTTCGATATCACGTTAGTTGAGCCTCACCCGCACAAGGATCTCATGTTTGAAGAACTGTTGAAGTGGGGTCTGGATAAAGGGGTACGCCCGGTTGACGTAGTGTTCGTTGACGATAACCCGGACATGGTTGAAAAAGTGAAGAGAGCGTACCCTGAAGTCACAGTCCTCAGGTTCGGTTCAGACGTTAAAAGCTTTGAACAGTTGCTTAACCTCGTGCTACAAGACGGATAAGGTCCCCCAGTTGCTTGAGCTGTCCATAAGACTTTCTCCACCCTAGACTCTATGGTTAGCTTTTCAGCGTCGGGCTATCGCTTTCACCGAAGACCTCTGATATAAGCGGTTTCACAAGCTCTTCGAGCGCTTCCTCCGGCCAGCCGTACCATGAAAGTTTCCCGTCCCTGATTACAGCGAACTCGGCGTGTTCAGCTTCAATCCCTAGCTTGTAGTACCAGTAGCTTAGCAACGCTACAGGTAACGCTGTGTCAGGAAGTTCGCTTCTCAACCTGTACCTGGCGGCGAACTTCATAAGCCTGTTTGCGTACGTGAAACCCTCTTTCTCAACTACGATCACCCCTTCAGCCTGTTTCTCTAGCTTGAGAGAGTTGAAGACGGAGTCAACATCTCCTTCAGGCAAGCGCTCCACCTCGTCCAAGGCTTCAGCTAGATCGCTGAACAGTTTCCAAGAGAGAATCTCTTTCACCGTCTCTGCTACGGCTTCTAGAAGCTTCTCCCTAAGCTCTTCAACGCTCAAACTGTAGAGATCAGCCAACGATTCGGCTAGCTCCCCGATGAGCTTCACAGGATTCCTCCCTTCAACCATAGGATCCGGGAGAAGGGACGGACTTTAAAAGCCGCGATGAGAGTCTTGAAAGTGAAAAGACACCACCTTAAACGTTTACTTTAACCACTCCATTAAGCCCTTCTCTCCTAAGTTCCAGTGCCCGTTACCGTATCAGTTTCAGTTGAACTAGAGTTGGCCGACGGTAAACGCATTAACCACCCTTTCACTAGTTGCCTTGGTGGGATTCATGGTCTACCCTAAGGATAACTTGTTGAAGGCTTTAGCGCACGATAGACCCTACTGGCTACCTTGCCCGATGTTCGATAAATCTGTAATTGTCGTAAGCCACGGTTTGAAGGAACACTGCCTAGAGGGTGAAGACGCGTGGGGTGTTGAATGGACTCTTCGAGACGAGAGGTCTGGAAGCTTCCCCACTGGCCACCCGATAAAGAACCCAGATAGCGTCGACGATTACCGTTTCCCATCGCCTGAACGCGTCGATTTGACGCGAGCTGTAGAAGCTGTCAGAAAAGTAGACAGGAGGGAAACTATGGTGGCAGGCGACAACGGTTGGGGTTTGTTTGAGAGAGCTTGGTTGCTAGTGGGTATGGAGAAGCTTTTCGTATGGTCTTACAAGTACCCGGATGCCGTCAAAAGGTTGATTGAAAGGATAGCTGAAGTAAAAGTACGGTTGACGGAGAGACTTGTAGAAGAAGTAGGGGTAGAAATGATCCTTTACGGCGACGATTGGGGGATGAACGACCGCCTGTTATTCACTGAGAGATGGTGGATGGATTTCATCATGCCTTGGCAGGCTAAGCTGTACGCGACAGCTAAGCGCTACGACGTCCTCGTCTACCAACACAGTGATGGACGCGTAGAGGAGCTCCTCCCACACCTCGTTGAGTTGGGAGTCGATATCGTAAACATTCAAGCAGAGTGTAACGACTGGCTCAGTATAAAGAGGAAGTACGGGGAAAAGTTGACGTTATGGGGAGGAGTAAGCGCACGTACTCTCGACTTAGGGACTCTCGAAGACGTCGAAAGAGAAGTTAGGACGGTAGCAGAGCTCGGTAGAGATGGAGGCATCGTTTTAGCGCCAGGCCACAGCTTGAAGTTCCCGCCTGAAAACGTAGAGGCTATGAAGCTAGCGTGGCTTAAGTATGGAGCATACAGCAAGTCTAGTTTACTAGTATGACGGTAGCGTCAATCAAAACCAGAAGATATCTTCGACAGCTGTACAAGTTGGAACCGAGTTTGAGTGTCTAGATTCAGCTTTCCAGTTTGCGTTGCACCACTATCCGTAATTGGCTCCCGTCTATACCTCAAGCTCTCGAATAAATGGAGCTCCTGACAAGCGGCTTAAAGCAGCCTTGTGCGGCGAGGGGGCTAGAGGTTACTATACCACTTGGAGTAGAACGTGACTATACTAGAAAGAGCCTTTCGGACGCTTGTAGAGCATTAAACCTATCAAAGTGACCGTTAACGTACTAAGCCAGACAACTAGGTCGCTGAAGCCGTAAGCTATGAAAACTATAATCATAGCGCTAGAGATGACTGGAAGCAAGGGTAGAGGGCCTACGTTCAAAGGCGCTTTAAAGGGTCGTAGCCGGTTAGGCGCTTTAACTCTTAAAGCTATAAGGGAGAAATTCACGAGCAGCGATGCGAGCAACATAGCGAGGCTAGCGGTCTTACCTACCAAGTCGATCAACTGGTACTCGAAACCGTTAATCCTAAAGTGCCAACCAGTTAAAGCTGGTAAGAGCTCGTTGACCGCTACGATAGCAGAAGCGAGAAACCCCGACAAGGCTACGCTCAAGTACGGTGTCCGCCTCCAACGGCACACTAAACCAAGCTTCGGCCAAACAGCCTCCTCGAGAGCTAGACCGTAGGCTAGCCTAGAAGAAGCTACGAGGTAGCCTAGCGCGCTGTTCGCTGTAGCACATAGAGCGATGAACATCAGGAGCCGAGCTGCTTGAGGCGAAACCTTGGCTACAGCTTCTACAAGAGGTACCTTGCTCGCACCCAATTCCCTCCAGCTCATCAACCTGACTATCGAGAGGCTTACAGCTAATGTAACCGCCGCCACTATGGAGACTGCCAGTACCATCGCTTTAGGCACAACCTTCTCAGCATTCCGAGTCTCTTCGCTGAGAGAAGGTTGAAGCTCGAAACCTGAGCAAGCAAAGTATAGGACTGCAGCCCCTGTCACAGCAGCCCCGACGGGGTTGACGTTCGGGTTTAGAGAGAGGTAACACGGGTTTCGCTGCGGCCAAAGGAAGCCAAATGCGGCGACTAGACCTAGACCTGTGAGCTCGAGTAGAGTCAAAACGGAAACAAATACGGCGGTCTCCTCTATACCCCACCAGTTGAGAAAAGAGAGTAACGTCAAGAGAGCTAAGGACAAGGGTACGACTATATCGTACCTCCCTGTAAGTTCTGCGACATGGTTTGAGAAGCCTATAGCGTCAGTCGCCGCGCCCGCTACAGCTCCAAAGAAGAGGAACCAGCCAGCTAGAAAAGCTAGGAGCCTGAAGCGGGGGAAAGCTTCTACAGTGTACCTGTACACGCCAGAATCGTTGGGGGACATGCTAACTAGCTCCGCGTAAGAGAACGCTACTGAGACAGCTATCACGCCCGCTAAAGCTGCGCTCACCCAACCCGCATCCCCCGCCAAACCTATAGTCCTTCCGACGAGTACGTAGTTTCCAGCGCCTAGAATCAACCCTATGCAGAAGAGGGTAGCGTAACTTAGACCTAGACTCCGCTTTAGCGACTGCATTTTGAGTCGCCTTAGCCGGGGGCTCCGCGACTTCAGTTAAAAACTTATTGTTTTTAAGAGATTAAATTATCGGAAAAAGAGAATTAATTTGCAGAAAAAGGTTTTATCAAAATTATAGAATATAATTTAAGTAACCGAGTTCAAGCCCTCAAAGAATTAAAGTTTCTTAAATAAAGGCCGAATCTTGTAAAAGAATATTCAAAGGGTATAACGGCAAAAGACGAAACTGGTCAAGCGAACGGAGAATACACGCCAGTTTCAACCGCTAGAGAACGAAAAAACGTGTAACTTTGAAGCTCAAGCCTACAACTAAGGTATCCATTCCCTAATATAGCACGAGATACTTCCACCAACTCCTGTGCAAAGAGAAACTATGTGAATAAACTGCAGCATTAGCAAGATTTTTGAGCGGTTGAGACGAGGAAGCTTTAGCGTTAACGGCGTACGCCTCTGAGCTTAGCGAAAAGCCGAGCGTTGAACCTTAGAGGGAACCGGGGAAGTGGGCTAGAGCGTTGGCGGCGTCATACCACCTAGACGTAGGGGTGTCAGTAGTCCGGGAACTTTTGGCAGAGTGCAACTTCCGTGAAGCATTTAGAAAGGGGTGACTGCTTGAACTGCCGGGTGATACTAGACTCTAACCTTCTTGTCGATTACCTATCCAGCGACCTTATCTCAAATGAGGGCAGCTTACCATTTAAGCTAGTTGAAAAGTTGCTCCAGCTCTCATACGATGAAAGGTGTGAGATATTGCTTCCAGAACTCATAGTCGATGTTGAATGTCGTCGAGCCCTATCTAGGCTGATAATCGTTCATCACTTGACGAACAAGGATAAGCTCAGTGTTATCGTGAGAAGTTTAAAATACATAAGAGAAGAGTTTGAAATATTTAACTGCAAAATAATAGATAGTTGGAATCCCGAGATACTTAGCAGGGCGGCCGGCATCTTTTATCGGTTAAGAGACCCTTCCTGGGGAGACGGCACCGGGACCTAATAATCTGGGCGTCTGCCGAGAAACATAATACTGTTCTACTCACACGCGACGAGGATTTTAAGAAGCTTTGGACGGTGTCAAAGCGGATCACAGTCTACCATATCGGACTCCATGATAGCAATGTGTTCAGAGAAAGATATGGTCGACCCAGCTGCGAGTGTATTGAAGAAGCTTTGAAAGAAGTTCAAGCAGTCTACAAACCAGGTGAACCTGTGGACTAAAGTTCCATAATCATGTTACTTTATCTGCGTAGTGAATAAAGGTATCCATTAGCTTGAAAAATGGACGGTACATAAGAGTTTAAGCTTTCAGGGTTGTTTGACGACTTGCTGGGAGAGGTGGCTTCTCGTCTAGTCTACTTACAGCTTAATCTGTTGGTCGCGAAGTCCTAAGATCTGTCGAAGCCTGGAAAAGGTTAGAGGCTCAAGAACAAATACAACAGAACTCTAGCCTAGGGTCGAGGCTTCCTAAACTTCTTCGGGTCCCAAAAGGTGTCAACGGAATGGGATCAGCGACCAGAAACTCTATCACCGTTCTGTCGGGAGTTCAGTCATCATCCATCATTTATAACCACGTTAGCTGTAGAGATTACCTCTTCTAGACTATCGTGCTTTTAAGCTCTTCCCTGTTGAGAGTCGACAGTTAAATATATGGTTCCCGAAGCTGTATACTCATGGTTAGAAAAACTCTTCTAGCCGCTACGTTGGTTATAGTTCTCGCTACCGTCCTAGTTTTAATCTCCGTGCGAAGCCCGACGCCGCCTCAAGTGAAGAGGGAGGAGCTAAAGCTCCCAAACCTGATCGTCCAAGGGAGGGAGTTAGCCTTGAAGGTCGCTGAAGAAGGGGTAGTCCTCCTCAAGAACGATGGCGTCCTCCCCCTAAATCCTCAGTATAGTATCGCCGTCTTCGGGACCGGGCAGAACTTAACATGGTGGTACCATGAAGGAGGTTCATCGTATGTACCCTTAAACCCCCCTAGGGTCGTAACACTTTTAGAAGCTCTTATAGAGTACGGTTTCAAGATCGATGAAGAGGTTTCCCAAGCCTACAGCGCTACGACACTACCGCCTAAGACTAGAGAGTACCCCTTCGTCGAAGAAGATGTAGAAGAGTTTGCTCGAAGGAACGATGTCGCCTTAATCGTTCTGAGCAGGTACTCGAGCGAAGATTTCGACCTTCCACGGAACGGAGGTTGGTTCAGCGCCGGCTGGTGGTTCTACTATTATACGACTCAACTCACCGGTCCATACTACTTTAGAGGTTACGAGTTGGAGGAGGACGAGCTTAAACTTATTAAAACTGTAGCTAAATATTTCGATAGAATAGTTTTGATCCTAAACACTCCTCACGCCGTAGGAGTAACTCCTGTAGTCGACGACGTCGACGCAATCCTTTGGGTCGGGTACCCTGGAGAAGTCGGCGCTTATGCGGTAGCTAACATCTTGATGGGAAAGGCTACGCCCTCCGGTAAACTCCCCTTCACGTGGGCTAAACGTTGGGAGGACTACCCGTCTTCAAGGTGCTGGGGTACCGTAGACGTAGTGTACTGTGAGAACATTTACGTTGGGTACAAGTACTTCGACACTTTCAACGTCGAACCCCTATACCCGTTCGGCTTCGGTCTCTCCTACACGAAGTTTGATATCAACGTGATACAAGTTGAAGTTAAAGGTTCGAAAGTAGAAGTTACCGTTAGAGTCTCTAACACGGGTGGCTTCCCCGGGAAGGAGGTAGTCCAAGTGTACACCACCCTTCCACAAGGCAAGCTTGAGAAGGAGCATCAAAGGCTCGTGGCTTTCGCTAAGACCGGGCTCCTCAACCCAGGTCAATCTGAAACGGTGAAGATCACTTTCGACATCGCTTCTGCAGCGTCTTTCGACGAGGAGGCTAGAGCGTGGGTACTTGAGGAAGGGGTGTACGCCGTGAAGGTAGGTAACTCTTCGAGAAACGCTAGAGTTGTAGCTAAAGTAGTCGTGCCGAACACCGTCTTTCTCGAGAAAGTAGCAGTCAACCTGGGGGCGGACTACTTCTACAAGAGGGCGCGGGAGTTGGGGGTGGAGATCTTACGTAGGACTCCTGAAGTCGTGCCGTGGACCTATCCGGGCGAGCTTGAGGACATGGAGCGCGCGCCGTCATTCTCCACCAGCTTGGAATCGTTTGAAACTGTCGTGAGAACATGTCCAGAATATTATCCCACCGAGTTCAAGACGTTTGAAGCAGAGGAGATAACGTTAGAAGACGTCGTAAACGGAGTCTACACGCTGGAGGAGCTCGTCGGTCAGATGAGCGTAGAAGAGTTAGTGGATGTGACTATCGGGTTGAGAGGGAGCAAGGCCCCATACCTCTCCGACCGTCGTATCCCTGAGCTGAGGCAAACAGACGGCCCCAACGGGGCTAAGCTCTACCTTCCAGGAGATCTACACGGCACCGCTTTTCCTGGAGCTTCCACGAGGGCTGCCACGTGGAACGTTGAACTAGAGTACGAGGTGGGTAGACACATAGGTCGAGAGCTCTTGTGGGCAGGTATCTCCATCTGGCTGGCGCCCGGTTTAAACATTCACCGTAACCCTCTCTGCGGCAGGAACGCGGAATACTACTCTGAAGACCCTCTACTGGCTGGAGTTATGGCTGCTGTAGCCGTGAAGGGTCTACAAGGCGTGCAAGGCGTAGGGGCGACGCCGAAGCATTTTGTAGCGAACGATCAGGAAGCATACAGGTGGGTTTCGGACTCTATAGCCTCCGAGAGGGCTTTGAGGGAGATATACTTGAAGGCTTTCGAGATAGCCGTTAAGACGGCTAAACCTTGGGCTATAATGACTTCGTACAACAAGGTGAACGGATTCTACTCGGGGAACTACTTCAACTTGTGCATGGGGGTTCTGAGGGGCGAGTGGGGGTTCGACGGGCTTGTCATGACAGACTGGTGGTCTAGAAGCTACAACTACGTAGCTTACACGGCGGGAAACGACGCGCTCATGCCCTACACGGAATACGTATCGTGGGCGCCGTGGACCGCTTACGAAGTCGTAGTGAAGCAAGTGAAGGAAGCGTTGAATAACGGTTCCCTCACCTTAGGCCAGCTTCAAAGGAGCGCTTACAACATACTTAGAGTAGCTTTGCGGAGTAGAAGTTTAGCTGACATGATAGGCGTAAGCCAAGATAAACTTTACACCTATGAGCCTCCGCCCGACTACTTCAAAGTAGATAGATACGGCGGTTGACCTTAAACCTCAACGAGAATCTACTCTACGCCTTTCAGCTCACGGAGGAGGACGCGAGAGGCTACGATCAACGGGTCCCAGACGGGGGCGAACGGCGGCGCGTAACCCAAGTCAGTGTAGAAGAGGTCCTCCACCGTCGCACCCTTCGACAGCAGCGCTGCGAGAGTGTTTACCCGCGCTAAAACGCCCTCCCTCCCGACAAATTGCCCGCCAAGCAGTCGTCCGGTCCTCCTATCTGCGACGAGCTTAACCGTCACTTCAGTTGCGCCAGGGTAGTAAGAGGACCGCGTTCCAGCTTTCACCCTCACGGAGACGGGGTCGAAGCCCTCTCTAACTGCACGCTCCTCCGTTAAACCCGTCCTCCCCACCTCAAGGTCGAAAACTTTCGTGACAGCGGTACCGACGGCCCCGGGAAACTCTACGTATCCTCCAGCCGCGTTGACGCCTGCAACGTAACCCATCTTGTTCGCAACAGGTGCTAGAGGGAACCAGTCAGGCTTACCGGTAACCAAGTTGATGGCTTCAGCTACGTCGCCTGCGGCGTAAACGCCTTCCACCCCAGTTTCCATACGTTTGTTAACGGCTACAGCTCCAGAAGCGCCAAGCTTTACGCCCAACTTCTCGGGAAGTTGGGTCTCAGGTTTAACGCCTGTCGCAACGAGCACGAGGTCAGCTTCGTATACCCCCTCGCTCGTGGCAACCTCTTCAACCCTCTCCCCACCCATTATCTCGTCAACCCCCTCCGCCAAGTGGAGTTCAACCCCATTCCCCAGAAGCTCTTCCTCGACGATAGCTGCAACGTCTGTATCCAGGTTTGGCATAACGTGAGGGAGGATTTCGAACAGCAACACGTGTTTACCTAACCTTCGAAGGTTTTCAGCCAGCTCGAGACCTATGTAGCCTCCGCCTATGACAGCGACACGTTGAGCTTTTTCAACTTGATCTTTAACCCTTTCAGCATCCTCTAAAGTCCTCAACGTAAACACCCCTTCTAGATCTAAACCTTTTATAGGAGGCAGGCGTGGACGGGCTCCAGTCGCTACGATGATCTTGCCCCATTCAACCTTCCGCTCCCCATCCTTTGAACGGACTTCGACGAAGCCGTTACCCGCGTCGACAACCTCGACTCTAGTGAAGACGTCGATACCCCGCCTCCTAAACTCTTCGACAGTGTAGTGGACAAGTTTGTCTAAACTGTCGACTAGGCCGCCGATATAGTATGGTGTTCCGCAAGGGGCGTAGCTGACGTAACTACTCCGCTCAAAGACAGCTACCCTAGCCGAAGGCTTCAACCTTTTAACGCGAGAAGCCGCCGTCATCCCAGCGGGTCCTCCGCCTACGATAACGTAATCGTACCTGTCTACCGAAGTCATACAGTAGTATAGTGTTATCAATCTTAAATAATTTATCAGAAACCGAACTAGGAAAGGGGGCTACTTCAGTTCTGCCGAACGGAACTGTAGGAAGACCAGCGGCTTCTCGTCTTTCAACTTTTGCGCACAGACTACGCGGCCGACCACTAGCACGTGGTCGCCAGCTTCAACTAGTTTCTCAAGCCTACACTCTAGCGCTACTACAGCTTCAGCTAACACGGGCGCTGTAATACACTCAGCTTTAACCACTTTAACCCCACTCTTCTCGAACTTGTCTACTTCTCTACCTGAAACCGATCCAAAGACCCCGTACGCCTCCTTCTCCAAACTCTTACCGACTACGTTTACGGCGAAACAACCTTTCTCCTTAATCAATTGAAGCGTGTAACGGGCGGGAGTCATCGCGACGACGAGCATGGGAGGATCCCATGAAACCCTAGAAACCCAGGCTGCGGTCATACCTCCTCTCGCGCCAGGCTTATCAGGTTCACCAGCTGTAACGATTACTAAAGGTTGAGGCAGCAAATCGAGAGCTTCGAAAGGGTCTACCTTCACACTGGAGCTCGCTTAAAGCATGTTAAAAAGGTTATCCCAGAAACTGAGTGGAAGCAGGGTGCTTGAAAGCTTGTTCAAACAGGAGACAGTAGAGAGGGTTAAAGGATCGAGTTTGCCGCCTACAAGAGATGCTACTCCGGGGTAGCAGTCACAGTAGTCGAGGATACGGCCTAATCTCGTCGGCTTCACTCTAGCCAAATGGTTTCAACTTCTTTGAACACGATACCTTTCAGTCATCTAAGGTGATTTCATCTATAAAAGTTAGATCCCTCCAGATGCTGATCACGTCATCCTCAAGCAGCAGGTAGTGTTTCTCCTTCTGAGAAGAATCAATATAGATGTACCTAGTCCCAAAGGGGAATGTAAACGTTCTATAGCCTCCCCTGTGCATGTGACCGTTAACTACAATCTCAGGCTTGACTGCTTTTACAACTCTCAAAGCAGTCGTAGAGCCCACAGTCTCAGCCATTCCAAACACGTTCGGCAAGTAGGGTGTCTCGTGCATCAACAGTACGTCTACTTTAACGTGCATCAACATCCTAGCGGCGGATAAGAACTCTTCAGGCCTCCTCCTCGGTACACCCTTCTTAGGCATACCGGTTTCACTGATGATCCCGTTTAAACCAGCGACTTTAAGCCCCCCGACGTCGTAAACCACCCCCTCCCTCACGAGTACGGGAAAAGGTTCTCCCCATCTAACGTTGTACACAGCCTCGAGAACGGGCATATTCTCGTGGTTTCCATAAATCGTCAACACTACAGTTCTATCAGTTAACTCACCGAACTCACTTAAGCTCACAGCTGAACCCCAGTCGCCACACGATAAAAGGTATTCAGGCTTGTGAAAGTCTACAACACTTAGAAGCCAAACCCACGCCAAACTCTCGTCAACACCCTTGTAAACCTTCTTCTCATAATGCAAGTCGCTTATAACTAAAACCTTCAATCCAACCCACCATAACCTAACGACACAACTTCTCTAGAAAAGAACGTAGAGCAATTAAAACCTTAACTCAGGCTTATCAGATACAGTAAATGTAAACTAAGCCTTTTGGACGACGTAGCTCAAACGATCTAGGTTACTAAGGAAACCTCTTATGATTTGAGTACCAAACCTTAAAACTAAGGTAATACTTCTAACCCCTTAGCGTTTAAGTACTGAAAAATAGTTATTGAACCAATACTTGTGTTAAAACAATATTCATGCTTTTCAGAAAAATAGGTTAAAGTTTTAAACTATAACATTTTAAGAGTGTTTACCTTGAACGGCACAAAATGAAACTAGGTTTAATGAGAAAGTGATCAAATATCAGCCTATTAGTCTATAGTTGAATTCTATCACACCACGACGAGAAGGCATATAGAGGAGAGTCCTGAAGAGCGTATCGAAAAGAGAATAAGCTGAGAGCGCGCGAGCGACAATCTCTACACCCTTATCACGAATAAAAACATCGGTAACTCACAAAGCCTTAGGAAACGCCTAGAATCCAGCTACATGTTTTTGCCATAACAAGTAGAAGAGTTCAACGTACCTGTATCCCGCCAAGATCCTTTATGCTGCCCCTTAAGCATCTTTAAGAACCCAGCTGTGACAAATACCCGAAAAAGAGGGGAGTTAGGTACATTTTTCAACTCGAGTTAGAGTTAACGTCTCTTATCAACAATAAAGACATAAGTAAAGCATTATATATGTATGATGATTAAATAATAGCGTGGCGCATGTCGCACAGGACTTACGTTTTATTGAAAGCACCAACTTCCCAGTTGAAGTTGTTAACCAAGCTGCTGAAAAAGAAAAGAAGGGTCGCAGTGGACCCGAGTATTGGAATATGGTATTCTGGTGGACAAGGAAACCCCTTGTTACCGCTAGGGCCGCACTAGCTGCTGCAACGCTACCTGCAAACATAAACCCTGAAAAGTTCATCCGTCAAGTTCTAAGAGCCCGAGTAAACTTGAAAGGCGTCGTAGAAAACGTCCCGCATCGTGAGAACCCTTCCACCCCCTCTGAATGGGGAGAACGAATTAAGAGGATTAGGGTGCTCGACCCCTTCGCCGGCTTCGGCTCGATACCGCTCGAGGCGGTAAGGCTAGGCTTCAACGAAGTCGTAGCCGTGGAACTTCTACCCACCGCGTACATCTTCCTCAAAGCAGTCCTCGAGTATCCAAAGTGGGTTGCAGAGAAGGGCTTGACGCATCAGCTCTTGGAGGAAATAGAACGCTGGGGAAGCTGGATAGTCGAAAGTCTCTTGGAGGATCCTGATATTAAGGAATTATATGACCCCGACGTAGCGGCTTACATAGGGACCTGGGAGATCAAGTGTCCTCACTGTGGCAAGTACACTCCGCTCATCGGCAACTGGTGGTTAGCCAAGGTCAAGAAAGATAGTGATGAGGAGGAAAGCGGAGAGGAAGAGAAGAGCGGGAACTTTAAGCGGCTCGCGTGGATGGATTGGGCTAACGGTATTAAAGTCATAGACCTGAACGAATCTTTTGGCGCGAAAGAGCTGAGAGCAAAGATTAACCTTCGAAGCGGATACCTTGAAGTAAGCGGAAAAAGATACAATATAAGAAAAACAAACATTTATGCTAAGCACGAATCCGCAGTTTGTTTACACTGTGGGAACATCATCCGCTACATATCCCCCAAAACCGGCCTGCATAGCGTCAAGAAGACTAGGGAAGAGAGCGAGTGGTACGTAAAGCATGCGCTAAAAGAGTGGAACAAGAACCTTGAAACATACCTCGAGGAGAACATCGAGCTGAGTGCTCTCCTCGAGAGCAAAGCAAGACCTACACTTCTCGTCAAAGTCAAGACACAAAAGTCCGGCAGAAATCTAACATTCGAGCCTGCTTCGTCAGAAGACATAAAAAGGCTCTGGAGATCGCTGGAGAAGCTTAAACAAGCTACAGTCAAACCAGACATACCAAAAGAAGCTATACCATATTACGAGAGTAGAAGGTGGGTAATATCCTACGGCTTTAATAAATTTTACAAATTATTCAACCCTAGACAGCTTCTAGTTCTGTCGAAGTTGGTAAAACTTATACGTGAAGTCGGAAAGAATGTGGAGAAGGAGAAGCTCGAGCAAGGATGGAGCAAGGAGGATTCTTTCAGGTATGCAGAGGTGGTAACTACGTACTTAGTAATATCCTTGCTGAATCACGTTAGACATAACTGCATTGTTACCTCTACTGAACCAACGCGGAAATTCGTTGCCCATGCGTTGGCCTTTAGGGGCGTCGCCATGACTTGGAACTGGGTTGAAGAATTTCCGTTCGCTAACATTATAGGTTCCTTTACTCGTTCTCTACATATTACCGTCAAAGGGCTCAATTATCTCATTAGTACTCTTTCTGATAGTTCTTGCCAAGCTAGGGTTGTTCTTGACGATGCTACTTCGTTAATTAAGGTCGAGGGACTCTTCGACTTGATAGTAACCGATCCTCCCTATAGGGACGATGTACCTTACACGGAGCTGAGTGACTTTTACTACGTTTGGTTGAAGCGCGCGCTAAGCGATGTAAGCGATGGGAGGCTGTTGCCGAGGTTCCTGCACGAGGCCTTCTTTAGGAGAGTGGGGTCTGGCTACAGGGAGGTTAGGACACAGTGGGAGGAGCTGGCTTTACGGGAGGTCGGGCTTAACCCGGGACGCTTATCATTTTTCAAGGGTGGAAAGGTTGATGAGAAGGAGGCGAGACATTATTTCGTCGACTTGCTCTACCGTTCGTTTATCGCGATGCGCGAAAGACTAACGGATGATGGTCTCTTGATCACGTATTATGCTCACACTGCTCCTGAGGCGTGGGAGGAGCTTGTCTCCGCGGGTTGGAGGGCTGGTTTTAGGGTATCGACAGCCTTTCCCGTTGTAACTGAATCTACTCAGAGGGTGACGGCAAGGGGGAAGGTTGCACTGGACACGGCGATTGTATTGGTTTGGCGGCCCGGTGTCTCCGGCCGTGCGCTCGCCGATGATTTGTATAGGGAGGCTCTGGCTGCGGCTGAGGAGAGGGCTGTCCAGCTGTTGAACGCTGGGCACGTGGGCGTAGACCTTTTCGTGGGTACGTTGAGCGCTGCGTTAGCGCCTGTCACTTCGAAGGAGAAGGTTGTCGGTGTCGATGACCTTGGCAAGTTTGTGAGGGAGAGGATTTACCCTGCCGTCGCTAGGGCGTTAGCTCGTGCGATTGCTCGCATGGTTGGTATAAGCTTGTCAGGAGGTGAGGTTAGGAGTCCTGAAGCGCTCTTCTACCTTCTCGCAAAGCTGCTGTTGCCTAAGAGAGCGGGTGTAAGGGTGATGGACCGGAGCACGGTGCACTTGCTGGGATTTGGAACGGGTTTGGACGATAAGGGGCTTATAGCGGCAGCCGTCGCCATGAGGGGCCGCGGCGGCTTTCGCCTGCTTGAGCCAGCGGAAGATACTCGTGAAGCTATGATCGAGTTGTTGCACAACAGGGGTTTGGATCCGTCGAAGCCTGAGTTGAGGTCTTCGGTTGATGCGTTGCACTTGCTCGAGTACTACGCCTTGACTCTAGGCGTTAAAGAGTTTAAAACGCGTTGCGAGGAACTCCGGGCATTGGGTGTGCATCATGTGGATGAAGCTTTGAGGCTGGCGGAGATTTTCGCTAGCGAGAGGTTGCTTCCCGCCAACGACCCGGAGAGAGAGCTTTGTAAACGTGTCATCGTCTATTCTACTGGTAAGGGGACTTTAGAGGGGTGGTTCGGTGGGGCTTAAGGTTTACGCGCAGCCGAGGCGTGACCTTTTCGCTGAGGAGTTGGATGCTAGACTAGCCCCATCTTTAGCTGAGGCTTATTTAGGGCAGGGTCCTGAACTGTACAGTAACCCTGGACTCTTCTTTGCGTCCACCTACTTTTCGGAGTCGATTAGACGGGTGCTTAGGGAGGTTGCAGAAGCTGTACTCGGTAGAGGTGTGAGGCGAGTTTTCCCACTTTTCTCCTTGTACGGCGGAGGTAAAACGCACCTGTTGTTGACAGTTATGCACGCCGTTAGAAGCCCCTCTGAGCTTGCGCGGTTGGATCCAGAGCTTGCACAACTTTACAGTGTAGCGAGTCCCAGACTCGTGGTTCTGGACGGGGAGTCGGACGAGCTTTGTCCGAATCCGCTAAGATCGTTGGATGTTAAATCCTACCGGGTTAAGACCATCTGGGGTTCGCTTGCTCACCAACTGGGTCTGTATGCAGAACTAAGGGAGGAGGATGAGAGAGTCTTAGCGCCCTCGACCGAAGCTCTTAGGAGGGTCCTGCATAAGCAGCGCGCGATAATATTGGTGGATGAGATAGCGAAGTACGCTACAAGGTTTATGGAGTCTGGGGACGAGACTCTTAGAAGGTACGGGAATAGCGTCATCCCGTTCATCGAAAGTTTAGCTAAGGCTGTCGAAGAGAGTGGAGTTGCGCTTGTCATCACGCTCCCGCTAGAGGTGAGGGAGGGAGAGGAGAGGTACATGGAAGCGTATCGGGCGGCAGCGAAAATGATACGTGACGGCATCTGGAAAATGGCTCAGGGTTATGAGATACCGTTGAGGACGGAAGAAATCGTAGAAGTGTTAAAGAAGAGGATCTTCGAGGCCATAGATGACAAACAGGTACAGGATCTTAAAATAAGGTATCTGAGCCTCTACTCAGGTGAACGGAAAGTCTTCGGTGCGGCTGCCCTGGATAAGGCGTCGAGGTTAGACGTTTGCGCGCCTTTCCACCCGAGTTTCTTGGATACTCTCTACGATATTGTGACGAGGAACCCGGATCTCCAGCGTACGAGAGATGCTCTGAGGATCTCGAGGTACGTGGTGCGTAAAATTCTGGAGGGCGGCGAGGATCCCGACTTCGTGATGCCGTGGCATATGGACTTAGCTTATGATAGACTTAGGGGGCTTCTTATAACGGAGTCTTCGAAAGAATTCTCTCCAGTGGTCGACAAGGATATTATGGAGAGGGCGCGTAGGAATTCTCTACTCTACAAGGTGGCTCTTTCCATCTTTCTAAGAACATACGTTTACGGCAACGTTCTAAAGCCAGAGAGAGCTTTCCCAACCAGGGAGGACGTCGTCTTCATGGTTTACGAGGAAGGTTACGCGAAAAACGCTGGGGTCAGGCCGGCAGATGTGTTAAACGAACTCGAGGCCGCTCGCGGCTTGTTGCTCTATCTACAGGAGAGGGATGGGCAGTTCTGGTTCAATCCTATGCGTTCTGTCGTTGAATTAGTCGAAGATGAGGCGAGGCGGGTAAGCCTCATCGAGGCTACCGCGCTGCTTGAGGAGCATGTTAGAGAACTTGTAGAGAGGTCTACGCCAGGAGCGCAGAGGGAAGGGGCTGCGCCCCGTCTCTTTGATTGTTCCATAATTGGAGGTAAGGAACTTCCTCCCGACGAACCCGGCTATTACCTCATCATCGTCCCAAGAAGGTTAAGCCGAGATGAGCTGAGGAGACTGATCTTCGAGAGGGAGGGCGGCAGTAGAGTGTACAGGAACTCCATAGCAGTCCTCTATCCTAGTGACGAGAGAAGGCTCGAGCGGCTACAGGGACTGTGCAGCAGGTTGAAGGCTTGTAGAACGATAAGCGCGCAGTTGAGGGAGTTGTATTATGACGAGGATGCTAGGGAGCTTCAGAAGAGGAGGTTGAGCGATTTCGAGAAGAGAATAAGGTCTCAGTTAGAAGATGAGATTCTCTCGACTTTCGATACCATCGCGTTTCCAAAGGACTATGAAGTGATAGAGGTGAAAGTTCAATCACGCGGCTCCTCCCTAGCTAGGATCGCTGAAGAGTCTCTGGCGAGCCCCGAGGTGGGAAAGGCAAAGATCGATCGATTAGACTTCGAGGAGTTGGACTTCATACTCAAAGAGGTTGGCGTAGACCTTCCTGAGGGCGGGAGTGTGAAGTTGGTGAAGGATCTGATCGACCTTTTCTCCACTAACTCTCGGCTGCCTTTCGTAAAGAGCGACCTGATACTGAGAGCATTGAGCGAAGGGGTTAAGAGACTGCGGATCGGGCTTCAAAGGGGTGATGAAATCTACTGCGCTCGCGTGTACAAGACGGCAATGGAGTTGCCAGCGGCACCTGAGGGTGAAACGCCGCCAAACGGGGTGTCCGAATCAGACCTTGTCCTACCTTGGAGGGTAGCTGCTGAAAGGTTTCTCGAAAGACTTTCGAAGCCTCTCTTGGAGGAGACTCCTGACGGCAAGGTTAGGATCGTCCACGTATTTCGTGTTGGGGACCGCGAGGTTCCACTAGCCGATCTACAACCGAATGAGGCTGCGGAGATGCTTCGAGTTTATACGGTGTTGAAAAAGGTAGAGAAGCTTACGTTCCCCATCTTAATCGATTTCTCTCCGAGTAGGATGGAGTTAACTCCTGGGGAGGAGGGGGAGGTGGTAGTTGAGTTGGAGCCTGTTGGCCGTATAACCGACTCAGTTACGCTAAACGTTGACTCCGGCGAAATAGAACCCATGAATGGTCAGCTGCCGCTCAGGGCTGTTTGGAAGTTGAAGGCTCCGGATGCGGAAGGCGTCTACACGCGAAAGTTGACGGTCTCTGTGCCGGGGCTTGAGCGTCCGGCTGTGCGCGAGTTCTCGCTCGTCGTCAGAGCTAAGGTTCAACCCACTCAATTGCTTAGAGGTTTCGAAGTGAAAGATCTCCTGGAGTTTGAAAGCTTGACTGAGAGTACCAGGATAGGCCCTCTGCGACTGAGGAGGGGGTACATAAGGCTTGAGCAGGGTGAGCAGAAAGCTTCTCTAAGTGTTGAGAACGTCGACCCGGAGACCTTCAAGGAAATCTTTCGGACACTTATGAGTGGGTTGGGCATCTACGCTCCAAGGGAGTTCACTGCGGAACTTGAGCTAGAAAGGCAAGCAGAGCTCTCTGAGGAGGTTAAAAGAGAGTTGTCCAAGTACAAGCACGTGGTTATTCAATGAGACAAGTTCGCACGTGGGAATGTAGTAGTTTTTGTAGTCGCGTATTACTGCTGGTCGCTATGGGGTCGCTAGCATGGCTGTAGCGCTTGCAGGCAGAGTTCTAGAAATTTATGCTCGCTACAACCCAGTCTTTTACGTCGGTTTGGCGGGAGCTAATCCGCCTATTGAGCCCCACCTGCACCAGGTGGAGCTTCTAACTAAAACGATGTTTCGTTTGCCGCTGAGAGTTTTCGTTGCGGACGAGATCGGTCTGGGTAAGACGGTCACTGCAATCCTGCTTATGAAGAGGCTAATTAACCTCGATATGGTGAGTAAGGTTTTGATCTTAGTCCCGAGAATCTTGGTGAAGCAATGGAGGCTGGAACTCGAAAGGTTTGGGATACGTCCTCGAGAGATAGAGAGGAAAACTTTCCAATCGATTGTTCAGGAAAACTTCCCCGATGACATCTATGTAACTTCGTTGGACTTGGCTAAGAGGCCTCGTTACGCCGACTTCTTAGCTAAAGTCGATTGGGATTTGGTGATCGTGGACGAGGCACACAGGCTTGGTTGGTCGGGTGGCGGGAGGCCGACCCTTCGTTTCAAGTTTGTCGAAAATGTTGTGTCTGATAAGAGAAGAAACGTACTGTTTCTGTCGGCTACGCCTCACAGGGGGGATCCGCATGATTACCTGTCTAGGATGCGCTTGCTTGACCCCTACCTAGCGAGTGATATCAACGCCCTTAATAGTGACATCTTCTACAGATACTCGCCCGAGGTTCTGATTTTCAGGCGGACTAAGATGGATGTTAACGACGTGTATGAGGGTAGGAAAGTTTTCCCGGACTGTAAAATTATAGCTATCGTCTTCTCGGCAACTGACTTGGAAAGGGAGTTTCACAGCCGCTTAATTACTTTCCTTAGGACCAAGATTCTCGATTACTACGGTGAAGCGGGTATGGAGCCGAAAGCTCTTGGTCTCCTCAACGCCCTTATTTTCAAGAGAGCGTCTTCAAGCCCATACGCCGCTATCAGAACCATGGAGGCAATTATATCTAAGAGGTCTGACGCTTTAGCTCATCGAGAGCGGGAACCGGAAACTTTTGCGAGGCGTCTGTCCGAGAGGGGACGAGTCGCTCGTTTGTTGTTGAGCGGGGGCTTTGAGGACTTCGAGGAAGGTATGGATCCGGATAGTATAGTTGAAAGTTTCGCAGAAGCCTGCTCTGCGTTGCTTTGTGAAAGGGATGTTGAAGAGTTAAGAACTTTAATCGACTTGGCTAGGAAGTGTAAGGAAGTCGATAGTAGGTTAGCAGCTGCATTACGTCTCGTTAAGCATCACGTCGAAAGTGGGGAAAAGGTTCTCGTTTTTACGGAGTTTAGGGACACTGCTCAGTACGTTAAAAAGGCTCTTGCCAATGAATTAGGGTGTGAGCGCGTCCAGTTGTTGACGGGTGTGGAAGCTAATGTAGAGGATAAGTTAACTGAAGTGAGGAGTTGGTTGGAGGGGAGCGGTGGTAGAGTCCTTGTGGCTACGGACGTAGCGTCCGAGGGTTTGAACCTTCAAGTGGCTAACGTCCTCGTGAACTACGAGCCGACGTGGTCTCCAGTCAAACTGGAGCAGAGGATTGGAAGGGTTTGGAGGCTGGGGCAGAAGAAGAATGTCACAGTCTACACGATGTTCTTAGGTGTGGAGAGCGATAAAGATGTGTTAGATACCCTATACGTTAAGCTAATAGCTATGGGGAGGGCGTTAGGGAGGCTTGATAAACCGCCAGTAGGTGAAAGTGCTCAAGTCATAGACATGGGGCAACGCGCTCAAATACCTGTACTGGCTGCTAAAAGGGAGGATAGAGTCTCAAAAGTCTCCGAGTTTAGGTTGATTCGCGAATATGTTGAGCGAGGTAGACAGGGGCTTGACGAAATTGTGGAAAAAATGTGTGCTGCGATACAGCAGCTGCAGGAAACCATGGGTACGATCAGCAGGGCTGCTAGACCTGACGGAAGGCGGGTTAAGGAGTTCATGAGGAATGCCTTAGGCTTCTCCTCAGTCGTGGAGGCGGAGGAAGCGGTTAAAGCCCTCGTTAAAGCACTGGCAGAGCAGAGACCCGACCTTGTCTCAAAGTATAGGGAGGAGTACGTGGTCAAGTCCCTCGGCGGTTCGATAGTGCCGCTCAAAAGAACGTGGACAGCCTTGGCCGCTCTAATGCGATGCCTCAAGGGTGGGGACGATTTGCAGCGTCCCGTATTTGTCGTAGCGAAAGGGGACGACGATCGTGAGGTTAGGATCTACGAAGTTCCCATTCTGACCATGGAGGGGGTGAAGGTGTACAGCGAAGTCGTGGGAGTCGATGACAGGGGTAGTCTTACTCGAGGGATTGAATTGCTCCGCTTGTTGACTCGGGCGCTGGAGCAAATGACGCTCGAGGTTGACGAGTTTAAGATAGATGACAGCGATAGAATGTTATTTTCTCTAGATCGGTTCGCAGTGGAGCTGATAGATCGCTTGACTGTGGATTATGAGAGATACCGTTCGAACCTTTCGCCCCTTAGGTCATGTGATGACAAGGGTTTGCTTAGAAGGTACAAGAGGGGGGAGGCGAAGCTTTTAGCCGTGGTGCGTTTCACTAGAGAAGACTCATCTTGTTCTTGGGCGGAGATGAGCGTGGAAGACCGGCGCAGGGTTGAGCAGGGGGCGATGAAGCTGGCTATGGAGTATGAGAGGAGTAGAGGTCGTGAACCTATTGATGTCAGTCAACGAGAGCATTATGACATATACAGTAGGGATCCGAAGACCCGCGAGGAAAGGTTCATCGAGGTTAAGGGTCATAGTGGACCCATGCTGCAAGCGGTTTTAACTGAGGCTGAGTATAAGCTGGCTAAGAGGCTTCGTGAGAGATACTGGCTCTACATTGTCAGTTACGTGGGAACGGAACGCCCTCAGCTTATCGCTATCCGGGATCCCTTATCGAAGATGCGTGTGACAGTGAGCGGTGAGGTCAGGTTCGTGCTTTCGCCAACCAATCGCTGTGGTTAAAATATAGGATCTTAACAACTTTGTTACGTTACTTGTACCCATGTTATGATATTATCTAACGCTAGTCCGCCCCTCTACTATGTTTCTACATCACGGCATGTAAGCTACCGCGATCTCGATGTGTGAAATCTTTAGGTCTAGTAGGTTTCTGTTGACTATTGTTCTCTCGCAGTATGAGGTTCTCGTAGGGTTTCAAGCGTTGTAAAATGTACCTTTTTTTAAAGACAAGAGTTTGTTAAGTGACTTTAAAGTCGGCTGCACGTTAAAGATTTATCGATTGAAGGCTAAGCAATTATTCTAAACGCTTACTTTTCCACATCTTAAGTGGACTTAAGTAGTTGAAGAGAATTGTTTGTTTCCTTTCGGAAAGTTTTTTGAGGACCTATTTCGGGTTTTACTGTGCAAAAGATTCGAGTAGGGATTGTAGGCGCTGGTGGGATGGGAGAGGTGCATGCCCGCTATTATAGAGAGCATCCTGATGTAGAGGTCGTCGCAGTTGCTGATACTCTAGTCGAGAAAGCTTATGATTTCGCTGGAAGGTGGGGGATACCTAAAGCTAATGTTTTCTCCGACTATGTAGAAATGTTTGACCAGGTGAGAGTTGATGCTGTGAGTGTATGCACGCCGCACGCTGTCCACGCTGGTCCAGCGATTGAAGCTTTGAAAAGGGGTATACACGTTAACGTGGTTAAACCTATGGCTTCTACAGGCAGCGAAGCCATGGAGATGTATAGGGCTGCAAAAGAGTCTGGAAAGGTATTGATGGTCTGCTTTCACACTAGGTGGTCGCCTGAGCTTCAGCTGGCTAAGCGTATTATAAGTTCCGGTAGTTTAGGCGAGATCTACTATGGTGAAGCTACTCTCGGGGGTAGGCGGAGAGGCATCCCGGGTTGGGGAGGGAGAAGACCTTCATTCATTACGAGAGATATGGCTGGTGGGGGCGTTCTCCTGGATCTAGGATGTTATGTTATCGACAACTTCATGTATGTGCTAGATCACCCGAAGCCTGTTACCGTGACTGCGGTTACAGCATCTGCAATAGGTCCTCAAAGGGAGGCTGTTGTAGAAGGTGTCTGGTCTTGGGATCCAAGCTTGTTTGAAGTAGAAGATTTTGTAGCAGCTTTTATAAAATTTGATGGGAGGCTTGCGATACTCTTGAAGGAGAGTTGGGCCATGCACGCGAACACACTAGGTTCATCTTTCCTCCTTGGTACGAAAGGAGGGTTAAAGTTCTCGCCCTTTGAGCTTTACAGAGATGAATTCGGTTATATGTCGACTTCAACTTTTACACTCCCTCAAGTAGATGTATATGGAGAAGCTATGAGAGCGTTCATTGAAGCCGTTAAAAGAGGAGGGCCCCCACCTATCGACCCACGTGAGATAGTCATAGAGATGTTTATCATGGACGCTATCTATGAGTCAGCAGGTAAAGGGAAGGAAGTAGAGGTTAAAATACCGAGTATGCTTTTCAACTAGATTAAAATATGGAAACATATCTTCTAGTTTATCCTTTGTGATGGATCACACGAAACTTTAGACACTCTGGCTGTAACAGTTAAGCTATCGTGAGGATGCGGCTCCAGCTGGTATAAACTCTTTTTACAGTTTTATCGTTTCACGCCTTAACTTATCGGAGACGTTATAGACATTTAATTTTATAGGAACAAAAAGCTTAGTTCTAGAATATTCGAGTGATTCCGGGTATCCCATCAAAGTCCTCATCTTTTGAGATTATGGTTTTTACACCGAGGCTCTTAACTGTAGCTAGGTGAATTCGATCCTCAAAGTCTCTTGGATTCTTTAGTTTCTCAGCTTCCTTTAACAAGCTGAAGTCTAGAGGAAGTAGAGTTACACCGATTTTTTCTAAGATTGACGCGATTTCTTCAATGTGGGTTAGAACGTAGAGGAGCCAGACGGTGAGCACAGAAGTAGCTAGTAAACTGCTGAATTCTTCAGGCTATTTCCTTGATTTTTCTCCGTACTCCGAGTCGGCGGTCAAGTTATAGTAGAGAACGTTTACGTCAACGTAGATCCTTTTGGACAATTTTACGCGTCTCGTGTTCGATAGCCTCCTCAATCTCCCTTGTAGAACTGTAGGCTGCCGGTTTTGCTACCCCGTAATACTTGTCTGTGTCAGGTTAAAGTGGGGTTAGGATGATCCGTTCTCCGTCAACATGTAGGGTGAAGCGTCTCCACGTGATAGTTTTTCTCACACTTTTTGGTAGATACTTGCGTCGGTTACTGTCGATTTCTACAACTTCCCCCATTATGTGGAGAAAGATTTCCAAAATATAAGCTTCTTGGAATATTTGAGTAGAGTCTGAGTGAAACCTAGACTATCTGGGCTGATGGTTTTAGAGTAAGAAGAGCCGAAGGGTTGTCTAAGGGTTACTGAAATGCTTTCGTTTTCTCGATTTGTAGTAGAGCTAAGGGAGATTACACGTCTGAGAATTTTATCAAACAAATGATTTGATCCTTAAATATAAGTAGTGGTAAATTTTCTAGATTTTCTATATGAAAGACTTGATCTACTTAGACGATTTCAATACGTTAGAAGCTGAGATGTTCCGAGAAAGGGGACGACACTCTCTAAAAATTTCTAAACGGCTTTAAATTCTACAGAAAGATAGCGTAGGGAAGTGTCGAAACTTCGTGTAGGCTTTTTAGATAGAGCTTTATACTGTAATCGTTGTAGCCGCATTACTTGATGTAAGCCTTACAGTCAGCTTGACTGGTTATAGGTGTAGACTCCGTACGTATGTATTATCAACATCTTGATTTTACGTCTTCGTTGAACACTATTATGATGATAAGGTGAAATGGTAGCGTACCCTTAGAGACACTCATCGGCTCTCCTGTCTAGCTTTAATCGACTTGGAGAGGTCAGGGGTATCCAGAGCCGAGCCGTCTTAACTTATACTTTACAGCTGAGACGATGCGACTTCGCTGAAACATGTTCTACGAAGCATCTTTTCAAAAGGTGTAGCTAATTGCAGTTATTATTTACATTGAGCTCCTTTAATCTTACTTAAGTTTCTCCAAGGAACTGTGTATGATTCAACTATCTAATTTCTTCGTCTATTTTGACTCTATCGTAGGTGTTTAAAGCTAGTTTAGAGGAAGCCGAGCCGATTCTAAACCCCCCTTTACCCCCATGAGCTCATCCTCCAACTTCTTGCATGGTGCAATAACATCATAGCCTTGGTCGTAAGCTCTAGTTTTGAGCCGAAAAGTTGTTATGAACGTTTAGTGGTAAAGTTCTTGAAGTGTATGATGAAAAGCTTTTATTAGCTGTAGATAGTTTTCATCTTGGGTGTTTGATGGAAGAGTTGAAGCTGGCGCTGAAGCATCTACTCGTGGAGGAGAAGGAGTTTTTAAGGGAGTTGATACTAGCCGCCCTCTCAGACGGTGGTGCTGAACGCTTAGTTAACCTTCTACTCTCTGATCCTAGGGCTAAAACGATGCTAGCCTCTGAGCTTGCTGATGTGTTCGCAATCCCCCTGGGCGTGGCTACCAAGGAAGACGTTGAACGCCTTGAAAAAGCGGTAGCTACTAAGGATGATTTACAGTTGGCTGTTAAGCGTCTAGAGGATATGATGGCTACGAAGGAGGATTTGAAGGCTTTCGCTACTAAGGATGATTTACAGTTGGCTGTTAAGCGTCTAGAGGATATGATGGCTACGAAGGATCAGTTGGATAGGGTGATGGTTTCGCTTGAGGATGAGGCTAGGGAGTGGGTGGAGTACTTGCTGGGTCAACGTGGGATCGTTTGTAAACCTCAGAGGCTTTGGCTTGATGAGGAATATGAGTTCGACATCTATTGTGTTACAGATGGCTTGACGGTCGTAGGTGAAGCTAAAGTGAGGGTTGGGTCTAACGTTGTAGAGAAGCTTGTATCACGTGTTAACGAAGCCTCGAAAAGGTGGCCAAGCTACTTCAAGGGGAAGGTGGTTAAAGTGCTCTACTGTATGATTGCCCCTCCCTCGGCTGTGGAGAAAGCTGAGGAACTAGGTGTTTGGCTCATCGAGTCGACGAAGGAGTTGACGAGACCACCTTACTTATAGCTAAAGTATTGGTTTCTCACCCCTCTGGTTTTCTCTATAAGTATAATAATTAGAAAAGTCTAATATTTAAGTGTGAAATAGAAAGCGAAGGATTTTATAATAAGCACGCAATAATTGAACTTGTAGGAGTAGGGGCTCACTCGAGAATCTTTTAAACGTGCGAAGCATCGTAGAGATTCAGCTATTGTCATTTATTAGGTGGTGAAGAGACTAAGATTCTCCGTAAGATTTTTTTACTTTGTTTTTATCATGTCTATGTTCTGTAGCAAAAATGGAGAAACTTTTTCCTTAACCATACGATTCGCCTGTAAACTTTATGCTAAAGGTACCTTTTTATTTGAATCTTTTCCAACCATTCGGTGACGGAGTTTTCTGCCGAGCTAAGTTTTTCCCTGTGGAGAGCTAGGGGGTCTAACACTATAGAGTTGGGGCAGAGCTCTTTAACTGCTCCGAGCATGTTCTGTAACCCTCCCCGCCCATGGGTGAAGAAGGGAGCTATAATTTTCCCGGTAAAGTTGTAAGAGGAAAGGAAACTCGCTACAGGGGGTGCAATCGTTCCACACCAGTTTGGTGACCCTATGAAAATGACCTTAAACGGTTCAATAGAGTCCAACTTTGTCTCTAACGGAGGCTTGTAGCCAGCGTCAATTTCTTCTCTTGCTCGACGGAGAGTTTCATTGAAGGAGGTTGGATAAGGGTTTACCGGTTTAATCTCAAGCAATTTTCCTCCGACGATACGGTGTACAGCTTGAGCTAGCTGGCGCGTGTTCCCGGACCAGGAGTAGTAAGCTATGAGGGTACACTCCACGTATTTTCAATTTTGAGAGGGTATTAATGTTTAGTGTACTTTTATATAGAAGTTTAAGTTCTATTTTTCTACAGTTCAAGGTAGCTCTAATCCTCTTTGAACACCTTAACTTTAAGTATCCAGTCAAAGACTTTCAAATGTTTAACGGTGCAGTAACTAATAACAGGATTTCATGTTTATCGTCTACTTTTCATGGCACCAAAGAACAGGCCTCGAGGATAACCTGGAAAGTTTCAAATTTTATATTCAGTTGTGGGAGTTCTGTCTACCTAAACGTTAGTGTAGACTTCGATTCCTAGTTGCTCAGCAGCTCTCAAAGCTTTCTCGTCAGCGTAGGGTGTAATAACCAGAAGCCTATCAGGCTTTCTACCAGTTTTTTCCGCGTAGAGAGCAGCCTTTCTATAGAACTCCGAAATGTCGGAAGCTTTAGCGTGAGAAGTGATCTCAACTATAATGAGTTTTCCATCCTTTATAGCTATGTCAAGCTCTACTTCGCTAGCATAACCGTAGACCCGTCCTTCAATATCGTAAACTCTCCACCTTTCAACTTTTAAGTCAAGATCCTTAAGAAGCTTCCTTAGACCTTCTCTAAACGCGTTCTCAGACATTATACCCCATCGAGATCCAAGCGCATCCAATTTCCTATTCAACGAAGAGAAACCTTTATAGAAGTCCGCCTTGAGCTTAGCTATCTCTTCGCCGTGTTTCAATAGGATCTCGTCGTGGCGTTTGAATCCTTCAATCATCTCAGCTCTAAGCTTAGCTATCTCAATCCAAAGTCTCGATATTTCCTCAGCGTGTCTAGCTAACGTTTCGTCGTGTCTCCTAAAGCCGTTAAGTAGATCTTCCCTCAGCTTAGCGAGCTCCTGCTGTATGTTTCTAATATCCTTAAGGATCTCATCGAGGCCTATGAGACCGGCTACGGCTAGCCTGAACTCTTCATCTTTTTTCAACAACTCCAGGATTCTACTCTTCAGAGTGCTCTTGACGGTGGGCATTCCTAAAATTTGAAGGCTTACACTTATTTAAAGCTATGTGGTCTATAGCTACCGTAAGCGAGAAGTAGTTTTGAGTAGAATTTGTAAGCTGTTCAGGTAATCTAAAATTACAATTAAGTTAAAATATCTATTTTTTAGCTTGGTTTGATAACCTTAACTTTGGCAGTACTCTTGTAACGGTTTTTCATACGTATTTATTTTAAAAAATGAACTTCAACTGTGTAAATAGAGTAGGTCACCGAATTAAGCGTTGGTTCATATAGTAAATTGCCGTTTAGGTTGCTATAGACAACTTAAATGTGTTTATAAAACATGAACATATCTTTATACTTCTATATGTTTGTCGATAAAAACTAAATAGAGTATGTAGCATAGCTCTAGTGATGAAGGTAAAACCGAAAATAATAGCTGTGATAGCCGCCGTAGCGCTTGCATCAGCTGCCGCGCTCTACTTCTACCTGAGTATGGAAACGCCTCCTAACCCTGTTCAACTTCTCGGTAGCGGGGCTACTTTTCCGATGGAGCAGATACAAGCTTGGATAGTCCAAGTCAGAAACAAGCATAGCTGGGTTCAAGCTGAGTACGCAGGCGGTGGATCGGGTAAAGGTCAAAGCGATTTCCTCCAAGGGATAGTCGATTTCGCGGCTAGTGATCCCCCGCTTAAGACAGCGGACTGGGAGAAGGCTAAGAATGCGTTCGGAGGGGTATACCAGTTGCCGATGATCTTAGGTGGTGTAGCAGTCGTATACAACATCCCTGAGATTCCAAGCGATGTAAACCTGAAGTTGACGGGTGAGGTGTTGGTGGACATACTCTTGGGCAAGATCGAGTACTGGAACGACCCTAGGATTGCGGAGCTGAATCCTGGTGTAAACTTACCGCGATCGAGGATAACTTTCGTACACAGGAGCGACTCAAGCGGCACGACTGAAGTCTTCACAACTTACCTTAGTCTAGTTTCGGGGGAGTGGAAAACTAAAGTCGGTGCAGGGAAGCTTGTTAAATGGCCACTCTCTGAAGCAGGGTTTGCGGTTGGTGCACCGGGCAACCCTGGTGTAGCTGAGGCCGTAAGGACTACACCTTACTCGTTAGGTTACGTCGAGTTAGCCTACGCGAAAGGCTTGGGGGTTGCGGCCTTGAGGAACCGGGCCGGGAGGTTCGTTCTTCCAACAGCTGACACGATTAAGGCGGCGGCAGCCGGAGCTATAACAATTCAAGACGCTAGCGCCAACCTAGTGGAATTGAAGATACTTGAGAGACTGCTTCAATCTCAAGACCCGAACGCTTATCCCATCGTCTCACCAAGCTACCTACTCATTAAACACCCTTCAGCCTATACACAGGAGAAAAGGAAGGCTATAGCGGTGTTCTTGGATTACATCTTCACGGATGGTCAAAAACCTGAGAACATAGTAGCCGGGTACGTGCCTGTACCAGAGAGTTGGGCGAAGCTCGGACAGCAGGTTGCCGCGCAACTAAGGGACTTTAGGGGTTAATACATAAATTATATAGTTTATATTACATTTATTATTTTTTACATTACTATTGGTTTAAGTAAAATGAGCATATATACTGTACAATAGACATCTAGCGGGGTGTGTACATGAAACTGGATCCACTGAAGATACTGCTTTCGCCAGCTGCCATAGCCCTCATCATAGTTTCAGCTTCAATTCTAGCTGTCTTAGTGTATGAGTCCCTTAACACGTGGATTCAAGACGGTATAGGGTTTCTCCTTAGGTTAGAGTGGTCTCCCAGCGAGGAGACTTACGGTACTTACGGGATGCTAGCGCCATTTTTAGGTTCACTAGTTACAGCCGTGATAGCGATGACTGTAGCTGGAGCGCTCTCGACAGCTTTAGCCGTCTTCGTGAATGAGTACGCGCCTAAAAGGTTCAACAACTTCATCAGCTTGGCTCTTTTCAGTATGGCGGCTTTACCCACCATAGTATACGGTATGTGGGGGTTATCGGTGTTCGCTCCAGCCGTTAGGCAGAGCGGGCTTGCGTCCTTGTGTGCTATGGGGTCGCCTACAGGCTACTCGGTTTTCACAGCAGGAGTGGTCGTCGGTCTAATGATAGCCCCCTTTTCCGCTGCGATGGTTCTAGAAGCTTACCGCGCAGTACCCTTCACTTACGTGGAAGCTTTACACAGCCTCGGTGCTAAGGGTTTCGAACGGGCGGGGGTGATCCTAGGCTTGATTAAAGGAAGCATTATAGCATCAGCTTTACTAAGTTTCGGAAGAGCCATCGGTGAGACGACTATAGTCGCGATGACTGTGGGCAACGTGATAAACCTACCTCTCTGCCCTTTTCAACCGGCTCACACGATCACAAGCTTGATAGCCAGCCAGTTCGGGAACGCTTACCTTTACCCGGGTCTTCAGAGTAGGCTACTCGCGGGAGCGCTCGTAATGGTGATTGGAAGCTCTGTGTCAACATCCCTCGGCATGTGGCTCGCTAGGGTAACCGCAAGGAGACTGAAAGGTGAATCACTATGATCAGCTGGCGGCTTCGGAGAACTATGGTAGATAAGGTAACTTTTGCAGCCGTAGCTATAGCATCTATAGCTTTACTATTCGTAGGAGCACACGTGATACTAGTGGCGCTAGTTGAAGGTCTACCTGTGATGGCTGAGAAAGGGTTGAGACTCTTCATCGAGTCACCGGGTTTGCCGGGCGGAGGGATCGGAGGTTTCGGCCCAACGCTGATAGGAACGATCGTCATGGTTTTAACAGCTTCGCTCGCAGGAGCCGCGATAGGTGTGCCGACGGGGATCTTAATGAACGAGTACAGTAGTTGGTGGCTTTCGAAAATAGCAAGGGAGGCTTTACAGTTAATCGCCGAGATACCATCCATAGTCGTAGGGTTAGTCGTGTTCGTGCTAGTCGTCCTGCCGATGGGGAGACCTTCCGCGCTTGCAGGAGCGTTAAGCCTCTGTATAACCGCTCTACCCTACATAGCTGCGCAAACAAGGGAGAGCCTTGCTGCGATCCCAATGAGTTATCGAGAAGCTGCGTTCTCCTTAGGATTGCCTAAATGGAAAACAGTGTTGAGGATCATAGTCCCGATGAACCTTAGAGGCATAGCGACAGCGGTGCTTCTCGGCACGATGAGGGCTCTAGGTGAGACCGCTCCAGTGCTCTTCACCGCCGGCGCGGCTTTCCACGCATTCTACGGACTCGACCGCCCCTCGAGCACTCTCTCACTGCTCATCTTCTTCTTCGCTCAGACGCCATACGAGAACTGGAAAAGGTTGGCTTGGGCCGCTGTTCTCCAGCTTATAGTGCTTTCAATGGTCTTAGCTTTTGCTGTTAGGAAGCTCTCCGGTGAGGTGAAGCTGTGATGGATGTAACCGTTAAGATAAGGAACCTCAGCGTCTGGTACGGTCAGCAGAAAGCCTTGGAGACCGTCTCGATCACCGTGCCTAAAGGCTCGGTGTACGCTATCCTAGGTCCATCAGGCTGCGGTAAATCCACTCTCCTGCGGACAGTGAACAAGCTCATCCTCCTGAGAGACGGAGCAAAGGTTGAAGGTAACGTAGAAGTTTTCGGGGTCGACGTGTACAACAGCAACTCTCTTTCAGATGAAGTGTTAGCAAAAGTTGGTATGGTGTTTCAAACCCCTAACCCGTTTCCACACTTAAGCATCTACGACAACGTCGCGATAGGTCCAAAGCTCAGGGGGCAAGCTAAGGGCAAAGAGCTTGACAAACTGGTTCGATGGGCTCTCGAGAAATCAGGGTTATGGGATGAAGTCAAGGATAGGTTAAGTAGACCTGCATCAGAGCTTAGTGGCGGACAACAGCAGAGGCTTTGCATAGCGAGAGCTCTCGCGATAAAGCCCAGCCTACTCCTCATGGATGAGCCAACCGCTAACCTGGATCCCCTTAACGCAGCTAAAATCGAGGAACTAATCAAAGAGCTCTCTGGAGAAATCACTATCATGTTGGTCACACACGACGCAGATCAAGCTAGGAGGCTAGCTAGTTCCGGAGCTTTACTGTTCCTAGGTAAGGTTGTTTGTGAAGGTCCAATAGATTCCATAATAAACGGCTCCTACTGTGACCTCCTCCAAAACCTTGTATCTGAACATTTGACAACTCAAACATCCAAGACTAAAAGCAAAGAGATTAAGAAAAGAGGATGAGGCGAGATACGCCGACTCTCGCCTATAACATTAATAAAATAATTTCAATCATCCTTTGATACTGTCTCTCCTTTTTAAGATTGTAAACGTAACTGAAGCAGAGATTTAGCAATCAAACTGGAGACTGTTAATCCATGCAGTTCTTCTAATAGGGTGGAGGGGCTTGAGCCTGAGTAGATCTCTGGAACTCTCTAGCATAGTACTCTGCTGAGTATTTCAGGAAGGAAGCTGCTGTTCCAAGCAAGATAATTAGGTAGCCGATAAGGAAAAGTAGTAAGCCTATACCTATGCTCACGAAATCTATCTCCGGGATGAGTGTCGAGCCTGTAACTAGTGATTGGAATAGGTCCCCGAGCGTTCTTCCAACAGTAGCAGCACCAGCGATTATGAGAATTAATCCAAGAACTCCCCAAATAAAGCTAAATAATAGGATTTTAAAAGCAGTTAAAAAAGCCGAACCCCATGTAGCCATAAATATTTCCTCATTCACAGATATTTATCCTTTTTGCCACTACCGCATTTTAAACAATCATGATAATCTTTAAACTTATCATAATAATATTTTAGATTCGATACATTACCTTAGAAAATACTTTGGATTCACCAGGCTTAAAGATTCTTGAAAATTGGAATGAATAGTTCAAGTTTATTAAGTGAAAAATAGGTTTATCAAGTTAATGGGTCTTTATTCATGTACATTTACCCCCCTCGGTTTTAGTTTTTTGTTTTAACGGTATCTTGGGGCCGTCAAGAGGAATGTTTTAAAGACCTATTTTGTTGTTTAAAGGAAGGGTGTGAAAGAGGGTAGGCAGGTTCTCTGGAGCGGGAAACCATACATGAAAAAGACTGTCGTCAAGTTCATTCTAGTATTCCTGTTTTTCCTTTTAATCTTGATGCCCTTGTGGTTTGTTGCCCCGTCGTTTTTCCTCGCTTACATTACCGTTATCCCAGTTTTATTCGCTTTCTACTACTATTGGAAGAGTGCACACACGTATTATTTGACGGAGAATAGTGTTCTAATAACTAGGAGATGGGTTTTCGGCAGTTACCATAGGGAGATAACGTTAGATAGGATACACGATGTGCACGTGCAACAAGGCATATTAGCCCGGGCCTTTAACTGTGGAAGCTTAGTGTTTACAACCCTTACCGGCCTTGAAGTGGGTTACTCGTACACTGAAGTGGGACGCGGCGTACGTTTCGGAGCTGCTCGACCTAAGCTGTTGAGAACTCCTCTCAACTCTTTCCTCGATGTGAGAGATCCAGAGAGCGTAAAGGATACCGTAGTGAAAAGGTTAGCGGCTTGGCGTGAAGTTTTACAACAGCAGAGGATGGCTGTATCTCTAGAAAAGATAGCTGAGCAGAGGGTTGCACCAAGCGTAGCGGATGAGCTAGCTAAGCTGAAAAAGTTACTCGATGAAGGAGTGATAACTAGAGAAGAGTACGAGAAACTGAAAAAGAGAATTGTAGAAGGTTAACATGGTAATCAACAATGAACTGGTGTTATAATGTTTACTCTCTTCAACTGTAAGCATTTATTTCAACCGTGTATGAGACCGTTGTGAAGAGAGGCTTGCGTAGCAACGTTTCAAGTTTCGAACTCCAGTACGTGAAAAACCCCTTTCGACGTCATAGCTGAAACGTACGATAGGGGTAGGATCGGGTGGTATAAGGCGTTGCTAACGCTAGTGGACTCTCGTGTTGAAGACCCGTTTCTCGACGCAGGCTGCGGCACAGGATTCGTAGCCTGTAGTCTAGCTCGAGAGAAGCTGGATACAGTCGTATGCCTGGACATTAGCGTGGGAATGATAGAGCGGGCTTGGATAAGGTCTTTCAAGTGGCGCGTCGACTCTAAAGTTCATCACGTTTTAGGTAGTGTCACAGCCTTACCCTTCCGCGACAAATGTTTCAGTTCAACTCTTTCAGCTGCCGTCATCCACCACGTCTACCCTAGGGAACGTAGGATTGAAGCATTCAAAGAGCTTAAAAGAGTCTGTAAGGGCTTCATCCTTGTAACCCTTTGGAGTTGTTCAACTCCTTCAAACTTAGCTAAAGTTATTCTAGCCCGTTCAAGAGACGTCTTCGTAAAATGGGCTGGAAAAGGTTTAAGGTACTATCACCTCTACTCGATCGGCGAGCTTAGGGAAGACTTAAACGCGGCAGGGTACAGAGGCTTCAGGATAAGCCGGTGGGATTACAGTAAGAGACTTATTAAAAGAAACATCTTGGTGGAAGTTGATGCCGGGAAAACCTAGAGGCTCACGCTTGTTCCAGGGCATTAAGAAACCTACGCGTACCCTATCGGGCGTAACTGTTGTCTCAGTGATGACGCAACCATACCCTTGTCCACACGGTCGCTGCTTATATTGTCCCGGCGGCCCCTCGTTAGGCACTCCTCAAAGCTACGTTAAGACGTCTCCAGCTGTCGCTAGGGCGGAACGAGTCAACTACCACCCGTACGAGCAAGTGCGGCTGAGGCTGAAACAGTACGTCGCCATGGGGTATAAGCCTAGCAAGGTTGAGCTTATCGTAATGGGTGGAACTTTTCCAGCGATGCCTCTCGACTACCAGGAATGGGTTGTAGCTCAAAGCCTCGAGGCTTTAAACAGGTTTCCAGAGGATAAGCCAGGTAGATGGGTTTACTTGGAGGAAGCGATGAAAAAGAATGAGACTGCAGCTATAAGATGCGTAGGGTTGACGCTGGAAACTAGACCGGACTGGTGTAAGGAGAAGCACGTGGATTTGTTTTTACACTTAGGCGCTACGAGAGTAGAGCTTGGTGTTCAAACGGTTCACGATGATGTCCTAACTATGGTGGGTAGAGGGCATACTGTTGACGAGACTGTTGAGGCTACGCGCGTGCTCAAGGATTCAGGCTATAAAATCGCGTATCACGTAATGCTCGGTTTACCTGGTTCAGACCCTGACATCGACTTCGAAGCTTTTAAAACGATCTACGAGGACCCGCGCTTCAAGCCTGACATGGTGAAGATATATCCTACGCTCGTAGTGCCGGGGGCAGGGATATTTGAACTTTGGAAGAACGGTCTCTACAAGCCTTACGATATGGATACTCTACTAGACCTTATAGCTAAGATAAAGTCGATTACCCCGCCTTGGGTTAGAATAATGAGAGTTCAGCGTGACATACCTTTAACCGAGGTTGCAGCTGGACCTCCAGTAGGAAACCTTCGCGAAGTAGTATGGTCTTACATGAGTAAGAAGGGCTTAAGGTGTAGGTGCATACGTTGTAGAGAGATAGGAAGATACGCGCTCTGGACTGGAGAAGTGCCACGCCTTGAGGAAGCTAAGTTGATGAGGAGAAGCTACGAAGCTAGCGAAGGGTTTGAGGAGTTCATATCCTACGAAGACCCTGTCAGAGATGCTCTATTTGGTTTTGTGAGGCTTCGAGTACCTAGCCAGCACGCTCACAGGTGGGAAGTCGACGCTCACACGGCTATTATCAGGGAGTTGCACGTATACGGTCCTGAAACACCGGTTGGAGAGGAAGGCGGATGGTGGCAGCATATAGGCTTGGGTAAAAGACTTGTTAAAGCAGCTGAAGATGTTGCGAGAAACGAGTATGGGGTAGAGAGAATGCTCGTGATATCAGCTGTAGGGACGAGAGAGTATTACAGGAAGCTAGGTTATGAAGTTTTACAAGGTTCCTTCTATATGTTCAAGAACATTTAGGAAATTTACTAAGCTGGAGCTAGCCTCGAAGGTTACTTTAAACTGATACTGGAGAATTCTACATTTGCCTCTCAGCTTGAGGTAGAGCTGTCTTCAGGTTTATATATCAATGTAAGCGGTTTTTCGTTGGGGCTTGTGTACGTCTTAGTAGTCTCCGGTTCACCTCGGATGGAAGGATTATGCCATAAAATTTCCATGGAATTGGCTAACGGTGTAAAGTCTGCCGGTGGAGATGTAGAACTTGTTCTACTTGCTGGAAAGAGGATTGAAGCATGCCGTGCCTGTGGTACAACTGGTTGTTGGAGTTTCATGGAGTGTAGCATACAAGACGATGCGCTCGAGTTGAGGAGAAAGTTTAACGATTGTGATGCCTTCGCTCTCGTCGCTCCCGTTTACTTCCTATCTGTAAACGGTTTAACGAAGAACTTCATCGACAGGATGAGGTACTACGGTGAAAACGGGAAGCCGGCAGCTGTAGCAGCTGTCGCAGGAGGAACGGGGAAAGGCTGTATATATGCTCTACAAGAGATGTGTCGTTGGCTCGTCCTCGTCGGTTTCAGACCGGTGAGCATTATGCCTGTAACGCGATACAACTTTGAGACCGCGCTTGTTGAAGCAAGGTTCAACGGTAGCAAGCTTGTCAACATCAATAGACAACCTTTCGCCAGCTTAAGTGAAAAACTAGTGTATCTTGAGTCTCTACCGTACATGAAGTATGAAGCGACTGATGAGATGCTTTATCTCGCTAGACAGGCAATCCATGCTCTGGCTAGAAAAGGGCGAATCGACCTCGCCGGAAGCTTGTCATATAAAATAGAGGAAGCTGAAACGCTTAGAAGACTTGGACTCCACCAAGATGCTTTGAGATTATCCGTGGAGGTACAAGAGGAAAGCATGAGGTTGTTTAATAGTTTGATGAAGTCAGGTTGAATTGATTAAATACCTATTAAATCATTAAGCTTTGATATTTCTATTAAAATTTTCAAGATTAAGTAATTTGGGAGTTTAACTACATTAAAACCTTATATCTCCAATGAGTTTTTAGACAACTATAGGAGTTATCGGCACACTATTAGAAGTGTGTTCTCGATTTTGGGGAAACGATATTATTGGAAAGGGTCTTTTCACTTTATTCCGTTTTAGAAAGGGGTCTTGAGAGCGTTAACAACGTAGCCACACTCTCGAGAGACATAAGGATATGTCAGACACGGGCTGGACAACTAAAGGAGAGTAGAGTTCTATAATTTACGGACGTTTCAAACTGTTTTTACAGCGGCCTTAGGATGTGAGACCTCATTTGTAAGCAGAGCTTCTACAAGTTCTTCATAGTTGAAGATCTTTAAAGGTACAGCGAAACGGATGCCGCTAGGCGGTGAAACGAGTAACGCTTCACCCTTGTCCAAAGTCCTGATCTCTTGCTCCGCCTCGTCGAGGTAGGGACTGTACTGGATCACTTTGATCAAGTCCGGCTTCGTCGGTAGAGGGAGTATAATCTTCGTCAAAGATTGCCTTATCACAGTTTCTATCAGCTCGCCGGGCATTTGAGTGATGTAGAGGGCTCCCACCTTATACTTCCTACCCCGTTTAGCGATTGTACTGAAGATGTTCTCTCTCACTTCTCCTCCAGCAGCCTGTTTTGAAAGGTAGCGATGAGCCTCTTCTACCGCTATCATGACGTAAGGCATTTTCTCCCAATCTTCAGGCGAGTATTTCCTCGCTCTCTCATAGGCATGGAAGATTCTTCGTGCGACAGCGATCGTCAAAAGCTTCTCTTCACCTTCGCTCGCGAAGGGCATGTCGAAGAGCACCAACCTGCCTTCTTGTACGGCACCTAAAACAGCGTTGAAAAGGTCTCCAGGGGCCTTAGGTACGAACACGCCGTTCACGCCTAGAAGGTGGCGAACCTTCCTCTTTGTTACAGCTATAGTGTTCACGGGAGCCATACCATTCAACCTTTTGTGTAGGCTCCGAGAGTCGACTGTCGCTAGAATCTCAAGCCACTCATCTTCAAAATTCCTGTACGCGAGCCAGAGAAACTCCTCTTGAGGCTCGGTAAACTCTCCAGTCATGGTGAAATCTGAAGGGCGTAAAGCCGAGAACTCCACTTTAAGAGGGTGAGCTAACACTTCACGTTCTAACTCGTTCCCGGCAACCTCTAGTCTTAGCTTCAGCCTCGTCGGTTCATCAACCCTAGGCGTTACGACGAAGAGCCTTTCCTCCGCTACTGGCAGGTGGGCTAAACCGTACTTGCCTGGCTCAGAGCCTGTAAGGTATTCGCTTTCAACGTCGAAGAGAACGAGGCTGTAGAGGGGGGCAGCCAGCATGAAAGCTGCAGCTAACACTTTACCTAGGTTAGATTTACCGGCGCCTGTTACACCACATACTAGCACATGGTGCGGTATGACCTTTGAACCATCTAGAGCGACTAGAGCGTCTGACGGTCTATGGCCGACGCGAACCACTCCTAAAACCAGGTCGCCAGTCCCCAAGTTGAGCGATTTCAAATCCTCTCTCTCCAAACTGTCAACTTGCGTGAATAGGCGTGGGACAGAGGTAGGGCCTTGAACCCTCCCCCCCTCCTCAATCTGGCAGAGTATTGTAGCTAAAGCTGTATCGTATAGGCGGAGTGGTTTATCGTAAAGTTCTACGCTACCGTTCTTAGCTGCCATGTTGCTGGCAGCCGCGATCTCAGCTGGAGTTAGTAGACTTTCAGGTTTAAAGTCGTAAACCCTCATCACATATGTTCTACCTGAATCCTCTACTTTCACTAGCTGCCCACGTTCAACTCGGACCCCCTCCAGTATCCTGAACCTAACAGTAACCCCCTCAGCCCAAGTCACGACCCCAAGCTTCAGACGACGTCACCCCACAGGCTCCTCTCTTTGAAGTTTGAGTACGCTGAAGAGTCCGCTACCAACCTATCACCGACACCCCATTCGCGAAGTGTTTCAGTCAACAATAGTCGATCGATTTCAACTTCGCTTTCGCTTATCTTCGACATCTCGTGAGCTGCACGAAGAGGGTAAGGGTAGCCTGGACACGAAGGGTCTTGTAGGAATGAGATCTCGCTTAAGACTTCACCGCAATCTAACCTAGCTAGAGTCTTCTTTGAGACGTCTAGCCTGAGGACGCTGCTGTTCAACGCCGAAAGTTTAGCTACAACTGGGGAGCCGAGCATCCAAGGGGGGAGGTTCTCTATCCTGAATAGAGGGTAGTAGTACCAAGCTGAGCTGGTGAAGCTCTTACGAGCTAGGTTGGAAATATAGCCTAAGGCTCCTTCACCAGTATCAAGAGCCAGCTTCGTTCTCTTAGGTATGCCTACAAGGTTTAAACCACTCGCCGAAGCTTTCGCTTCCACTTTCTTGATAAGTTCACGAGTCGTTGGTCTATAAAGTGGGGCGACGGTTAAACTGCGGTCAAGCAACAGGTAACCTTTACCCTCTATCATCGAGGAAGCTTTGAGGAGAGCTTCAAACTCGATTCTAGCTAACCATTCGGCAGCCTCGAACTTGCCGGCGACTAAAGCAACGCGCTTAGTTGTTCTCTCTAGGAAGCGTTTAAACCCTTTATAAGCTAATACGACAACTTTGCTCTCAAGGACCGCTGCTGAACCGAGGTTGAAGACCATTTTTGCGCTCGCGTCGACTGCTACCACCATCTTCTTATGGGGTGTAGGCTCGAGAACGCGTAGTCTAGTCCTATCGACGGGAACCCCTCTGATGACCCTACCGAAAAGGTTGAGTACCGGTATAGGCTTCGACACGATGTTTCCGTCCAAGGAGACTTGAAGGCTCCGCCTTTCTTCCTCAAACATTCTCTTAAGTTTCTCAGCGAGTATCTCAACGTCTGCTCTCTCGAAACCGACGCTCAACCCTCTGCTGTAAACCACAGTTAAAACGTTCTCTACCCTCTTAAAAAGTTAAAGATAATAACATTTTAGAAAAATATTCTCACTAAGGCTTTGATGGTTTAAGGAGAATTGAAACAGTAACGCTTTCGTGAAACTATCCCCCTTTTTATCCCGCGTGATAGTTACATGGAAAGAGTATTGTTAACGGGTACCCGTTAACAGTTGAGATAAAGATATATACTAGTTGCAGTATTAGGTATACAGTAATAGTATCAACGTAACATGGCGGTAAGAAATGGCTATAACCGTGCACTACGTCGGCTTTCATCCCACATTGATACTGGAGGGCTTCGAAGCGATTAGAGTAAAGGAACCGATAGAGAAAGTCTACATACTATTCGACGGCAAGACAGACAAGTACGACAGGTACAGAGCGGTATCGCAAAGGAATGCGACTAAGCTTGCAAAATCCCTCTCCTTCTTCAAACCGGTAAAACTACCTGTAAACCCTTTAAGTTACATGAGCGTTTTCAGCCGCATCTATTCTATTCTCTACTATGAGTTGAAGCTACGCGAAGGTGCGCAAAAGGGTGTAAAGATCTACTTGGATGTGACAGATATGCCTCCGTTGATGGCAGCCGCAGCTGGTGCAGCTGCCATGATGTTCCCCAGTGTCGAAGTCTACAGCGTGATTCCAGAGGTTCGCGGCGAGTTCATACCAGACCCTAGGACACCAGAGTTCGACGACTGGGTTGAACAGAAGGACTCTGCCCACGCTCAAGAGGTAATGAAGCTCCCCCTGCCGGAGCGGAGAGCCCAAGTCATCCCAGACTCCGAGAAGAAGATGAAGATCCTTTTAACTCTACACGCTCTCAACGGTTCAGCTGAGAGCGTAATGGACCTCATGAAGGCTTGCGGCGACCACCCCGACAGGAATCCAGCTGCTAAGGCGAGCTACAGCAGGATGCTGAAGGAGATGGAGGATGAAGGTTTGATAGTTAAAGAGCAGGATGGTCGCAGCCGTAGAGTCGAACTTACGGACTTTGGGAAGGCTCTAGTCAAAGCCATACTTAGGGGAGAGGAGATGAAGAACAAGATATCTCATAGCTTTGAATTGCGTAGCTTCCAACCGAAAAGGCGAGCACTCGCCAAATGATGAAACTAGCAAATACTTTTTACAAGAGTAACGTCAAGGGGCTTATTCGGAAAGTGTAAAATCGGAGGTTATTTACAGGAGGGCAGATTATTGAAAACTTGAAACTATCTACGTCGGTCTTAAAGCATGAAACTTTGATGCTTAGGTAAAGTCAACAAACCATATTCTAAACAATCTTAGAAACGATAATTTTAACAGATTTTAAGTAAAATTTTTAAAATTATAATATTTAAAACAGAAGAATGCTCTAAATGAAACTAAATCTTAATAAAGAACAATGATATCATTAAGATAGTTTTTTAACTTCACTTATCATTTTCTCAAATTTTGGAAATAACTTTTGTTTTGTAAAGTTGGACGATATCTTCAGGCATATGTCTACCAAGCACTGGTATGCGGCAGGGTTATTTTGATATAACCTATAAATTTCGATTATCTTGTAGACGTACTCCGATAGGGTTTTGCATAGAAAAAACTTAGATGCGATGAAACGGTGTGATAAAATGTTCGAGGTTAAAACGGGTGTACCGCAGGCCATGCTTTCGAGTATAGTGATGCCGAAGATGTCTGCTCTCGAAGGATAGATCATGAGATGACAGGACGAGTAAATTTCAGAAAGTATTCTTTGAGAGTTGATGAAAGGGTAAGCTTTAATTTTTTCTTTAAAAAATGTCTTTTAGAGCCAACTACAATAAACTGAATTTTATCTAACTTATTCGATAATATCTCATAGATTTTTAGAAATATATCAAAACCTTTAGACAATGTTTCTGATCCAACATATAATATTGTGAAAGTTTCAAGTTTAGTTTTAGACTGTTTAAATACTTCTTCGTCATACCAGTTTGGGATTGTGTAGACGGGTATATTGAGCATAGATGGAGCAACTACGTTTGGGACATGGACGGCGTCAAACCCCCTCGTGATATCCCTCCCTCGTAGCA
>JANXEW010000083.1 GCA_025057995.1 Thermofilaceae archaeon | reverse complement strand
GTAACATTCGTCGCCGATATGCCTAATAATAAACCACCTGCACGGAATTTAAGTATCCTAGAGTTGAAAGAAGACATCGCTTCTAGGAGAGCAGTGGTGGATTACGGTTTTTACGCCGGGCTACCTAAGGATCCTCAAGAACTAGAACGCATGGCGGCTTTCGGTGTTCTCGGTTTAAAGCTTTACCCGGAAGACATCGTCGATGAAACTTTACATGACAATTTGAAAGAGGTTTCGAGGATCGGCTTGTTAACCGTCGTCCACGCAGAGGACCCGCAAGTGCTAGAAGCGGCCGCTGTAGGGGAGAGTAAAAGTTTCGATGCACACGGTAGGATAAGACCTTCGGAGGCTGAAGCTTCTGCAGTGCGGTATGTAAGTACTCTTTCCAACAGAATAGGGTTTAAATTACATTTCACTCATATCAGCTCCTTAGAGGGGTTACGGGAAGCTTTAGAAGCTAGGAGAACCACTTGCGCTACGTTAGACACAGCTATCCACTACATTT
>JANXEW010000082.1 GCA_025057995.1 Thermofilaceae archaeon | reverse complement strand
CAGTTGCATCCACGCAGAATAGACATCGAGGAAGAGGACGGCGTTGTTGCCATCTTTCAATTCTTTCCCAGTTGCATCAGAGGAACCGAACAGTTCATCCATTATACACCAACGTAGCTTTCAATTCTTTCCCAGTTGCATCGATTTCTAATTTACGCTAATAATTTCAAAACGATGCGCAGCTTTCAATTCTTTCCCAGTTGCATCGGCTGTTTCCCGAGACCATACTGTTTCACAAACTCTTCCTTTCAATTCTTTCCCAGTTGCATCTGTCCGCTCTGCGCCTCGGACAATTACATAATCAGGGCCTTTCAATTCTTTCCCAGTTGCATCTGGCGCTGAAATGCTAGGCAGTTTTGCCGGCAGCGTAACTCTCTTTCAATTCTTTCCCAGTTGCATCTCACCTCGTTTATCGCTTTTGCAAGTTCGGGAAGTAACCTTTCAATTCTTTCCCAGTTGCATCTCACCGGGGCTGTAGCTGACCGCGATCCCGAGGTGATTCTTTCA
>JANXEW010000081.1 GCA_025057995.1 Thermofilaceae archaeon | reverse complement strand
CCCGGGAAGCCGCAGCAGCGCTTACACAGCAACTGGGAAAGAATTGAAAGTCGCTGCGGCGCGCCCGCTTAGCCGTGACTCACCACCCTTGCTAGACAGCAACTGGGAAAGAATTGAAAGCAATTATCCAGCTGTCAGTTTTCCTTATATCCTTGATTCACAGCAACTGGGAAAGAATTGAAAGAAGAGCTTCGATGAACTGTTTATGCGGGCTGTTGCTCTTACAGCAACTGGGAAAGAATTGAAAGAAAGCAAAACAGGGTCTAATCGTAGTCCGGATGCCGTAACAGCAACTGGGAAAGAATTGAAAGAAAGAAAATAGGTCACGAAGACGTGCACGCAGATTCGCGGGACAGCAACTGGGAAAGAATTGAAAGCTTCTACGTATAAACACAAGAGCTATGGCAGCAATTATTGCAACAGCAACTGGGAAAGAATTGAAAGGTATACAGCATACCTACAATACGCTAAACTCAAAGGGGAACAGCAACTGGGAAAGAATTGAAAG
>JANXEW010000080.1 GCA_025057995.1 Thermofilaceae archaeon | reverse complement strand
TCAACCTTAACCCTATCTCCCTAGCCAGCTCGCTAGGCGTCCATCGTGTCTTCCTAGTTATGAGCTCCTCAAAAACCCTGTGAGAAAAGCCTTCAATAACTGGACCATACCCTTCCTTTGGAACAAGGACATTGCCGAGTCTGTGCACATCCAGTTCCATAAGCATGCTATCGTCGAGCTCGAAATCACCTTTGTAGTAGTGACCTAGAGCCCTCGCTATATCATGATCAAATGTTCCACCCGTTGTGACAATAGCATCAACAACACCTGTGTTAATGAACGAGGATATGACCCCCCTGAGCCCTGTAGCGACTAAGTTAGCCGTAAAGGCAAGGAACACAGTACAACTTCTATCCATTAACATCTCTTTCATTATCTTAACAGCCTCAGCGACATAACGGGAGCTGAACCCACCCATAGTTTCGTAAATTTTCACCAGCTTGGTAGCTAGCGGAGCAATTTCTAAAATTTTCTTAGTGCTTACATCTTCGACTCGCTCCCCTAAAACGG
>JANXEW010000007.1 GCA_025057995.1 Thermofilaceae archaeon | reverse complement strand
CCCTACCTCAACATCAAACTTCTTTTTTTCAGTGTCCACGGTAACTTTCACAGGTACTCTCATTCCGGCAAAGTCTTTCGTTAACTCATTTATTCTCTTGACAACTTCTAGTACATTAATGCCTAAAGGACCTAAAGAAGGTCCTATAGGCGGCCCCGCCGATGCTTTACCCCCTTCAACGAGGAATTGAAACGTTTTTACTTTAGTTGACACTTCTTTCACCTCTTAGCACGTTGACGCCCACTACTTTGAAGGCTTAAAAAAAGTTCGCTGACTCATGAGGCGTGCTTGACATAGCAGAAAACTACGAATTTGACACCTTCAACTTGACAGAATGCTCTAGATAAGTAGCAGCAGTAGTATCAACAATCGCATCGATTACCTTAAAAGAACTGAAGGAATTTTATTTTAGTGGTAGAAACATTGAAGAACGCGTCGCTTTGAGTCCAGGCTCTCCATGCTCGACCTTTTTGCATGTGGGAGCAAACTCTCCTAGATAGTGCCCTATCATCTCAGGCTTTATCTCTACTGGTAAATACTCTTTCCCATTGTGAACTTGTATTGTAACCCCGACCATTTCCGGCAAAATTATCATATTGCGGAGATGTGTTCTAATAACTGTTTGTTTTTTATCCTTTCCACTCAACAGTTTTATCCTCCTTACCTTCTCCAGAAGTTTTAAGTGTTCTTCCTTAAGCCCTCTCTTCAGAGTCCTTCTTTGCCTGGCTGGAAGTATTTCAGCTAGCTTTTCTAAAGGCATAGACTCTAGCTCATCTAGTTTATATCCCCTAAGTAAGGCCTCACGCCTTGCACTCATACTAACTTCACCTATCCTAACATCGAGCGAATAAAAACCTCTCGTTGGACGCTACTTTTGACCACCACGCTTCCTACCTGTCCTCTTCGGAGCGATATGCCCCACCTTTTGGCCGGGTGGAGCGTTTCTAGGAACGGGGGTTAAGCCCTTAGGATGATGCCCTCCGCCAGCTGGGTGAGCGTAAGCCCCCATGGCTTTTCCTCTAACAATGGGATACTTAAACGATCTGGTTTTGGATAAATGATGCTTTTTACCAGCTTTCAAAAGAGGCTTCTCTACACGCCCTCCGCCAGCTACGATACCAACAGTGGCTCTCGCCTGAGAAATAACTTCTTTTACTTTTTTAGACGGTAGTTGAATTAAAGTTTTATTCTCTCTATGAGCAAGAACAGTCACGTAAGTTCCACTAGATCTAGCCAATTTACCCCCATCACCAGGTCTAATCTCAACATTACAGACCATTGTACCTTCTGGAATCTTACCGATCGGTAGTATGTTTCCAACCTTAATGGGCGCTTCGGCTCCATAATATATTTTTTGCCCAACAGATAAGCCTTCCGGCGCCACCATCAGCATTTCAATACCGTCTTCAAACTTTATTCGAGCTAGCGGATAACCTCTACCTGGATCATGAAGCAATTCAACAACTGTCCCACTTATTACCCCACCATAAACTTCTTCCTTTTTAAATGCTCTATATTCAGCACTACCTACATGCTTCCACCCAGGGCTACGAAAAACTGAACCCCCTCTCCCTCTTCGCTGAACTAACAACCTCTTTCCCATTCACACCACCTATAGCACACCCATTCTGCTTAACACGTCTACGGCGCTGTACCCCTCGGCAAGCTTCACATATGCTTTTTTCTCACCGGTTGAGGTTATAAGTGTATTAACTTTAGTTACCTTAACTCCATATGTTTCTTCAACGGCCCTCTTGATTTGATTTTTATTGGATTTTCTATCAACTATCAGTGTTATAATGTTGCCTTTTTCTGCAGCTATTAAGGCCTTTTCTGTGACATATGGTCTAATTATAACGTTAGAGGATTCCATATAGTTACACCCTCAAATCTTTTCTCTAACTCTTTTAATGCCGAAACCGTATATAATGTTAGCCTACCGGGACAGCAGCCTGGAGCCAAATCTAGTACGTTAACTCTCCATGCAGTGGTGACGTCTACACCAGGTAAATTGCGAGCTGCCTTGGTTATACCATGGTCTTGTGAAACAACTATCAATAAGCTTTTTGGAACCTTATAACGCCTACCACGCATCTTGCCTTTGCCAGCCCTGACCCGTGTCCCCGTCGCGGCCCGTTCAACATCTGACCACAAGCCTAGAGCCTCGAAAACTTTTCTGATATCAGCCGTCCGGACCAGTTTATGTAGATCATCAATCACCACTGGAGGAATTTGCTTCACTGCATCCACCTTATGACCCCGCGCTCTAACGATTTCCTCCCTGGCCGTAGCCGCCAATGCAGACGCCGTTGCTAAACGTTTCTCTTTTTCGTTCAAGCGCTCAATAAATTTCTTTTCCACCCTAGGGGGGTGAGCTCGTCTACCCCCAACAGCTTGCGGAACAAACGCGGCTCTACTACTCCCTTTTATTCTCGGAACTCTAGCTATGCCGTAACCAACACCCCAGCTTTCAGCGGTAGTCCTTTTACCAGCTAAGAAATCAGTCCCTTTCGGCTGAAGCCTTGAGGTTAGGAGTGCTAAAACAGCTCTCCGTATAACGTCGTTTCTTATCGGTGACGAGAAGACCGTGGGTAGCTCTATTTTATCGACAATATTTCCTTCTAAATCGAACACGTTAACTACCCTAACCACTGCCACCACCTGAGGTTATTGTACTTACATAAGTTACTTTAGGAATATCTCTGATTACCTTAGGTGGTCGAATGGCGAAGCGCATCTTTATCAACCTTTTAACAGCTCCCGGTATCGAACCTTCAACAAGTAAGTAAGTATCTCTCACTAAACCATAGTGAGTCCATCCACCCCTGGGATTTATATTATCCTCTCTAGCATCGCCTATTTTGAGAATCCTTTTGTTATACTCTATTCTTTGATGAAAACCTAATTGACCAGCAAAAGGTGTAGTAAACATAATAGCTGGTGACTGGGGACCCACAGTTCCAATCCTTCTACTACCTTTTCTATGTTTATGCCATCTCGGCATTTCTTTAACTCCGAATCTTTTGAGTACGCCACTGAACCCTTTTCCCTTAGTAACTGCGGCTACATCTATGTAATGCCCGGGAGCAAAAACATCTTTTACTGTTACCTCCCCTCCCAGAATACTTAGAGCATATTGTAATGCTTCCTTTGGCGAACCAGCTATTTTTATTTCAAATATTTCAGGACTCTTTTTACCTATTCCAGCTTTACGAGGTTGTGTGCAAACAATAGCTCTTATCTCGTAAATTCTAGTTAAAACTTCATTTAGCCTTTTCCGTTGATCTTCTAAGTTTTCACTTTTAGGTATTGTAAGAACTCTTTCGAGGTCTTTTGGTAATTTGTTCGTCCAAACCTCTGCTAAACTTTTTAAACCATATGGAGTTTTTTCGTATGCCCTAATGGCTATAACATAAAGAGGGGGCGTCTCGATAACAGTAGCTACTTTAATTATTTCTTGACCGTAGAAGGGACTACGAGGATTATCTTCCACCTTAGCTACATGAAGTGTCCCGACTTTATAACCAGCAAAGCCCAGCAACTGCGGTTTTCCTGTATCAACCCATCTTCTGACTCTAGAGATTATACTGCGAGCTCTCTTTCTAGGGTAATATGCCATCGAGCCTTTGCGCGGTTTATGATCTTTGACCATTGAGTCTCCCGCTCACAAAGGAATACTCTTTTTAAACCTAGCGGGTATGCTTTCCGCCCGCAAAAACAATGGGAGTTTCGCTGATATAGTCTAAGCTAATCTATTAAGTACTCCAATATTGCAAGCGCTAGAGGCACAGCTTCCTCTGTCCTAATCGTGAAGGATCCCTGGTAAGGTACTAAGTTGACGATGTAGTCAAATACCTTGTATGGATCAAGCCCCTCTTCTAAGGCCAGGTCAAGAAGTCCCTTCTCCCTTTCCCCGAAGAATATAGCAATTCTACCGAACTTATACGAGTCAGAGACCAGACTGTTAGCCACATTTCTTATCGGCTCTCCTAATCTCGAAGTTGCAACTTTCAAGTATTTTTTGCAAACTTTTAAAGCGCTTCTTAAATTGGGAACGACTCTCAAGGAAAAACCCCAATAGTACGGTACGTCTCGTTTACCTACTATTTGAGGGGGATCGGTGAGCTTCACAGTTACTCGCTCACCGACCTTTGCGATACTTACTACTTGTATAGGCTCTTTAAAACCAACGTCCACCAGAACCGAGTCAGTTGTTTTGCCTATAACTATTCCTTCCCTATATTCGCATAAAAAGCCCTTACCCTTAAGAGAGGCTGGATGGTGAGGACTTTGGAGAGGAGGTATTATACCAACATGCTTTAACGAAGGAAAAAGCGGGATCAACTTTCGCCTTAAATATTGAGGTGTTTCAGCATACTTTAGCACACCTACGACTAAGGAGTTTGGTGGTCCGTAAACGACTACTTCCTCGACACGGAATATCGATATAAACCTGGCTAAAAGACCTAGCCTAAAAGTAGCAAGCTTCTTATCTTCACCCACAAAAAGATTTGATGGAATCACTACTCTACGTTTTACCACTGAACGAGGCGGAGGTTTACGTGAACGATCTGTTTCGTATAGGTTCTTTTCGAACACAGGCTAACTTTTAGCCTGTTTTTTAGCTTTACTTTTCGTTTTCTCTTGCTCGACCCGTTCTCTCGTGCTCGAAGACCCCTCCCTTTCCACATCGAAAAAAATAGATGTTCTCTGCCTTCCACCCAATTTACATCACCCGTAACCTTGACTAATGACACTGTTTAAACTTTCCTATGGAAACACTTTTCTCATTCTACAACAGCCCAATATGCCACCTTACCTCTCTTAATCTCCCTTACCTTTCCTTCTCTCAGCAAAAGTCTTAAGATGTAGAAAGCTTGGGAATGGCTGAGACCTAGTTCTCTTACAAGCGTGGATGTGGGGGCCTCTCCGTGGTCCCTTAGAAATTTTGTGACTCTGTCTTTCCTATCAGTAACCTGTGTCGTAACTCGCCTAGGCATGTTTGTTCACAACTCCTTGAGGAAAATCGTTAATAACAGTTTCCCCCAAGATCGAAATACAGTGTCTCGAGAATTAAGTAACCTTTACTCAGCTCCGATCAACTTACTGAGTGTGGGATGCATCTCGAATAACTGCTCCCTAGCTAATAGTTGTTGATATTGTGTCATTATACCCACTGTTAGTAGTAAACCAATTCCAGAACCCAGCGTACCTAGAATATCGCTAACTACAGCAATTAAACCAACCAATGCACCACTCAAGACCGTTAATGACCATATATAAGGCTTTAAGAGAGATTCTAGAACTTTGGTGGATGACCTGAATCCGGGAACCTGTAGCTGCGCCTTTGAAAATTGCTCTGCTTGCCCGCTCGGGTCCATACCAGTGGCCATAACCCATATTAGCGCAAACACCATGGATAAACCGACAAACAGAAGTGTGTAAATTACGACATGCATCGGATCGCTTAGTGCAGATATCCCACGGGGTGTGGTTATATAATACATTAAAGAGGGCTTTAGCGGCTGCATAGTTGTTGCATTGTACATGACAAACCAGTTAAGCAGGGGATTGGTGTTGTCTGGATTGAACCGAGTCCAGACGGCTCGGGCAATCATGTACATGTTCGCGTAAAGCGTAGAAACGAGGATGACTGGAAGATTAGATACATAAAGGAACTTAAGAGGAATTCTCGCCTTTAACCCTCCATACCTTGCTGCAGCTACTGGAATCTCGATCCTCATACTATCTAAATACGTAAGTAAAATAAGGAATACTATCATTGATATGAAACCTACTAAGTCGGGGTATCCCGTTTTACGAGCCATAACTTCGACAAACATAGTGTTATTCCCTGTGGCAGCGTATATAGCAAGAGAATGGAAAAACGAAGGTATGATACCCACAAACAGTCCATCATCTACGGGCCCTACAGGCGAGAATAGTTCCCAAAAAAGCCGCCGCGCTACTCCAGCAGCTATGAACAAGCTCACTGCACTACCTACACCCCAGCCTTTTTCAAGCATGTCATCCATGAGTAAGATAATGAGACTTGCTACCATTAGCTGCCCCAGCACCATAACCTGTGCTGTTAAAGTTAGATTTCCATATACGCCTCCAAGTATGAAGGCCAAGGCATTGAAAAAAGCAAAAAGTAAGCTTAAAAGCTTCTGGACACCCGCATAAAACCTTCTCCCCTCTCTAGTTGATAAATCAAGCTCGATTATGCCGCTACCAACTAACAATTGCCATACGATACCAGCTGTGACAAGGGGCCCGATTCCTAGCTCCATTAAAGTACCACGTTCAGAAGCCATAATAACCTGAACTAACAACATAGGTTGGTAACTCTGCTCACTCCATCTTATCCCGTAAAGTGGTACCTGACACAAAGCCATGTAAAGAATAAGTATTAGAGACGTCCACAAGAGTCTCTCGGTTAATCTTAATTTACGAGTAGGACGAGGGATTTCCGGGACGAATTTGAACAGTAAAGATAAAATAGAGGAGGCGCTCACGATTCTCCCCCCTTAATTGTAAGGAAGGTGCCACCTGCTTTCTCGAGTTTGCGTATCGCTTTATCAGTTGCCTCTGGACCTTCTACAACGAGTTTTTTACTCACTTTACCTTTTCCTCCGAGCTTATTATACCCTAATACCGCTATGTTTACATAAATGGAGTCACCCTCCATTCTTGCCATCCCAAGCTTGATAAGCTCTTCAACCATTTCGTCTATCTCGCCTATGTTTATCAGATGTTTCCGTTTGACAAGCGACGGGTGTCTAGTAAAACCGTGCTTTCCATACCACTCTTTAGCATATTTAACAACCCAGGACCACTTATGCTTATGGTAGCCCACCCTACCCCTACCCCCCTTTCTTCCACTTCGACGATGCTGCGCTACTCTACCCCAACCGTATGTCCGCGATCCTCTGAAGTATTTTGATTTCTTTTCTCGACGTACAGTCACTTTATCCCCCGAGCCTGATCGTTGGTCATTATTTAAGATCTTTCTCCTGCAACTTCCGTGACGAACTACCTTGCCATTGCCAGTTTAAAATGGAAAATAATTTAACAGCTTTCTCCTTTCGTAACCGCTGATGATGCAGCTCGCGTCTGACGTATGATGAGACGCCTCGAATGCTGAGCTTTCTTTGATTACTGAACACACCGAACATAATCTCTTAGAAATGAAGACAGTAGATCTTAGAATCTTGTCATCAACATAACGATGAGTTGCCATCATTTGATAAGGATCAAGCAAACCCTTAATAATGGGGTGAGCAAACGCAAGGAACGGGAGAATAGCATGAGTGATGAGAGTGGACAAATACAGTGCGTCTGTGGAAGGTTGATTAAAGAGCCGTCTGAATACAAAGTTGTCTATATTAAAAAAGAGAATAGGGAAATAGATATCTTATGCCCAAATGACACGTGTTATTTACGAGAACTCGGATTTATACAGTTCACCCTCGAGGATGAGAAACCAAAAATACTAAAAGCTACTTTTTACTCACCTTTTGTAACATGGAATACTGCTAGGTTAGGGAAAGAGAGAGCAACGGAATTGTTGAGAGTACATTTACAGCAACTTATAAGGAGAAACGTGGATTGGAACAAAATAGTAGAGGAAACCAAGAAGCAAATTGAAAGGGAGAGAGTTGCAGCAGCCGCTTCCAGTAGTTCGCCGACCCCTGATCTAGAGGTTGGCTAGGATTGATCTTTACTACCTCTTACACTAAATTTTTAAATGCCGAATTCAGCACGCGAGGTCAGGTATTGTTATGAAATCCGTATCGAGCCAGCCTCGCAGGGTAAGGAAAAGAATGATTCACAATGCGCCATTAAACGTAAAGGCACTCCAGTTAGTCGCACCACTGTCTGAAGAGTTGCGAAAGGAGCATAATCTGAAAAGGTTGAGAGTACGAAAAGGGGACACGGTTTTAGTCGTGAGAGGAAGCTTTAGGGGGCACGAAGGGAGGGTGGTAAAAGTTGATGTAAAGAAAGTTAGAATATATATTGAAGGGGTTACTAAGGTAAGATCTGATGGAAAAGAAGTGTTCGCACCAATACATCCTTCAAAAGTAGTTATAACTAAACTCGATTTATCTGACAATAGACGGGCGCAAATTCTTGAAAGAAAAAGAATGAAAGTGAGGGTGAGCGGCTGATGAAGGCAAAAAGGGGCTCGTCGACCCACTTAAGACGAAGCTTATCGCCCGATTTCTGGCCTATTCCTAGGAAAAGATACGTTTGGACTATCAAACCTTCACCAGGTCCACACCCTTCAGACGTTTCTGTTCCCTTAGGCATATTGTTGAGAGATGCTCTTAGGTATGCCTACACACTCAGAGAAGCTAGGAAGATACTTGGAGAGAAAAGAGTTTATGTTGATGGTCGAGTTGTCTCCGAATACAAGTATCCTATTGGGGTGATGGATGTCATTCTTCTAGCCGATGCTGAGGAATACTATAGAGTTCTGCCTCATCCTACGAAGTTCTTAATGTTACATCGGATAGATGAGAAAGAATCTTCGCTTAAACCACTTCGCGTGAAAAGGAAAGTAACAGTTAAAAATGGTTATATCCAGTTCACTTTTCATGACGGTAAGACATTTATTTTAAAAAATACTCAGACCAATATGTTTTCTAAATTTAACAATATAAAAACGTTCGATACCGTATTGATGAACCTAGAAACTAAGAGCTTGATCGATCACCTTCCAGTCGCAAATGGCGTTTTAGCTTATATCATTAACGGAAGGAATATAGGATTTCTTGGAAAAATTGAGTCAATTCAACAGATATTTAAACGACGTGCGGCTATAACCACATTGACAGGAAGCGGGGGAGTAATCACTAGAACTATCCTTGATTACATCTTTGTCGTTGGTAGAGAAAAACCTTTGATATCCATTCCTACCGATGACGAAATTAGACAGTGGAACGACTTATTGAGTAAACAACGTATGCTCTGAATAGTTTACATCAGGTGAACAACTTTAAAATAACTGGAGTGGAAGGGGCATTCACCTATGCCTAATGTACCTAGCCTAGAAGTCGGACATCCAATGCGAAAGATCTACGTAGGAAAAGTTATTGTTCATATCGCAGTAGGTGAATCCGGCGAGCGTTTAGCGAACGCTGCAAGAATCCTAGAATCTTTAACTGGACAAAAGCCATCTTTACGTAAAGCTAAAAAATCTATAAAAGAATTTGGTATAAGAAGAGGAGAAAACATAGCTTGTATGGTTACGTTAAGAGGGGAACGTGCATATGATTTTTTAAAGAGAGCTTTAGCAGCAGTTAATAATACAATACAGAAATCTAGTATTGATAACTCAGGAAATTTTGCTTTTGGTATTAAGGAGCATTTGCTCATACCAGGTACAAAATACGACCCTTCACTTGGAATATTTGGAATGGATGTGATCGTTAGGTTAGAGAGACCCGGTTACCGAGTATCCAGGAGGCGGAGAAAAAGAGCTAATATTGGAAAGAAACATTATGTCACAAGAGACGAAGCCGTCGAGTTTATAAAGAAAGTCCTAGGCGCAAGGGTGGTATAAAATGGCTAAACTTAAGCTGCCAAGGAAGAGGAAATTTGGCAAAGGTTCGTTGCGCTGTATAAGATGCGGAACTCATGAAGCTATCATAAGGAAGTATAACTTAAACATTTGCAGGAGATGTTTCAGGGAAATAGCTCTGGAAATAGGTTTTAAGAAACACAACTAGCGGCATATGCGGTGGGAGAGATGGTTGTGGTAGATGTTTTGGCTAACGCTTTAGTTACGATAAAGAACAATGAGGCAAGAGGGAAAACCGAATGTATTATCTATCCATCGTCGAAGCTGGTTATGGCTGTTCTCAATGTCATGAGAGAAGCTGGCTACATAGGCGATGTAGAATACATTGAAGATAGAAGAGGGGGGAAACTCAAAGTTCAGCTTTTAGGAAAAATAAACAATTGTGGGGCTGTGAAACCTCGGTTCCCAGTAAAACGGAAAGAATTGGATATGTGGAAAGAACAGCTTCTACCAGCAAGAGGAATCGGTTTACTAATTCTATCTACCCCTATAGGGGTGTTGCATCATCGAGATGCAGAAGCTAAAAGTATTGGAGGAATTTTACTAGCATATGTATACTAGGTGATTAACATGAAGCCGTCTGGAAGACTCATTCGATTGAAAAATGAGAAAAACAGGAAACGTCCCCGTTTTGTCCGTATGAATAGTTGGTTTCTCAAGCGTCTTGATGACTCATGGCGCAACCCTAGAAGAAGTTTAGACAATAAAATTCGTCTCGAAAAGAAAGGGTTCCCACCGAGAGTTAAAGTAGGTTACAGAGGCCCCAGCGAAGTAAGAGGCCTTCATCCAAGTGGCTTAATAGAAGTTTTAGTTGCTACACCTGCTCAGCTTAATGACCTAAACCCGCGAAGACATATTGTTAGGATAGCGTCAAGTGTCGGAGCAAGAAAAAGAGGAGAAATTCTAAAACGTGCGAAAGAACTCGGATTAAGGGTAGCTAATAGTTTATTAGAGTAACGATCATAATTTGGTTACTACTTTATATACCTGCATACATGGCGCAGGTTAAACTTAATATGGGCTTGTTTTTAAGGCGGCGAGCAGTGGTAATTTATGAGCGTAACTGTGAAAAACGTAAGGAGACTTGCAGCCCACATACTTAATGTAGGCGAAACGAGGATTTGGATAGATCCTCAGCAGATAGACCGTGTTGAAGCAGCAATTACTAGAGAAGATGTCAAACGCCTCATAAAAGATGATGTTATCCGAAAGATACCTCCAGCTACTCCCAGTAGAGGTAGGTTGAGAAAGAAACGGGTCCAACGAAAGAAAGGTAGAAAGCGGGGACCAGGAAGGAGGAAGGGACCTAGAATAGAAGAAAAAGAGCTGTGGATAGCCAGGATTCGATCCCAGAGAAGATATCTGAAAACTATAAAGGAAAAAATGTTAATAGATGCATCTACTTACCGGAGAATAAGACAACTGATCAAGGGAGGAATGTTTCGAAGTGTAAGCCATCTACGATCATACCTTCTGGACTCAGGTCTCTTGCGCACCAATGTAAACTAGGTGAGCTAGAGTGCCAAAAGGTGGTAGGTTTAAGGTTCCTTTCAGGCGTCGAAGAGAAGGAGTTACTAATTATTACAAACGTAGAAAAATGATACTATCTGGACAGCCGAGGTTTGTAGTCAGGATAACTAATAGGTATGTTATAGCTCAGGTAGTAAAAGCGTCGCCAAAGGGTGATCTAACACTTGTATCGGCTCATTCTGGAGAACTAGCTAAATATGGTTGGAAGGGTGGTACGAAAAATACGCCCGCAGCATATTTAGTTGGATTGCTTATCGGTTTACGGGCTCGTAACCAGGGTATATCCAACGCAATTTTGGACATAGGTCTTCGGAGTGCATCTACTGGAGCAAGAGTTTTTGCTACTGCGAAAGGTGCCATAGACGCTGGGCTGAGTATCTCTTTAGGAGAAAATGTTGTGCCAGATGAACAACGTATCAAGGGGCTCCATATAGCCGAATACTATGAAAAACTAGACGAAGAGGGTCTCGCGGAGGGGAAATTCTCGAAATACCTTAAACGTGGATTAAAACCATCAGAGATCTGCAAGAATTTTGAGGAGACAAGAAAAATATTATTGCAAGGTCTAATAAACTAAATCTGTGAAGATAATTCCATTCCTATGTAGATGGTTATTTTTACAACCTTAAGTCATGAGCTGTAATAACTCATTTATGGCAACTTTTCTATAACCCAGCTCTCCTCCTTCATTATAATGTTTCTTTAAGCTTCCTTTAAAACCTCCTTTCGGCGGGTGAAGCCTGAAAATGGGTTTAAGATGAGGAAGATCATTGATCTTTATACGACCTTCTATCAAGGCAGAAGCTAAATCCTCAAAGTTTTCAAATCCCATCTCTTTCAAGTACTCTAGAGTGAGCCTTTTATTGCCGATCAACCTTCCCCTTTTCTGTAGTACTTCAGCCAGGGTGTTGACATCCACTTCGCCATAAGTTACTGTGTATTCGATGTTTTTTAGCATACCGCGGATGTCGGGGGTATCATGGACTAATACACAATGGAACCTCTTATAGAGCCTTAATAGCGCCAAAGTTTTACGTTCCTCGGGACGTTTGTCTGGACTTCCTCTTATCCTGATAACAGCTAAAAGACCCATAGTCATCACACACTGAAAGCATAAGTTTGTTTTAACGCCTCGTATACCACTTTAGCTACGTTATGCGGAGTGCGCGTTTCACCCTTAGTCCTAGTCCACACATCTTGGATGCCGGCTAATCTCAAAACAACTTTAGCTGTCTCGCTGGCTACTATTCCCAAACCTCTGGGGGCTGGAAGGAGAACAACTTCCACACTTCCTACCTTACCCCTAACTTTGAAGGGGAGCGAATGCTCCTCACCACATAGGCAGCTCCAACTGCCGCAACCTCTTTTTACTGGTATTAAGTTCAACTTAGCATGTACAATAGCTTTCTCAATAGCCATCCTTACCTGCCGTGATTTACCCATGCCTATCCCAACGTATCCATCTTCATTACCAACCACAACTGTAGCTTGGAATTGACCAACTTCACCAGCATCAGTTTGCCTCTGTACAAGGTTTATCGAAACGATTTCATGTTTAAGGGATGGCAGTAGAGCATCTACTATTTCTACTTCTCTAATGGGTAAGTTTTGTTCAAAGATCTGGTTAACACTAGTTATCCTACCTTCTTTTACTAACTTACCTGTCAGAGTCTTCGGCACCCACTCTTGTACTACAGACATAGCGCGAGGACGAACATCTAATGCTTTTAAAACTTAGCTTAGAGTAACTGAGCAAATACTTAGCCAGAGACCTTAGTACCTGATATCTCCAGGGCCTTGATGAACGATTATGCTCGCTTGCGAATTTGTTCGTGACACGGCAATGATTTACGCTATAGAGGAAACCTTATTCAGGTTGTTACAGGAGAAGGTAAATGAGGATAAAAATGCCTGCGTTGAATTATCCTGCTCGCCATCGAATCGTTTTTCCACAGACTCTTCTATACTTATACCAGAACCTAGCCCCAAAGTTCCAGAGATGCCATAGCTTCAAATAACGAGAGTCCTAATAGATTATTAGTAGAATTTGTTAATAGCTAACCCTCAATATACTGAGGTTCCTTTGAAATTATCGGATTACTCCTGAAACACTTTAATTTATCGGATTGAAAATAGAGGAAGTGAAAACAACTAGGGTTTCTGTTTGTTTTCTTAGAGGAATGAAAAACCTTAGCCGTTGGTCTCCTCGGAAGATCAACTACATTCCAACGCATTTTTTAAACTTCAGCATTACACCTTTTACCCTTAACAAGTTTCGATTCAATATAATCTCAACCAGAGGAGAAAACTAGTAAACCCTTTAAAGACGCGAACTTATACGTTCACAGAATAGGTGGGGTTGTGAAAGCTGTAATCGAGGCGCTGAGAACCCTGTCTCCCCGTGACTATAGAGTGTTAAATGGCATTGAAAGGGGGATGGCCAGATTTCTTTATGTGCCAGTAAATGAAATCGCCAAGCTTTCTTCCCTTGAGGTAGACGAGGTCCTTTTAATAACTAAACGATTGAATGCATTGAACCTCGTGCAACGCCGCGTAGGTAGCTACACGGGTTATATCCTCACATCTCGAGGCTACGATTGCTTAGCATTGTATACTTTAGTGAAACGAGGAATTTTGAAGAGTATAGCAGCCTCTCCAATCGGTCGTGGCAAAGAATCCGATGTTTACAAAGCCGTCACTCTCTCCGGTAAAATTGTAGCTGTTAAATTTCATCGCGTCGGTCGCACATCATTTAGGCAGACTAGGAGATTTAGAACGTACGTGGGTGAGAGAGGACACATTTCATGGCTATATCAGTCCCGGCTTGCAGCCAGCAACGAGTATAAAGCTTTACAAATCCTCCATGAGAAGGGAGTATCTGTACCTGAGCCTATTGACTGGACCCGCCACGTAGTCGTATGCAGCTATATAAATGGAATAGAACTGAGTGAAGGGCCAAAATTGGACGATGCTGAATGTTTTAGAGAACAATTGTTATATGAAATATCTCAGGCGTACAGGGCTGGAGTAGTTCACGGAGATCTTAGCGAATATAACGTAATTATATACCACGAGAAGCCAGTGATTTTTGATTGGCCTCAATGGGTTTCAAGCTCCCACCCCCTAGCTTTATATTACCTGAGAAGGGACCTGGATAACATCCTAAGGTTTTTTAAGAGGAGATATCGTTTAAACTACGACCTGGATAACATCATTAGAAAGATAATTGGGGGGTAGGTACTGTTTAGGAAGATAATAGGGGTGGACCTGCTATCAGGTGAGTCGCCTGAATCCTCTAGGGATCCGCAGTTAGCCTATGCTCTCTTGATTGATGGAAATGTAAAAGAAAGAGGTACAGGCAAACTAAGCGAAATTCTAGCCTTAGCCGAGAAGGTAAGGGTTGAAGCTATAGCGGTAGATAACGTATACGAGCTGGCATCCTCTTTCAGCGGGCTTCAAGCTTTAATGAACGTTCTCATTTATCCACCAAAGATAGTTCAAGTTACAATAATCGGCGGTAGAACATATCCTCTACAGTCACTAGCTGCCTCACTTGGTCTGGGAGGAGGTAAGCTTAGCCCTTCCCAAGCGGCGGAAGTGGCGGCCAGGCTATGTTATATAGGCATTGGCTCCGAGCTACTGCTCTTTGAAAATAACGAGACTAGGATTACCGTGTCAAAGGGGAGATCCCCCATCCAAGGAGGCATGAGTGCAGAAAGGTATAAAAGAAGTATAGAGAGTAAAGTTTTGCGAAAAACTAAAGAAATAAAAAATTCATTAGATGAAAGAAAAATTGATTATGATTTATTCATAACAAGAGGTGCATTTGGCATAGAGCGTAGCGTATTTATCGTTTATACATCGAGAGAAGACCTGTTCGGCGTTGTAAAACCAATCCATGATCACGATATTCAAGTCAAGATTGAGCTGATAGAGAAAAAAGAGCCTTCCTTTCTCCCACTCTCATCCGTTCCGCGTAAGATGAGGAGAAATAGCGAGTACCTAATAGTGGGAGTAGATCCTGGAGTATCATCGGGAGTAGCTGCCTTGACCCTTGATGGAAAACTCAAACTATTGATTTCAGGAAGAGAACTTAGCCGAGGTCAACTTATAAGACACTTGATGGAAGTAGGTAATCCAATAATTATAGCATCAGATACTTCTCCTCCCCCTTCTTATCTCAAAAAATTAGCTACAATGCTGGATGCCCTATTGATCGAACCAGAACATTCTCTCTCTATACAAGAGAAACGAAAGCTTGTAAGTGAATACATAGCATCTGCCGATCTTTGCCTTAAAGTAAAAAATTCGCATCAACGGGACGCTCTGGCTGCCGCTTTGCACGCTTACTGGCGGCTCAAGCCTAAACTATCAGAAGCTAGGGAAAAAGTCGAGAAACTCGATTTAGACATTCCAGTTGAAGATGTAATAGCGTTGGTGGCTAGGGGCAATCCTATTTGGGAAGCTATTAGAGAAGTGTCTCGCACACAATTTATACCTGAACAAAAACCACCTATAATTAAGAACAGAGGTGTTGATACAAGTTCTAGTGAAGCTATATGGGAGAAATTGAACGAATTACAGAGGCGCATTCGAGAATTAGAGGAAGAAAAACAGGAGCTTACTACGACCTTAAAGGTTTTAGAAGAACAGTTTCAACGCTTATTAAATGCTCAAAGTTATACTATTAGAAGGGAAAAAGAGATAGAAAATTTACGAAACAGGTTGGATTTGTTAACAAAAGATTATTCTTCTCTTAAAGAAGAATACAATTCAATAAAAGATTCAAAACATGAATTAGAAAATCTGATATATAAGCTAACTATCGGAGAGCTTATTCCAGCGATTAGAGTAAGCAGTTTGAGTGTTTTATTAAAAAATACCTGTACCAGCGGTGTAGCAGTCCTCGGATCATTACACCCAGGCGATGAAATATACTTGAGCGAAATATCGAAGAAGGTTAAGATTAAAGCCATTGTGTGCGAGCAGCGTTGTCCAGAGAAAATTATTGAGGCTCTAGCATGTCAGGATGTAGCATTAATACATATGCATGAAATTAATCATAAAATAAAGATAGGTGATGTATATTTGTTCCAAAGACAAGAACTAGAGAAAACTATAAATGAAAAACTAAAAAATCTTGAAATAAATTCTAAAGAATTCATTAAAAAATCATTAAAAAATATTATAGACAACTATAGGACCGAAAGGATTAGAACTCTAAAAGACGGAGATTCTATTAATAAATGAGGATCTTATTTATTAAAAAGGTGTTATTTTCTCTTCAATTATTTCATATAGTAGTTTATTCACCCTATCTAATTCGTCTATAACTATACTTTCGAGCTCTTTTTTACTCCTATTATACTCGTTTTCTCCAGAGACAACCCCCACGTATGCGACTAAAGGATCGTTTATCGGTCTTCCTATCTGGCTTAACAGTTTTACATACACTTCTTCGACCCCTGTCTCTTTTACTGCCCGATTAGCTATATTATGCGCTAAAACGTTATAGAGTTTCCCGACATGGTTAACGGGGTTTTTGCCCGCAGCAGCCTCCATCGACATGGGTCGCATAGGAGTTATCAGTCCGTTCACCCTGTTGCCTCGTCCAGTCGCTCCGTCGTCACCGTGTTCAGCTGACGTACCTGTGACTACTAAATAGTAACCGCTCTCATCCTTAGCTGTAATATCGTCACCTGTATTGACATATACCTTAACATCCTTGCTAGTGACTTTTGACGAGAGATCTTCTATTCGTCTTTTCACCTCTTCCTTTGCGTATATGTACTCGTCTCTGTTGGCAATAAACCTAGAAACAAAGGCTACTGCCACGGTCAATTCTATTAAATCTCCTCTTCGCACGGCCATAACTTTAACATCTTCGCCAATCATCGGTAACTCCTTCTTTAAGACCTGAGAATTCAGATAACGTTCTACCTCCAATACCAGCTTCTCCGTATCGCTTAAAGGGGCGAAGCCAACGCCTAGCGATGTGTCATTAGCCCCCGGATACTCTCCTCGTCTTTTAAATATAGAAACAAGGTCGGCTGAACCTTTACCAATTTTGTAATCAACTATAATATGTTCATCTGGATTAAGGAATCTAAAGTTATTCTTCACCCAAGATTTAGCGGCCTTTAGAACGATCGGCCCGACCGGAACTATCTCTTCACCTCCCGACGCCGTCTTTACTTCGGTTGTTGCTCTTCCGGCTACAAGTACGTAGATCGGGGCAATAACCTCGCCGCCTCCAAACCTCGGTCTAGATTGACCTCCAACAATAAGTACCTTATCTACATTGTGGTGAAGAACTCCGCCATATCTGCGCAGGTATTCTTTGCTTAAAGCCATGCTCACAGATTCTGCGATAGCATCGGCCATATAGTCTGGGTGACCTAAACCTTTACGTTCTACAAATTCTACGTGACGCCTAACTAAAGGTGGTACATCTAGCCTCTCAAGCACTATATTACGCTGCATCATGGAAACGCTCGGGAATGAAGGTCTTTTAAGAATATCCCCTTTATGGCATTAATGCATAACCGGTTTCTTAACGTCAGAAAATCACTTTAACTCCACTTGGATAGATATAAAGAATATTACTACCACGAATGAAGACCCGCCCGTACTTAACTATCAGGGAACCATCTTCTCCCACTTGCACGGCTTCGGAAAGTATTATGTTCATAGCCAGGTCTACGTCCTCTAAAAATCCTTTATACTCGCTACCATCTTTCAGCTTTACTATGACCTCTACACTGGATTCTCTCAGTTTAGACAGTAGCTCTAGTGGCATGCGCAGGCTCATAGTTTACACCCGTACACAAAAGGGTGTGAGCAACACCTTTAAGGGTTTTTTGTGTGCGATCTATGGGTTGTAATGCAATCTCAAGGAAATGGTAAACAGGAAAAGATAGTAGAAAAGATAGTATGTAGTGTATGCGGTAAGGCTACACCTATAGCTAAAATCGCCGGTAAATACTATTGTTTCACTTGTGGAAACAAAATTGTGAAAGAGCATATAGTTGGCCTTCTTAAGGACCTGGAGCGGAAGGGCTTTATACAATCAACTAGTCATGAAGAGGATCTTTAGTCACCTCCTGTATGCCTTCGGGCCTCATGTCGCTTGTGCAATAACCTTTCCTTCTGTTTCCGCCCCCACTTGTAGTTATGCGTGTAGCGGTATTTAACACTGAGTAAGCCACGTGCTTTTCTACCGGACATAGTCTTTCCTTTAAAGACACGCCCCCTATCTCTTTTTACGATAATTATTTTAGGTAACGAAGAAGTTCCTAAACTAGCTTCTCCTTTAACTAAAGAGTGAAGCCATTCTAATAACCTCTTTATGTTTTCTTCATTAACAGATTTCCTGCGCTCGTCAACATATATTCCGAGTAGCCTAGCCTCTCTCGTCGTAAGTCCTACTGCTTCAACTTCGCCCACCGAGTATCCCCGCCCAATCTTTTTCTCCCTCGGAGGCACACCGTTGAATCTACTTAGAAGTGGTACTTTCACTATAGCCGAAGGTAACTTAGCCCCCTCGCTCATAAAACGAGCTTTAGCCACCGCTCTTTTTAACTTTTATCGCTTCTTGACTAGCAGCAATTAACTTGCAAGCACGCGTAACCAGTACTCCTCCGGCGACTAAAGCCGAGACGAATCCTAGTAAGCCAGCTAATCGTAGTAGACTATGCGCGCTCGAAAGAGAATATTCATTTAATGCATTTCTCCCTGCCAGTAACAACAATAAGGAAGCTATACAAAGAGCAGAATATACTACGAGTGGTACTAAGACAGTGTAAACTACCTCGGTGCGGGAAAGATAGAGAAGGAGGAGAGGAGGGACTAATGCGTTAATGACATACAATGGAAGAGCTTTTCCTAACAGCGAACGGGCAGACTTTAAACTTTGAGTGCTTCGAAGCATACATCAGACAACGCTGGAAGTCGGTTAAATACTTGGCGCGTAAACGGCTTGGAAGAAAGCTCGAAATATCCCATAGGCATTGAGCGAACCTATAGCGAATCGTCTAATTTTTGTTCCGATTCTCCTAGTTAGTAGTAGAAGACGGACCACTCCAATACTCGCAATCGCAACCAATGCTACATGATCAAATGACCAAATAAAAGCCGTCAAAACTCTACTGTATAAACCGAAAGCTACCATTAAACCGGTTGGATCAGTGAACATTTTAAAATACCGCAGACGGGATGTCGCTGGAAGAATGTAGTAAATTCCGAAACAGACTACAGCTGTTACAGCTGCTACAGCTAAAACACCTGCCACATCGACGTTCGATTCGAAGTGCTCAAGCCCTAACCTTAAAGCATAGTACCTAGATAAATGTGCAAACTCAGGTTTAATACCTCTAAGAATAAACAAAACCGCCGGGGCTCCTATCGCCAACAGCAGAATGAAAGTACTAAATCCATTTCCTGAAAGACGATAGCCCCAGAGTACTTGTACAGCTAAGAGGAGGAGCAAGCTCGGATTTAGGAGCACACCGCCTAACGGTTTTATTTTTACATCGAAAAACCCACTCAACCAACTCCACAAAAGCCAAAGGAAGACTGGAGTAACAGGGCTCGGGACTTTTTCTTGCGTTGTGAACGAGGTAATTGGTAGAAGAAAACCACCTTCTGACCTAAACGCAATTATCAGGGCAAAGAAAGACATTACGATAGTTAGAAAGGCTAAGTATGCAGACCATTGAGGGCCAGCTAAGGCTGAGTAGCTCAAGATAAGTATCAATAAGCCACCTGCCAAAGCACCTATACTTACTACGCTTATGTGATACCTGCTTGCACCGCGTTTACTATGTAACAGAATGGCTGCAACTGCGGTTGTTACAGCGATCCCCAGTTGTACGCCTATTTGAACAGTAATAAAAAATTCAGGAAATAAGCCTTTTACAACCAAAAGGATCATGGTATTGAAGACAGCTGTAAAAACTGTAGACAGAGATGATGTTGTAATTGATAGAAGCGCTACATAGCACCAAAACGGGAAAGAGGAAAATTTCATCTCAAGCGCAATCGTGTCCAAAACCGCTGCCGCTAAGCCCACCGGCGCTCCTAGAAGCGTGTCTCTAGGCTTGACCTCGAGTGAATAATGAAAAGATGTGGGCAAGGCTTCCATTCCCCTCCAAAGGGGCGAGAAAAAGCGGTTTAAGCCGTCAAGAAGGAGAAGCTGTCCAAAGGTTACTGTGATAGATAACCCGACTAGGATTAAGAAGCCACGATCGAAAACATTCATGGGAAAACTTCCAATCAGATTTTGGATTAACAGTGCAGCTTCATTATTTGTACTATATAAGAGCAGCGTGCTCACTGCGATCCGTAGAGAAACACCGGTGATCGCAGATGCAAGACTTAAGGCCAAAGCCGAAGTCCAGTACCTTTTTGGGACTTTTATCACGAGTATGCTTACGGCCAAGAATGAGGATATGAAGGGTTGAAGTAAAATACCTGAAAGTTGTTCACTTAATAGGAGACCTAAACCACTACCAAGCAGAACTCCAGCGATGATTGCGAGTGCTTCTTTCATCGCATCTCACGTACCTCTTTTTCATTTCTTCTTAAATCGCAGAGGAAAATATTGTTAGAGATGCGGGCCAATATGCGTCCTCTAACAGAGCATCTATTTCCACCTTTTAGGCAATACTCGCGCAGGGAATGTTGCCTAAGTCGCCATTCCTCCGGTGAGAGGAATATACAACGTGTACCATTACATGTAGATTTAAAGTAGGGGCAACCATTACCTCTCTCCATCAACGCTGGGCTCCCTTGTGTACCTATTATAACTAGCGCGGAATTTATGCCTGACCCGTAAAATCTGAAAAATTAAATTTAAAATTTATTTAGTCTAACTTAATTTTTCTAAATGCTTTTTTAGTCTTGTTAAAGTGTCCGACAAAGCTTCTGGAATCACCTTAGTATTAGAGATTATCGGCATGAAGTTTGTATCGCCTAGCCATCTGGGTACAAGATGTACATGTACATGCGTATCCAAACCGGCTCCGGCAACTTTACCGATATTCATCCCTATGTTAAATCCATCGGGATTAAAAGCACTTTTAAGTAGCTCAATGCTTTTGGTTAGCGTTATAGCTAGATCACATAAGTCGTCCTGTAAAAGTTGTGATAGATCAGCTACATGTTTGACTGGAGCAATAAGTAGGTGTCCGGTGTTATAGGGAAACGCGTTTAGCAGTACTATAGTATGAGAAGTTCTATGCACGACATAGCATTCGTCAGGATTCTTCGATTCAATTGCCTTACAAATGAAGCAGCCGTTTTCTTTTTTTATTGTGGTGTACTCAATGTATTTCATTCGCCAAGGTGCCCAAAGCTGCTCCATGGAGTTCCAGTTTGGCATAAAGTTAATCAAGATAGCGCTTATAGTGTAGAAAGATCATGCTGAACCTTTTTTATTCACACGCTTCCATGCCGCAAGGACAGCAACAGAACGCGAATTTTTAAATAGTGACGCTTCTTAACCGCGCGTATGTCTCAAAGAGCAGCACGAAGAGCACGCACTAAATGGGAAATGAAAAAGTGGTTTAGGATACTTGCTCCAAGGGCTTTCGGCTTTGCTGAGCTCGGGCTAGTACCAGCAATCGACGAACAGAGTCTATTAGGGCGCACCATAGAGGTCAGCTTCTACGACATCACTAAAGATGTCTCTCAACTACCGACAAAACTAAAGTTTCAAATAATAGATGTAAAAGACAGTACAGCTTACACTCAACTAAGACAGATAGAACTAACGAGAGACTACGTGCGAAGCTTGGTGCGCCGAGGAACCTCACGTATAGATTGCATAGTGGATGTGGAGACTAAAGACGGCGCAAAACTGAGAGTAATGAGCGTAGCTATAACGCAAAGCAGAGTGAAAACGTCCCAAAAGAAAGCTATCAGAAAAATAATGCTTGACCATATTCGTAATAAAGGACCTATGTTAACTTTTGATGAATTAATTCAAGAAATAATACTAGGAAAAGTTGCTGTAGAGATAGAAATGTTAGCTAAAAAGATCTATCCATTAAAAAAGGCTGAAGTTAGAAAAGTTAAAATATTAGCATCAAATTTTAATATTTATCCAGAATTAACAGAGAAAACTTAACTGAATTTTGAAGCAATTAGTGAAAGTATTAATATTAAGTTTGACCTAACGATTTGATTTACCTTTTGTAAATCTAGTTTTCCGGTTGTTTTAATTAAACATAACGAGAAATAACCTATTGATAATCGTTCAATTAATAAAGGTAGGATATCAGTATATTTGATAACTATTACATTATCACCTATATATATATCACTTGATATTTTTATTAAATGTTTTTCAATAATTTCTTTTTCAACAAAAAATACAACTGAATAAATAGTAGGACACTCTAAACTATTATCGATTGCTATGGCTTCAAGGATAGGGAGAGTTTTCGTAACTAAATCTGCTAGACTATTATAATTATGTTTACCTTCCGCCATCGGTTGCCTCTCTCAAGCCAGCATTTACGGTGGATACTTTTTACATTTATCTGTCATTTACAGTTTACTTAGATCACACCCCTGCTAGCAGGAGTTCGAACCTTAGCTACAAGAGCGTCTAGTGAGAGAGGGGCCTCATCCAATTTTGCAAGAGGCCAGAGCGGACTATCTTTACTCACAGAGTACTTTACTCCGTGAGTAGTTCTCGATACTCTACGAACAAGACCCTCTTCTCTTAACTTTTCTATAACTTCCTTTATAAGTGTAAGAACTACAGGATGCGTGGGTAACCCAGCTAATACAGCTATCTTTTTAGCGTTAAATGTTAACATGGATCCTTTTGTGGAACGTATCATTCTTACGAGGGTGATCACGACAGTTTGTTGAAGTCGTTCATAGTCCCTGTAGATCTCAGGGCTGAAGCGATAAGCATTCACGTATTATCTTACACTTGAAAGGTTATGACACTACCACTCGTATGAAACAATAAGATCAAGGTAGCTCGTGGATATTGCTTCTGGTGAGTCTTACTCTAGTCTTATAAGAATATGATCGATGCTATAACATACACGCTACGGGGTTCAACCAGCTAACTAATTTATTTCCTTAATTAAGCTCAAAAACTCTATAGCATCTTTACCTTTTAACAAAGTTTTTAAAGAGTTTCAGCAAGGGCACCTGAGTTAAGGAATGGAGGAGCAAATCTATATGGCTGACTCATCTTCCATAGTTTCCGGCGCCCTCAGACATGCACTAGAGAAAGGGTGCTTAGCCGGTAAAATAGTAATTCATTCACTTATAGTATCCCATTTCGAAAAAATAGCTAGAGAGGGGGCACATAGAGGGTTCGTAGGGTTAAGGGAACTCCGTAGAATACAGGAAATTATCGAGAGCTCTGAGGAAATAGAGCTCGAATACGTACGCGATCTTCCTGAAGGTATGAGGTTACTTAGGGACTTCAGCGTAGATGAAATAGTGCGAGAGATGGCACTCGATTTAAAGGCTACACTGATAACTTCAGATGCAATAAACGCAGAGGCTGCACGAGCTGCTGGGGTTAACGTGCTCTTCCTTCAACCTGATCGAGATCAAAGGTTTATACTGGAGAGTTTCTTCTCTGATAGTACCCTCTCTGTACACCTTAAGGAGGGAGTTCAGCCTTATGCTAAGGTTGGAAAACCAGGCAAGTGGCGTTTTGTGGCTATCAAAAATGAACCTATGTCTCGAGAAGAGCTGGAGGAGATAGCCAGTGAAATAATTGAACATGCTAAAGGTAACCACAATGCTTTTATCGAAAGTGAGAGACCTGGCTCTACAATACTTCAAGTTGAGAACTATAGGATAGTTATCACGAGACCACCTCTTTCCGATGGTCTTGAAATAACTGCTGTTAGACCTATTGTGAAGTTGTCACTAGAAGATTATAACCTACCTTCCAAACTTCTTCATAGGCTAGAAAAGCAGGCAGAAGGTATTCTAGTCGCTGGAGCGCCCGGAATGGGTAAAACAACATTTGCTCAAGCTTTAGCGGAGTACTACCATAGAAAGGGAAAGGTCATTAAAACTATAGAATCACCAAGAGATATGCAATTGCCAGTCGAAATAACTCAGTACTCTAAAACTTACGCTACTTCAGAAGAACTTCACGATGTTTTACTCTTATCCAGACCTGATTATACTTTCTTTGATGAAATGAGGGACACGAGGGATTTCGAGCTTTACGCCGATATGCGACTGGCTGGCGTGGGCATGGTGGGTGTAATCCACGCTACAAGTCCTATAGATGCGGTACAACGCTTCATAGGAAGAGTAGAATTAGGCATGATACCTTCTATCATAGATACCGTCATATTTATTGAGGAAGGAGATGTAAAGAAAGTTTACGAACTCGAAACAGTAGTTAAGATACCTCATGGATTGCGTGAAGCAGACCTTGCTCGACCTGTAGTAGTAGTTAAAGATTTTATAACTGAAGAACCTGAATATGAACTTTATGTTTTCGGAGAAAGAACTTTTGTTGTACCTATCAAGAAAGAGGGGGGAAAAGAGGCTGAGCAAATTAGGAGTCGTCTCAAAGCAATACTTCGCAAATACCTTCCAGAAGATTATGTAGAAATTTCTGTTGTAGAAGAAGGTAGAGCGGTGCTAATGATTGAAAGCGAATACTATAACTACCTAATCGGCAAACCTCGCAAGAAGCTTGAGCGCCTGGCTCGTAGACTGGGAGTAGATCTTGAGATACGCCCTAAGCTTTAGTTAGAAACTGTGATGAAGAAGTCAAGGACTCCGTTGAGATAGGTTATACAATGTTCTGTAAAATATGATGTTGAACCAAGGCTTAACCAACTCACGCCTAATTCCTTCAGCCACCGTTCAGTTTTATTATCTACACCCGTATGATCTCCCAAAATAAAGCAAGACCTCTGATCGAAGGCGAAGTTTCTTATATCTTTACCACTCTCATGCAAGTAGAACACATTATGCACTCCTAGTTCCGCAACTGCTTTCCCGACTAGCTCTTGAAAACTTATTTCATAAAAGCAAGCATCGACGGTATGTCCTCTAAGCGCATCCTTGATCATTGTACCTACATCGACCTCGCTGAGTAAAGGACGCTTAAGCTCCCAGCCTTTTAGCTCCATTACTATCGGATGGGAAGGCTGCCCTTCAAAGACGGCATAAAACAGAGAGTCATACCTTGGTCCGTGACGCGTAGAAATTGCAGAAATTGATGCCCGTGCGATAATATCTAAACGCCCATAGGTCGCAAGCGCTTTTACATTTACATTAGCATCGATTTGAGCTAAAGAGGCTTTAACTATGAAAATCCTTTTAGCATATTTATTATAGAGTCCAAGCTCAGAAATTTTATTCATAGTGAAGTTTTCTTCTTTCGTTCTTCCTCAGGTCTAATTTTTACTACACCCCTGTATACTGCACAGCGCACACAAAGGAGCTTCAGCACTTCATATGTCGGTATAATAGCTCCCTTACTTCGTAGCTCAGTTGCTAATTGAGGATCTATAGGTGCGTACTTTCGAGTAACTTTAATGGCTTTGGACCTCGGAATCAATGCACCACATTCGTCACACTGGATCATTGATTCCTTTCCTTTGTCTCCCTTGTGTCTACCTCTACTTTTACGCTTCTTAGGCACAATACCTCCGCTGAATAGGAAGTATTTAAACGCGCTGGTTCTGCGAAACATTCTTAACTGAGAAGGAAACACGCGCCTGCAGTGATGATGTATGGCTCATGTGCCGAAAATGTTAATGATAGGTAGGTGTATTAGATGTGGGAAGCGCTTGTATCGAGGAGATGAAGCATATAGATGCCCAAAGTGTGATATATTGTACTGCCCAACCTGTCACAAGAAACTCTATGAAAAGTGCCAAGTTTGTCTTACTAACCTTGAGCTTGCTTAACCTATATTTTATCCATTGCCTCTTTAAGCCTGACTATTTTGAGGGAATACTCAGAAAGAGGACATACGTCACCACATGTGCCGCAATGATTACATCGAGAGGAGTTTATATGAAATCCACAGCTGTCAACCTTCACCGCACCCGAAGGACACCAGAGCTCGCATGATCCACAACGCAAACAGTAAAGGGCTCTCACCACAGTACCAGCAATTTTCCAAGGATCCAACTGTTGCCTGACTCTTATTTCCAACGAGTCACTATCCGCGTACATTTCAACATCTTGGTTGTTCAAAGTTAAAAGCTTTCCGTTAACTTCTACATTACCAATCGTTACTAAAGCTTCAATAAGCCGCTCAAAATCTATTTCTCGTTTATATCTTTTAATCTTTATGACAAAGTAGTTACCCTCTTGGTTTACAGCGACTGTTACACCTCTTTGTTTAATTATGGAATCCTTAGCTATCAAGCGTTTAATATCTCCTGGGACAAGTATCCACCGCCATAAACCGAAGTCAACCCATTCCTTTCCGAGATTATGTTTTGTTGCAAAATGTTCCAAGAAGCCTTCCCACTTCGACCACAATTCAGGATGCTGGACTTTAACAGCTTCAGCTTCCCCTAGCTCAATAGCCGGACAGAGCCAACACCCCAGTCTATCAAACCCTCTGAAGTAAAGTGAGTTTACCGGTAGTTTTTCTTTGAATATATAGAGCCAAACCTCAAGAGCTGTCCAGGAGTGAATAGGTGCAGCAACAACTACATTGGGTATCCACTTGTTACGATAAACTCGGGGACTAAGCGCTCTGGCTGCTGATTCCATTTTCCGTTGCCCTACTATGCTTAAAACTCCTTTCTCAAACCTCTGTTTCAAAACTCTCGCTGTTGGTATAAGCTTAACCACTTTACAGCACCACCTGTAATCTCGCGCTGGAGGACCCATGATCTCTAAGGACTCCCAGAATATTCCCCCGGCGTCAGCTACCACCAACTCCAAGCCTTTAGTTTGAGCAAAATGTTTAACATAGTCTAACGTTTCCGGTAGCTCTAGTCCTGTATTATTGAAAAATATGGGTACTTTCCCGAAGGCTTTTTCAGATAACCTGTAACTAACTAAGCTATCTTTGCCCCCGCTGAAGGAAACTAACGGTTCAAGTTTCGCTTCTTCAGCAGTTTTTTTGAGAAAATGTATAGCTTCTTGTTCCAGCAACTCCAATCTAGCCTCATTTGCCTTTACAACGTCTAGCCAAGAGGGATCTACTTTATTCCATGCATAGTTTTTAGCTTTCCAACTTTTAATCACCCGGATTCTCTTTTTATCCGTATATATTCCTAAACCTTCAAAACTTGATAGAGTGGCTAACGCTATAAAACGATTTTTCTTATCAGTCGGTATTTTTGCATCTATTAGCTGATCAACGTGAATTTCGTAGTTTCTGCTTAATCGTGGAAGATCTGTTATAGCATAGAAACCACATTTACTTTTAACTAGTTCTGACACGCCAACGTAGAGAGGTTTAAATCTCCAAGTTCTTAATTTTAAGTCAAAGTACTTGTGCCCAATCACATATCCGTCGATTACAACCTCTTCAGCACAGTCAGGATACGGCACTTTGTTGAAAAGAATTACTTGACGCCACGGGTACGGTAGTTTATCTCCAATTTCTTCTTCTATAAGCTGCCTGAGGTGTATGTATTCTTTACCCAGAGCTGGTCTAGCATCAGCTGGTGGAGTTACTTTAACTAGCCTCCCTTCTTTGTTACATTTTCCACAAATCCTGGTTAAAAGTGGTAAGTTACATGTATCGCACCAAAAAATACGTGCTTCAACTTTCTTAATAATCTTGTATACGTTTTTCCTCTGAGTGCGAATCGGCATCAGGGTCGGTTGCACAAGAGCCTCTTATCACAGTTCAAGGCGCGAAACCTTCTTCATCCCCACGGAACTGTGACGCCAAACTACTTAAGTACACTCAGGTACCCAGCTATCTCCTCCTGTGTTGCAACTCTGAAAGTTTGGTCCTTCACCGTGATGATGCCCATTTCAACCTTAGAGGGGGTTACTCCTCCTTCAATAGCCTTATCGAGAATCCTTAGCGCGAGTGATATGGCATCCTCTAACCCTATTTTATCATTGTACATCTGTTCAAGCAATTCCATCGCCATCTGAGAATTGGCGCCAACAGCTGTAGCTTTGTAGCTCATATAGCTACCTCCTGGATCGGTCATTATGAGATGAGGTCCCCGCCTATCGACACCGCCTATCAGGAAAGAAACGCCGAAAGGTCTAACTCCCCCATGTTGCGTGTAAACCTGTTTAATGTCGCAAATTCTTTTAGCAAGCAACTCAACGGGGATGCGCTCCCCATAGGTTAACCTATATACTTGAGCGTAAACTCTGGCGTCATCTATTAGAACTCTGGCATCTCCGAATAAACCGGAGAAAGCCAGACCCATATGATCATCGACTTTTTTGATTTTTTCAGCACTCTCTGCGAGGTTTGAGGGTTGCCTCCTCTCAGCTACAAGCAAGATACCCTCGAAAGTTTTGATGCCGAGCGTTATCGACCCCTTTCTAACTGCTTCATGTGCATATTCCACTTGAAACAATCTTCCATCTGGAGAGAAAAGCGCTACAGCTCTATCATAACCCACACCGGGAGGCGTGAACATTCAGCTCACCACTTAAACCTCTATACACTCATTTTAAAGCTTTAGCCTCCGAAACTAATAAACGCTTAACTACCCTCTGGTTCTAATGAATTTGCTAACCTGATAGCCTTCCTTAGGGTACCTGTCACCTTTAGGATAGTGACTATTGGATCTCTATACATGGCAAGAGATGCTTTAAAAAGGACTAACCCATTCCTTCTCACCCTTATTACAACAATTTTCTTGGTAGGGTCTGAGTACACTACCACTGGTCCTGTTTCGGCTAAACCTTTAATGCCAGCGAGTTCCATAACGGCTGCTATCAGCTTTACCTTTAATTGATCTTCATCAACAAATGTTCGAGCCACAACATAACGAAACTTCGTAGCTAAGCGCATCGGTTAAAAATCCCCCTAAACGCTGCCAGGCATATCCTCACGTGAAATTATTCGTACACCTCTCACCGGCACGATTCCTGAAAGCTTATCGCGACACTCTGATACTAATTTTAATACATTTGTTGATACTGTATCAAGGGAAGCATTGGTTGATAGACCTAAAAATTTTAGAAGAGAAACCAAAGCTCTTGGATCTCTTAATTGACAAATATTCATCGCTCCTGACGAGAAAATTAAGGACTGTTGTAATTCACTTTTTTTATCTACTAGATTTATTATAGTACTGTAGTATGCTAGCGCCTTCGATCTGGAAACTATGTCTGCTTCTTGAAGAGGATTTAACAATAATTCTAGCCGTTTTCCATACTCTTTCATGTACCAAATATCTCCTTTAAAGACTCTAGCTCCAGGCACTAACGTCACTATATCTATTCGAGTGTCTCTACAAGCCAGAGCTGTTAGTTCCCTACTTAAAGCATGAACCGATATTATTTCAACTCGCCTTCTCCACTTCTGCAGAAGACGTTTTAAAAAGCCCGTCTCGACATGCGTATCAATTGCTAAGCGGGTAACAACATCTACATCTTCCAGCTTTCCCGAATCTCTTAACTCATTGAGTCTTTTTAGTATTTCTGAGGGTTGTTCAATTAAATTTTTTGCGCTCACGGCAGCTCCAACGCCTGAAAAACCCAACTTGCGAATCTGTCGAAAAGCATTTTGAGATGATAAAACATGAATGAAAACCATTAGGTCATAGAAACATCTAGTCATCTGATCGCCTTTAAACCCTTTTCCAATATCCCTCTTCGGGCCTGTTGAGAAAACTTTACTTTTACTTTTATGACATCGTCACCTTCATAAATTTTTATTTTCCCTAAGAATGCATATTGTTTATCAAACCTAAGATAAAGATTACCTGAACTATCTAAGCGTTTTTCAAGCTCATTGCTTAGCATCTGTATATCATCTAAGTTCAAATGTTCAAGCATCCACTTGACAACAGTACTGGCATGTGTTCTTTCATCAATTCGTAATTTAAGCGAGAACACTGGGTTACCGTAATATCCTTCAAGCATGTTTACGTTAAGCTTTCCTTCATATATTGATCGCAAATCTTCAGGAAGTATTCTCAGAATCGCCTGTTTAACCTTATCTAGCTCTTCGGTTGCATGGCAAAAGACACTTATCTCAACAGATAGAACGGGATCAGGCATTTCCCATTTGTTTTTTGATTTTTTCTAATACTTTTTGAACCTCACGTGAGTAGTAGCGCCTTGTTTCAACACCACTTACCCAGTTTCTCTCAGGATCACTTTTCACGCAGGGGTTGTTTGGATCCACCATCACTACCTCGTACCACTCGTACATTCCATCCTCCCCGACCCAGTATGAGCCAATCACCACTAGGTTGGGAAACTTTCTAGCAGCGCGTTCTTCAGCAATTAACTGAGAGCCCTTGTGCGGCGCATAGCCGTATACTCCCATCCTCTTCGGTCTCCGACCTGAGCGTGGTCTTTGTCTGTTAAGACCGCCCTTTCTAACTCTCACCCTCGCAATTATAAATCCCGGTTTAGCTTTGTAACCTAAAGCTCTTGCCCTATTAATGCGAGTTGGTCTTTCGACTCTAACCACCGTTGGCTGGTTTCTCCATTCTATCATTCTCTTCCTATAAAGTTCTACAAGTGGACCTCTCCTAGGTTTCTTCCAGAGCTCTGCAACGTACTTATAGTACCCCATACGGTTCACGCCTGCTGTCATCAACATTATTTAAGACTTCGCTTTCTGTAACTCGTACGCTAGCTTCTCTGCAAGAAGTATAGAGGTTCTAGTTCTAGCTTCCCATGTCTGTGCCCCAATGTGAGGAGTGGCGATAACTTTTGGATGCCTTATAAGTTGCCATTCCCAATCCTCCTGTGGTGGCTCGTTATAGTGTACATCGATCGCGACCCCTTCAAACGTCCCATCACTTAACGCTTTAATCAAAGCTTTCCCTTCAACAACCCAGGCGCGCGATGTGTTAACTAGATAGGATCCTTTCTGCATTAAGGTAATATTCTTTGAATTTAGTAGATGATGTGTTTCCTTAGTGTAGGGTACATGCAAAGTCACGATCTCGCTGACCTTTAGTAGTTCCTCCAGACTCTTTGCTGATCTAGCTCCTATTTTTGCTGAGTCGCTTTCAAGTAGCAATTTATTACGTCTGTAAGTTATTACGTTTGCACCGAGGGCTAACAGCTTTTTAGCTACAAGTGAACCTATGTTGCCCATTCCTACTACGCCAACAGTCATCCCCGCTAGCTCCCGTCCGATGAAAGTATGTTTTTCCCACCTGGCCATGCGTAGACTCTCCACAGCGTTCGGCAAGGATCGTAGTAAGGATAGTATCAACCCTAATGTAAGCTCAGCTACAGCGTTTGCAACAGCTTCAGGGACGTTGATAACTCGGATGCCTTTCTTATTGGCTGCTTCAACGTCTATATTGTCCAAACCCGCACCGGCCCTGGCTATGACCTTAAGCTTGCTCCCAGCTTCAATTATATCGCTCGTGATTTTAGTGGAGCTTCTGACAACTACAGCATCGTACTCGCTTATGACTTCCTTTAATGTACTTGATGACTGTTTGAGAAGATAACATACCTCATAGCCCTTGTCTTCCAAGATTTTTTTAAAGTCCTCGGGCATCGGGTCACAGACTAGTATTTTCACATGATGGCTATTACATTATCTTATTAAATGTGTGTATGTGCTAAAACTCTGGAAAGAGATACCGTACCGCACTCGTAAACATAGCATATCTCCCGCTTAGGATAAACCACAACAACATAAAAAGACCAGCCAAACTAATAAAAATGATTGAGTAATCCCTTCGCCGTAGCCTGAGTTCCACGTATGGCTTCACTTTCTTCACTGCGCCAAAGCCGCGCGCTTCCAGAGCTTCAGCAACCATCAGACTTCTTCTAAGCTCATACACAATTAGTGGAACTAACAGATGCGTGTAGTTTTTTATACGCTCCTTTATTCTGCCTCCCTCCAGTTCTAAACCTCTGCTTCTCAAAGCATCTATTACAGTCTGCAGATCTTTAGCTAGAGATGGAACGAAGCGAAGAGACATCGTGAACATCATACTATACTCACGGGGTACCCCTGAAACTTCCAAAGCATTTGCTAACTCATCAGCAGTTGTTGTTAGAAAGAATATTGAGAAAGCCGATGTCAAACATACAAAACGTAAAACCATTGTTATGGATGTAAAAAGCCTGCCACTGGGTAAAGTTAAAAAATTAAGTATAAAAATCATAAGTAACAACATAGCTAATCCTCTTAAAGATCTTATCCATTCATTTAACGACTTGGAAATAGCTAACAATACTATCTCTATAGTTAACAATAAAAGTAAAGAAAAAACATCGTTAAGAGCTAAAGATGCGACACTTAACACCACTAATAGAAGGAATTTGCTCCTGGGATCAAGCGAATGTAAGAAAGTTTCTTTCCTTCTGTATTTGAAAATATCTAGTACTGAACCCAAAGCTGTCACCCCGAATGGTTGAACATTTCTACAAGCATCGTGTATAGACCACCGGCAAGCAAAGGCTTCGCAGATAATCTAATTCCATTGGCCATAAGCTTTGAAGCAGCTACTGGAATTTGAGGGGGGAGCAATCGCGCCTTCTGTAACAAAGCTGCATCCGTCAGAATATCTTGAGCCGGTCCATCTTGGATCACTTGTCCATTAGCCACTAGGATAACACGCTCAACTGTTTGGGCGGCAAATTCAACGTCGTGAGTTACTACCACTACACCTCTCCCTTGTCTTTTTAGCTGAGTTATTAAACGAGATAGCTTGGACTTGTTGTAATAGTCCTGGCCAGCTGTAGGTTCATCGAGAACTACTACGTCAGGGTTGTAGCATAGAACAGCAGCTATCGTTAAACGTTTTCTCTCACCTATACTTAAGCTATAGGGCGATCTATTTCTGTAACGGTCCAGTTCGAATGTTTTGAGAATGGTATCACAAATAGCCTTAGCCTCACTCAACGTATAACCCATGTTCTCGAGAGTGAAAAAGATCTCCTCTTCAACACTTTCAGCAAACAACTGGTGGTCGGGATTTTGAAAAACTATGCCGACTCGTTTTGCCAGCTGAGCTACGCTAGCTTCACGAGTATCGGTTCCAAAAACAAGTACCCTTCCCACATCTGGCTTTAATAATCCTATAAAATGTTTAATTAATGTCGTCTTGCCAGCACCATTTTCACCCATGATCGCTACTACTTGCCCCATTTTGATTGTAAAAGAAACGCCCTTAAGCACAGGCACACCATTATAGGAAAAGTGGATATCGTCAACTACTATCGCCTCCATTTTACCACCTCTATGATCTTTGCTGCCAAGTCCTCAGGCGTAAGAGGTATGCCATCACCTGCTAACCCTTTTCGTGAAAGTAACAGGTGGGCTATGACTACAGGCGGATACCCGATTAAATGCCGGACTTGTGGCAGAATTGCTTCGGGCTTGCCGTCAGCCACTATATGGCCCTTGTTCATCACGAGCATTCTCGTTGCAAACCTAAGCGCGATCTCTAATCTATGTTCAACTACTATCGCTAATATCCCCTTCTTCTTAACTAGGCCATGTACGAGAGTAAGAACCTCCAATGCACTTAAAGGGTCCAGATTAGCTGTGGGTTCATCTAAAGCGAGTATCTGGGGCTCAAGAGCCATTACTGTAGCTAAAGCCACTTTTTGCTGCTGCCCTCCACTGAGCTCATATGGGGCTCTATGGCGAATATGCTCTAAACCGAAAATCTCTAGTACTTCGTTAACTCTTTTCTTTATTTCGTTTCGAGAAAGACCCAAGTTTTCTAGGCTGAATGCTATCTCCCTTTCCACACTTGATAGAAAGAGTTGATTTTCTGGATCTTGAAAAACCATCCCCACATGCTTAGCAAGAGCGTAGGTAGGTGTGCTCCTCACGTCCAGGCCTGCAACGTACGCTTCGCCTTTAAATTCACCTTCGTAAAAGTGAGGCACGAGACCATTAAGGACCCTAAGTAGAGTGCTTTTGCCACAGCCGGAGGGGCCTGCAAGAAGTATGAACTCTCCTGGCCTTGCAGTCAGCGTGACCCCTTTTAATGCGTAGTCCTCATCTCCTAGGTACTTGAAATAAATGTCTCTGAGGTCAACTAAATACACTGTCTAGCACCCTTTAACGCCTTAGCTGCGACAAACATCGTTTTTTAAACATACTGTTTTATTCAACGTCCAGCTATCACGCGAAGTACCATTCGATGATATAAAGGTGAACTAGCTCCTATACGCTTCTTGGTTTTAACATCAACAGCTGCTATGAACTTATCACCTAGATCGCTGTGAACCGCATAGGCTAGATCGCGAGCCGTGGATCCCCGCTTCATGAGGTAGATCTCAGGTAATACCCTGCCTTCGCTGTCCGTCAATTTTTGATCATCAGCTACGGGAAACACGGCTACGTACCCCAAGACTTCCAAAACGGTGGAGTTTATTGCGTCTTGTACTCCTGTTGAACCCCAGGTTTCCAACACATTCTTTCGAATATACTCTAAAGCCATTTCCTGTTTAGCTGACAACTTGCCTAAAACTTCGAAGTCTTTATCGCCGGGCACGTACTTTATCAGACCTGCCGCGGAAGCTTTTCTGAGGGCTAACTCAGCTTCCGCGGATGTGGGTATTACAAAATAACGATTCTTAAGTTTCTCTCGCATTCGCTCAACATTCGCTTTAGATGAGGGCATATCGGCTTTATTAGCTGCTATGATCATGGGCTTAGCTCTAATCCTTGTCTCTCTGACGAAGCGAAGTATATCTTCTGCAGACCAGAGAGAGGGTTTCTTTCCGACGAGGTCGGCTGCCTCAATAGCTTCGCTTATTGCATCTCGGTTGACTTCTAACCCGCTCAGTCTCCTGTATATTTCCTCGTCTAATTTGGCACCCGTAGCTTCAACACTCATTGCAAATCGCTTCCATTCTCTTTCGAGCATTTCAAAAATCCACATGTCTAGCTCCCTTTCTAAGAACTCAACATCCTTAAGCGGATCATAAGAACCTGGTTCAACCGGTCTCCCCTCGGCGTCCGTAGACCCGGAAGCGTCAACTACATGAATTAGGGCATCAGCTCTTCTCAAATGATCAAGAAATCTGTTTCCTAGCCCCCGCCCCTGCCAAGCATCTGGTACAAGACCCGCAACGTCTATCAGTTCAATTGGAGCAAACCTCCAGCCCTTGACACAGAAGGAGTTTACAGGGTTGTCTCTGACGCCTAATTCTTCACATACACACTTTACCTTTACATATCCGATGCCCACGTTCGGTTCAATTGTTGTAAAGGGATACGGAGCTATTTTTACGTCCTGAAGCGTAACGGCTGCAAAGAAAGTACTTTTCCCTGTGTTTGGTTTGCCTACGATTCCTACTTGCACGCCGAACGACTTTGGCATAAGCTGAAACGAAGGAGGATACTTGTTTTAAAGTCTTAGCGGTCTAAACCTTTGTGAACGTGATCGTTTTCGACGACGACCTGGGAGCCTGTTTTGCGGCCCATACATACAGGAAACTTATTAGAAGGGGCGAGGTAGTTGTTGTAAGTAGAAGTAAGACACCAGGTTACGCTAGAAGTCTACTACCCTATTATGCGGTGGGTCTCCTTGAAGAGCCATTCTTGATCAGCGGAAGGTTACTCGAGACATCCGATTTAGTTAGGATAGTTTCAGCGTCGGACGTCGTGGTTGAAGAAAAATATGAAATATCTGTAAAAAGGAGGGTTTACACAAATCCTTTAGTTCTCATTTCGGTTTGGCCTGAGCTAGCGCCTTCAGATGATCGCACTATTAACCTACTATACCCAGAGGATGCTGAAGAACTAAGCGAAAAGCTTGCGTACATAAACGATATAGTGGTTACGGGAGGTATAGCAGCTCTTCCACTTGTAGACGCCTTATTAAATGTAGGGGTGAAACCCAAACTTGTCTGGCACACAGGCGAGTTTGATGAAGATTTCACCGGCCTACTAACTAAGCGATTAGAGACTAAAGGTGTCAAACTAGTACCTGAGATCCCTTCTCACTATACCCTAATTGTTAATTTCGGAGGAGGATGGATACCCTCAAATCCCTTTCTAAAGAGGCGGGCGGAATTTGTTCAAGTCGATGCCTTGGGCAAAGCCCTGGTAAATGATGCCCTTTATGCAATAGGTCTGGCCACAATGGTCAAGGAGCCAGAGGGTATATTCCACACGGTCAGAAGTGAGGAAGAAGTCCTACTCCAAGCCTTTAACTTTGCCATGGGACTGGTAGATATGCGAGCCCCAAGCTTAAGACGGTACTATGCTGCTAGACTTGACGACGTTGTATTCGCATCGTTTGGTTTTACGCAAAAGGAGGCGGCAGAACTGAAGCTGAACCCTGTAGTAACGCGGATCAGAGGATGGGGGCGCTGGAGCAATACCGTGATAAAGGCCATAGCCTCTAAGCAGGGACTTCTACTTGGAGTGCAAGCACAAGTAGACGCCGAGAGTTCCATACTTCTGGGCATGCTTTACCATGCCGTAGTTTCCCGGGCAAAGATCGACGAGCTAGCCAGAGCCTTCTGCCCGCTTGACCCACAAGCACCTTCTCTAGGGGACCCGCTTAGTAGGACATTCCAAGCTTTATTGAGAAAAATTGTAATGGGAAAAGCTGGGAGAAGAGTTCAACACATTTAGTAAGCTTCTTACTTATCCATTACTAGATTCGTTTAACCTGCTAACGACCTCAAGCCATGGATTATCTTCTACAAAACTAGGTAGAATGCTTTTTGAGGATGTTAGCGTCTCTTTCTCTCGCTGTAAATCAGAAATTACATTTATTAGGTTTTTTAATGTGTTATTCAACTGATCTATAGATAATTTTAACGTATAAAGAGCTTGCAAAATCTCTTTCATTTGAATATTTTCTTCTTCTCTCGAATAGAAACCTTTGAGATCCGTGTTTGCTCGGGGGTCATCCCTTTTCATCTTCCTATACTTGTAGAGAGCCTTGTAAACAGTTTTTACAGATACTCCGAGCTCAGCAGCTAATTCCTTAGCTTTGGGGGGAGGAAAACGCGAAACATACTCGGCAACTATTATACGTTCCGTCTGAGTTAAACCATCCATAGGTTTTTTCCGCCGAGGGGGCTTATAACCGTTGACCTCCCTTTAGAATTATTTTTCGCGAGAGTGTATAATGTCTAGAGTATGGCTGCAAATGAGTGGAACAAAACGTCAAGAGCAAATAGGGTTGAAGACTAGAAGAGCCCTACGACTCATGGCACATAGAGATAGGCTTTATTATCGCTGAACACCTTAACTTTTGGAAGGTCTTACCTCTAGTTTCTAAAAACGGAGAGGAAGTCACCTTGTGTTACTAGAATTCTCTAAATCAACCTCTCCTGTAACCCAGCCTAGGTAACGCCGTAAGCGATTTTTTCGTTGCATAAAAACTCGCGCTTTTCGTGGTTATGTTCATAACACTTCTTTTAGTTAACCTAAACAAACTTTAGCATCTGTTAAAAGTGAGAAGACTAAATTTCCATTCTTTCCTAAAACTTCGAATCAAGCTTGCCCGCCTTTTTACATACTATTTTACCATTCTAACTTTTCAGTTTTAGCTCGGCTTTTTACTAGTACACGGCCCTCAATGGTGGAAAGCTTCAGTAAGCGATAACTCATCAGGATTTGTAGACAATGTCAAGCAAGAGGATTATATTTGCGATCGTGACTTGCATTGTAGATGAGAAGTTTTGCTATAGCTGCTCTAAGTGATGTACATGGTCCCCGCTTCTTAGCTTACGTTAGGAGCTCACTGGATATCTTCATGAAAGCTGATGTAGTGTTACTCGCTGGTGATATCGTAGATAGGGGTGAGGTGAAGCATGCTAGAATGGTTGTTGACCTAATACGCAGCATGTACAAGGGAGAGGTTGTTTCAGTATTCGGCAACGAAGAGTACGATGATAGGAAAAAAGAGTTGATACAAAGCTGCAGTGACGTCAATTGGTTGGACGATGAAGTGGCTTACATGGAGCTTAAGGGAACCACCTTAGCAATAGTAGGCACACGTGGTATCTTGGATAAGCCGACTATTTGGCAGGAGAGGCATATACCTAACATAAGAGAGGTCTATGAAAAACGATTACAGATTATACTAAAATATCTTAGAGAGGCTAAGCGACGTAGTGACCATACGGTATTACTTACCCATTATACACCCATTTGTCAAACATTAGAGGGGGAGAATGTTAAACTTTGGAGTCAAATGGGGTCCCTGAAACTTACTCGGTTGATCATACGTGAACACGTTGAAATTGTAGTACATGGTCATGCACACAAAAGCATAAAAACGTACACGAATCTCGGGGCCACGCAAGTGTATAACGTCGCGCTTCCAGCAACCAAGCAAGCGACTTTAATCCGAGTTGGAAAAAGAGGTCTTGAAAACTTCATATGATAACTGATCAATTGGTCAACTGATCCATACTGTATTATTTATTCTTTTGTTTTTTAGATTTATTCTTTTTAGATTTACTATAGCTATCTAAAATTTCTTTTGGTAAAACCTCTTGCTCTTCTACCTCAACTATAGGGATCAGAACATACTTGCTATCATTCACGTAATTCTCGCTAAGCTGAACCTCGCCTGTAAATCGGTTAAAGAGTAGATACCTTCCCTTCGGCTGTCCTTCCGTTTCGTAGTAGTATATAGCTATAGAGTCATAGTTGGGGAACGGAATGTAAAAGATGCTTTTAGAGTCGATGTTCAACCGGTGTACTAGCGATATCTGAGCAGCTACAGCTACATTTGCCAAATCCAACATACTTTTTACCTTTATTGTATGAGGCTTTGCCACAGCCTATCCCTATACCTTGCAAAACTTACTCAATTATTACTTAATAAGGTTAGCGCTTACGCGTTGAATGGTATGAATCTAAAAAGAACGTACACTATATGTTAACGAGTTCTCATGGATGTTGATATCTTGGCCCTATATGTTTAAAACTTTCTAATGCATTCCCAAAAAAACTCGACAGTTAAGAGCCGATGGGCATTCTACTAAATCCAGCTTTCTATGTTCCCTAGTAATTACGATAAGTTCTAGGCGATGAAATGTTAAGTCCGATGCACGCCTTCACGATTACTCGCTGAGACTTGCTTGGGAGACCGACTATACTAAAACACTAGTAAGTGAGGCGCGGGTCTTAAATAGAGTTCTGTTAAAACCAGAAACGTGGTCAAGGAGGTAACTCCCCTCAACGAAAAGCAAAAACAGTTGTTAGCAGCACTTAGTAGTGAAGACATAGATGTGGTGGGCGTATTTGGTCCGAGCGGGACGGGCAAAAGTTTTCTAACATGCGCACACGCCTTGAACGCTATTGAATCCGGTAAATATGCCCGTTTCATTATTATAAGACCCGTGGTTGACGTGAATAGCGGGAAACGTTATAGCTCGGTCGAGCTTGGAAATCTCTTTTTCGATATATCCTCTTCCTATTTTTTCGATCTAACAACCAGTATCATGAGCGAGAGTAATGTAAAAGAAATGATTGATCAAGGAAAGATAGTATTCGCTGATCCCAGCTTTCTCTTCGGTCGCACCTTCGATAACACGCTGATATTTTTGGACGATTCTCAGCATGTTCCCCCTGAAGTTGTGCTTGAAGCAGTCCTACGTATCGGTAATCGCTCCAAGCTAGTAGTAGCGGGCGATCCCGTGTTTCAGGCGTCTCATCCCAAAAATGGAGCTACTATTGCACGAGAGGTGTTGTGGGGTCAAGAGAGGTCGTTCATCGTAGACTTCGGAACGCGCGATATAGTCAGGCCAGGTGCCAAGCGTGCGTTTAAGTTAGCTCTTGAAGCTAAGGTCCGAATGAGGGATTTGAGTGAGGAAGAAAAGAAACTCTATGATTTAATTTATGCTCACGCCCCAGATGCGCAACTCATCACAGTATTCGACTTAAGATCACTTAAGAGGAAATACGACATAAGAGCAAGCCCTGATGCTATAATAATTTCAAAAGAGGGTTACCTTGGTCGATTGATAGGTAAAGGGGGAGAACGTATAAATAAAATAGAGAAAGAGAGTGGAATTACACTTAGGGGTATTGAGCTCTCTCTCGACTTTAAGCAGTTCATAGCAGCAATCCACCCCATCGGTTGGATAAAACACCACATAGGTGAGGTGGATGTTATCGGAACGAGCCTTGAAATAGAGGTAGACACTGAGAACTTCGGAGCTTTCGTCGGTCAAGGAGGTATATTCGTACGATTCTTGGATGAAGTCTTTCGAGGACTTTTAGGCGTAGGAGTGAAAGTAAAAGGTATTGAATCTTCTAAAGAAAGGGAGAGAAGAGTTAGAAAGAAATAATGTGGTTCTCAAAGGTCATTGTAGCCGAGAAGCCCGGCGTTGCGAAAGCCTTCGCCGCATACTTAGCTGAAGGACGTTACAGCCTACTAACTGTGTCAGGCGTTCGTGTGTACGTGTTTAAGCAGGACGGCGGCTTATTGGCATCCGTAGGTGTGCAAGGACACTTGATAGACTTTGATTTTCCACCACAATACAATAGCTGGCATCGCATAGACCCTTTAGAACTTTTCAATCTGAAACCAATAAAAGTGTTCAGAGAAGGTATGTTAAAGTATGTGAAAGTCTTGCAACAACTTGCCCGGTCAACGACTACAGTCATTTTAGCATTGGATGCTGATGTTGAAGGCGAAGCCATAGCTCATGAAGTTGTGGAAGTTATGAAGAAAGCTAATCCCAAACTCGTGTTCCACAGGGCTTGGTTCACGGCAGTGACTAAGAGAGATCTCGTGAACGCTTTACAACAATTGAGGACTCTCAACACAAATCTCGCCAATAAAGTGTTTGCGAGAATGATTCTTGACCTAACAATAGGAGCCGCTTTCACACGAACCCTTACCTTAATGGTGGAGAAAGGTGACGGGGGGCTACCTCGGGGAAGGTTCCTAAGCTATGGTCCCTGTCAAACACCTGTGCTTTACCTTGTGGTGAAGAGAGCAATAGAAAGAGAGACGTTTCAAAAGAAAAAATACTATCAAATAGTTTCAACTATAAAATATGACAACTGTACTTTCAGAGTAAAAAGTGAGAAAAAGTTCGAGAAAAAGGAGGAGGCTGCAGCTTACGCGGATATCATTCGTAAACTACACTCAGCTACGATAATTGAAGCTGACTATACCGAACGTCTTGTAGAACCTCCGGAACCACTAGCTACGGTGGAAATGGAGAGACGGGCCAGCAGGTTTCTGAACATAAGGTCTAAACGAGCTATGGATCTTGCCGAGGATCTTTACCAGGAAGGTTTGATTTCATACCCGAGAACCGACACGACGATTTATCCCCCTACGCTAAATTTACGCTCGATAGCTGCTATGTTCAAGGATCATGAGGAGATAGGAGCTCACGTTCGCGACATGATATTATCAGCCCCTAAGCTACGCGTAAGACAAGGGAGAGAAGATGACGGGGCCCACCCGCCTATTTACCCACTCAAGTGTGCAAGTAGCGAGACCATAGTGAAGCGCTTTGGGATAGATGGATGGAAGCTTTATGATTTAATAGTTAGACACTTTCTCGCCACTCTAAGCCCTCCTATGAAGCTAGAGATGCAGAAGATTGAAGCAGAAGTTGCTGGCCTAAAGTTAGTAGCTAATGGTTTAAAAATAATAGATCCAGGATACACACTCCTTTACCCCTTTGAGAAACCACACGAGGAAATTTTACCCCATGTAACTAAGGGGGCAAAAGCTGAAATCCTCGATGTAAAAGCTGTAGAGTTGGAGACTAAACCACCGCCTTACATAAGTGAAGCTGAACTACTGAAGCTTATGAAACGTTACGGTATTGGCACAGATGCTACCATGCAAGAGCACATTCATACCAATTTGATCCGTAGATATTTTGAAATAACGAAAAGACAGTGTATTCCTACCCCCTTAGGACGAGCTTTAATCAAAGCATTGGAAAAAGTTGCTCCTGAAGCTATATCACCGGAAGTCCGGGGTCGAATGGAAGCTTCACTAAAAACAATAGCTGAGGGTTTAAGAGATCCCGACGATGTGGTGGAGGAAGTAAAGAGAGAGTTCATGGGATATTTAAAGAGAATCAAAGAGGCTGAGGAGCAAGTAGTCCCAATACTTCTTGAGGCCACAATGGTTGTTTATGGGCAAAGAGAGAAAAATCATTCTTAACTTAGTACTTACAATTTTTAGATAATCTTGTAGTTTAAAATCTCGAGTTCAACTCGATATAAAATATCAAATCAATAAATCATTAAATAAATATAATATAAAGGAGACTTTATCATGCTTTTTAAGTATAATATTTTTTATTAACTATTTTTTAGTAATATTTGAAAGGTTTATAGTGGGGGATGTTTAAATACGCTAGGAGTGACCTCGATTGAAGAGATGAGCTTTGTCGTTGCTCACAGCGATTTAGATGGTCTAGCTTCAGCAGCAGTGATAATGGCTGCCCTCCGTAACGTTATGGGCATCTATAATCCTGAAATTATATTGTCACAACCTTACACGCTAAATCGTGTACTGTTAAAGCTTAGCACTTTATCAGTACGTATCTTAGTTATAACTGATCTCGGTATCGATGAAACGATATGGAGTACGATCGCAGATAGTGTAAAAACACTGACTTCTAAAAATTGTAGAATCTTATGGATTGATCACCATGTAAATACAATAAAATTAGCTTCCCATTTAGCTAGAAATGGTGTCTCTTTACTTTATACAAATGAGGGGTGTTCGTCTACGATAGCACGAGAGATGTTCGCCCATCTTACCGAAGATCCTAAATTTTTTACTAGACTGGCTAAGATGGGGGAGATAGCGGATAGTGTTTATGTAGATGATGAAGGATTGTCCATTCTAACTGATAGACTTGTAGCAGCGATTAGTGCACCTTCATCAAAAGACGATTTTAAAACACGTTTGGTTAAGATGTGGATTGAAGATAAAAGGTTAATAACTGATGAGGTAGCTCTCAAAGCTGAAGAATTCGAGAAAGAACTTTTGAGTAAACTCGATGGAATAAAAGAGCGGATTATTCTCGAAGTGGAAAGAGGAATCATCATAGATGCTCGAGGGATGAGACTTAGCGGATTAGCAGGACATATAGCCTCATACATCGCGCGAAAAAAAGGAAAAGTCACTCTGGTAGTTTTTTCACCTAATCCTAGAGAAGCTGTTGCAACCTGTCGCGTACCGCCGAGAATTGAGTTTAACATCCTCTCCGAGCTTGTGCCTATAGTTTTAGAACTGGGTGGGAGCGGGGGTGGATTATTTAAAGCCGCAGCTTTGCGCATACCATCAGCTGTTGGAGATTTATTCGTAAAAAGAGTATGTGAGGTTTTTAGAAGTAAGCTTGATTAAATTAATTTTAAATTTTATATTAAAGCTGTTATCATAAAGTAACTATTAGTAGCGGTTAAGATTAATGGGCCCGCCGGGATTTGAACCCGGGACCTTCCGGTTTCTAACTTTTACCATTATTTTATAAATGGTTAGTTATCAGCCGGATGCGCCACCGAACTACGCCACGGGCCCACGCTCTGATGCTGTATCGTAAGGGGGTTTAAATATTACGCTATATATCTCACTTGTTTAGGCATAGAAATGTTTTAGGTTTGAGTACGTGAGAGTTCCTGTCTATGTCAGTGGAGGAAAAAATGTTAACGGTAATAGAAAGGCTACTTGCACAAGGAAACGTCGATCTAGATGCTTTACAACTTGAATCCAAGATCAAGCTAAACCTTCTCTTAGAGATTATGTGTAATCTCCCCCTGGAAGTGAAGGATGGTAGGGTGGTAGTAGTAGACAAAGCTGAACTTATTTTGAAAAGCTGGGAAATGGGGTTTAATATTCTCGAGCTAGCCTTTAGAAGTGGATGGAAGGACTTTGAGAAGCTTTGCGCTCGGATTTTAGAAAGAAATGGATATCGAACTTTAACAAACTTTCGTTTCAAAAACCATGATGCACGTTATGAAGTAGATGTTTTAGCCTTCAGTAAACCACGAGTGTTAATAATCGACTGTAAGCGTTGGACCCGATTGAGGGGGGGCGGCATAAGGAAAGCTGCTCTACTGCAAAGAGAACGAGGCGTCGCTCTTTCAGGAGCCTTATGGACATTAAGGCTTCTCCAATCTGAGGTAAAAGGTTGGAGCGAAGCTCGTATAATTCCTGTCCTCGTCAACATTCATGAAAGTCCATTTAAGCTACACGAAGGGGTACCGATAGTACCTATCAATAAATTATCTGAGTTTTTAAATGAACTTGATGCATATGAGGAGGATATCTGTTCCTTCACCGTTAAATTCCCCCGACTGTTATAAGGCTATACGTCTAAAAATCCTCTTTAGAGGGGCTAGCCTTTTTTAAAGCTTCTTCTGTTGTTTACAAACTATACAACCATTGTAACCATCGTCGCAATTCGCGGATGCCGTTCGATAGCCTCCCTAGCCACAGGTCCATGTATCTCGCTACCTTTAGGGTCACCCTCTGGAGTTATGAGAGCAATCGCGTTATCCTCGAATGCTATCCACGTGCCATCCGGTCTTCTATATGGTCGGCGCTGCCTTATTACTATACCATGCATTATTTGCTTCCTGAGATCGGGTTTACCTTCACGAATAGATACCACGACTATGTCTCCTACAGTTGCTCCTGAAATCTTCCTCCATGTTGTTTTAATATTTAGGACTCCTACAACTTTAGCTAGTCTAGCACCCGAATTGTCAGATACCTTAACCAAACTTTCCATGAACACTCCAGGTGTTTTATGAAACCTATACGAGACACCGGTAACCTTAGCTCCACGCTTGGCCATATTCACTCACCTAAGCGGGTTAGTTGTTAATGACTTATAAACCGAGCGATTCAAGCATCTAGACTTTACCTAGAACAACAAACGACACCGACTTGGCTAGCGGTCTCGTTTCACCAATGATCACCCTATCGCCTGGCTTAACCTCTATACAGGGGGGTACCCTTACGTGATTTCTCTTCCGTCTTCGCATGAATCTTAAGTACTTAGCAGTCTCATGCAAATACTCGTGTATAACGACAGCAGTGCGATTCATTTTCAACCTTTCAACAGTAACTTCCATCAACATTCCGCGTACCGGTAAGCTACCATGCCATGGACATAGCGGATCGTCGCAGACCTTTTCCGGAGGCTTAATCCAGGGGATACCTATGTTCCTGTGCATTACAGTACTCACAGACAAAGCTCATCAAACTACTGAACTTAAGTTTTGCGTGTACTATAGTTGCGGAAAGAGGAGAAGAAACTTAATTGAGAGCAGAAGTTAACAGTAATGATTACCAATCGTATAGTTTTCTTTTCAACCTATCTTCAGGTCTGGAAAGCAACTCTTTACCTTCTACTAGCACTTTAGCGCCGTTGGGGAGCTCCAAGAGAAAAGTTGAATCTCTTTTGAATATGCGCTTTCTGCCCTTCACGGTTTCAAGAAGTATCGTTTTCATTGTTTCATCAATAATTATTCCACATATCCCTACTTGACTAGCATTTTTACTTTTGAAGACTTTAGCTTTTAATCCTATGAGCTCATGATTAAGTATGTTAGCCGGTGTAATCTTCATCGACTTGCACGCATTTTCTCCTCTCTTTCTACAGTCAATATGCGGGCAATAGCTCTTTTTATTTCCTTAATCCTAGCCGGGTTTTCAAGAGTCCCTCGAGCAGCTTGAGCCTTCAACCTTGCTAACTCGGATCTTAGCTCCTCGAGTCTTCGTAGCCTATCCTCTTTTTTCATCTCTCGTATCTCTTGCACTGAAATTACCGGCATACTAACTCCCCTGCGCAGAGATTAAACCCGGTATCTCAACGGGAGGCATTATCCTTACTCTTACACCGAAAGTTCCAGGCTTTAGTAAAGTTTGAACAACAGCCTCATCAATGAACTCGCTAGGCTTTCCAGACTTGTAAATTAATCCAGCTGTATACTTTTCAAACCTAGATCTTTGAGACGAGAGTTTACCACTTATAACGATTTCTACACCCTTAGCACCAGCCTCCATAACCCTTCTCACAGCAACGAATGCAGCCCTCCTGAATTTAACGCCCCTAGCCATAGCTCTAGCTATGCCGTACGCTATGACTTTAGCGTTAAGATCGGGGTTCGCTACTTCAACTACATCTATCTGAGGCCTCTCCACTCCGAATTTTTTCTCTAAAAGGTCTTGTAACTCTTTAACGCTCGAACCTCTGCGACCTATAACCATAGCTGGTCTCTCGGCTAATATGACAACCCTCGTACCTATAGGCGTCCTGAAAAGCTGAACATCAATGTATCCAGCATGGATAAGTTTTCTCGCTAAGAAGGCGTTCAACTCCATATACTGTATACCTTTCTGCAAGAAAGACCCAGCTACCGTCGACATATCCACCACACACACTTAGTTCCTTCCACAAGCACGCATCGCCCAGGGAGCATAGTATTTAAGTTTCACGTGCGTTCTTCAAGCCCTATCTCTACATGAACTAATTCTCGGAACAAGGGAGTTGCTCGACCGAAAGCTCTGGGCATGTAGGACTTAAACTTCATTCCTTTATGCGCCGCCGCGTGCACAACCCAGAGTCTACTAGTGTCCAAGCCTTTATACTCAGCATTCGCTTCTGCATTTTGGAGCACTTTAAGCACAGCCCTAGCCGCTTTCACGGGATATCTACCCGGCCCCATACCACGTCTATGTCCAACTTTCTTATTATGCACTTTATAGGGAACCGGTTTGCTGAGTTGAATAACTTCATTTAAAAAACTTTTGGCTTCTTCTAGCTTCTTCCCTCTTATTACATTGAGTATCTCTACTGTGGCTTTATAGGATACTTTAAGATCACGCCCAGATGCCATAGCTGTCCTAGCTGGATCTAACTCCACCGAATACCCCCACTTTGGCATAAGCTGCGCTAACAAACTCCGTTTTAAAACCTACTGTCGGTAATACAAGCTAATGATTTGTTCCAAATAATTCCCGCCCCGTTAACTTTGAAGGTTTAAAAAGGTAAACGCATATAAGCCGTCTTAATAAGAGGAAGCGAACCAGACGTGTTATGGCCCCGGTAGCTTAGCCGGGTTAGAGCGCCGGCCTTGTAAGGTACGTTCAAAGATCACAGATCAAGAGAGCCGGAGGACCCGGGTTCAAATCCCGGCCGGGGCTCCAATCTCATTTTAATACGACTTATAGTTAGGAAAATGTGAGCTATAGTTGTCTAAACTCTTATCTGAGCTAAATATATCCCGGCCAATTAAAGCGGCTTACTAGTGAAGTAAATTTGTGAACGTTGTCAAGATACACTTAAAATCGGGATTCTCACATCATCTTCTTATCGATGATGAATGAACCTGCCGGTGGAATGGATGACATCTCTAAAAGTTCTGAGAACCTAACACTCTTGGTGCTCGTTTTATTACTGAAATTCGCCAGTACTACGTGCCTTAGTACAGAGCTAAGCAAAATGTTTACAATGAAGACAATTTCATAATTCTCGGTTCTATAGACTCGTAAGATTGCTAGTTAGGATGCATAGCTGGACTTTTACAACCAACTAGCGGTGATGTGTTGCTCGATGGTGTTAGCATGATTGTCTCCCCCTAAGAAAAGAGGGATAGACTACATGCCTTTAGGTTATGCCTAATCCTCCTATAGTAATGCAGGACAATGTAGCACATGATCCCTATATACGGAGATTTTTTCTCGAAGCTAACTGGAAAACGTGTAGACGATGCTTTAAAACTCACGAGCTCCTACCTATCGGGGAGTTTCCCTCACAGATTTCAGGTAAGCAAGGTACAACATCAGCTAGGCCTTTTGCCTTAGGCGTGAAACCATTGCTCCTAGACAAAGATCACAGATTGATGAATACTACGTCTGCTAGAGAACTTAGATACGAAGTTTTGCTTGCTAGAGTTCGACCCTACCGAGATCTATGATACACGCAATCATACTCGCTTCATTTGTGGTAAAATGTATCCTTTTTAATATACACGATTAGCCAAGGAGGAATCTTAACTTCATCAGATACATGCTTTGTGCTCTTTAAAGCATGTAGGATAACAGTGGGGACAAACGGTTATGGCAGCAAGACTGGGGTAAACATCACTTTATCTGATAATAGCTTCAAAGATGTTTTTAGTAACTAACGAATCCCTAACAAAACCAAAAAATTGTAAGTTAACTATGATAAAATATAATCATCAAGAATGGAATAGAGGCTAGAAAGGAAAACGCATAAAGACGGCTTGACGCCCGAAGACACCGAAATCTCCTTACCCACAAGAAAATCTTAAAAAAGCGGTAGGGTATAAATGACCAGATTAATGATAGGTTCTAGGGAATAGGCGAAAGCGTTCTAAAGATTATTGAACAGAATATAGACTAACGTTCGTATGATGAGGAAGCCCAACTACCTTCGTGTTCTAGTTTGGAATACAGAAAGGAGTTACTATTCAACAATCCTTGCTTTCAGAGATATATCAGCAACATTTTTCTAACACATCTCGTCCTTACACTCCTCTACAAAGCCGCTTGCTACGACACCTGAAACTCTTGGCTATGCTTATGAAACTATCTTGAGATCCTCAAGCCATCAACGCTTACTACGTTTGAGGGAATCGTGTCAGTGTTTCCAGTTCAATCTCGGATGCAACCTTAGTCCTACACCCGTTCATTAAAAGAGGCTGGGAGGGCTACGATAGCTTCACTGAATTTTCGTCGATATCCTAACGGGACAGGAACTATACTCATGATTATGAGAAAAATGAACTGAAAATTACGATAACCGATACCTACGCCCCCTTCAAGTCAACAATGCTTCTAGTCTACACGTTAATCGCATTAACTATTCTTCTCGAGCTTGTTCACACTATGTAAGATACTTCTCCGGGGAGAAAACTATTAAACTCTAAACATGGGGAGACCCTAGGGCCGGTAGCTCAGCCTGGAAGAGCGACGGACGGGCGTAACTATTTTGGTAATTACGCCCGGTTGATGCTTTTAACCCGTAGGACCCGGGTTCAAATCCCGGCCGGCCCGTTAGTTGCTAAAACGGTTTATTCCTAGCTAAATCTTTGCCGCCGTCTGCGTGATGTTTTTCAGGCGTCTATCAAGACCTAGGCATGCGGATCTGGCCACAATGCATCCCCTGCATCTATGCAGCGCGAGCTAGAGAGCTATTGTCTTCGCAATTACCGAATGACGAGTTAGTATACTACTTAGCTGCATTGGCTAAACACCTTTCAGTCTCTAATCCATTTTCTTCCACTATAAGGTTAGCTACTGAAACCTATAGATTTGTTAAACGAGCGATGCACAACGTGGACCCATACCTCAACTACAAAATCGAGAGTAACAAGTGGGTTGTCAACAATCTTATCCCTCTACTCGAGAAGAGGATACGATCGCTTTCGAACTACGAGCGGTTTAAGGAAATTTTGACAGCTACCATCGCCGCTAACGCCATCGACCCCGGCGTGCCCGGTTACGAAAATTTGAGAATAGACTTGAGTGTAGAGCTCGGAAGAGACGAAAGTCTAAAGGCTTACAAGCTTATCTCAAGAGCACGCAAAGTTGCTTATATACTCGACAATGCTGGCGAGGCCGTTATAGATCTAGAGGTCGTAAAGCTGCTTAGTAGCATGGGGATCGAAGTATACGTGATGGCCAAAACTTTTCCATACCAGAACGATATTACGGTAAACGAGACGCTAGCATTAGGATTTGATAAATTTGCTAGAGTCGTAGGTACCGGGAGCGACGCCGCTGGTCCGATACCTGGAGAGCTAAGCAACGAAGCATTAACTGTTTTAAATAACGTAGATGTAATTATCGCAAAAGGCATGGCTGTATTTGAGTCCTTTGAAGAATGGCAACCACCTACGACTGTAGTTCATGCGCTGCGAGCGAAGTGTCTTCCAGTAGCTTCTTCAGTAGACGTACAAGTTAACGAAGGTGTAATTGCCATCAGAGATACGAGAACTACAAAGTAAAAATAGCTACCATGGGTTCATATCCTTCCATGTTAACAGAAGCCTGGAAAAATAAACGTCAGCTGTATAAGGTGCCGCCAAAGCAAGGTCTCATGCTTTCAGGTAGTGAGATCAGGCGCTTGATCGAGATGAATGTACTAAGGATAGACCCCTTTTCACCTGATTCGATTCGAGAGAATGGAATTGACCTGAAGATAGGCAATGAAGTTGCTGTCCTGCTCAATAACCCGATTCCGCTAGATCCAGATAGGTTGAACGAGGTGGATCTAAACGAATACTATAAGGTACTGAGCCTAGATTCAAGCTTTGTCTTGCAACCTTATATGAAAATCCTAGTTTCAACCCTTGAGAGTATAAAAATGCCTGATGACATCGCAGGTCTCATAGAGTTAAGAAGCACTTTTGCACGCTTAGGCCTCAGTATACCTCCAACAGTAGTAGACGCTGGTTTTGAAGGACAGATAACATTAGAGGTTCACGGAGGAGCATTCCCCGTGATTTTGAAAAGAGGGGTAAGGTTTGCTCACATAGTTTTTTACAAAGTAGAGGGCGAGCCCGTTCCCTACAGAGGTAGATATCAAGGACAACGCGGTGTGACTTTGCCACGCTAAAAGACGAGGGGAAAATCGCGGCTGCTTCGACGCCACCTTTCTCCCCTTATGTGAATGGTCGCCCCACAAAATTTACACTTGTTCCCGCCTTCTATGTTCCATTCAAAAATCTCGAACCCCATCCTCTTTACTACTGGCTTTTCACAATGTGAACAAAATGTGTACTCACCCTTGTGACCTGGTACATTCCCTAAGTAAACGTAGTAGACCCCTTCGGATTTTGCCAACGCCCAAAACTTAGTCAGCAACTCAGTTGGAGTCGAATTTTTATCCGCGAACTTGTATGCCGGAAAGAAGCGGGATATATGTAGGGGGGTCTCCGGACCCAGCTCGTCGATGTGCCATCGCACCATTTTACGGAATTCCTCCTCGTTATCGTTAATGCCTGGAACAACCAGATATGTTGTCTCAACATGAACATCCTTCTCTTTCATAATCTTTATAGACTCTAGTATGTTTTCAAGCTTGCCACCAATGATTTTAAGGTAAGTTTTCGGCTCGAAAGCTTTTACGTCCACGTTGGCCGCATCAATGTACTTTAAAAGCTCTTCGAGTGGTTCTGGATTCGCATGCCCGTTGGTCACTAACACGTTAAACCCGCCTTCTTGCTTCACGAGTTTAGCCGTGTCCGCAACATATTCGTACCATATTAGCGGTTCATTGTAAGTGTATGCGACAAAAGGGACGTCGTAGCGCCTAGCCAATTTCACGATCATGCTCGGTTCTAGGTATTCCGTCAAAGCCTCTTCTGGCTTGGCTCTGGATATGTGCCAATTCTGACACCAAGGACACTTGAGGTTACAACCTACGGTGCTTATGCTCAGAATTGGTGCGCCAGGGTAAAAATGGTAGAGCGGTTTTTTCTCTATTGGATCAATCGCAAGCGAGGATACGAGACCGTAGACTAGCGTGAAGAGAGACCCTTCTCTATTCATCCTGACACCGCATAAACCCACGCGCCCGGGTTCCAATACACAGTTCCATGGACAAAGCCTACACCTGACTTTACCATCGCTTAGTTTTTCATACCATTTGGCTTCTCTTACAGCTCTGCTACTCACGCCTTAGTTTGATTAGTTAAAACTACTTAAAGCTTATTTCTTTGTCAACATTTATGACTGTTAGAATGTCAAATGAATAAGTTTCTTGGTAGCCCGGCGGGGATTCGAACCCCGGCCTCGGGGGCATGCCCGCCGATCTTTCGGATCGGCTCAAAGCCCCGTATGCTTGCCGCTACACCACCGGGCTCGTCATTCCATCGATATAAGGCGTTTTAACTTTTTTCATGATGCTAAGTCGTAAGCTTTTTCGAGGGCGTAGTAGGTGGCCCGGTAGATCTCGTACAGACGCGTATAGGAGGAAAATAGCTCAGAATCTGGTTCTACGACCCTCGCTACGTGTACCATCGCTTGAACCGCCTCTCGCACCGTAGCATAGTGTCTTGTACCTAGTGCAGCCAGTATTGCAGCGCCTAGACTAGCTGCGTCTGTTTCTCTGGGTATGAGGATGTTAATCCCCAACATCGCTGCCTTAATCTGGTTCCAAAGCTCACCTCTAACCTCTCCACCCGTCATAGTGAACCTTCTTACATTGACGCCCAACTCGCTTAACAGTTCGATAGCACCTTTATAATGGTAAGCGACGCCTTCGAGTATTGCGCGCACGAAGTGCTTTCTCGTGTGAGCGTGTGTAAACCCGATGAAGACTCCTTTAGCCTTCGGATTAAAGAAGGGGGTTTTTACACCCCAGAGATAAGGGAAATACAATAAACCCTCGCTCCCAGCTGGGATGTCTTTAGCCTCCTCCATGAAAACGTCATAGGGTGAAACTCCACGCTTCTTAGCTTCTTCAACCTCCCACCAGCCTAAGTTATCCCTAAACCAACGTAGGGATTCGCCTGTGGCGTTGATAACTATCTCGTACTCCCATCTATGGGGGATAACGTGAACACATGTATCAACTCTTAACTTGTAATCGGGTCGCGGCTCGGATAGGGGGGCTTCAAAACATGTTCCTGTCCCCGTCCCCGCATTCACCTCGCCTTCGTCAATCGCTCCAGCCCCCAGTGCTTCACAAGGTCTATCGCCACCGCCAGCTACCACTTGAGTACCTTTCTTTAACCCCGTTAACTCAGCAACCCTGCTGGATACTTCACCCACCACTTCCCATGAACCTCTAAGAGGGGGAAGTATGTCGTACGGTATCTGAAGTTCTTCACACATCTCCTTTGACCATTCCAACTTATTTATGTCAAGCAACATTGTCCGCGATGCCATACTATAATCTGTGGACATGTTACCCGTTAGTTTGAATGAAATGTAATCCTTGGCGAAAAGAATTTTGTTAATTCTAGAGAAAATTGAGGGGGCCTCTTCCTTAAGCCAGAGTAGCTTAACCGCAGAAAACATCTGGTCAACGGGGAGCCCCGTGATCTCCAGTACACGCCGAGCACCTAGCCTTTGTTTAACCCAATCTTCCTGCCTACTTGCTCGAGAGTCGAGCCATATAATAGCGTTATACAACACCTCTTCGTTTTTACCGAGAGAGGCAAATGCTTCTCTCTGCGACGTCACACCTATAGCTTCCACACTAGATGGATCCAATCTACTTGTTACTTCACGAATAGCTTCCGCCGCGGCTCGCCACCAGTCTTCTGGGTTCTGCTCAGCCCAACCAACGCGAGGATGAATGACCTTGTACTCTCTGAAGGCGGAAGCCACTTGAACACCTTGTAAATTGTAAGCTACAACCTTACAACCACCTGTCCCGATATCGATTCCGAGAATAAGAGGAGACCGATCCATACGTTGTTACGTGAAGTAGTCGGTATTAATCGATGACGCAACGCCGGACTTAAATAGTACCTAGCATGCCATACCCTTATGATACGGTTAAGAGAAATGGAGAAGCTGACACTACGTCAAGGAGTTCTCGTACAAGGACTCCCAGGCGTGGGGTTAGTCGGAAAAATAGCGGTTGACTATGTTGTAAGGGAGCTTCGTTTACGGAAAGTAGCGGAGCTTTACACAGACGGCTTACTTGTTCAATCTAATGTAGCGGTGTTGGTCGACAACGACGCTGTTCTCAGAATACCTACATATGACTTCTACCTTTACAGCGGGATACGAGATATCTTGTTTCTTACAGCTCCCACGCAACCTGTACCTTGGATGCAGTACGAGGTGGCGGAACACACGCTAGATTATTTTCAGTCGATCGGTGGCGTCGAGGTAATAGGAGCATGTGGCACTACGATGGGTGAAGGAGAGGGAGTTTACTTCGCTGTTACCAATCCCGAAATAAGAGAAAAACTAGTTGCGTTAGGTTTCAAGCCTTCTCCTGGAGGGATAATTACCGGAGCTTGCGGCTTATTGCCTGCCTTAGCTGCACTCAGAGGTATGAGAGCTTTTGTGCTCATGGGGTACACCTCCCAACTCGAAATGGATCCAGTAGCAGCTAAGCAGCTCGTACAAGCCTTATGCAAGCTGCTTGAAATAAGCGTGGATACGCGAAACCTGGATACTTTAATCGAGGAACTGAAAAGAAAGGAGGTTGAGATAACGGAAATGGTTAAGGAAGGAGTTAAGAGCGAACGAATGCGTGTCCCACCATTCTACGTGTAACCTTTGAAAACGAAACCTCGTAACCGAGATGCTGCTCTTTTAACAACCGTACTACTGCTTCTCTTAAAGCATCCGAAAACGATGGATAAACACCTTCGTCTATGAGTATTTTAAGGAGCTTGTACTGCTCCCGCGTTAACCGGATGGAGATTCTCTTCATGTTGCCACCTATTTCATCATGTCTTCAGTGCTCCAGACCTTCTTCACAGCTCGCCTTAGTATAACAAGACACTTTAATTAATGTTTTTTGGACATTATTACAGTATGGCTACTTCACAGATTCCTTCGAGAAGTTTCTTAAATTTCTCTGCATCAGAAGCCGAACCCACGATAGCTCCGTAATGCATCGGTATAGCTAAAGCAGGCTGTATCATTTTGACAGCCTCAACTGCCTCTTCAACAGACATTACGTAAACTCCACTTACGGGGATTAATACAACGTCTACGAGCCCTCTGAGGTCACGCATCTCAGAGATTAAATCCGAGTCGCCCGTATGGTATAAACGAACTCCAGCTAACTCAACCACAACCCCGATCCCACCGTATTCGCGCGGGTGGTAGGGTTTATTCACGTTATAGGCTGGTACAGCACGAATTCTGCAACCTTTGATTATTGCTTCATCCCCTGGTTTTATGGGTTTTACCTCATTTCGGAACCCTTTAAGCTTTTTAACACAGTTCTCAGCTGCAACAATGATCCCTTCTGTTTTTATCACCTTTTTCACGTCTTCAGGACTACAATGATCATAATGATCATGTGTACATATAATCACGTCACCATCCCTTCGCGGTTCAACAACCTTAAAGGGATCAATATACAACACCGTTCCAGATCCTTCCACCCTGAAAGCAGCATGTGTAAGGTGTTCAATCTCGACCCCTTTAAACAGTAGCTTACCCATAGGAAGAAGTATAATGGTTAATATAATTTAAGATTGCGGTAGTGAGGTTACTATCGTGACCGTCGAGGAATTGACCGAATACTCAAGGAAGATAGCTCTAACATTGTTATTGGAAGGATTGAGAGCGGCGGATCCCAGGAACTTACTGCGCAACAAACTGTTCGTACGTGGTACAAAGCTAGAGGTAAATGGGGAAGAATTTGACTTAAGCCGAGGAGTATATGTGGTGGCGCTCGGTAAGGCAGCCCCTTACATGGCTGAAGAACTTGAAAACATCCTAGGCACTACTATTAAGGGTGGCGTGGCGACCATACCTCGGGGCGGCTTTACACCAAGCTTTAAGATCTTTAAGGCTGTTGAAGCTGGTCATCCCTACCCCGATGGGGGGAGCCTAAAAGCCGGTAAACTCGCGCTTGAGCTAGCTGAACGGGCGAAACAGGAGGGGTGTCCTCTCATCGTCCTAATCTCAGGCGGGGGATCATCCCTTGCCGAAGTTCCCGTACATGGGATAAGCCTTGATGAGATTCAAAGCGTCACGACGCTCCTTTTAAAATCTGGTGCCACCATAAACGAGATCAACACTATCAGGAAACACATCTCCCTGCTGAAGGGGGGACGGCTTGCCGCTACGGCATATCCCGCGCCCGTTATAGCTTTAGTACTTTCAGACGTCATTGATGATAGACTGGATACTATTGCTTCTGGACCCACTGTACCTGATCCCACAACCTATAGCGACGCTCTCGAGGTTTTAGAGCGTTACAATCTTCTCGATAAAGTACCGAATGCTTTAGTTCAGTTTCTCACAAGAGGTCTAAAGGGGGAGGAGCCGGAGACACCGAAACAAGGAGACGTTCGACTCAGCAACACTTTTACAACCTTGCTCGGAAACAACCTTGTCGCATTAAAGGTAATGGAATCATATGCCAGAGAACTTGGCCTTAACGCAACAATTCTAACAAGCAGGTTACAGGGAGAGGCTAGAGAGGTAGCTAAAGTTTTAGCGTCTATAGCGTTAGAAGTTAGACTAAACTCTCTTCCTCTAAAACCTCCCGCAGCCTTAATTTGTGGAGGAGAAACCACGGTTACAGTCCGTGGAAAGGGACGGGGAGGAAGAAACCAAGAGTTTGCGCTTTCTGCAGCTCTAATGATAGAAGGTACAGATGGAGTATCTATCGCAGCTATGGGTAGCGACGGGATTGATGGTATTACGGATGTAGCTGGTGCGGTGGTCGACGGTTCAACGATCACAAAGGCTAGGAAAGCTGGACTAGATCCTTTGAGATTCTTGAATGAGAACAACAGCTACGAGTTTTTCAAGGCTGTCGGAGGTCATATTAGGACTGGTCCGACAGGTACCAATGTGAATGACTTCTATATAGCCGTAGTTGTCACCGAAGACGTCTTGATATGAAAAAAGGGTAAAAGTAAAACTATTACGGATTAGCTACGTCTGGAGTAAGATCTTGTAGGTCTATTGATTTCAAACCGCCTCTCTGAGACGTTTACTGATTTCTCGACCTCCTCAATCTCTTCATCGCTCTCTTCTATGCTTCCGAAACGTCCCAGAGCTAGACGCATAGAGCCCTTATACAGTGTTACGAAACCATTGCGTACTGTTATCGTAGACCCGATCAATTCTTTTACTTTGTCTATATCGTTGTCCCATAATGAGAATAAGACGGTTCCTGTTTCATCACCTACAAGAGCTTCCGCTACACGATGTTGGCTCCCATCCTTTCGAGAAAAAACGACCTTTTCATCACCCATTTCAAGAACCTTAACCTTTATCGTAAACCATTTTGAATTCGGTCTCAGATCCTCAATCCTTAATACAGCCTGTTCATTTCTTCTCAACTCTATTCTCTCGCGCTTCCGCGCGCTTCCCGCTTCGTTAACCCCCTTTAAAACTTTTGTGTAGATTATCGATCCAAACCTAGAAACCTCATAAGATTATTTTCTGTTATTTTAACCAACTCACTTGGTTCTATATTCCTCTCTACCGCTAGGAGTTCAACGGTCTCTGGGATCATTTCCGGATTGAGGTTCAACCCTCTATAAAGGTAGGGTCCATCGCTTTCAAATAGTAGAGCTCTAGTAGGCACCTTTTTAGCCACACTCAAGTGCCTCGTACTAATCTTTACAGCAGGGTTTATGGAGATGAAGTACCCTCTTGCTACTAGCTCATGTAAGACGTCTAAGGGACCTGAGTACCAGTGGAAGAGAGCTCGCCTGATCCCATAACGGAGGACTTCCTCAAAAGTCTGTTTCCACGCATTCGCCGCGTGTAAGTTCACAGCTAAATCATAGTCTCTAGCTATCTCTAAAAGGCGCCTAAAAACTTTAAGTTGAGTGTTAAAAGTTTCCGGAACGAAAGCCTTGTCTAAGCCAATTTCACCCAAGCAACGAAGATCTGTGGTAGAAGCCAGCTTTTCGATTAACTTGAGTTCATCATCTAAATTTTCTTTATTAGTGGACCAAGGATGTATTCCTACACAGGGAACTATATACTTGTATCTTTCACCGAGTTTTAACGTTTTCAGAGAAGACTCAGCGTCGTCTGATACTGATACAATTAACTCGAACAGTTTGCCGAGTCCGTCAAGTTTGACTAAGTCGATCTCGTAAGTGTGACAATGTGCGTCAGTGTATTTTAAGGCTGTCATGGAGTCACCTGTGTAACCTTAGCCAGTTTCCAGGCAGCTGCTTCCGATAAGCCACCCTCTCCAAGTATTGTGTACCTATCTCTAACTTTATGAGCAAGTTTTAAGGCTTCCACGATAGCTTTTGAAGGTACCCCAAGCTCTTCGCAATTGGTAGGCGCTCCCACGGTCTGCAATAGACGCCTTATCCTTTTCCAGTTTAGTCCATGAAGATAAGCCATCATTATTGTACCTATACCTACCTGTTCCCCGTGAAGACATTGTTTCTCCGGATAAATAATGTCGAGTGCATGACTGAAAGCGTGTTCGCTACCTGAGCATGGTCTAGAACTCCCAGCTATGGCCATCGCAACACCACAACTTATTGCAGCTTCGACAAGCACGCTGACACCTTCAGGCTCATGCTTAGCTATAGCCTCTGCGTACTCCGCCACCATTGAAGCACTCATCTTCGCCAGAGCTAAACTGTAGTCTCCAACATACTCTCCTTTAATTTTTCTAGCGAGCAGAGCATCTCTTACACTTGTAAGCTTTCCTATGATATCTCCGAACCCGCTTGTCAACAGCTTGTGTGGAGCTCGAGCTATTACTTCTGTGTCAGCTACTACAGCTAAAGGCGGTTTCACAAACTTACTCACAGGATACCCGCTAACATCTCTCAACGACACTGCTGGGCTAGCTATGCCATCATGAGAAACGGCCGTAGGCACGCTGATGAAATTTATGTTCGAAATGTAAGCCACGTACTTTGCTACATCTATGACTCTGCCCCCGCCTACCGCTACAATGATATCCGGTTCGACGTCAATGACCAACCTCCTAGTTTCTTCTACATCCTCACTTGCAATCCCTTTAACTATACCTGTTTGAACCTCGAAGCCCTCTCGAGCCAACATTCTAGCTACATCGAAACCAATAATGACGCCGACATGGGGACCAGTCAGCATCACTATTCTTTTACGTTTGAAGATATCAAGTAACAGCGGCAATTGTTGAAGAGCTCCGCTACCCACCACTACTTTCGCCGGTAGTTCTATCGTATGCACAGGCTTTTCTTCCATCATTTTCAACCCCTAACCCTACGTTCCAAGTATGAAATTAGGTGGAAAAAACTGTTTTGTCTTGTTATGCTCCTCCTTTACCTTTAAGAAATTTAAAAATGTTAGAAGGAAAAAAATAGCCAACGGCGTACCTACGTGAACTTAGAGTGCCTTGAGACCTGTCCTAGCCCCAGTACGCTTCGACCCTAGGAGATGGGTTACTGAGATTCCTTAAAGTTTTTGATTTTAGTCAAGAAGTCTTTAAAGAATAAATGCATAGTTATACTTCTATTATTTCTAATTCACGTTTCTCTGTATCTAGTATCGCAAATGTTCTTCTACCCGTGAGGTAACCGCACAGCTCTCCTGGATTAATGATTAGGACTCTATTTACACTTCTTACATCAACTTCATGTGTGTGACCATATACAACAACGTCGAAAGCCCCACTTTCAGCAACTTTAGTTGCGAAAAATTTGGTTTCAGATAGATCGGATGTACCGTGCATTACAAGAATTCTCAAACCTTCGATTTCAGTGATTAAGGGTTGTGGCGATAGCGTAGCGCTTGCCTCTCGAGCAACTCTTGTCAATAACAGAAGTTCACCATCGTTATTACCAAAAACGCCTCGGAGTTCAAAACCACGTTTGAGTATTCTCCTCAACGTAAAGGGGGCTATAATGTCACCAGCATGAATTATGAGCTTTATTCCCCGCTTCTCAAGTTCTATTAGAGCTTTATCAACAGCTTCAAGGTTATCATGGCTGTCTGAAACAAGCCCTATTCTGCCCACAGGGTGTAAAGAGGGTAGGGGGCTTTAACCTTTGTCACAACTGCCGTAGTACGATTTCCTCGACGCGATGTAGAAGGTAATCTACTCCTAAAGCCCTGATGGCTGAAATAAAAATTAGGTCACGACGCTTATTTTCCAGGATTCGGATTAGCTCAGAAGCCTGCTCCGGTGTGGTAATGTCGACTTTGTTTGCTACAGGAATCATTAATGTTCCATTTAAGATCTCCTCAACGCTTTTGTAAACAGCTGCTTGGAAGTCTAGAGGGAAGCCACACGTTCCAGTAGGGTCGAATACGAAGACCACGAGACCCTTTAAGTATTTCAAAGCTGATAACGCCCTTCTTTCGATGGGATTCTTATCAGAGATAGGCCTATCTAGAAGACCGGGAGTGTCAATTGCCTGTATTCTGTGACCAACCAGCTCCAGATGACCCACAACAACGTTTTTTGTCGTGAATGGGTACGGCTTTACTTCTGGCTTCGCCCTCGAAATGACTCTTAGCAGTGACGATTTTCCCACATTCGGCGCGCCTGCGATAATCAGTGAGAATGCACTCGGATCGATACTAGGGAGCTTAGCTAACTCTACTTGCCAAGCTCTGAGAGACTCGAAACAATCGTCTAAACCTCTAAGCAGCGACCTGAGCCTGCCGAAGAAGGCTCTACGGTACTTTTTCACAGATATCGGATCGTTGCTTCTTACGATTTCTCGAAGATATTCTTCCGCTATTTTTTCCAAAATGTTAGATACAGAGTTAAATCTAGAGAGACAGGACCTGTATTTAGCTTCGTCAACCATTGTTCTAATGAGTTCTTGGTGAAATGGATGCAGAGAATCGATAAACGGGCTTGTGACGGCTATCCTTTTTAGCCTTCCGCTCACGTACTTACAAGCAGTCTTAACTCTAACTGACTCAAGTCTCTTAATAGATGTCAGCCTATTCCTAGATTTACTTGCACTTGCTCTAGCCGCCCTTCTCTTCGCTATTTCATACAGCTCATCCCAGCTTGATGGGGTTATCTCAATTTCACGAAATGCCATGAAACTCCTCGCCACATGTCAAGCAATGCTTTTATTCTTGCCCTCCTCTACATACTGAATGGATATGGCTGAGTATTACTACCCGGGTGCAACGGCTGTAGGGATTAAAGTATCAGATGGCGTTGTTCTTGCAGCTGATAAAAGGGTAACTTATAGATATACATTAATGAGCAAGGCTGGGAAGAAAGTCTTTAAGGTGCTTGACCGCGTTGGAATTGCTAGTGCAGGACTCATAGCGGACATGCAAACACTTGCTAGGACTCTAGAAGCCGAGATGAAGATTTTCGAGCTTGAAAGTGGACTTAGACCCAGAGTTTATAACGCAGCTAAAATGCTTTCACTCATACTTTTTAGGAGCAGTAGGTTTTCCCCTTACATTGTAGAAACAATAGTAGGGGGAGTAGATGATGAAGGTTCACATATATACGTTCTAGACCCCCTAGGAGCTACTATCGAAGATGATTACGCTGCAGTGGGTACGGGGGCACAGCTAGCCATAAGCATAGTCGAATCTGAGTACAAACGTAACCTTTCAATTAGCGATGCTCGTAACCTAGCTTTAAAAGCCGTGAAAGCAGCGTTCAGCAGAGACGCTACAAGCGGAGACGGGGTAGACATACTCACTATCAATAATTACGGCGTTAACGAAGAGTTCATACCTGTACTTTAATGTTCGGATAGAAATTGTAAAGTTAGCTCGTAAGCTTTAAAGTCGCTTAACTTATAGTCTTCTTTTGAATCGCTAAGAGTTCTCGAGCTTGATCAGATGATGATACCCATGTTTGAATCATTACCCTGGCATTAGGAAAAGCTTTAATGAAACCTTTGACGCGCCACGGTGGTAAGGATAAAACTAAAGCTTTTCCAGCTGAAAGCACGCGTTTGTAAACGTCAAACCACTTGGGGGATCCACAATCGTTACCGGAAAGCTCCTCTCGAGCGCCTGGAACCCATTGAATAGCTGAAAACTCGAGCTCAAGAAGGGATCTCGCATGAACCAACTGTCCTGGGCCATCCCAATGGTAAACAGGGTGATCTAAACGCGCACACTGTTCTTCAAGATGAGGCTTTACAAACTCATCAAACTTTGCCGGTGATAGCATATACGAGATATCGCATTGCAAGGGATACCAGGTTCTCGGTGACCACAAACCCATCCATGCTGAGGTTCCTTCATGCCCCCCATCTCGCATTATTTTGTGAAAAGTCTCGTAGCACTCATGCCAGATCTCAGTTACGTGCGATATGGCAGCTTTCAAGAGAGAAGAATCCCTGTACATGTCTTTAAGCACTTCTGTTGTACCACGTAGAGAGGCTATAATATCTAGGACTCCGCCTATGTCCGTCATACCTACCACAAACTTACCTGCATGTGTTTCGACAGCAACTCGCGTAGCCTTCACCACTCTGTTCCACCAAACGTTAGCTGTTCCAATTTCTAGCTCTGTAATCTCGCGGAGAGTTAAAGTACCCCTTTGAGATTGGCTCCCGAACCACATCGTCTGTTCAGTAAAAATAGGTGCTGAGCCAAGGAAGGCCGCCAAGATTCCTGGACCAAAATTTATCCAGAGATTAGGATAAGCCAATCCTCCGAAGATTGTTTTTGAACACCAATTTTCAAAACTCTTGATGGCTATTTCTGGCTGGTCTGGATGCCTGCAGAAATCCCAACCATCGTAAGGAGGCCATTCGTCATGCGGAGCATAAACTTGAAGCAGGGGTTCGTTAATTTCACCTTCCCAAAATGCTTCGAAAAGACCCTTTGCTTCTAACCAATCGTTCTTATAGAGTAACATCACTTAACTGTTCTAGTTACACTTAAAATAAACATCGGTCATCTAGTTATTTGTATCTCCTTAAGCTCCTCGAGATACTTCCGACCTGGTCCTTCCCTAAAGTGCCTGTAGGCTGGTTCAAGCATTTGTGAGAGTTCATCAGCAACAGTAAGCTTAAGGTCGAGAGGATGCAGGTTACCCTTAGCGTAGTCCAAAGCGAGTTCATCAAACGTGTTGTAAACCGATTTAACTCCACTCTTCCTGTTTAAAACCTCTAATGGCTCTTTCCTATCCCTGAAGAGTATGTATTTAACCAATTCTAACACCGGATTAAGTTCAACCTGTTTCGGAGGACAGTACGCTTCTTTAATCTTTGCTCTTACCTCATCTGGTGAATCGTGAATGAAGATCGCCCCTTGAGGCCTTGACTTAGACATTTTAGCTTCAAGCACAGCTTCTTCAAGCTTTTCCCGTGATCTTGATAGTCTGGCGTCAAGTAGAGATTCTCTAAGCTTCTCGTTAATATTCATACTAGTTAACAGGTGGTGATGCAGGGCTATGGGAATGTATCCTCCGACCTTTAAACCGCTTTCGATTGCTATTACATGGGCTTTCCTTTGATCCATGCCGCCGTGAGCTATGTTCACGTTTAAACTGAAGATGTCGGCAACCTGCATCGGAACGTAGAGCAGCTGTGCGAAGCTAAGGGATTCTCCCATTCGCCTACCCATTATAGTCACTGAGCGCCTTATCCTAGATAGAGATGTCTCCATCGAGACTCTCACTACCTTAGTCAAATATTCTATTCCGATTTTATCGTAGAGTTCTGAGCCGATTACGAACTCAACGTTATCGGGATCTCCTCCGACAATTCTCAGCGAAACTTTCAATGCATCCTTGAAGTAGCCTCCAGCTACGCGTTTTATTGTTGAAAGATCGCTGCCAAGCTTTTTATTTATCCATGAGTGATAATCTGCCAAAAGGATCGACGTCTTTATTCCAGCCTTTTGTAAATCAGCTACTTTCTGCATGCAAAGAAGTCCCGTGCCTAAATGCACGAGACCGGAGATCTCAAAACCTATGTAGTGCCTGAGATCTATACCGTTTTCTACGTATTCCCTCAACCGCTCTACTGTCAACACCTCTTCCGTCGGCTCCTTAGTAACCCACTTAATCAGTGTCTCTACATCCACTACAACCGACACCCCCTAACAATGTCGTTTCAAACCTACCATCCCCCTGTTAATGATACCAGGAAACCCATAACGGTTGTCACCCCGAGGGCTAATAAACGTCTTCAAGTTCTGTTTTAGTTTTGATGAAGGGCTTAACAAATACGTAATGTCGCTGTTCAGTTTGAAGCTCTTCTAAAATTCGTTCACATACAGTTTTTACAGGATCAATCTTAATTCTATCGTATATATCCTTGTATGACTCAAAGGGTTTCCTCTTTCTTTCGTCAAGAATCTTCCATAGAAGCCTTTTACCTATGCCAGGCAACAACTCAAGCGAGTGCATACGCGTGGTCAATGGTTCCGCCCTATTAAAGAATGAAACGAACTCCTGCTCCCTGTTCATTACTATCTGCCGGACTATCTCAGGGAGCTCGGCTTTAGCGTTGGTCGTTAGCTCGTCGTAGGTCAATCTTCTCGTAACTCTGATCAATTGGCTATCTAAATCTCTGAAGAGAGGTATCCTATCTCCAGATTTAAGCTCAAAGCCGGGTATTGGCGCCAGTTCAAGAAGCATGAAATACCTGTCTCCTATAGCTTGTGCAATAGGTCCCTTCGTAGTCTCCCTTCTACTGCGGGTGTAGCCGTATCCATAAGGTAAAAAATCCAAAATATACACATATTCCTCATAAACCTTTTGTTTTCTATCAGAAAATTTCATATTTATCTCCTGTTTATCTTTATTTTTTATATTCTTTAATTTTAGCTAAAATAGATTTTATATCATCGGAGGAAAATATTTTAGATAAAGGAGCTAAAATAGCTCTTAACTCACCTTCTGTCTCAGGAACAACGTTTGTTATCTGGATTGCCACCTCAATAGGTATACTCATCGCAGTAAGCTCTTCTAAAAGCTTCTCAGCGTCCTCAAGAGACATCTTGCTAAACTTTTTGGCATATTCTAGAGTAATTATCTCTACACTGCTCAATTCCCTTACCTTTGACTCTTCCTCTAGTAGCTTAGCGACCTTAGGTAAAGGTATCATCTTTTCACTTATTATCTTCATTACTTACACCTCTGGACATGGAACATTCGGGAATATATAAAGGCTAGCTTACTATCAACGCTTTCATTAAGAAGAACGAACACTTGCTGACTAGCTCAGCGAAGCTCTACGACAATCGGCAAGTTTTTTAAACAATGCTTCTTTGGCGGCGTTATGAGGCACTCTAAAGGATACAGAAATAGAGGGAGGAAACTACTCAGCAAAACACCGCGAGAGAGGGGTCGGCCTGGTCTAAGTAGAATCCTCTACGAGTACAAAGAGGGGGACCTCGTATGTATTGACATCTGCCCCAACTACGTGAGCACGGCGCCGCACAGAAGGTATCAGGGTAGAGTTGGAAAGATAGTTGGAAAACGAGGGAGGGCTTATATAATAAAGGTTAAAGAAGGTGGGAAAGAGAAAACGATAATTACTACGAAAGATCACATCAAACCCTTCATGCAGCAATTAGCTACCGAATGAAAGACCGAACGATAGCAGGCTCTTCGATCCAAACTACGTCTAAACTTTCAACTTCAACAGACGTATCCAAGATCTCGGCTACACTTGGTCGAGTTCTACCATTATCCCCGTGGATAAACTCTTTGACATATAATCCTCCCTGACATGTTATCTCCAATTCCAGCAACCTTGGTTCCAGGGCTTTAACCTTGACCTCGTGTACGACTTTTCTTCTAACTTTGTCTATTCTCCTACCTAGAACCCTAGAAGGCGTCCTCTGCTGTATAATAGCTCCACGGAAGGCCTTCTCCAATCCCCTCAAATCGTTTTCACTGACTTCTCTTCCTAGCTTTACCCTAGCTACGTAGGTTTTCCGCGCTATTTCTGCATAAGCCTTAAGCTTGGGGACAACCCTTCGGTCAACGTACTTAAGGTCTTCAATTTCCACGAGACCCTTGGCCTCCTCATTCACCACTCTCCGGACCTCCTCTAGGTTAATTCGCCTTATCTTAGGGTTGCGAATTTCTACGACGAAGGGTCGTCCGCTACCTAGGGTTCTAACATCTAAATCTTCTCTACCTGCCGCGTGAAGCTTAGCCTCTTTAGCGTCTGCTATTCTTACTAAAGGTTTCGTAATCAATTCTTCTATGGAGGTAGGGTAAAGAACTCTAGAGTCGGGCTGATACAACCAAGGGCTTTGCGGAAGCCCTCTAACAAGTTTTCGGTAGCGACCGTATATGTAGACCGGTCTTGGGATGACAGTAACCCGCCACTTCTCTACGTCAACAAGAAGTATGATGTCTGGGTCCTTTAGTGAATACTTTTTCCCAGCTAGTCCTTCTATACGCTTTCCGATCTCACGAGTTATCTCACTTTTTATCGATTCTGAACTAGTAAGCCCTAGGTTTAACCATAGTTTTTCCTCACGTTCAAGAAGACTTTTAGGAATGTTGCACCCTACCTGGAACGTCTCGTACTCATATTCTTCGCCAGCTTTAACACACATCATTGATAACTCATTCAACCTACTTACTAACCCTTCACAGAGGTAGCAAGACGCCTCTTCGGTTTTCGCTACTCCTAATTTCTTAAGAGCGGCTTCTGCTGGTTTAAAGCCGGAAGCGGCTAAAGCGGTTAGCATGATGGTGTCAGTCTCCACCCGAAGATTGTTATAAGCTTCCATGAGCAGTAGAGCCTTCAAAGTCCAACCCCTTTCCGCATTGCTTAAATTATAACCCAGCATGCCGAACAATCTACCAAGACAGGAATCGCATAGTTTATATTCTAGTACTGCTCGCTTAGCTATTTTGATTGTATCTTCAATCCTCATCGTCCACACACCCTATCCAGGCTTATGTTAAGAATTGTTATTACTTGATCGGGCCACAGTTTCTCAACAGGGGTTCTCAGCCTAACTCCATCTGTTTCGTTGATCGCCACATCAGGGTGTAGTGGAACAACAAAGACTACTGGCTCGCATTTGGTAAAGGCATTTCTTAGTTCAAGTCCAGACGTGTGACAGATATACCTTTTTGAAAAAGGTATCAGAAAAAACTTCAGAGGGCGTGTAGACACAATGACGCCAGATTGCACGACACGGGATCGCTCACTTGCCGCACGCTTTGCAAGTAGTATTTTATGAAGGATACCACAAAGCGAGGCCTCATCAGGTCTTATCCCTCTTATACGATGGGTGATGAAATGTATACTAAAGTTGTCTGAAGTAGTGGTAATAACTAGGTCAGCTTCCTCGCGTAGACCGTGGGAGAGCATTAAAGAGGAAGATATACAGCGAGCTATCAGCTGCTTAAACTCTACTATTTCTTCACTAGTATTGCAGACAACGATAAAGCGTCGTTTCATGTTAGACCAAACCGCATTCGACGTGACCTACTCATCTGCTTTAACAGCTTCTGCGCCTTTCTATAACTAGTTAAAAGGTCTCTTACGTCCTTGACGGTAGTACCAGAACCCTTAGCTATCCTAAGCATTCGTGACCTGTCTATTATCTCCGGCTTCAATAACTCTTCCCTCGTCATAGAGTTCATTATTGAAATCCACTTCTTTATATTTTCAGAACCAATCTTTTCTAACTCGGGCGTAATCTGGTAAGAAGAAGGTAAAAGCTCTAAGACTTTCTTAAGAGGTCCTAACTTTCTCAACTCCTCCAATTGTTGTCTGAACTCCAGTAAAGTAAACTTTCCTCTCAATAATGCGTCAGGCTGCGCCACCAGTTGTGCTTCACGCATCCTTTCAACGAGTGTTTTCAGGTCCCCCATGCCCAATAGCCTGCTAACAAAGGCGGATGGATCAAAGTACTCTAATTCGTCGAGTTTTTCCCCTACTCCGACGAAAGCTATTTTAGCCCTTGTCCTCGTTACGGCGGCAAGCGCCCCACCTCCCCGAGCTGCTCCGTCCATTTTCGTCAAAATGATTGATCCTATCGGTACCACCTTGTGAAAGGCTTCTGCCTGAACGCCTGCCGCTTTACCTACGGTAGCGTCGAGCACCAGCATGACTTCATTGGGATTTAAAATCTTTACAAGCTCCCTTACCTCATCTAGAAGCGCCTTCTCATCCTTGTGGCGTCCTGCTGTATCAACTATCACCAAGTTTACCCCCTTGTTTCTGAGTACAGTCAACCCTTCCTCTACCACCTTTACCGGAGGCACATCCTTACGACCATAGAATTCGGCGCCGACAGCTGCTGCAAGTTGCATCAACTGCTCCAGAGCGCCCGGTCTGTAGTTGTCAGCGCATATCAAACCAACCTTAAACCCGTGTTTTTTGTAATAGTTGGCAAGTTTTGCAGCCGTAGTGGTTTTACCCGAGCCCTGCAGACCAACGAGAAGGATTACGTCACCTTTCTTCACGTTGGGTATGTACCTTGATTCGCCTCCCAAGATTCTAACAAGTTCTTCGTAAAGGTTTTTCAGAAGGAGTTCCCTCCGCGAAAAGCCGGGTGGCACGTCCTCGTCAAGCGTCCTTTCCTCAACTTTTTTAGACAACTCCAATACAATTTGCGGGCTTACATCAGCTTTCAATAACTCCCTTTCCAGCTCCCTAAGGATCCTTTTTACAGTCGTCCTATCGATTACAGCTTCTCGCCTGACGAGAGATACAATTTTTAGCAGACCCTTCTTTAGCTCCTCCATTTTTAGGGTGGCACCGGGAAGCTAATATGAGCTAGGATAACCACTATCATAAGGCTGACAGCTAGGACTATTACTACTTCCGGTCTTATCTTCAACCCTCCAAGCTCTTCTTCAAAGTATGTTACCAAACCCGCGGCCGTAGTGGGTGTTACTGATCTTTTTTTACCTCCTCTCCTCGACATATCGATGACCTTTCGACTTTGTGACGTATAAATATTGTCTCAAGATAGGGAAAGCTCACCTTCGACTTCTTCTATCAAAAGTTTTAGCTTACATCGATCACTTGGAGGCTCTATCGAGCTAATGCCCAAAGGATCATCTATTATAAGTGTAAAACGCCCACCATTTTTGATTATGTCCTCAAGCTGGTTCACAAAGGGAGTCTCCTTCTTTTCAAGCACTTCTATAGATTTGGCTGCATCTTGAAACATCCGGAGTAGCCCCTCTATATTCGTCACAGTCAATGTGGCAGCTGCACCGGGGGTTACCGAAATCCCCAGTTCGGGGATTTCAATAGAAGCCGCGTTACCACGAATAACTTTCGCGTTAAGATCTTCTCCACTTTCTACAAGATAATAGGTGCGTTTGCGCTTGCGAACTTCTATTGGAACTACCTCCCTTCTTCGGTATCCACATCCCGCACAGTGAACAGAGACTAGCAACGCCTTCCCAATCTTCGGAAGCTCATAGACAGTCTCCTGCACTACGGCTTCTGAACCACAGAAGGCGCACCGTATAGAGAAGTTGTTGCACTCGCTAGCATACAAGGAAACTTCACCGTCCCCTAGAGATGAACACACGGTAGAGAGTTAAGAAGCGCGTACTTATAAAATATGTAGATAGCATGCAAAAATCTAATTGTATCATTGACTCAGGCCTAACGCCGTAAACGGCTTAAGAAACCCGAAAAATTTTGATACAATAATACACAAAGGGATTAAGTGTATTTTAAAAGTTCACGTATCTTTCTACCTATTGATGCCTTTTTAGATTAATGAATCAAAAGTGATTAATTGTTTCATGATGCCGCGGCCGGGATTTGAACCCGGAACCTTCCGGTTTCTATTTTCATCTTCAGCCGGACGCTCTCCCAGGCTGAGCTACCGCGGCTCCTTATCCTTCAATCTCAAAATGGGGAGTAATGACTGTACCTTTAAGGCTTTCTATCTCCCACAGTGTTTCCTCCATTTAGCCGCTAAATTAGTTTCAACTTTATTTTACGCTTAAATCAAGAGCTGAAAGAATTGGTTACAAAGGAAGTTTAAAGCGACCTGTAATATACTGTTAATGATTTATTATTGATGATAACGGCTCGGCAAAACCTGCCAATAACCCTTTGTAGGATACTATAAATTTTTCACATTCAAGTAAGTCCTCTATGTTTATATCTGGTTTTATTTCATCTAATGCTTGCTTTACAGCTCTTTTACCGTCTATTCCTTTTGAAATATAATCTTTTATTTTTTCACTTAACTTAATTAAAGTTATTAACCCATATGCCTCAGTTTTTTCCCCCAGCTCAATAATTTGTTCGCGTGACAGTACGCCCCCTAAGATTATTCTTAAGAGGTTTATTCGAGCCTCTTTATGAGGAGGATGTACGTATACAGCCCTATTTATAGGAATTCCAAGATAAGAAACTACTTCTGTTGGACGATTGGTTTCAATTACAATGCTCCTGACACCCCTATCTACTAGCTCCTTTAAGTGCACGTTTAAGTCTGAGATTCCATCCGTGACCGCTACATGGATAACCTGGTTTCTGTTATCTCTCCCATCTGTAGTTTTTAATCCAAGAGCCGCACATACTTCTGTTATAAGCAGTGTTTTTCCGCAGTTTCTAGGGCCAAAAACTAGAATAATTTTTTCTCCTTTTTTTAAGAAATGGTATAGCGAAACCCACGCTCGGTTTAAATGAGCTAGTAATATGGGGGGCTCAGGCAGTGGTCGAGCGGGACTTTTAAGTGAGGGGGGATTGGTGATTATCGCAAGGATGAAACTGGTTGTCGGTGCTACAATTATAAAAGGAGAAACAGTTAAACCGAGCTTACCAGCTGCAAAGTTATATGATATCAACATCGTGAGAATTGAAACAAGTGGCGCTACTCTCTCACCCGCTTCTAATTTATTGAGTCTGGGTACCGATGCGCCACTTGCTGCGTAGACTAAAACTAAGAGTAGTAGATTAGGTGGTCCTAAAAGGTTCGAAAAAAGCCAATTCCCAACGGCTCCAGCCACGCTTTGATTCGGAGAATGGGGTTTCATGACCACTACGAAACCTTCGCAGGCGATAGATCCAGGAGGTAGAGTTGAGTAGAGTATGACGTTAGCCGTTAACGCGTAAAAGGCCACGAGTGTTGCAGCGAAACTCGGTGTAACGTGTCGAAGTGAGAATATCAAGGCACCTAAGGCCGCGTAATTCAACGGGGACATGCTCAGGAGCCCGAGTGATGCGATCCAAAGGATAGCTTGCACCCAATATCGAATCGAGAGAGCCGCGACTGGTATAATCAGTATCGATTGAAGAGGACCTAGTCCATTACTTGTTGCGGAGAAGTACGCTAAATAGGCGAGTAACGTAGCTGGTCCTAACCCAGGGTGCCCCAGCGAGAGAGACGCTATCAACAATCGAGAGTAAGTAACGGCTTCAAAGGCAGCGACCCCTCTAATTTCAAGAAGCCCCGATAACGCTAGGACGGCTAAAAAACTAATTACTCGCTCTGCTAAAACTTTTCTAAGCTTAAGATCCACGTTTGATATTGTAGCGCTCAGTTATTGCACTATAACACTCGAGTTTTCCATAATATGCGATTCTTAACAGAAACATACGCCTTAAGATTACGCTAACCGTTACCCGAAGTCAAGGTCCCCAAGATTATATGAGTAAGAGAGTTTAAATATTCAGTGGACAACAGGGGCTTACGGTGTATAAAAATGGGTAGAACGAAGGTCGTAGGCAGTGCTGGACGTTTCGGGGCTAGGTATGGTTCTACACTGAGACATAAAGTAGCTACAATCGAGGCTAAAATGAAAAGTGCGCATAGATGTCCACGATGTTTTACAAGAGGGCGTGTTAAAAGAATTAGTGTGGGGATATGGACCTGTAGAAAATGCGGTTATACGTTCGCAGGAGGTGCTTGGATCCCGCGAACTGAACTTGGAAAAACTTTTACTCCAGAGGATTTAGCTGGTATCAAGCAGGCTAAGCGACGGTGAAAACGTTCTACTACGTTGTTTCCACAACGCGTAGGTCTAACCCTCGTGTTCGCTCATTAGCTAGGGAGCTGGCATTATCTCTTCCTAAAGCTCTAAAGGTTAACAGAGGCAAAATGAGTTTACCAGCTCTTATAGCCTATGCTCGCTCTCTTGGAGCAAAGAGAGTTTTGTGTGTAGGGCGAGGTTTAAGTGGGAACCCGGGTAGTTTAATGTTCATAGATTCCGCTATCTCGAACTACCATCCTCAGGCATTTGTCATAAAACTTTGTGGAGTAAAGTTGGCTAGGGAGCTCGGAGTAACCCCCCACCCGCCGGGAATGATCTTAGTTGCTGCTTCATCTGATGCCCTTTGTTTTGGACAAGAGCTTGCAGTTGCCCTGGACTTACCATTGATCGAAACACTAAATGTAAGGTCCCTGGAGCATGTTTGCGATTCAGTTTTGGTCGTTGAGCCTTTAAGCCATCTTAAGGCTAAATTCGTTCTTAAGTTTCTGAAAACAAGTGACAGTTCATACAGCGGACCTCGTTTACTCGTAGAAAAATACAAAGTGATCAAGTATGGCACATTTCGAGGCTCGATTGTCAATAAAGGTTTCTAACATTAGAGATGCCGAAGCCATTTATCGATCTTTAGTAGTTGAAGCATTCAGCCAACCCACTCCTCACGTAAAAATTGATGTTCAATTGAAGGATTCTGAAATCATCATAGGTCTCTTCTCGACAAGGAGAACATTGTTAAGAGCCTCCTTAAACAGCTTCTTTAGGCTTATAGCCACTCTAGATAACGTTAGCAGATCCCTCGAGGCTAGAGCATAAACCTTATTTCACTTATACGTTGTAGCTTAGCGTGGCAGAAGTATCTGAAACCCTTAGGGCGGAGATTAAGCGATACCAGGATTTGGTTGAGAGGCTGAGACTTATAGCGCTTAACAAACAGCAACTCCAGGCTCAACTGTCGGAGGTAGACGAGGCACTTCGTGAGCTGGGTTCAGTTGAAGACACGCAACCAGTGTACAAGATTTCTGGTTCAATAATAGTTTTAAAAAACAAATCAGTTGTGATAAATGAACTTAATAGCCTGAAGGAGGCATTAGAAGTTAGGGTTAAAACTCTTGAAAAACAAGAAGATTTACTTAAGAAACAGCTAGACGAACTAGAAAAGAAGCTGGCGAAGAAGCTTGGAGGAGCTACGCAAACAGGTGCGGGTTAAAAGACTTCCATTAGAGAAACTAGAGCATCTTTCCGAATGGGTATCAGATAAATTAGTGGAATACATTTATGATGCTTTAGATGACGAAGTCGACGAACTCTCGATTAATGTAGATTTAAATGAAGAATGGCCTTACACTCTCCAAGTCGAGGTTTATGTAAAAACAAAGACAAGGCACGAAGGGTTAAACTATGTTTTGGACAAAGTCCTCGATAAAACTTTTAGCGAATTTCAGAAGAAGATCGAGGAAGAAGGGTTTAAGCCCGCAGGATAGAGTTGGAGATCTCTTACGAGCTTTTGTCGCGGAGGCGGGTGATCGAGCCTTAATAATTACCCATGCGAACGCAGACCCAGACGGCGTAGCTTCGGCAATCATACTCTCTGAACTCCTAGAGAGACTTGGACTCAAAGCGTCTGTGGCGTTCCCAGAGGGGGCTAGCAAGCTCTCTCGAAAGATCATGTCTAAGATAGGGATCAAGCTTCCTTACTTACAGGAGCCCCAAAACGAAAAATACGACTCTGTAGTCGTCGTAGATGCTACCAACTGTCTCCAGTTAGGGAGCTTCTGCTTAGACGTGAAACAGGCGAAGGTGTTAATGGTCTTCGATCATCACACACCCCCTGGAGACCTTGTTTCCAGCTCGCACTACAGTGTAGTCAAAACAGAACCAGCCACTACAGTGTTAGTCTATCAAGCGGTGCGAGATCTATCCCTCAAGCTAAATCCTAAGCTTGCGACTCTGGCTTTAACTGGCATACTTTTCGACTCAAGACGATTTTTCCACGCAACACTAGAGACGTTTAAGGCTACTGCATCATTAATTGAAGAGGGGGGTGACTATGAAATGGCTCTATCATTACTTGAGGAGGAAGAAACGTTCTCTGAGAGAGTCGCCAAACTTAAAGGGGCTATGAGATGTCAAGTCTTGCGAGTTGGGGACTACTTAATAGCTCTAAGTGAAGTTGGTTCATTCGAAGCCTCTGTAGCTAGAGCTTTAATTTCCCTCGGAGCTGATGTATCCTTAGTCGCATCGGAGAAAGAAGAAGGATGTAAGTTGAGTATCAGAATCTCCCGTTCGTTCTATGAGAAAACTAGGCTAAGCGCAAGCAAGGATCTAGGAGCCGCTCTCGCTCAACAGTTAGAGGGTGAGGGGGGAGGGCACGATATGGCAGGTAGTTTTACAGGCAAGTGTAGAGCAAGCGAAGCGCTGAGAGAAGCACTAAAGGTCGTGTCGAATAAGTTATTAGCTAAACCAAGACCCCTTTGACCGTATCTTGAATGAAAAAGGTTCTAGTTACTACAGTACCAGGACTTGAAGACTTATTGCTGAAGGAGATAGAAACCATTCTACCTGGGCAAGGGGAAATCAGGAGTGGTAGAGTTATATACTCGACTCCGAGCTCGTTAACTACAGAGGTTCTATCGCAGCTAATAACCAGCCTAACGCTCGCCGAGAAAGTCCACCTGGTTTTGATAGAGGGGAAAGCCCATAGTCTGGACGACGTTAAAGGGTTGGTCAGGGATAATCTATACATAATAGAGGGGTTACTGAAGTCTTCAACTTGCTTCGCAGTAGAAGCCGTCAGAGAGGGGGCTCATGCTTTTACATCCGTGGATGTAGCGCGAGAGGTTGGCGCAGCCATTCAAGAACTTGAACCACGTCCACCGGTATCATTGGATGATCCAGATTTGGTTTTTCATACTGAACTCATAGGAAGCGAGTTTAGGTTAGCGATCGATTTAACACCCTTCATAAGCTTACGCGATAGGGGATACAGGGTATACGTTCATCCTTCCTCTCTAAATCCCGTTGTAGCCAGGGCCATGGTTAAAATTGCTGGCATAAGGAATGGTGAGATTCTTCTGGATCCCATGTGTGGTGGCGGAACGATTGTAATTGAAGCTCTTCTGGAGAATGCGTCAGCTTACTGTATAGGATTTGATGTCAATCCCATACATGTGAGAGGGGCCAGGCTCAACGCGGCCGCAGCGGGAGTAAACGCAGAATTCGGTGTAGCAAACGCCGTCAACCTTCAAAGGATGTTCCGTCGGGGGGTAGACTTGATAGTTACGAACCCGCCGTACGGCATTCGTGAGAAGGCCGTCAGTGGCAAAATAAGGCTCTATGAATCCCTAATTGAGGGGGCATACCGCATACTAACAGATGAAGGAAGGCTAATTATTCTCAGCCCATTGAAGAAACTAGTTGAACGCATCGCATTCCGTTACCAGTGGCGCTCTACATACACTAGGAGAACAGAAATAGGCGGATTAGTGACCTATATTTACCTCTTTAAAAAATAACACAGGTCCCAGGAGTCTATTGTTAACCAATCGCACAGTGAAGTTTTTATACATAGATCGGGGGACGCAACGTATGGTGGATGTAAGGTACATACCTCCGCGCATCTTCATTGAGGAACTCGCAAGATACCTAAAGGAGAACGTGAAGGAGATAAAGCCGCCAGAGTGGTCTCTGTATGCAAAGACAGGTAGCCATAAAGAAAGGATTGCCGAGGACCCTGACTGGTGGTACAAGCGCTGCGCCTCTCTGCTTAGGAAACTATATATTCACGGTCCCTCCGGAGTCGAACACCTAAGGACCTCATACGGCGGGCGAAAAGACCTGGGATTGCATAGGGAACACGCTAGAAAGGCAGGAGGTTCCGCTGTTAGGAAGGCCCTGCAACAATTGGAGGCTGCAGGATACGTGATGCACACTGAGCACGAAGGTAGAACTTTAACGCCTGCGGGTAGAGCGTTACTGGAGAAACTGGCAACTAAAATATTCAAGACCATGGCGATCGAGAGGCCGGAGCTCGTAAAATACTTAACCTAATCCTGCAGTAACAAAATCAGGTGTCTAAAATGGCTGAGTACGACGCGGAGCTTGAAGAACTTAAGAGAAGGAAGATGCTCGAGTATCAACGCAAGTTGGAAGCTATGCAGGCAGAAGAAGAACAGAAACAACTTGAGGACGCTAGGAGGCAGGAAATCTTAAGGAAGATCTTAACCCCAGAAGCTCGAGAACGATTGACCAACCTAAGAATGGTTAGACCAGAGCTCGTTGAACAACTTGAAATTCAACTGATCCAATTAGCTCAGATGGGGCGCGTATCCGTTCCTGTAACTGATGAGATTCTAAAAGAGATACTCACGCGTCTATTTCAGCAACAAAAGCAAATAAAGGTCAAGTACCCAAGGGGGTCGTTAAGGTGAAATTAATGGCACGAAACAAACCGCTTGCCAAGAAACTAAGGCTAGCGAGAGCTCTTAAAACAAATTCACAAGTCCCTATATGGGTAATCGTAAAGACACGGAGAAGGGTTACCAGGAAGCCTCTAAGAAACTGGAGAAGAAGCAGAATGCAGCTATAGGGTGGCTCTCATGAGCGAGAGTAAAACTATCACAATCCCCTTACGCGATGCTTATAGAGCTCCTTTAAAAAAGCGATCGAAGGTAGCCGTTAGAATAATCAGGGAATTTATTAAAAGACATCTGAAAGTCGATAACGTTAAAATTTCCCCTGAATTAAATGAGGAAATCTGGTCGAGTGGAATTAAGAGACCTCCTCGTAGAATCAGTGTTAGAGTTAACATCATTGAGGAGGAGGGGGTGAAAGTAGCCGAGGTTAAGTCACTCGAAAAGGGGAAGGAAGAGACTTGAGCGTCGAGATAACGTACGCGTTTGGAAATCCTAATCTCGGAGTTTACCTTGCTGTTAGCGATAGCATAGCTTTAATACCGTGGGAGGCCCCTGATAAGCTTGAACAAACTCTTAAGCGTAACTTAAATGTTGAGATCGTGAGAACATCCATTAACAATTCCCCTCTTCTCGGAATCCTCTGCGTTATGAATAGTAAGGGGATCCTCTTAGGTAATCTGAGCAGAGAAGAGGAAGTATCACACACGAGGAAATCAGTTGGAGATAGAATGGTGGTAGAAGTATTAGAGGATGTGAGAGAGAACGCTTTAGGTAACCTTATTCTGGCAAACAACAAGGGAGCTATCGTAAGTCCTCTAATACCGAGACATGCCCTCCAAAAGATCGTAGACGCTCTCGACGTTGAAGTAGTCCAAGCAAATCTTGGCCATTCAACTCTTGTCGGCGCTCTAGGTGTGGCGAACGACAGAGGATTACTGCTAAGCCCGGTTGTTAATGACGACGAGGTAAACTTTGCTGCTAGAATATTGAAAGTATCGAAGAGTGGCATAGGCACAGTGAACAGAGGAAATATTTTCATCAAGAGTGGGATTGTAGCTAATAGTAAGGGAGCCTTAGTAGGTTTTGAAACTACAGGTATTGAACTAGTTCGAATCCAAGCAACCCTTTTCTAACAAAGTCAGGGAACTAGATAGGGTCGCTTTTTGTATTCCTCAAGAACTTCATGAGGTATCGTATCACAAGGTTTGTATAAGTCTAGAGGTCGTGCTAATGGCACTACGTTAGTAGATAGACACATGCTACAGATTCTTTTCCATTCCACGCTTGCGGTTGAACATACCTCGCAGCGAGTGAGCTCTAAGTGAAAACTTAAGCGCATAACTCCGTAACTTTCAGCTACTGTAATTAATTCGTTAGCTTTTTCCGGCATAAGGTATTTTCCTACTTTTATAGCTAGAACTGAACCACCTTTTAAGATATTGTGAACCGTTCCCTCCAAGAGAGCTTGCTCAGCGTATGTCCTCTTCAATGAAAGGGCAAATACACTTATAGGGTTATATAACTCAGACTTTGCGATCGCGTAAAGGCGCTCGTCAGCCATGGCTCCGGTAATTTCAACTGGTTCTAACTCTTTTGACAGTTTACTCCAAATGCTTTTTGTCTTGTTAACCATCTCCGGTTGAGCCATTATACCGTAGCTCATCCTCATGACAGCTTCAAAACCCGTCAAAGCCAGTTGAGGTCTTAAGATTTCCATCGACCTTACCGTATCCTTGAGGATTGCTTTTACTTTATGGGCAGGAGAACGCTCGTAGAGTTTCACGCTCTCATTAGCTATCCTTTCTTGGATATGCTGGCTGCCCATTCCACTTCTCTCAGCTTCAAGCTTCAGAGAAGGGAGAGACACCGCCAGTCGTAGCGGCACAATGTAACATTCGTCAGGCTCTGGCATAGGAACTTCAGCTAAGGATATGCTTGGGACCTTATCTCCTCTGCTTAATAAAACAGGGGAAAAACTATTAACCGATTTCAGCCAAAAAGCAGGCAAGCTTCTCCAAGATCCCGTAGTTTGAAACACCAAACCGATTCTATTAACGCTTGGTAAAGGTTCCTTTCCACCAATTACAACAACAGTGACTTTTCCTGGTGGAACTAGTTTATCCAATAGCTCTAACCTATCACTTTCTATTTCTTCGGCTACTATCATTATTTCAGCTGATTCGTCTTGTAGCCGGGCAACCAGCTTCACAATATCGGTCCCTTTTGACGCATAGAGAGCTACGAGTTGAGACCCTGTTATAGAGAAAACAGGATCTTTTACGTAAACTAAACCCTTAAGTTGATACTCGTAGAGGAGCGGTGAAAGCCGGCTTAAAGCATATGAGTTAGCCAGATCTCTTGTAACTATATCTTTCAAACTCGTATATTCTTTGCTAATATACGATTTGTACAACAGTGCTTTTATCGAGAGAGGTAAACATATATGTTTTGGCTCATTTTCGCACATTTCTATTTCTGTTATCATAAGCAAAAGCTCTTTGCTTATACTTGTAAACCGTTTTGAAAGCCTCAAATACAACCTGTTTAGAAATTCTTCAATATCAGCAACGTTCCGGTTACACTCTATACTACGCGCTAAATCACCAAGGTTCACGTCGCAGGGTAAAGAACGATAATCGACGATTAAAGCGCCACTGCTTGCACTTACGCGATCCATCTCCTGTAATTTAGCCACTATCCACTTTCCAAGCTCTGTTAATTCATAAGCCCCTTTACGGCTAACTTTTATCAAACCGGAATTAACTAATTTCCTCAAATGAAAATTTAACTTCCCTCCGCTAATATTTAACTCCTCAACTAAATCCGAGAACGAGGCCGAGCCTCTTGAAGCCAAATGTAGGATTATCCTGAGCCTATGCTCTTGACCAATACTCCTGAATACTTTAGCAACGTATGCTTCCTTATCTATAAAAGGAGAGCCCCTCATTCTGAGGGTCTCCTCCAGTATCTCTCCTTAAGTGCGTGGTAGAACCTTTCAACATCTGTACTCCAACGCTCGAAACCTTCAGGTGTCTTAGGAAATGCTGCATAATGCCTGGCAGCATCATCCAAGTAACCCTTAAGGCGCGCAAGCTCTGCAAGTAAACTAGGACGTTTTAGGATCCTAACCACAGAAGCGGCTTTTGAAAGTACACTTGTTAAAAGCTCACCTCTATAACCTATAGCCGATAACTCCTCATCAGCAACCACTCCACTTTTGATTATCAACTCAATGTCGTCATTTGAGAGACCTTGGAGATATATGCGTGCTACGTCAAGCAAAGCCTGCTTTATGCCATATGCTTTGAGGTAAGCTGTTTGATACGCCCAAAGTCTTTCCATTGAGGCCTCACCAGATTCTAAAGCTTTTACTATTTGACTAGCTGCATGATAACTGCTAACAAGGGCGGGACCTATTCCGCCACCATGCAATGGGTTAGCCGTGTATGCAGCGTCACCAACCGCGATAAAACCGTTCCAAACTGCGCAGGGAACGGGTCGGCGAGTGGGTACTAGGCCTCCTCCAGCATGCTGAATTTTTCCGGAAGCTTTCTCAAGAAGTGGGGCTATACGTCGTTCGAACATGTGCCTAGGATTTGGCGAGCCAGATCCTGCTTTAACGCCCAATCCAACATTGACTGCACGTTTCCCCTTAGGGAACCACCACCAGTAACCACCCGGTGCCACATTGACATCCAGGTAAATGTCAGCAAAACGCGTGTCCTGATCCTCTTCGACCGTCGCGATGACCCTATAAGCCGCGTTAAAATCGTCTAAAGGTGCCTTGTAGGAAACCCACCACTCGGCGGGCAACTTAGTCCTCAGAGATGCAGCAGCTCCTGTAGCGTCTACCACCACTTTAGCCCTCAACTCCCCCCCGTTGCCTGATGTAATAACGCCCTTAACCCAACTGCCCTCAACAATGGGCTTTATTACCGACCGCCCGGAAAAAACTACAACACCGGAATCAAGAGCCATCTTGAGTAAGCGTCTTCCAAAAGCCTTCCTATCGAGCGCGTAACCTTTCCCCCATGCGGTAACGAAATGTTCCCTACTGGGCGAGAAGACTCTAACCCCATCTATAACTCCAGTGGCGTCTACACCTACTCGAGGAGGCTCTAAACCGACTTCTTTGAAATGGTGTTCGCCAACTGCGTCACCACAAACCTTCTCCCCAATTTGCTCCTCATTTTTCATTTCAATAATTGCTACGGAGTAGCCGGCTTTCGCAACGTTGTAAGCAGTGTAAAAGCCAGCCACTCCTCCGCCGACCACGACTACGTTAAATACCTCTTTCACGTGATGGGCTTGGGACCCAGCCAGAAAAATCCTTTGCGGGTCCTCCAACCACAATTTTAAAAGGGCTCAAGAAAGGGCAGATCGACGCGTTATGGCTGAGATTGACGTAAAGAGAGGAGATGTAGTGTTACTTGAATACACATTGATAGACAAAGATAGTGGTACAATCATAGAAACCACACTCGACAGTGTGGCTAAAGAAGCCGGCATTTACGACGAATCAATAAGGTACGGTCCCCGCCTCACTGTGATAGGCTCCGGAGAGCTCCCCCCGGGTGTCGAGGAATCACTTGAAGGAATGCGAGAGGGGGAAGATAAGGAGGTAATACTCTCACCAGAGAAAGCATTTGGCAGGAGGGACCCTGGAAAGGTTCGAGTGATCCCGGCCAGAGAACTATCTTCACGTGGTATTATACCCAGAGTGGGATTAGAGGTCGAGCTTAAAGGTGAGAGAGGTATAATCATCAGCGTTGGAAGCGGAAGAACTATAGTCGATTTTAACCATCCGTTAGCTGGAAAAGAGGTAATCTATAAATTGAAAACATTAAAGATTCTCAAAAACCCTGAAGAGAAGGTAAAGGCTTTTCTTGAAAAACATCTTAAATTAACAGAAAACGTTGAATTATCGATAAGTAATGGCGATCTTACTCTCAAAGTTCCATTCCAAATGTTTTACTCAAGCGAAAACATCCAGTCATTACAAAGTTTTGCACGAGATATCGAAAAATTCGTTAACGAAATCAAAACCATCACTTTGTCTGTTAGACTTTTTGAGAGAAAGGAGGGTGAAACGGGGGCTCCAACGCCTTGAAAATACTTGAAGAGAACATTCATTTAAATAAGTTAAAACTACAGCTTGAAACTGTTGAAGACCTTTACTTTGCTTCCCTTCTAGTGGATATCGGGGACCTTGTCACGGCTTGGACAACGCGCCAAATAAAACTTGAAAGAATTGATGGAACCGAAAGAGGTGAAAGAGTTCGCGTAAAAGTTACCGTTAAAGTAAAAAAGGTTGAGTTTCAAAGGTTCTCGGATTCTCTACGCATCCTCGGCCTAATAGTCGAGGCTCCTGAATGGCTAGAGGCTAAAGGGTCGCACCATACACTGGGGTTAAAGCCCGGCGACGAGATAGAAATCACAAAGAACCACTTAATGAAACACCACGAAAGGGTATTGAGGATAGCATCAGCTAAGGCTAGAGCCGTCGGACTCATAAGCGTAGACGTGGATGAAATTGCCGTCGGATTAATTCGTCCTCAGGGCCTAGAAGTCCTTTCATGCATCAGCCTTCCTAGACCTAACAAAGAGGGAAGCCTAAAATCACAGGTAAAGACAGCTCTCGAAAAAGCTCTACCTTCAACTATTGAGATGTTAAAGTCGAGAGGAGTAGAAAGTTTAATCCTCCTATCCCCTCAACTACTACAGGACATCGCATTAGAATGCTTAAAGAATTTTAAAGTATCTGTTAAACGCGTAGAGGTCCCCGAGGGGGGACTAGCGGGCTTCTACGAACTTTTAAGAAGAGATGAACTAAAGACTGTATTCGAAGAAGCTGCACTTACTACCCCAAAAAATGCATTAACTGAGTTTTTAGAACATTTTTTTAAAAATTCCGACAAAATTGCTATCGGGTTAGAGGAAGTATCCTTCGCTCTCGCCGCTAAGGCGGTAAAGAAGTTATTGATCCTAGATGAGGCACTGTTAAGCGACGATCGTATGCAGATTCTCTCACTCTTAGAAAAAGCTTCTGAAACGGCTGAAGACGTTATAGTCATCCCCCCAGACCTTGAAGGTGCAGAAATTCTGAAGAAAACAAACGGAATAGCTGCCCTTCTATACTTCGGAATAAAAAATCTGAAGTAAATATTTTCACAATTATTTATTCTTTAGTCAGTTCTAAAATACTCAAAGTTCATAAATGATGCGGGGGCCGGGATTCGAACCCGGGCAGGCCTTCGCCAGCGGATGACCCAACCATCTATATATAGACTTGAGTTTAAGCCCAGCCTGTAGAGCTGGTCCGCCCCCTTTACCTAGCTCGGGCACCCCCGCCGTCCACTTAAGCGAAAAAGGGCTTTAAAACTCTTCTGGCTGTTTTACCTAAGGTGTTAGAGGGGGCTAAGGTGTATTTCTACTCATGGTCTCCCTTCCACAGTTGAAGCTTCTTCCTTTTCAGTTCACGACCTGCAGCACGTAGGTAACCGTATACGCTACCATGTGTTCGACCTCTAGCGAGCATTAACACAGCTTTCCGCGCTACGTTGACGTTTCCACACTCTCCAAGCAAACCTACCATTTTATCGCCTACTACAATCTTGACTCCAGACATCTGTTCTAAGTTTTTACGCGCCTTACCCTCTTCACCAATTATCCTCGCCTTGATCCTCCTCAAATCATCGAGGTTTCGAGCTAACTCGTTCAAATCGACAATCTCTAAACACCACTCATCTTCACTTAAAGATAGGACATCTTCAAGCCTAAACCCGAGCGATAAAGCCTCTATAGCCTGTTTAGCGCGCATAACCTCAAACGGTGTAGCGTTCTCTCCCGGAGATACGTATACGGTTGAAGTCTTAGAATCCACTTCAATCTTAACATTAAATGTCTCCTCTAAAGCCGTTATCCCCTGACCACCTTTACCTATAATAAACCCTAAACGCTCCGGACTCACAGCAACTGGAACACCTGAGTACCTCCTCATATGCCAAAAGGGAATCACGACAATCAATAAAAGCTTGCCTACAAAGGTCAAAATATTGACGGAATCACACGCGTGCTACAACTTCACCTATTTGACGTGCTACCTGGTTCAAGGACAGCCCCTTATACGAACACTGATTAATTGTGTAGAATGAAAAACTGCCACTCTTAGTCCTTAAATCAAACCACATTAAATTGTCCACTTAGCTCGTCAAGTTCAAATGTGATAGAGAGATGACAAACTCCTGTACCCCTAAAAATATACCGAAGAACAACTAAAAAACCAAAAAGCAGAAGTAAACACTCAGGCAGACAATATCGTCTTAAATACACGACAAAGCCCACAAATTAATACATAACGAAAACGTTCATTAAAAATTCGAAGGGGCCCCGGCCGGGACTTGAACCCGGGTTTACCGGCTCCACAGGCCGGCGTGTTAGCCAGTCTACACCACCGGGGCTTGAGAGCTGGGTATGTAATATGGAACAAATAAAAACCTTTTCTGTCAAGCCCGACGCCAAAGGTTTTTATTTTCAACGATAGTTGACAGACGAAAATTTTGGATAGAGGGGGTGCATACCCCGTGGACCTAAAGGGGTTCGAGAGAGGGGCTAAGGCTCTTTTCTCCTTTCCCGCTTTAAAGGTTATAGTACCTACCACATTGGCGTTATCAATTTTATCAGTGAGCTTTGGTTGCAGCTTAGTTTATGTACTTTACGTAACGTTGTTACTTCCTATAACGCTTAAAATTCTAGTCCGCAAATTTATAACCGCGAAGCGTGCCTGGGGTTTAGCTCCACTTTTCTTGATTTGGGGCATGCTTGTATCCGCTATTCGCAGTTACACTTGTCTCATTCTAATACCCCCAACGCTACTTCTACATATCCCTGTGCGATTCTTATCCGGTTCAAGCCAGAAAGCTGTGATATTACTAGCCATTGGCTTGTTAACTGTAATCATCAACGGATGTTCAATAACTGAGCTTACTATCACAATCATTCTTTCTTGCATCTCTTTCGCATCAACTGAAGTGTTTATTCGGATATTGAAAAACAAACTCGGACCATACGGCGGTTTAGAATTGCTCTCTGCCTACTTTAGCTATATCCTTGCTCACGATCTTGATATCATGGAAAACGCTTTGAAGAAAGTTACAGTTCAGAAAAGTGTACCCGTGTACGTTTTAGACTTATCAAACGCTTCAGGCGTTTGGGGTTTTATCGCTATCCCACACATTCACCCGGGACCTTTCAGGGACCTAGGTAGCAGCCGTCTTCCCTCGATGCTCGTCTCTTACGCATCAAAGGCCGGGTTGAAAGCCATGGTTTTACACGGTGCTTCCAAGCATAGTGAGGACCTAATCGATCGTATAGGGTTAACTAATCTCGTTAGACAGATTGTAGAAGGGGGTGGCGAAGTTCTCTGCATCGGCGAGAAATTGGGGTTAGGAGTCTGCAAAGAGTGGGGATTTCGATGCATAGCTCTCTCGCTAGAATGCGGTCAAACTATAGTCTTAACTGAAAGAGTGGATGGCGGTCTCGAAGATATTCCGCTTTCGTTAGCTGAGAAGATCGGTGAAAATGTAATTCTAGTCGATAACCATAACAGTTTTGATGAACCGAGACCTAGCCCCACCGGACACGATCAACTGACTGAACAATTGCTAAACTGCGTAAAATCGGCAATAACTAAAGCCTCGTTGGACTTAAGAGATGGATGGAAAGTCGGGTTAGCCACGAAGTTAGGAGGGTGGCACAACGAAATAGGCACAGCAGGAGTCTCATTTCTAACGCTGTCATCGACTACATCGACACTAAACCTTATAGTTTATGACTCGAATAACATGATACGTCAGTTTAGAGACCAAATTTACACTCAACTCGCGTATCCGGATATAACTTTTGTAACTGCTACTACGGATACACATGAACTTACAGGAGCACGAGCGGGCGACACATACAACCCTTTAGGAACTCGTTACACATTAGAGGCTGTTTTAACTGATGTGGAAACTCTACGGAGAGATGCAGATGCATGCAAGGAATTTCTACACTACCGTTTGAGGAGAATACTTGTTAAAAGCAGTTTTCTTGATTCATCTAAGTTAGAGAAATTGAATGAGGTGGTTACCGAGATGTTTACAAAAGCTCTTCTCCTGCTCATTTTACATGGTTTTCTCTTCATAATCCCATTCCTTATGATTGTTTAAAATCTTTAAGATTTTTAATTAGTCAAACGTCGTGAGGATGTTTATGATAATGAACTTAAAATTCTTTGCCAAACTATTACTTTTAAAGAAGTAGAGCACCCCTAAATTTCCTGTGGAACAACTCGATAAAATTAAAATTCTCTTCGAGTATAAAATATTAGAGCTCTAATTATCTTCCATCATATATCTTCCAGTAGTTCCAAAGGAAACAATGGGGCCGAGCTTGTTCTACAGTACCTGTATACGTTCTTCACGTGTAACAGAATAACCCGGGTGGAATTTAAGAAAAATCTAACCCCTTTATTTCCACTGGAACTTTAAAAAGAGTTCTAGAATCAAGTTTTGGTGTTATATATGAGATTATACAACTCTTTTCAAAAAATAAAATGCAAATTGCTATCTTTATTTAGGAAAGAGGATAAATAGACGTTATCATGTTTCATTCAAATAGTTAGAATAAACGCCTCTCTTTTATACAGGGTTTGAATGACTTGAATTGCAATGCCCCCCAAAGTGAGAATCGAAGAAGTGTTGCCATCCGGCGAGAGGGTCACTATAACGTTGGAAGGACGCCAGTTGACAAAAGCTCGTGTTCTACAGGTGTTGGATATGTTGAATCTTATGGGGGGCATTGAAGAGGGATCAGATGAGGGTAGTGAGCACAGTAGTTTGAAGGATAAGATATGGGAGGTTATCGTTGAACATTACGGTGAAGGGAATTGGTTTACACTTAAGGAACTTCACCGGGTGCTATTAGCAATCGATCCGGAACTTAAAATTACGACTGTGGCAGCATACCTTGCGCGTTTTGTTTCGGAGGGGTGCTTAGCTAAGAAAGGTCAGAAACCGATGACCCTATACAAGGTTCGTTCGTCTGTAGCTAGAGCTAAGATTTAGAAATTCCAGCAAAGAAGCGCATTAAATCACTTTTAGTGATTATCCCTATAAGATTCCATCCGTCAACCACGAGTACTGCTGGTATTTCACCACGGAGAATCTTGACTATGCTGTTTAGTCTAGCTGTTTTTTGTACTAGTGGTAATGGTTCGGACATGATGTCTATAACTTTCATTTGGTTTGCTTTATCCTTGTGTTTCAGAAACGCTTCAACAATGTCACGTTCGTATACAGTGCCTACGATGCTACCGTCACGATCTAGGACTGGAATTTGAGAAATGCCTTGCATCCACATAACTTCAGCTATTCGATCAAGCCTATCATCCACTTGTGCTGTTATAACTGGCGAGTTCATTATTTTCTCAGCTGTTACTTCCTCTTCCATGTACTCGCGAAGTGCGTTATATATACGAGTTAAGGTGGAGAGACGTGGGTTGACAGTCCCAGCCTCGACTCTAGCTATCAATGATTGGCTTACTCCAGCACGTCGAGCAAGTTCAGCTTGAGTTAGTCCAGCCTTTTTCCTCAGCGTTCTAAGCTCGTCAAGCGTTATAAGCTCCATTACAGTAGCCATTACATTGGAAGTTGAATAAAAGTTTTTAGTGTTTATCTTAGACCGTCGAGGAAGAGTTTGTTTCTTTAACCTGATCAAGCTACTTAACGTCTAAAAAATAATTGCGTCATTTCAATTGTCGTTTTTACTAAACTGAAGAGTCTATTGGGTACATATTCAAAACTCGTTATCTGTTATCCAATTTTTAGAAGGTTTAAGTTGTAAATAGTGGGGCCGCCGGGATTTGAACCCGGGACCTCCTGGGCTCTCGTTTGTTCCATCCCAATTCCTGCGCCATATGGGCGTGCCAGGCATCCTGCCAAGCTGGACTACGGCCCCGTACGAGGTTCTACGTGAAGGGTTTTATTAAGATATATTCGTGTATCGAGGAAGACTCTTAAGTCAGTTCAAGTATCTCTCCTTCTGAAGGATAAAAGACTTTTATATCGTATGTTCTCGCCACATATTCACTGAATTCTTTCCCTACCTCTTCCTCAGCATGTACGAATACTATTTTAGTGTCTGAATCGAGTTTCTCTAAAACATTCATGAGTTCGAGCCTACCGCAGTGAGAGGAGAAATCGTACCATTCAACTCTTGCGTTAACTTTCTTCTGTAATGTTTCAAGTTGGAGACTGCCCGTTTCTAGAAGTTTTCTGGCTGGAGTTTCACGCATGAGGTAGCTCACAAAAAATATAGCGTTTCTACTATCTTCGACTATTTCTTTAGCGTAGTGGACAGATGAACCACCTTTGAGCATGGCAGCTGGAGAAACTATTATAGATGGACTTTCGAGCGCTCTCCTCCTGTCTCTCCATCCACTAACGTGAATCGCTTTATTAACAGCGTTTCTGAACAACTCGGGTTCTCGAAGGAATTCAGAGTTTTCAGAAAGTATCATGTTAACGCGCCTAGCCATGCCGTCAACGTATACTGGGTATTTTACCCCATGTTTGGCGATGACACATAATATTTCCTGAGCCCTTCCAACTGCAAACGTCGGTACAAGCACGTTGCCTCCTGAATCTAAAACCTCTAATAAATCGTTAATGAACGCTTTCTCTACTTCCGAGCGGTTGGGGTGATTAAATGCGGCGTAGGTCCCCTCCATTATAACTACATCGTTCTCCTTGAATGGATCTATGTTGGCGCCATTTAAAAGACAAGTGTCCACAGTGTTAAAGTCCCCTGTGTAAAGAACTCGCATGCTCTCAATCTCAATCTCCAGCATAAGACTACCCGGGATGTGTCCAGCGTTTCTGAATCGGGTTAACACCCCATTTTCCTCTATTTCGGAGCCATCTTTGACAAACGTTGAGTTACTTTTCATCTCTTCAACCTGAGCGTATTCGTATGGGATATAGTATTTCGAGAGTTTCATAAAGTCGGAGATGAGTAAATCGCTCAATTCAAGGGTTAAACGTGATAGAAAAAGCCTTGGTTTAGCAGACACATAAAGCAACGGTGCTGCGCCACTGTGGTCGAGATGAGCATGTGTAATGAACAATCCTGTTAAGTCTCTAGGTCGTACGTGAAGTGGGAATTCCGGCTCTGGTCCACTGATGTCGACGCCGTAGTCGAGTAGGAATTGGGTCCTTCTCCCCTCTAGTAGCAATGCGTTCTTCCCTACCTGTCTGCCGCCACCAAGTACTTTCAGCCTTAACATAGATTAAACCTGTGAGAGGTACACCATTTAAAGTTGTGTTGACGTAGTTATTTCAGTTCCATTATAAATAACGTACTGACGGGTTGTCTGGATTCAAAATTAAGGATAAATAGAGTTATTTATGGCTGCATTAAACAAAGGAAAAACTCGGGAAAAGGTTTTGCTGGGATAGGTTTAGAGCCGATGATTTCTTTAGGTAGAGAAAGGTGACGATAGGCTGAAGGGCTCTGTAGATAGAGTCCCGGTTCGAGCGGTCGGGGGACCTCTTTTACTATTTTAGTCGTATGTATATCCGTGTAGTTACACCTTTTACATCTGTATCCCTTACCTCTACCAGCGGATTCCATTCGTTTACCGCATTTTGGGCATGTAGGGTTCTCGATTATGGTGGCTGACTTTACACTTAGAACTCGGATGTATTCAGCGTTTATCGTTAGTCCCTTGGTTCGAGGTTGAACACCCCCACCAACTTCTACCTCATCGCCTTCGCGTAGACAATACGCTACTCTCGATAAGATGCCAGTTTCTCGGAAAACGGCACAGGTCGCTTGACTGTTGTTATGTGTAATCTTGAAGATCACGTGGCCGCCTTTAAGCTTTTGTACTTTACCGGCCACAACTCCTCTCACTATCGCCGCGTCATAGGGTCTTAAATCAGCTATGGACTTAACTACGTTAAGGTGGCAGTTTGTAGCCTGATTTGTTTTATAGATGACAGCTTGCTTGCACTCTAGGAGTTTGGCAAGCCTATTGGATATTGATGTGAGCACGAGGGGGTTAAGGGAGCGTATCCCGGCTGCGACCGGGTCTGGTCCATGTGGTACTGCTAAGATTCTTCCGGATCGATAGTCTACATTCGAAAAGATTAAGGGTCTTAAAATCTTGTCGATCTCTAGGATTATTTCTTCAATACTGGGATTTCTCTTTTTAATATCGGGCGATCGATATAGAAGTAGTTCGTAGGTGTATTTTTCAAGTTTATAAGCACCTATACTGGCTGCAGCTCCTACAATTCCTCTCCCCTTGTTTCCACCCAGTATTATACCGCCATTCTTATCGAGGAGTTTTTTGACGAGCGAAGGGGAGACGAGGTCGCTTAGGGCACGATGGTATAATACTTTTAACTGTTCTAGCGGGCCGGTGTAAATGACTGCAGTAGGGTCTGTCTTTGGGTGATTCAGCGCGTACTTTTCCAAGTAGTGTTGTATCGTATCCTTAAGGGCTTCGATGTCATTTACGTTTTCTAAGTGAATCGATACTGCACCGTTTCCCCTCGTCTTGAAGGGGATGTTAGGGTTCAACCTAATCAAATAAGGAAAATCTGCAAAGTGAAACCCTCCACGATGTAATTCAGTCAGTATGAGAGTCGCCAAATAGGTTGTACACAACCCGAATGGGCTGTCAGTGTCATCAAACCCTACATGGACTCTTGTTTCTTCCACCTTTCGAAGCCCTCAACAGCTATCATCGTCAAAGTTGAACGTACCTTATCAAGCTTTCTCAACTTATTGGTAAGCACTTCTCGAAGGTCTTCCTGTCTTTCAACGTCAATCTTAACTACCAAATCATAAATCCCGTAGACTACATATGCTTCTTCAACCTCAGGAAACTCCTTAAGTCTTTCAAGTACTTCCCTCTCGGCGCCTACATCGGTACTTATCAATACATATGCTGTGGGCATATAGGTGCTTGACGTTTTCTTCTCTTACTTATATTTATTCGTTACTTGTTAATGAAGGGCGGTCAGCCGGTTGTAGCCCGCCTTCAGTTTCTAGGCGGAATCCGTCTAAGGACCCACCCGGGTCTTGTTGCGGGGACTCATCGACCCTGTTTGGTCCTATCCTGCGGGGCAGCCGTTTCATCCTCCTCCCCCAACTCCTCAACAGGAA
>JANXEW010000079.1 GCA_025057995.1 Thermofilaceae archaeon | reverse complement strand
ATTGAAAGGCTTGATCGATAACTTCAAGATCGACACCAGCCCTAAAAACAGCAACTGGGAAAGAATTGGAAGGCACTGTCGTCAAACCGATACGATGTTTTCATCTTTAACAGCAACTGGGAAAGAATTGAAAGTTTGTTTACGGCTTTCGTAAAGTTCGTAAATTTTCTTTACAACACAGCAACTGGGAAAGAATTGAAAGGCGGGGTTACGCCTACAGCCTCGAACAGCTACGGTACTTTACAGCAACTGGGAAAGAATTGAAAGTCTCAGGCTGGCCAGCTCGTCACGGGGCCATGGTGTGGCACAGCAACTGGGAAAGAATTGAAAGCTTTCCCTGGGGCCCCGCCGTGAGGCGGGTTAAGGGAGTGAACAGCAACTGGGAAAGAATTGAAAGGTAAGTCACTTAACGTTTTCTTCCTCCGTTCAACTATTACACAGCAACTGGGAAAGAATTGAAAGCTTCATGCGTTGTATATAACGCAACCAGCACAAAACTGACAGCAACTGG
>JANXEW010000078.1 GCA_025057995.1 Thermofilaceae archaeon | reverse complement strand
CGGATGCAACTGGGAAAGAATTGAAAGTTTTTCAACGTTGATATTATTTTGTCTAACAGGCCTGGAGATGCAACTGGGAAAGAATTGAAAGATTCCCTATGCGTTTGTAGTATTGCGCAATAATTAGGAAAGATGCAACTGGGAAAGAATTGAAAGGGGATAGGGAAGTCGGTGATGGCTGACGCGTTGAAGAATGTGCTGATGCAACTGGGAAAGAATTGAAAGCGTTGTTTGCAGCAAGTACGTTGTGTTGCGTGTAGATGACAACTTGTGATGCAACTGGGAAAGAATTGAAAGCGCACAGTACTACAAGCGCATAGGGAATGACTATTATTTAGGATGCAACTGGGAAAGAATTGAAAGCTTTCCTGTATTTCCTGAAGGAAGCTTGGTCGCCCTTTGCGATGATGCAACTGGGAAAGAATTGAAAGCGGCGCCAGTTTCCCCGCCCCGTGCTCATAGCACGGTAACAGCAACTGGGAAAGAATTGAAAGAGTTTCTCTATCATTCTCAACCTTTCCTCGCTCACTTGTTTTCACCGTA
>JANXEW010000077.1 GCA_025057995.1 Thermofilaceae archaeon | reverse complement strand
ACCAGTCATAGATATAGAGGCTGAAGAAGGGAGAAAGGAAGTACGACCCCCAACCGAGTATACTCCACCCCCCTCTGCAACAGTCGCCGGGTATACTCCACCGCCTCAACCCGTACAACCTTCCTCTACAACGGTTTTGCCTGTTGGCAAGCCTCTCCCGGTCATGGATATCGAGTATACTCCCCCTTCTCCCGCCCCTTCTCCTGAGGATTGGTCCACCACTCTAGCGTACAGGCGGCAGCTTGAAGCTGCAGCCTCTCGAGAGGAAGTTGAAAGCATTCTAGGGAAGCTTAGACGGTACGGGTATACTGTAGAGTCTCGCGGCATATATCCAGAGGGGGGCAGAGGGTTGTGGACTGAGCGTGTCCTCGTTGGCGAGCCTGGGACCGGGGAGTGGTTCGTTGTAGATTTCCTGCGTGACTTTCAATTCTTTCCCAGTTGCATCTGTATTATAATGTAATATTCTTGTCTTTATACCCTTGTATGACTTTCAATTCTTTCCCAGTTGCATCGCGTATAATTCTGCCCCGCGTCTTCAAATCG
>JANXEW010000076.1 GCA_025057995.1 Thermofilaceae archaeon | reverse complement strand
GGTATTTCCGCGTCGCGCATTACGGCGGGGTACATAGAACAGCAACTGGGAAAGAATTGAAAGTGTGCTAAAATCCCAGCGAGCTTGTCAGCCTTCTCTTCATACTTACAGCAACTGGGAAAGAATTGAAAGCCCTTCTCGCAGCTCTGGCGTTGCAAGGACTGTTTCAAACTTACAGCAACTGGGAAAGAATTGAAAGTTTCAAACTCCTGTATCGTATTTGTAGTATCCTTATCCTTTAGACAGCAACTGGGAAAGAATTGAAAGTTACGCACAGTACGTTGCAACGTTCGAGCCTAGGCTTAACGCTACAGCAACTGGGAAAGAATTGAAAGCATTTAGGCTGTGTAAAGAGTATGTAAAAGATACATTTATAGACAGCAACTGGGAAAGAATTGAAAGGATTGGAGAGAAAGAAATAGAGTTGACACTATACTGAAACAGCAACTGGGAAAGAATTGAAAGTTGCGAATTCCGACTTAATTGAAAATGTTGTCAGAGAAACAGCAACTGGGAAAGAATTGAAAGAAAGCGTTTAAAGTTCTTT
>JANXEW010000075.1 GCA_025057995.1 Thermofilaceae archaeon | reverse complement strand
GTAGGCTTCATGCCTGTTAAGACGGGGTCGATGCAACTGGGAAAGAATTGAAAGTTAGGCGGCGCTACAAGCTTGTACTCTCCCAAGACGCTGCGTGCGCACTCGTGATGCAACTGGGAAAGAATTGAAAGCTAGTATTACCAGCAGCGACGATAACGACACCATTCGAGATGCAACTGGGAAAGAATTGAAAGCTCCATGTGTGCTTTTGAAAAACACGGCACACAGACAGCGATGCAACTGGGAAAGAATTGAAAGGGAGAGGCGGCATCTTTATTCCTGCACGTTTTACTATTTCAGATGCAACTGGGAAAGAATTGAAAGAGAGGAAGCATTCCTTCCCCTTTTTCGTTCAACATTATTATTGATGCAACTGGGAAAGAATTGAAAGGGTTAATTAGGAAGAGTGAATCGGTGTCACAGTATACAACGTTTGATGCAACTGGGAAAGAATTGAAAGGTTCAACTTCTGTTGCTATCTCTAGTATCGTTCCAAGGTATTCGCCTTTCAATTCTTTCCCAGTGGCTGTGGAAATTATAAGGATCCCG
>JANXEW010000074.1 GCA_025057995.1 Thermofilaceae archaeon | reverse complement strand
AAAGCGGCTTAACCAATTTATCGAGGCACTACATGATACTGAAATCCCATTAACTGATATTTTGCCGCCAAAAATAAGCCAAGAATCCGTTGTGCCAATAATTAACTCCATAGCAAATAATGAAGAGGGATTATATCAAGTGAACATACTTAACAAGGGAATTATTAGCGGGATCCCAGACGACGTGGCCGTTGAGGTTCCGGCTAAGGTGGATGGAAAAGGAGTGCAGGGTGTTCAAGTGAGCAGTCTACCGAAAAGCATCATGAATTACGTTATATATCCTAGGATGATGAGGATGGAGTGGGCGCTGGAAGCTTTCCTAGAAGGCGGAAGAGACCTGCTCTTCGATTGGCTAATCATGGATCCCAGAACAAAGAGCACAAGGCAGGTTGAGGAAACAATAAGCGATCTGCTTTCTCTACCAGAAAACGTGGAGATGGCCAAACACTTCAAGTAGCCTGAGAGAATATGGGTGAGGTATCTTGAGCTTAAAAGGGAAGAAAGTGGCAATATTGGCTGGACCAGAATACGAGGATCTAGAGCTCCACTATCCGTATTTGAGG
>JANXEW010000073.1 GCA_025057995.1 Thermofilaceae archaeon | reverse complement strand
GTATGGACCGAATCATGACGCTTTAGCCGGATGGGTTCACGGATATGATCCAACGAGACCCGTTCACTATGAGGGGACAATACACGCCCGTGATGGAAGAGTTTCCCGATGCGTTGACGTGATAAGCGTAATGTATCCACCTCTAAACATGCTGATAGAATTGGCTGAAGATCCCATGGAAGATCGGCCGATAATAATGTGTGAGTATGCTCATTCAATGGGTAACAGTACCGGTAACCTTAAGGAATACTGGGATATAATACGCAGATATAGGAGGCTTCGCGGCGGCTTCATATGGGATTGGGTTGATCAGGGGCTCAAAAAGAGGACTGAAGAGGGTGTTGAGTATTGGGCTTATGGCGGAGACTTTGGAGATGAGCCGAATGATGGAAACTTTTGCATAAATGGCTTAGTCTGGCCTAACCGTGTGCCCCATCCAGCCATCTGGGAATGTAAAAAGATACAGCAACCAGTTGAGGCTGAAGCCTTAGACTTAGCTAGGGGCGTGATCCGAATCCTAAACAGATACGATCACACGGATCTTAGCATAATTGACATAACATGGGAGCTA
>JANXEW010000072.1 GCA_025057995.1 Thermofilaceae archaeon | reverse complement strand
ACTCTTGTCTGCGGCTGGCGGCTACATGAAGTCTAACTTTCAATTCTTTCCCAGTTGCTGTGTAGCGTTGGCACCGCTTAAACTCGGCGTACAGGTCCATATGCTTTCAATTCTTTCCCAGTTGCTGTATGAAGAAGATACTACAGAAAGTGCTTCAAGCTCTTTCTGTAGCTTTCAATTCTTTCCCAGTTGCATCCTGCTATAGAGGTTAAACTGATAGGCGTAACGTCTATAGCCTTAGGTTTCTTTCAATTCTTTCCCAGTTGCATCTCGGTTTGTCACCAGCGCCGGCGCAATGCCAGCGCTGTGCAGACTTTCAATTCTTTCCCAGTTGCATCAGGTCCCCGCTACAGGGAGACTGGAGAGGACCTGTACGCTTTCAATTCTTTCCCAGTTGCATCCAAGTCTAGTAGCGACTCAATCATAGAAAAATGGTTTATAGCTTTCAATTCTTTCCCAGTTGCATCTCAGTAGCGACAGAATACACTAGCAGGGACCGAAACACCGAGACTTTCAATTCTTTCCCAGTTGCATCCTGGACCATTCGTAACCGTGCGAGCTACTGCTAGCGTAACGTTG
>JANXEW010000071.1 GCA_025057995.1 Thermofilaceae archaeon | reverse complement strand
TAGCAGTGTCGCATTCTCTTTGCTGAGTAACGCTGCTTTAAATACTGCAGGCTTCTGTGTGACTTCAACATTGAGTCTACCCCCGCTTGTTAAAGGTATCACCACGCTCGGTATCTCGGTCCCATTCACTTTAACGATGTAGGGACCGGTCCCCGGCCTGTATACAATGTTCAATATCGTGTTAGTGTACGGGTGTCTCACGCTTAAAGTAGCGTTAGGGTACGGTATCTTCGGCGCGACGCTCGCGGCACCAGGGTATATAGTCACGTAGAGGCTTGCCGCGTAGTTTGGCGTAGGCGTATCCAGCACGTATGTTATCGTTGAACCTATAGCGCGCTTATCCCAACGGTACTCTACAGTCACGGGACCTGAAACAGACACTTGCGTAACAGTGTTGGGTTGCACGTTAACCCTCTGGCCTGCGACGTAGACTTCAACGTTCGGTGGGGCTATCACGCAAACCCTGTTGCTCGAGCATCCCCCGGTCACACGCCAGATCCAGGGTGTAGTTGCAGGTAGCCTCAACACGTTGTAGCTCCTACCGTGGTTGCCGCTTCCAGAGAGGTCTATGAAGTGTGTACCGTTGAACACGCTGGGGGT
>JANXEW010000070.1 GCA_025057995.1 Thermofilaceae archaeon | reverse complement strand
CTGGTCTGGGGGAGGGCGGGGGCAGGATGCAACTGGGAAAGAATTGAAAGGCTTTCGATGTACTACTCCTTGCTCCTTGAGAAGGAAGCTGGATGCAACTGGGAAAGAATTGAAAGGGCGGTTATGACGCAAGTTATCGAGAACCGGGAATAGAGATGCAACTGGGAAAGAATTGAAAGCTTTGTAGATTTTGTCCTTCAGGCTTTCGACACACTCATCAAGATGCAACTGGGAAAGAATTGAAAGCTGAGAGGAGATCAGCACGTGCGCGCCCATGTACATGTACTCTGTTCGTTTTGATGTGATGCAACTGGGAAAGAATTGAAAGAAACCGGGTTACAAAAGTATCACGGTAAGTGATCGAGTGATGCAACTGGGAAAGAATTGAAAGCCCTTCAAGCCTGAGGAGGGAGAGGTGAGGTTAGAACACTTGATGCAACTGGGAAAGAATTGAAAGTGAGGTAGTCAAGAAGCTCCTCGTATGAGTAGCTTCTCAACAGCAACTGATGCAACTGGGAAAGAATTGAAAGGGTAAAAAAAAAGTAAAGTAATGATTAGAGAATACGTAAAGATGCAACTGGGAAAGAATTGAAAGCTTCATGACTCTCCTATTCCCGCATCCGCTCTTCC
>JANXEW010000006.1 GCA_025057995.1 Thermofilaceae archaeon | reverse complement strand
CCAGCTTCTTTACAGTCCACATCTCCCATATTTTCGCGAAGAAGTGTCCAGCCCCATCGTACTCGCCCGCCTCAAAGGCTAGAGCTGCTGCAACGTTGTCCTTGAAAGTCCTGTGCGCGATATACTTGGGAGAAGGGGAACCGAAAATCTCTCTACCCCACCAGTTGTCAGCCTTCTCGTAGTACCACACGTCTTCGCTCCACATGTAAAGTTATTAGGGACCGCTGGCTACTATTCCTGCCGGCTTGACAATAGTTAAATGGTCGCAGCTTTGTCGATTAGAGCTTATCTATACGGTTTAGAAGTTCCATCACGTGCTCCGGTGAACGTAGTTTAAGCTTGCCTTCGATCAGTAGCCGGAGTTCTTCGTCTTCCACTAGCTCGCGTGCTTTAGCCTCTGCTTCGGATACTGTTAAACAGGCTCTCGCAGCAACCCTGTGGAGGAGTAGCTCCTTAAGCTTGTACAGGATTAGAGCCTCCTGAGAGGATAGGGAAGTGAAGATCTCATCAAGTGTTTCTCGCGTCGTTTTAACCCGTTTAGAAGAAGGCTGCAATACGGTTAACCAATTGAACAGGTCTAAAAGAGGTTGCAGGAAAAGAAGGACGGTAACTATTAAGAGTAGTAGCCAACCCATATCCGGTTCAGCTGAGTAAACTACGTTCGCGACGGGTACGGTCAAAACGGACAGAAAAGCTATTAGAGCTATCCGTTTAAGACCCAAAGCTGACACCCTTCAATTGGTCTTGAATGGACTTGAAGCTTTCAAGAGCTTTATCCCTCATAACTTCACTTACGATGTGGCTACTGTAGCGAGCTTCTTCGAAGAGGTGAACCAACGTTAACAAAGGTTCAGGCTCTAAACGTTTAAACTTTTGAAGAGCCACCTGGGCTACTTCTCGAGCAGTCAACTCTTCGCTCACGGACACCCCCTGCTCTTCGAGGAGCTTACACAGCTTCAAGAAGTAATTGACGATAGCACCCCTCGGGTCGGCTCCTTCCTCTACTTCTCTTATAGCTTCAGAAGTTGCCTTAAGAAGCTCCTCTTCCTCAGGTGAAACAACTTGTTCACGCGAACGGTTAGCGCGAACCTCTCTCCAAGCATCGTAGACGGAATAAGCTGCTGTAACGGCAGTAACCGCTATCAACACTCCAGCTGCAGCGAGCACTAAACCCTCTCCAACGACCCATTGTTCAGGTTGAGAAGCTTCAGAGGGCAACTGTGAATCGCTTCGACTAGAACTGGGCTCGCCCCCATCCGAGCTTGAACCCTGTTGTAAGGGTTCTCCGCTGGAATAAGGTCCAGAAACGCTCGTAGCGTTACCGTGGTTAGTTACCGGCTCAACCCTACTCCCCAAGGCTATGATCAGTAGAAGCGGTAAGCCTATTATAGCAACCTGAAACAAGGCCGCCAGCAGAGCCTGCCGCCACAACTTCTTCTTCCCGTGAGTGAGAGCCTGCCTGAAGAGTTCTTTCAACCCAGTCTGGAGGAAGGGAGTTAAAGCGGCTACAACAGCTGTAAGAACGATGACTAGCAGCCTCGCGTTAACTGAAACTCCAACCGTCGAGTGTAGTGGCTGGGGAGGGGATAAGCTCGTAGCGCTGATAGCCGCTGCGAGCACTGCGTATGCTAAAGCAGACGCTAGCTTTCTACGCACCACAACTTTATCATAGGCGATTCTAAAAGCTTTCCTAGGTGAAAACGTGTCAAGGCATACGACAGTTATAGTTTAGGAGCGACTAAAAACTGTAGCCATAACATCTTGTAGAAAGTAATATGTAACGTTGGTTTTCGTAAAGTTCCTCCAAGAGAGTTACTCTCCAGCCTCTCCGATGATCTCAGCTGTAGCGTAACGTGCCCAAACTCTTGTAATCTTAACCTTAACAGTATCTCCAGCCTTCGCGTTTGGGATGAAAACGGTATACCCTTTTGCTTTAGCCATACCGTCTCCCCTCCTGCTTACGCTGAAAACGCGGAGGGTAAGCTCTTCACCAACTTCTAATCCTCCTCTCGACCCCCTAGGCGGACCTCTGAACGGCCTCCTACTCCTCCTATATTCACCCATTATCTCAACAAGCCATTTTATGGCATTTAACAAGAAACTTTCAGCTTATTAAGTCTACCGGTTGCAAAAGAAGAGTTCAGGAAAAGCCTGGAGGAGGTCAAATGTAGCTTCAGAAACATTTTTTAAAAATACACCATTAGTTTTACAAAAGGATGGTAAGGAAAATTACTTACTATAGGGTTAATACGAAAGTTGGACGATTTAATATGTAAGCGCTGGTGGTGCGGTCGCGTCCTCTATAATGAAACCTTATTAAGAAATCTAAGTCGATCAACGTGGCGCGAGTGACGAACGCCTGCATGAGCGTAGCTGTGAAGAGTACCAAACCGGCTGACGCGCCAATAGGAACCAGATATAAGCCGGTCTTTCATTGGATAGGTGATGTCAGGCAAAGTTCCCCCCAGGCTCCTCGAGTCACTCGTCTTTACAAAGCTTGGCACTTACGATCCAGCTGTTCTCGTTGGACCTGCTGTCGGCGAGGACGCAGCAATCATTGACTTAGGCAACGGTTCTGCTTTAGTCGTCCACAACGACGCGATCTCCGGTGCTTCAACCCTACTGGGTTGGCTAGCTGTACACATAGTGGCTAACGATGTAGCTACGAGGGGGGTTAAACCGAGATGGTTCCTCATGACCCTCTTCCTACCGGAGAACGCTTCGCCCAGTCTCCTTGAGAACATAATGAGTCAAGTGGATTCAGCTGCGAGAGAGTTGGAGATGATGGTGGTAGGGGGTCACACGGAGACTACACCCGGTCTGGAGAGACCCTTGGTAGGAACAACTGCTATCGGCGTAGCCCCCTTGAATCAAGTTGTTTCAACAAAAGGCGCTAGGGTTGGAGACTTCGTTATCTTGACGAAATACGCTGGGATTGAAGGTACTGCGGTGATATGCACAGACTTCTGTCATCTACTCGTCGAACGCGGCGTACCGCGGGAGGTTATCGAAAAAGGCTCTAGGCTTGTCCAACGTGTGAGCGTTGTACCGGAGGCTTTAGCTCTAGCTGAGAAACGTCTAGCTACAGCCATGCATGATCCGACGGAAGGAGGGGTTTTGGGCGGAGCTGCGGAGCTCGCTTATGCGTCGAAGAAGACTTTAGAGCTGTGGGCTGACAAGGTCCCCATCCTAAATGAGACGCGAGCCGTTACCGAGGCTTTAGGCTTGGATCCGCTAAAGTTGATAAGTTCAGGCACTCTAATCGCCACAGTCCCTGCGAGTAGGGTCGATGAAGCGATAGAAGTAGTGAAGAATCTCAATCTGGAGGCTTCTGTGGTCGGCCGGGTTAAAGAGTGGAACGGTCACTTAGTAGAACTAATAAAAGGGGGGACTGTCACACACGTGGACGACGTATACGTAGCTGACGAGCTTTTCAAACTGTGGAAAAACTGAAGCTTAGAGAGTAGAGAGAATGCTTACCTTCGCTAGAACATAGGAGGCAGATGCAATAACCCTTTCGTTTAGGACATGGTCGTAGAGGATGAGTGAAATACCTCGTTTAAACTTTAAACTTATTCCAAATACTATTAGATTACTTCTTCGACTTCACAATCACCTTGATTATTTCATTCTGTTGAGATGTTAATGCTCTTTGATCAACTAGAGCCTGTGTCACGATGTGCGCTTGGACAGCTGCTCGAGATTTCAATAGATTTTCGACTCTCCTTGGAGACTAAGCCTTGGAAGTTTTCTTTTTGTGAAACACGTGTGAGTGGAGAGGGATGATTGGTTCATGTGAGGGGGCTAGCTGGAGCTTTCTGGCTTGAGAAGGTTATAAAAAACTTAAAACACATAAGGTTCTGTGTAACGTAGACGGTTCTAAATCCTTTTTACATAATTCAAATGGAACCCTTTCTTGAAAAATCCGAAAAATAGTAAAGGTTTACAAGGTTTATCTAAACGTTTAACTGGGGATTTTAAGGGAAGTAAACTTTACTGTAAAGCTTACTTCGGAGGAGGCAAAAGCTTATACCTGTAAGCTTGTTCAATCATCGTGATTCAAGACAGCCTAGCTTTACGCTTACAGAAGATAATTGAACGTTGCTCGAGAGATAGGAGGCTGTACGGTGCGGTGGTGAAAACTCTCATGTACACGGTTGAGTTTGAAGATAAGCTAGCTAAGCGGAGCAAACGACAGGGGAATGCTGCTTTAAACAGGATCTTATCCGGACCCTGGGATAATGATCTCAATGAGCTCGAGGAGGTTCGAGCAATACCTGTGAACGAGTTCCTAAGCTATTTACAAAGGAATTCCCCTCTGCTCGTAGCCTTTGAGACCGTACTGGGTGAACTTCTCTACGTCGTAGATAGAGGTTGTGCTAAGATCGCGATAGCTAGAGAGCGCGGGATGAAGAAAGTTCCAGTTGAAGTATACTCTCCACCTTACCGCATACCTCGAGGCGGAGACTTCTCCGTTAAGCGCATCGATTCCAATTGGGTTTCAATAGTGGGGGGTACTCCCCCGGAAGTTGTTCTCCCGGTTAAGAGGGAGGAGACTGACGTAATACTTTCTCTACTTGAGCTCAGAGGGTTAAAAACAAGCGCGCGTTGAGAACTTTAAAGTTTTAAACATACTACGCACGTCGCTCACAGGTCCAAGTGTCTCATGGACCGCGGGAGTATCACCGTGTTACGTGGCTTATACCCGTTTAGTAACGTATTCTCCAATAGTTACCCTATAGTATCCCCCTCTACGTTAACACTTCTTGATGTCGGGTAAACTTAGGTTTCGCGTAGATGCCAACCCCCGTACCCATATTGTAAGCTTCCATATTCCTCGTGCTTTGTTGGATGCTTTGGATCAACTGGTTGAAGTCGGCGTATTCAACAACAGGAGTGAAGCTATACGCACAGCTCTCTTCAACCTCTTAAGAGAACACAAAGACCTTATAGAGAGAAAACAGATGATCCTAGGCTACAGGTAGTAACAGCGCACGAGTTGAGAGGAGCTGTAAGAGTACAACTTTTATCCTATTCTTTCTTCTCCACTATCGTGGCAGTGAAGATTGTGAAAGTTTGTAGCTCTGAAGAGGCTAGGAGGATAGATTTTGAAGCTTCAGAGAAGTACGGTATAGACCCTATACTGTTGATGGAGGATGCCGGCAACGCCATCTTCACAGTCGCGACCAAGGAGTTCGGCTTAAACTCTCGCGTCGCTGTAGTAGCTGGTGTAGGCAATAACGGTGGTGACGCTCTAGTAGCAGCTAGAAAGCTTAGCTCAGCAGGTGTAAGCGTTCGAGTAGTGGTCGTAGGGGATACGGAAAAGTATCCTGAGCCAGCTAGGAGAAACTACGAGATTCTACTGAAGACAGGGGTTCCTGTACACCACGTTAAGACGAGAGAGGATCTACAAGTTCTTGAAAGCGTACTCGACTGGTGTGACGCCGCAGTCGTAGGTCTCATAGGCTTGGGTTTAAAAGGTGAAGTCAAGGGTCTCTACCGTGAAGTCATCGACGTCATAAACAAGAAAGGGAAGCCTGTCGTCAGCGTCGACTTGCCTTCTGGGATAGATGCCGACAACGGTAAAGTTCGGGGAGTTGCTGTAAAGTCACGTTATACAGTGTCCTTCGGGCTTCCAAAGCTCGGTAACCTGCTATACCCGGGCTTCCACTACTGTGGCAAACTGTACGTCTCCCACCTATCCTACCCTCCCGCCTTGCTTAACAGCGAAGAGATAAAAGTAGAGTTGAACTCGCCCACACCTCCACCCGAAAGAGTCAAATGGGGGCACAAAGGTACGTTCGGTAAGTTCCTAGCTATAGCAGGCTCACGATACTATTACGGAGCTCCATACTACGTTGCTTACGCATTCCTTAAGGCGGGTGGAGGGTACTCGAGGCTCGCAGCACCCGCTTCGACAATCCCCTTCATCGCCGCCAGATGTAGTCAAGTTGTATACATACCTCTCGAAGAGACGACCGATGGGACGATAGCATATCGTAACCTTGAGCTACTTCTCAACCTCGTTAAAGACTACGGCATAGACATAGTAGCCGTAGGTCCAGGCACTTCCCTAAACGAAGAGACTCAGCAGCTAGTCACAGATCTCGTCGACGAGCTTGAGATGCCTATAATAATAGACGGGGACGGTATCACAGCTGTTGCCAAGAGGCCGGAGATTTTAAAGACGAGAAAAGCGCCCACGATCATAACACCGCACCTTGTCGAGTTTTCTCGTCTAACCGGGTCGAGTACAGATGACATACAAGAGGATCCTGTAGGATCTCTTAGGAGAGCCTGCGAGTACTTTAACTCATTTATAGTTCTAAAGGGCGCGCACACGTTGGTAGGCTACCCAGACGGAACAGTTTACGTGAACCTCACTGGTAACCCGGGTATGGCGAAAGCCGGTACAGGCGACGTCTTAACTGGGACCATAGCGGCGATGTACGGGATAGGATACCGTGACGCTGGCCTCGCTGCGAGAGTCGGCGTGTTTGTACACGGGTTAGCTGGCGACTTAGCTGCTGAAAGCATAGGTGAGGACGGAGTCACACCAGATGATATCCTAGCATACCTGCCTGTTGCCGTTAGACTTTTGAGGGAGAAGCCAGACTCGGTCGTAGAGAAGTATTTCCCAGACGTCGTTTAAAAGCACTCCAACCTGGCAACCGTTCTCTATAGTAGGCAAACCACTCAAGTGTCTTTTTCAGCTACAATGAAGTTGTAAATACGTGAAGATTAAATACTGAACTTGAACTGGCTCCGCAATGTCTTGGCACACCCTACGGGTCGATGAAACCTTAGAGAAGCTTAAGACGAGTCGAGAGGGGTTAAGTAAAGCTGAAGCGGAGAAAAGGCTTCGAGAATATGGACCCAACGAGCTTGCTGAGAAACGTGTAAACCCGTTGCTCATGTTCCTCGGACAGTTTCGGAATTACCTAGTGTACATACTGTTCGCTGCAACCGCTCTATCCCTCTACCTTGGCGAAGTCTTGGATGCTGTTCTAATCTTAGCTATCCTCGTGCTCATGGCGTTCGCCGGATTCCTTCAAGAGTACAAGGCTGAGAGGGCTATAGAGAAACTCAAGGAGATGACTTCACCGAAGGCTAAGGTGATGAGAGATGGGGTGGAACAACTCGTCGACACTAGACTCCTCGTCCCGGGAGATATTGTCCTACTGGAGGAGGGGGACAGGGTTCCAGCAGACATGAGGCTCATGACCGTAGAAGACCTTGAAGTCGACGAGTCCCCTCTAACGGGGGAGAGTGTCCCAGTGGAGAAAGACCCTGAAGCGACTCTACCTCAGGACACGCAAGTTTACGAGAGAGTGAACATGGTCTTCATGGGCACTTACGTCGTAAAGGGTAAGGGTACTGGCGTGGTTGTAGCTACGGGTATGAACACTGAGCTCGGTAAGATAGCCGCTAGCCTCGAGGAGGTTAAAGCCGAGAGAACGTTATTCGAAGTGGAGCTAGACCGTTTCGGAAAGTGGATAGGAACGGTCCTTCTCGCCCTCTCAGTCCTCGTCTTCCTTCTCGCCGTCGTCAAAGGTTCCGAGCTAGTTGAAGCGATACTTCTTGCGGCTTCGCTAGCTGTAGCTGCTGTCCCCGAGGGTTTGCCAGCTATCGCAACAGCGATCCTCGCAGTCGGAGCATTGAGGATGGCGGCTAGGAACGCGATCGTAAGGAAACTTGCAGCTATCGAAACTCTCGGAGCATGTAACGTGATCTGCAGCGACAAAACCGGTACAATTACGAAGGGTGAAATGAGGGTTAGACGAGTGTTTGTTAACCTAACAGACACTAGCGTTGAAGATGGTTTAAGCTTGCAGGGCGACTTGTTGAGCCCCGGTACTACCCGTTTGCTCTGGATGTGCGACATATACAACGATGCTGAGTTGAAAGAGGTCGACGGTCGGATAGTCATTAAAGGACAGCCCACAGAGGTAGCCGTCAAGGAGCTTGCCCTCAAGGCCGGGGTACGAGGCTCGGAGAAGTACCCTAAGCTGAGAACCCTCCACTTCGATCGGGTGAGGAAAAGAAAAAGTACACTCCACCAGTTGCAGAGCGGGGAAGTCTTCGTCGCTACCTTCGGCGCTCCGGAGCTGCTTCTCGACCGCTGCTCATCTATCGAGCTCAACGGTAGATCAGAACCTTTAACACCAGAGCTAAGGAGGAGAGTTTTCGAAGCGATAGAAAACTACGCTTCTAAAGGTTTCAGGACTCTGGGAGCAGCGTACAAGGTAGGTTCTAAGGAGCTCCTCGAAGCAGACGTCGACGACGTAGAACGGGACCTCACTTTTCTAGCCGTCTTGGCGATCAGCGATCCGCCTAGAGAGGGGGTACGAGATGCTGTTGAGACTGCCGTTAGAGCGGGTATTAGGACCATCATGGTAACCGGGGATCACGAGTTGACGGCAGCTGCTATAGCTAAGGAGGTTGGGCTTGACTCTGGGAGAGTCGTGAACGGGGCTCAAGTCGACAAAATGAGCGACGAGGAGCTCGAGAAGTTGATCGGAGAAGTTAGCATTTTTGCTAGAGTCACGCCAAAACATAAGCTTCGGATAGTCAACGCGTTGAAAGGGAAAGGTTTCGTCGTCGCGATGACTGGAGATGGAGTAAACGACGCGCCAGCCATCAAGGCGGCAGACGTGGGCATAGCGATGGGGATTAGGGGGACGGACGTCTCAAAGGAGGTTTCAGACCTAGTCCTCGCTGACGACAATTACGTAACGATAGTTGAAGCTGTGAAACAAGGGAGGATAATCTACGAGAACATTCGGAAGCCTATAGATTACCTGATCTCCTGTAACATGGGTGAAGTCTTCGCTATAATGTTATCTGAGATCATGGGCTTTCCTACGCCGTTGACGCCCGCTCAAATACTTTGGATCAACTTGGTTACCGATTCTCTGCCTGCGTTCGCATTAGGTCTGGAACCAGAGGAGCCGGGCATAATGGATAGGCAGCCTAGAGGTAAAGGGGAGAGACTCATCTCGCTTAAAAGGGTGGCCGCCTACGTTGGAATAGGTCTCTTGACGGCGTCTTTGTTGAACCTGATAATGTACCTATACATGCCCTATGGCGTGCCCGTAGCTAGGACGGCGGCTTTCGCTTTCTTTACTCTAGGGGAAATTTTCCGTGCGTTGGCTTTCAGGAGCGAGAGAAGAAGCTTCCTCAGGGTTGGGACTACGAACAAGATACTCAACGTAAGTCTTCTGACAGGCTCTATGTTGTCGCTTGCGCCAATCTACCTGCCGCAACTAGCTTCCGCGTTTGAGTTAAATCCCCTCGCCGCCTGGAGATTGCTAGAGCTACTCCCCTTCATTATATTGCCTCTACTACTCATCGAGGCTGGCAAATATATCTTCTTAAGGAGGAAGTGAAACCGCATTTTGCGGCGGTGAAGAAGGTTGAAAGCTGCGAAGAGTGAGCGGGACCAGGCTTCTGAGCCGCTTAGAAACGCCACTCGTAGGGTCCTTCAACGGATTCTCTAACAAGGTTCCATGCGTCCTCCCCTAGGACTCTTTCAACGATCTTCATAACGTTCTCAAGTGTAGGGTCTCTACGGGCTTTGACTACGAGTTTCTTCAGTTCTGGATGCTCGTAAACTATCATGCGAACCATTTCCTCAAACACTTTCCTACCCTCTGAGTTGAGCCTGTCGTACGAAAAGTAGAGTGGGTAGCCTAGGATGAGTTTCTTAGCTAGGCTTGCCACATCTTGTCCAAACTTCATTGCAAACGCTCAAGCTTAGTATTCCATTCAATAAATTTGTGTTGCCGTCAACTTTTTTACGCAATCTAGCGGGCTTGGCTTGTGTTGAAGTTTGGTCTAGCCGGAACCGGAGTTGGAGGGGAGTTTATTGCGAAAGCTCTCCAACTGTTAAAGAGCGAGGGGAGGGCTGAGCTTGTCGCTGTGACTGGCAGGAGGAGGGGGAAAACGGAGGAGTTTGCAAGAAGGTACGGGGCTGGCAGATGGTACTTGAGTTTCGAGCAAATGTTGAGCGACCCGGACGTTGAGGCGGTCGCTATTTCAACCCCCCACTACCTCCACTTCCCACAAGCTATTTCAGCTATTGAGGCTGGAAAACACGTGCTTGTAGACAAGCCGCTCGCTGTCAACCTTCGTGAAGCCGACGAGATGATCAGGAAAGCTGAACATTACGGGGTAAAGCTCGGTGTAGTATTCGAGTACCGTTTCGACCCTATAGTTGAGAAATTGAAAACGTCGATAGAACAAGGGAAACTCGGTAGACTGATCCTAGGCGAAGCTATAGTTGAATGGTTTAGGACTCCGGAGTACTACAGTGGGAGCGGTTGGAGGGGTAGGTGGGCGACCGAAGGCGGCGGAGCCTTGATTAATCAGGCTATCCACACCATCGACCTCCTACTGTGGCTTATGGGCGACGTAGAGAGGATTTGGGCTCTTACTGGAACTTTTATGCACGACATCGAGGTCGAGGATTTAGCCGTTGCCGCATTGAAGTTTAGGAGTGGAGCTTTCGGCGTGATACAGGGTAGCACGGCTATTTACCCTGGGCTTCCGACTAGGTTGGAAGTGCACGGTACGAACGGCACAGCCGTCATCGAAGGTGGGGCTCTAAAGGTCTTAGCCATTAGGGGGGAGGAGGAAGAGACTAAGGAAGGTGTCAAGGGGTTGGAATCTTGGGCTAGGCCTGAAGCCGTGCCCGTAGAGAACCACTTGAGGTTGGTGAAGGATTTCGTCACCTCAGTGGAAGAAGGGGGTAGACCTAGGGTAGACGGATATGAAGGTAGGCGGAGCCTTGAGGTAATACGAGCGATATATTTTTCAAGTTGGAGTGGGCAAGTAGTTACGTTGCCTTTCAGGGAGGTGTAACATGGAGGAAGTCGAGCTTCTAGTTGAAGTAGTGCGTAAAGGCTCTCAACGGGTCAAGGTACGTAAAGGTGCACGCGTAGAGGATATTGTTAAACTCCTAGGTCTGAATACTGAAGAGTACGTAGCTGTTCTTGACGGTAGGGTTGTTCCCGACGATGAGCTGGTGGAAGAACCTTCCAAGCTGAAGCTAATACCTGTAGTTTCCGGAGGGTAGCTTCGCAGACCTTTACAAAAGTTTATTTATTTGTGATTTTAAATAGAGTCAATGGCGATACCTAGGAGTAAACTCACGGGTATGCAGGTCTACAACCCGGACGGCGCTCTCGTAGGTCAAGTTCTGGATATAGCATTACCTATCGGGCAGGGTGAAATCATGCTGGTTGTGCGAACAGTTACCGGTTCTCAGATGGAGATACCTTGGAGTAAAGTATCTGCAGCGAAAGACATTGTCATACTTAAGGAAGTTATCGAAGTTCCACAGCTTCCAGTAATGCCTGCCCCTGTTACACCGCCTTTAGCCGCACCAACAAGGGTGGAAGAGAGGGAGAGGGGATTACCGATACGTCTACCGGGCTGGAAGAAGGAGAAGAGAACCTGCCCGTTCTGCGGTAAAGAAGCATCCTGGATTGAACAGTATCAGCGATGGTACTGTTACAACTGTAAAAAATACATTGATTAAAAAATTTAAAAAATAAATATCTTATGGTTTCTTTCTAAATGAAAGGGCTAACCCTACGACTGCTAGTAGGAGAGCTATTACGGCTAGAATCATAGCTGTGTTAGCGGTCGATGAAACTGCGTTAACAGTTGAGGAAGTTTTATCCAATTCTGATCTTAGTGTTGACAACTGGTTTGACACTTCTGCAAGTCTAGCGTTGAGCTCGTTCCTCGCTTGGTCGAGTGCTCTGTTAACGCTTGTTCTCAGCTGTTCTGGGAGAGCGGCTAGTTTAGCGTACTCTTTCAACTCCCCCATGTAGCCTGTAGCCCAGAGTATAACGTTCCTGACGAAGCGTGGTCCGCTAATCACTTCACGATAGTAACCCCATGTAGCTATCGGTTGATATCCGCCGTACGGTGTTTCACCTGATAGTATCACCACATTCGTCTTGTTCTTCACGGGAACAAGTTCTGCAGCCATTAAAGTGAAGGATCCTCTATCGCCTGGTTTGTAAACTTTAGCTGTTACCCCTGTGGGTTCGGCTTGATTCTCTGTAATCTCCGATTGTGGGCTGGTCACAGCTAAGATGAAAGTGTTTGGAGGCTTTTCGTTTGGAGTCAGCTTACGCCAGGTCCCTCTGTCGTCAACCCAGGCTATAGGACCTGGACCGTGGAATAGAACGCGGTCACAGCCGTACCTTAACTCGGGTATTTCACTCAAGTTAACGTAAGCTAAAACTCTGTAAGTTGCGCCGCCAGCGTTGCTGAAGTGGTCATACGCGGCAGTGTAATCCATCCTTAGACGCGAACCGAGGGCTTCTAGTATAGTGTTGGCTACCACCTGTGACCTTTCGCCGCCTTGGGCAGGGTAATCGCTGTCTGCTGAAACCCAGATGGCTCGACCCGGCGCAGCGTTGAACCATTTAGTTAAAGCAGTTATCTCCTCAGGCTTCAACGTCGTCTGAGGCTGCCCAAATATCACCATCACTATGCCTAGCTTCTCTAGATCAACTGTGTCGAAGCTCCCTACCAGTACTCTAGCAGTAGTAGTTACGTAAGCTGGGAGAGCTTTAGCTGTGTCCGCGCTGTCAACCAAGATATACCACTCCGCCTCCGGAACCATCTCTAGGATTGTTTCAATTCCGAGAGTAGGTTGCTTGTGACTCAAGTCGAGTAGAATGGGGAATCCGACGGGTGCGGCTTCTACTGGGAGGAGGCTTGAAAAGCCTGCAGCCAACGTTATTATCAAGACCGTTGCTAAAACTTTGCTCCTCACGAGTAAGCTTCGAGTGGGAGGTTTAAAAAATTTATCGTTTACGTGGTAACCGAGAGGTTTATTTCCCCCCGGCTGTTTATAAATCGATGAAAGGGTTTGGTAGATACCTGGGGGTTGCTCTAGTATCCGTCGTAGCAATAATCTTGATAACAGCTATAGTTTTGCAAAGGCAGCAAACAACACCTGTTCAACCGGAGACCCCCCCTGTGACAGAAGAGCCTAGAGAAGAACCGAAGCAAGAAGATCAACCTCGAGGAATAGTGCTCGTAGTGATATCTAGGCACGAGTCCAGCATTCTAGGTAAAGCCCGCCGCATGTTCCTAGCTAGCGAAGTAGCGAAGAAGTATAACATCATCGACTTGAAAACCATCGGGCTTCCACCGGGTTTATGGGAGAGCTACATTCTAAACGGAGAGGCTGACGTGGGGTGGGGAGGGGGACCTACTCTCTTCGACTCCCTCTTCGTGCGCGGTCTACTCGCCCCCTTAACTTCAGAAGAAGCTTTGAAAGCTGCGGCACAGGTTCCCGACGAGATAGTTGGAGTCCCGATGAAACGTTTAAAGGATGGGAAAGTATACTGGGTTGCTTCAGCGATATCCAGTTTTGGTTTTACAGTTAACCGTGTCAGGTTGAAGGACTACGGTCTACCTACGCCGCGCAGCTGGAAGGATTTAGCATCTCCAGACCTCGGAAAGCCTATCGTCCAGTACGGTGAACCATCTCTCTCGATAGCTGACCCGACGCAGAGCACTAGCCACACTAGGATGTACGAGATCATCCTTCAGAGCTTCGGCTGGGAGGAAGGTTGGAAGACTCTAGGCTTGATGGCGGCTAACGCGAAAATATACGCTGGTAGCAGCGAGGCTAGAGACGCTGTCATCCAAGGGGATGTAGCAGTTGGGATAACGATAGACTTTTACGGCTATATGGCTAAATACGTAAACCCCGACTGTGAGTACATCATACCTGAGGGTGAAAGCATAGTTAACGGCGACCCGATAGCTCTCGTCGCCAACAGCAAGAACATGGAAGCTGCCCAAGCTTTCATAGCTTGGGTACTAACTGAAGGTCAGAAGCTTTGGTTAGACCCCGAGATCAACAGGCTTCCAGCTAACCCAAGGATTTTCGATACGCAAGAGGGTGCCTCTAGAAGAGACTTGAAGGAAGCTTACGAGAAAACTTTGAGAACCCCCTCGATCGCGTTCAACGATACTCTAGCTCTCCTTTATGAACACGTTATGCAGTGGTACTTTAGAGCTACTCTCGTCGAAGTGAACGACTACCTTAAAGCTACGTGGAAAGCCCTGTTGTCGAGGTACTTTGCTGGAACGATTTCTCGCGAAGACTTTCAAAGGTACGTCGCAGCTCTAACTGCTCCCCTCACCTTTACAGACCCTTCCACGGGTGAAACAGTATCCTTCTCTCAAGAGTATGCTATAACTATCAACAGCAAGTTCCAGACGGATGCAGCGTTCAAGGATGCTCTCATAGCTACGTGGAAGAAAGCTGCTGTAGAAAAGTATACGAGGATCGAGAGGGAACTTAGGGGGTAGCTGAGTCGTGCCAAGCCTCCTACGTACTCTATCATACCACCTTGATTCAACTTTGCTAGCGCAACTTACGCTTTCCACGGCTCTCCTCTTAATCCTGCTGGTATTCCCCCTCCTTTCCGTCGTGTACGTAGCTTCACAGTACAACCCTTTGCTCCTATTCTCTGACCCCACTTACGTCTCCACAAGACCTCACGGCACCTTGTACACCGTCTACAGTGGAACCTTTAGGGGTCGAGAAGTTACAGTCTTCAGGCTTTTGGGAGTAAGCTTCGGCGCGATACTAAACTCGCTACTTATAGCGTCTATAACTACAGTGGCAGCTAGCGTGATAGGTACTATCGTCGCCCTAGTGCTTGCCCGCTACTCTTTCCCCGGTAAAACGGCGTTCAGAGTTCTTGCGACTTTACCGCTACTTCAGACACCTTTCATCAACTCCTTCGTCATAAAGAAACTGTTCGACTGGAAGGACGGCTTAATCTCTTGGCTTCTAAGCGACGTAGCAGGGCTACCTTTTAGAGTGGGGATCGACAGCCTCGCTGGAGTAGCTGTAGCCCAAATAATGACTTTCTTCCCTATAGTCTACTTGAACGTTTACGCGAGTATGATGAACATAGATCCAAGCTTAGAGGAACAAGCTGAAAACTTGGGAGCTAAAGGCTTTAAACTATTCAGGAGCGTGACTTTGCCCCTCTCTCTACCCGGTTTAGCCGCTGGTTCTGCACTCGTGTTCATCTTCTCTCTAGAAGATGTTGCAGCGCCTATAGTGTTCAACGAGCACAGGCTTATATCCTACCAGATCTTCACCCGCTTCGTAGAAGCTACCACTGGACAACTTTCCCCGGCTGCGGCAAGTTTAGCACTGCTTCTCCTCCTACTTGCTTTAACTGTTTTCACAGGCATAAGAAAGTACGTCACGTTAAAGCGGTACGCTATGTTGAGCAGAGGCGGGAGGTGGAAGCCTAGGGTGAGAAAGCTTGGACTGTTAGGCTTGTCAGCCGTCTACCTGGGGCTCCTACCCCTACTCCTCTTTGCCGGCTTCCCTCAGATCGGCGTTTTCGTGTACGCTTTTTCAGAAAGATGGTCTGGACCCTTGCCCGAAGGTTTAACGCTTGGACATTTGTCGAAGATCTCCGTAGACCCCCTGGTCTCGCGGGCAGTCTACAACAGCCTCCTCTACTCTTTCTCAGCTTTAGCTCTCATACTTCTCTTAGGAGTTTCAGCTCCCTACGTCATAGCGAGAGCTAAGATCAAAGGGCTTGAGCTACTTGACCTGCTCGTGACTTCACCCGTCGCAATACCTGGGTTAGTGTTAGCAGTCGGCTACTTCTACTTCTTCACAACCTTCTTCAAATATACTATCCTCGACCCTATAGCGTATGGACCAAGTCTCCTAATAATCCTCGCCTACAGCATTAGGAGGCTTCCGTTTACAGCTAGAGCCGTCTTCGCTGGTCTCCAACAGGTTCACGTGGCTTTAGAAGAAGCGTCCATGAACCTTGGTGCTGGAAGGTTTAGAACCCTAGTGAGCGTCGTCTTACCTTTAATCGGCTTAAACGTCTTAAGCGGGTCGCTGGTGAGCTTCGTGTACTGTATGAGTGAGACGAGCACAAGCGTAACTCTAGGAGGCTTGGGAGGAATAGGTGAAACACATAGAGCTCCTATAACTTACATCATGATGGACAATTTGAACAGGATAGGTGGACCGCACATTGTTGCGTCTCTCGGCGTAATCTTAATCTCGCTTCAACTCGCTACAATAACGTTAGTTAACGTGGTCTTAAAACAAAGGTACGCTTACATAGGAGTATAGTAGAGTCTCCAAGCGTTAAACCGAAAACTTTGAAGGGTCGGTTGCCTTCAAGGGGCGATCCTCAATAGCCTTTCGTCAACTTCTCCGGATGAAGGTACTTTAACTCCTTCAACTCTGAGTATCTTCTATCATAGCTCACAAGTTCCTCGTCTTCAACTATAGCAGCTGATGCGTGGAGACTGTCGAAGTAGGTTAGAGAGTAGGCCTTCCTCAGTCTATAGGCCTCACCATGGTATTCAGGTTTAGGTGCGTATACTTGAATCATCTTGTATTTTAAAAGCTCATTTAAAGCAACGTAGAAAGCTGTAACACTTTTTACTACAATCTTCCCCGACCTTACCAGCAGGTCGAGCTCGACGAGAGAATAGGGTGAGAGCTTCAGTTGACTGGCGAAATCTTCAATCAACTTCACCGTCCGCGAGTGGTTCCTATCCTCGGGAGAGATCAAAGAGAGGAGTACGTCTGTCTCAATAAGCATCAAACCCCCTTCAAGAGTTCCTCCTCAGCTACCTTACGGAGTTGAGGTATCTCAACTTCTACGTCCTTCACCCCCTTGACGACTAGCTCCTCTATTTGTTTTAAGGGATCTTCGAGAGGTTTCAATACGATCTTGTCTCCTTCGACTACAAGCTTCACAATGCTCTTAATTTTAAGCATCTTCCTGATGTTTGCTGGTATGAGCACCCTACCTCTCTCATCTACCTTAACTATCGCCTCAACCATATTTCCCACATCACGCAACCCACATCCCACAAATAAAACTTTACCTAAGATCTATGCAACACCCTTGAATTTACATGACAGACACTTTTCTCGAAGTTCAGCTAACTTTACGATCCTTCTGCACTGTTTAGAGACAAAACGTTTGAGCCGTATGAGGCTCGTTCAAGTTAGAGGCGGAGACTTGAACACGGATGGCTCCCAATAAAGATTTAATATGCTGTCAAAGCGGTAAATGGAGAATACTAGGTGAGCGGGCGGATAAAGAGTTATATCAGGGTTATTGAACTCGATAGTAGATGGCTAGAGTTGAGCTAAGGGATGTAGTTAAAAGGTTTGAAGACGTCTTAGCCGTCGACCACGTATCCTTGACAGTTGAGCGTGGCGAGCTCTTCACTTTTCTCGGTCCTTCAGGCTGCGGGAAGACTACTGCCCTGAGGGTTGTGGCTGGTTTCGAGTTGCCTGATGAAGGTCGAGTATTTTTCGACGAAGAGGATGTCACGTTCAGGAAGCCGTACGAGCGAGGCTGCGCTATGGTTTTTCAAAACTACGCGTTATGGCCTCACATGACCGTTTTCGATAACGTCGCCTACGGCCTCCGTGTGAAGAAGCTGCCGCCCGGGGAGCTGAGAAAGAGGGTTAAGGACGTGCTTGAGCTTGTAGGACTTGAAGGTTTAGAGAACAGGTCGCCGCTTCAATTGAGCGGCGGGCAGCAGCAGAGGGTAGCTCTAGCTAGAGCTTTAGTAGTGGAACCGAAGGTTTTACTCATGGATGAACCTCTCAGCAACCTTGACGCTAAGCTGAGGTTGAAGATGAGGGAGGAGCTTAGAAGGCTACAGAAGCGTCTAGCTATTACTACGATCTACGTTACCCATGACCAAGAAGAGGCTATGAGCTTGTCCGACAGGATAGCTGTAATGAATAAGGGTAGGGTGCTACAAGTCGGCTCGCCTCTTGAAGTCTACAGCAAACCGGCAAACCTCTTTGTAGCCACTTTCATTGGAAGGAGCAGCGTACTTAAAGGTCGGTTAGCCAGTGATAGAGGCGAGTACGTCGCGGTTGAAACTTACTCTGGAGCGAAGATCAAAGGTATACCCGTAGGGTCTCTAGAGAAAGGAGGTGAAGCTGTGATAGTCCTTAGACCTGAAGACATATCCTTAACGCCTCTGCCCGGCGCTAACGAACTTGAGGGAGTGGTTGAGCTTTCAATGTTTCTTGGCTCGAACAAACAGTTGAGGGTCAGCTTAGACGGTGAAAGAATCGTCACTTACGTCGACCCTGAGTTGACAATCCGAGAAGGGACTAGGATTAAAGTCTACGTTAAACCCGAGGACGTCATAGTATACCCAAGGGAAGCGTGGGAGGAAGAGGAGTTTGCTTAGATTCAAAGTCACGTTTTTAAGACTGGTTTTTAACCTTACTCGATGAAAAATAGGTACACCCCGATCTGGTTTTGCTTAACGGCTTTCATCATCCTTATTCCCACGGCACTATCGTCGCCCGAGGTTCGAGTAGTAGAACCAAGGTATTCATCTCCCATAGCCGTTCTACCCGGACAACGTTTTAACGTAACGATAGCGGGCGCTAACGCTCTCGATCATGCCTGGTCGATGGCACCAGGCTTAAACTGGACGCTTCGAATAATAGGCAGCTGGTTAACAGGCCAGCATTTAACAGTTCAGTTTGAGCTTCCAACAGGTGCTTCACCGGGTTTCTATGATATATGTTTGAACGTAGGCGGTGAAGCCGTTTGCGAACCTAGGAGCTTATGGGTTCTCGAAAGGGAACCTGAGAAAATATCGATCGCCCACTTGTCTGACATTCATGTTGAAATTTTGATAACGGGTGTTAGAAGCACTCTCTACCTTGAGACGGCTATCAACTTAGTTAACTCGCTTCCCGTAGACTTGGCTGTTGTGACTGGCGATTGCGTCGACGTAGGCAGCGATGTAAAATCCCTCCAGACTCTTCAAGCCATGATTAACAAGGCTAGGAAACCCACCTACCTTGTTCCGGGCAACCACGACCACTCTCAAACAGACGCTAAGAGCTTCAACGAACTCTACTACGGCTTCTACGTTGGACCTGCGAACTGGTACAGGGTTGTCGGACCTTTCCTCCTCGTAAGCCTTGACACAGGCTACGCTGGTTACGTTGACTTTCTCCAGCTTAAGTGGCTTGAAGACGTTCTATCAGCTCACAAGGGGAAAGTGAAGATACTGTTGATGCACCACCCGTTATTCCGCTCAGGTCTCTTCAGGGACGTAGAAGGCTCATGGAGAAGGATTGAGGAATTTCAAGGCATCCTTTACGCAAGCTGGGCTAACCGCATAGATGAAGCTAGAGAGTTTCTTAGGTTAGTAGAGGAGTACGAGGTGACAGCAGTGCTCGCGGGCCACGTTCACACGGACGGGCTTGTCGTCTACAATAAGCGAACCTGGTTTGTGACCACGGTTACAGCTTGCGGTAGCGCCGAGAGGAGAGGTTTCAAAGTAGTTGAAGTCGGGCGTGACGGTAGCGTCAAGGTCATCGGGTTGCCGGGTAAGGATCCGAGTAGGGAACCTAGCAGTTTCATCCTCGACGGTTCGCTAATCCGCACGGCAGCTGACTCGAGCCTTCAAGCGGGAACCGTGTTAGCTTTTATTTCCCCAAACCTCGGCTTAAACTTGAAAGAGGTCACAGTATACCTGCCACTCGCTTTGTCAAACAACCCTGAAGCGTACAAGGTCTACGGTAACTCGAGCTTAGTCAAGGCTGTAGAATTCAAACCGTACGGTAGGGTACACCTCGCGAAGCTAACGTTTTCTACAGCACCCGGAACTGTGACGGTCACTCTAGCAGCCTACGAAGATCGCGAGCCTCCGGAAGCATCTATAGCTCTCTATACTCCTAGAAAACCGCTAGCGGGTACCGATAGGGTAACGATATTTACACAAGCGAGAGATAGCGGCTGGGGTATTCGAGAGGTTTACGTAGAGTACGTTGCAGGCGATGCTAGAGGAGTCTTATCAGCTCGAGAGGTTGGTCCCGGTTCATATCAAGTTGAACTCCCGCCTCTGACGACGAGTAGGGTTAAAGTCCAAGTGAAAGCTGTGGACTTTGCTGGCAACGTAGGTTCAGATTCTGTCGAGATCGAATATCTTCAACCTCAACCGCCCGAGGAGAAGCCGAAAGAAGAGCAGCCTACCCAAGAGCAGCCCGTTGGAGAGCAGCCTCCTCAAGCGGAAACACCTGAGCAACCCGCCTCAATCCAGCAGCCCCTACCTCTCAACTTGATGATTGTAGCCGTCGTCGTTTTAACCGCTGTAATAGTTATCCTTGCAATCCTTAGAAAAGGGCGAAGCCCTAGTTAGACTCAACTTATTTTAAAAATTATTACCTTTTTTCTATTGAAACACGAAACTCGCAGAAGGTGTTGCCCTTAGCTATACACTTCTCCTCCCTCGCTAGAATGTCCTCCGGCTTCTCGATACCCCATCTCTCAGCCAGCCAGCCTGCGATAAAGCCTCTCACCAACCCACTCCTTATCTCTCCAGCACCCTTGAAGATCTCGCATTCGAAATTATCGTATACTCTTACGACAGCCTCCTTTTGCCGGTCATCAACCCTAACTATTTCAAGTCTCCCGAATCCTAGTGACGTGAATATAGCCTCACCCAACTTCTCGTAAGCGTACCTCTCGTCGCCTGCCATAATCCTTAACGTCTGGCTGGCAAGCCTCCCCGAACCGAAACCCACTATGTATAACATTATTGGGAAAGCTGTGCCGAAAACTCTCCACCCTTCACGTATGAAACCTTCGTAAACAGGTTTAGAGAAGACTACAGCCCTATCTCCCAAATATAGAAGTGGGAACAAGCACATGTCAACAGCTGCTCCATTTATGATTGGAGGTACGTACCACACGCTTCTCGCGAAAGGAGTCTGTTTCAAAGCTTTGGCAACCTCATCTGCTACTCTATCACCCCCTTTAACGTCGGCTATGGCGATTATGATAGGTACCCCGCCCGAGTCGACTACGGTAAACCTTAATATGGGTATGTTTCTTTCAGCAAAACTTTCTGAAAGTTTTTCAAGTACTCCAACAGCTGTAAAAGCCTCTACAGTTAACTCAACGTAGAAAACGTAGGGTACAGTACCTGGAGCGTAAACGTAACGCCCAATTTCACCTTTAAAACCTTTAGAGCACATCAAAGATCTTGTACCTATTCTATTAAAAAGTTTTTCGTCTTGCGTTTTTGTTTATTATAAGCTTGAAAAGAGTTTAAGGTTTGATATTTTAGGAAAATAATATTTTTAGTAACTTAATTAGACATTGCCTCGTCTCATCCCTAACGACCAGGCGGCGCAGGGGTGGGCCGGACTCCTCTCCAAGCAGTAGAAGGTAGAACGCACGGTAAACTTGAAGCCTAGCTTCTTTACCTGATAGGCCTTGAGACTCGGAAGACTTCTTTACAGCTTCAACAGGGTCGACGCCCCCTACTATGAGCTTCGCCGCCTCTAGAAAAGCCCTTTGGACTTGGGGTTCAAGCTTCTTGAAGTCCTCTACGGCCTCAGTAGGGTTGCGGAGAACGACTTTATACCCGGCTACCTCCAACCAATTTTTCGCGAGGATTAACCTCCTCTTGACGCCTTCTACCTCCCAGTCTTCCATTCCTTCGAGCTTGCCTTGTCTCCTCAGCATCTGTAGACCGTCTTCGACGTTTTCCATCCATGCGGCTACTCGGACTAGCTGCGGATAGGATACCTTCTTTGGAACTTTGGAGGGTATGGGGCTAGCTATTGAAAGCTCGTATACGAGCTTTAACACCTCGTCGTTTGAGGTTAGAGCCGTTGACTCGAATTTATCGAACTCTTCAACGTAGTTTGGTATCTGTAGAAAATCGAACTCCCAGTGGCTTAACGCTTCTCTAAAGATGTCGTCAACCTCCCTTTTAAGCAGTTGAAAGCGTAGAACTTCAGCTGGAGCGTACTTGAGCCATTCGTCAACCCCTAACCCGGTACCCTTACGTTTACTGAACTTCTGTAGCCTTTTACCGTCTACATGATGTTCAACCCAATAGATGAAGTCGTAGAATACGGGTACAGGCGGTTCACGATTAAGAAACTCTCTTATGAGAGCGCACCCGGTATCGTAGCCGCTTCCGCTCGCCATGTGATCCTTCCCTAACGGCTCAAAGTGAATGTTTAACGCTAGCCAACGCAAGGGCCAATCAATTCTCCACGGTGGCTTCCCTTCACCTTTAGCGACGTCCGCTTCACCTTTATGTCCGCAAGCTGAACAAGTGTAACGGACTCTTGATCCTGATACTGCTTCAGGGCGCACGTTTTCGTCAATTCTCCCGCACTCGGCGCAACGCGGTCGATAGGGTATCCACCAGTCAGGGTACAGTTTAGAGTGGCCGGCCGCTCGTTTAACCCTGTTGAGAATATTTACGACCTCTCGTGATCGGGATAGAATAGAGAGGAGAGATTTCACGTACTCTTCCCTTTTATGTAAGGAACTAGCCCATAGGACCTCTAGTTCAACGTTGTAATGGGGGAAACTCTCCTCAGCTGGTTTAACGAAATGCTCTGCGTAGTTTGAGTGGCAGCCCCACGGGTCGGGTATCGCTTCAAAAGGTTGACCAGCGTAAGCTTCGGCTTCACGCTTAAAGCTTTCGGGGGCGAACGAGGGGGGCTGCCTAAATGGGTCCATGCTGTCTACGGCGAGGTATCCTTTAACGTCAACACCCTTCTTTCGAAGGACTTTTAACACGGCGTCTGCTACAACCATGTCGATGAAGTTACCTAAGTGGATTTTACCGCTAGGCGTTACTCCAGCTTCAACGATGTAAAGCTTCTCTCCCGGGAACCTTTTTGCTACCTCTTCAGCCGCCCTCTCGGCAAAGTGTCGCGGCAAACGTTACACCGAACCGCTCCTAAACCTCAAGTAGATAAAACTGCTGTCACCCACCTGAGGTCGGGACGGGTAGAACAGGGATGATCCCGCTGGGAGTCACTACGACAGTTGCTCTACCGCTCTGAGCAAGCTGTTTAAGAGCCTCAAGGTAGTAGAAGTACGCTACAACGTTCGAAGCGGGGACGCCCGTCTCATCGGCTAACAGCCTTATCGACTCAGCCTGGGCTCTCGCTATAGTCAACAGGGCTTTAGCCTGACCTTCAGCTTGTATGAGCGCAGCTTGAGCAGTAGCGTTAGCCTGTATAAGCGCAGCCTGTCTCTCGTACTCAGCTTTGAGAGCCCTCTGTTGAGCAGCCATCTTCTCGTTTATAGCCGCTACGACGGTTTCAGGCAGCTTTATGTTCCTCAAGTTTACGCCCATCAAGTTGAGGCATTGTCCGATTATCGCATCACCCTTGATCTTCGCCGCTAGAGCCTCCTCTACGTTGCGAGCGACGAACTCCCTTTTCTCTATCAAGTCCGTCATGGAGAAGTTAGCTATAATCTCACGAACGATCTGCCTAGCTGTCGAGACGAGGAAGTCTTCCTCATAGTTAAGCCTCGGGTAGTACCTTACGAGCAGGTCGAACTTCTCGGGGATGATCCTATACCTGATCGTGATGTCGACTTCCGATACTACACCATCCCTAGTGAGAGCTTCTACAGCAGGATAGTCGCGTGGAGGCTCATAGAACATGTCTACAGCTTCAACGCCTGCGTAATCTTGCACAAGATAAGCCCATGGAGCCTTAAAACCTATGGCTGGACCTATGACGGGAGTACTAACAGTTCCGGTGAGGGGGTCGACTACTACAGCTACTTCACCCAAGTTAACGAAATATATTGTAACCGCAACTAGAACGGCGGCAGCAACCAACGCCACTACCACTGCCGAAAGAATAATTGTTCTAATGCCCTTTCTCTCAACAGGGACTCGAACTGGGACTTCCATACTTCCTACTATCTCTAAGCTAAAATTTAAAAGTTTTGTATAGGGCTAAAAAGTTTTAACTAAGATTCAAGGACAGCGTAAAGAAAGATCAATCACATAAACTTAATGTAGGTATACGTAAAGTATAATGAATAATAAAAAAGTTAAAATTCTCTGAATTTTACTGTTTTCAAGTCTTCAATACATAGTTTACGGCTCGGAGGGAAGTTTTGTTCAACCTTTGAAAATTTACGGAAATTAGTTCAGATGTAACAGTTAGCCTTGTATCAACTTTCGACGCTTTACAACATAGCTTGTAAGCTTTTTAGGTTTCCAAACCTTTTTGTAACGGGTTTTCAACCAATAGACCGTAACGTGGAGCTGCTTTAGCTACATGTTTATCATTTGATACGATTATGGGCAGCTTCTGCTCTAACGCTGTAGCAATTAGGAAACCATCGCCAAGCGGAATGTTGCTCTCCAACGCTATAGCTAAACCGTTATCTGAGGGAGGGACGACGGCCATGTTTTCAGTCATCAACTTCATCTTGTTGAATAAGAGCCTTCGCGGTCTAACTCTATAAAACCAGTATAAAACGTTAAAAGTTTCCAAAATAGTTGTATGCGTAACCGCTAGAGTAGACCCCTCCAACAGTTTTGCCTTTACGTAGTTCCATACTCGATCGTGGTATATGCTTTCATCGTATAAAGCATAGCACAGGATATCAGCATCTAGTAACCTCAAACCTTAACCCCTCCAACCCGGTGCTTAACTAGTGAAGCATCAACAGTTCTACGGGTAGCATCTCCTTTCAACCTAATCTTTTCAATATTTTCGATGACCTCCTCTTTACCCCTAACGACTCTGAGAACAATCTCATCACGACCTGTGACTTCAATTTTGAAAACTTTCCCCCCTATAAACTTCCTAACTTCAGCTGGTAGAGTAATCCTCCCTCTATCATCCATTCTGACAATACTACTGTCTCCCATACCCACATCCCATACCCATACTAGGTAAATATACCTTCCCCATACGACAAGAAGAGGTTAAAGTGTACGCCGTCAACACTCAACGCTATTAAGACCTAAGACTTTAACGTTAACATAACTTGATTCAACCGAAAAAGAGTATAGTTAACATTCGTTAACACCCTTGTTGGAATAAAGGTGAACTTCTGTACTCACTTATCAACACCAGTTGGGAGAACATTCACTAAGATGTCGTACAAGCCTAGCCTCGAGAGCTTTTGCAGTTTAGCAGCAGCTAAACTGCGTTTTTTAACATGAAACAGTTTGTCAACGCTTAATCCACTCGTAGCCCTTATCTGATCGCTAGCTATTTATAAATGGGGGCGACGCGTACGTGTGTTCGTGTCGGTACGGGATTTCACGGTAATGTGGGTTAGCTACAGTAACCTTTTCGATGGTTTAAGGGATTTAGGTGTAAATAGCTTCGAGTTGTATGTGGATAGGAGCCTGAGGACAAGTAGGTACGTGGACATGGGTTATGAGGTTAATCTAGGCTTCGACGTCTCAACGAGGGATAGTAGGGTTAAGCTTAAGCGAATGCTTGAGGATGAAGAGGCTAAGGTTTGTGCTATACTTGTGGAAAACGACTTCTCCCTGGAACTTGAGGGGGAAATTGAATACGTTGTTAAAGCTTGTGAGGTAGCCTCAGACTTGGATGTTGATGTAGTACGAGTTAACGCGGTTATGAGCGAGGCTCAAGGTTACGAGCTGAGGGACTACGTTGAAAGGACTGCCTACGCCGTTAAAGAATGTTTAAGGAGGTGTAGCGGGCTTGGGGTAAGTTTAGCTGTCGAGAACCACGGTACGATAGCTAATCGGGAAGAGTTTCTTACAGGGCTATTAGATAACGTGAACAATGAGCTATTGGGTTTAACGTTGGATACTGGTAACTTTTACTGGTACGGTTATCCTCTCAGCCGAGTATACGAGGTCATAGACAAGTTCGCCGGGTACGTTAAACACACCCACCTGAAGAACGCTCGCGCCCCGGCGGGTAGCTTGGAGGTAACGCGTAAGCCTGGAGAGGTTGAAATGGCTCCCCTCTACGACGGTGACATCGACCTTACTTTAGTGTTGTCTAAGCTAAGGAGAGCGGGTTACGATTACGACGCTAACATAGAAGATGAATCACTTGGATTCTTCGATGGAAAAGATATGAAGACCGTCCTAAAAAAGGACATATCCTTCGTCAAAAGCGTCATAAGTAGACTATAGCGTGTATTTACAAAACCGCGAGTTTATAGGAATGAAGCAAAGTTACATCCTTGGTTAGCGCTTCGTACGCCGCTCTACTCGCCGTGATAAAGCCGGTTCGACTTCTTCTAAGGTATTTACGAAGGACCTAGCTTGAGACCGTTTCAGACAAACTTCCGTATGCTTCAGAAAACACTAGAAAGATAGTTTAAGCCTCTGTTTATTGAAATATTTCTCTCTAACGGAAATGATGTGTTTGCCCCTAGATGTGGTTGATAAAAGACTTGACTGCAAGCTTAAACACTTTTAGCACCCTAGTGAGGATAGAACATGTTTTGAAAGAAGTTTAAGGCTTCAACGCCCCTCCGTAGAGTAGGAGGCTTCGAGCTCGTTCGACGTAACCTTCCCTCTCCCTCCTCCATCTTTCTTCAACTTCTTCGACGCTTTTCGAACCTTCAATACACTCTCGCGCGCTGGAAGAGCCTGTAATGTAGTCGAGGACGTAACTTGTCTTACTACTAGACCACTTCGTGTAATCTTTCAAATACTCCACTTGTTTCTCGTGCTCCCTAGTTAAAAGAACAAAGAAGTCCCCGTAGAGGTTTTTCACAGCCCTTAGAACTTGGATGAACGTTGAGAACGGTTTAAAAGTCGAACGGTCGGTCACGTGTACGTAGACCCCCTTACACTCTAGGCCCTTGTACTTGCTAGCTGAAGGGGTGAACTTGACCGGTCTAAAGAGCACGCCGGGGAGCTGCAGCTTACGAAGAGCCTCAGCTAGCTCTCTAGCCTTGACCCACGGCGCACCGAATTGTAGGAAGGGTGAAGCCGTTCCCCTACCCTCAGATAGGTTCGTCCCTTCGAGAAGGCATGCTCCAGCGTAGACCAGTGCGGTTTCAAGGTTCGGTATATTGGGGGAAGGGGGTATCCAGGGTAAACCTGTCTCGTCAAACCAGAGCTCCCTCTTCCACCCTTCGGCTCTAACGACGTAGACTTCACCCCCTAACCCTTCCACTTTCGAATAGTATAGCGCTAGCTCGCCCGGAGTCAACGCGTAACGTGCTGGGATTTCAGCTAAACCTGTGAAAGACTTGTACGCGGGGCTGAGGACAGGGCCTTCCGTAACCACGCCGGTGAGAGGGGCTGGTCTATCGAGGATCAGCAGAGGTGTACCAGCCTTAGCGCACGCCTTAACGGTGAAGTACAGCGTCGACGCGTAAGTGTACCAGCGGAGCCCTAAATCCTGGATGTCGTACACCACTAGATCTAGCTTCTGAACCTCTTCGACAGGCGGCTCCAAAGTCTCGCCGTAAAGGCTGTAGACCCTTACCTCGTACTCCTCGTCTACCTCAGAGGAGACGAGTTCCCCGGCTGCGGCGGAACCCCAGAGCCCGTGCTCAGGAGTAAAAACTACTTCAACCGAACCGTACTGTTGAGAGACTTCGACGAGGTGTTTCATACCTACAGTGACTCCAGTATGGTTTGTTACTAGACCCAGCTTACGACCCGATAAAAGCCCCCTCAGTTCAGGGCTTTCTATTCCCAGCCTAACCTTCAACTCTACCCCCTTTTGCAAGCTCTATCGCTTTCACAGGTATATAGTTAGCTGCTTCAAGGTAACGGACAGCTTCCTCGTAACCAACTCTAGCTACAGCCATCACTATAGCGGCTAAAAGGTTGTAACCTGCCTCCTCCAACAACTCGGAAGCCGTCCGGTAGTCGACTCCAGCCTCCATAATCAGTATCCTCTTCGCTCTCTCTCGCAGCTTCCCGCTGACCGGTTGCAAGGAGATCATAAGGTTGCCGTGGACCCTTCCCAACCGGACCATAACCGCAGTGCTGAGCATCGTGAGAACCATCTTCTGAGCTGTTCCGGCTTTCATCCTCGTTGATCCCGTGACTACCTCAGGGCCTGTATTCAAGACGATCTTGATGTCAGCGAACTCGCCCGCCGGGCAATTATCTACGCAGGTTATAATGGCTGTCTTAGCTCCCACGCTCTTAGCGTAACGTAACGCGGAGACTACGTAGGGGGTTCTCCCGCTAGCGCTTAGCCCGACGACCACATCCTTCTCACAGAGCCTCCTCGCCTTAAGTTCCCTAACCGCCATTTCCTCATCATCCTCAGCGCCTTCAACCGGCCTAACCATAGCCCCAGGACCTCCAGCTACGATGGCTTCTACAAACTCAGGCCCTACGTCGTAAGTGGAGAGCAGTTCAGCTACGTCTATAGCCGCAAGCCTCCCACTGGTCCCCGCTCCAACGTAGATCCAACGCCCGCCGCTCTTCAAAGATTCGACGATCGCGTCTACGAGGCTAGCTATCTTAGGTAGTTCCCGTTCAACTGCGAAAGCCACTTTCTTATCCTCCTCGTTTATCACCTTAAGGACCTCTATAGTGGGAAGCTCGCTAAGGCTCTCGCTCACAGGGTTACGCTGCTCAGTCTCGAGCTGGGAGAGCAGCTTAAAGTCCTCGCCTTCAGACACGGTTTCAACAATCGAAGACTGTTATATCAATGTTGATACTCTCGAGTTCCTCCACGCTGAAGCCTTCGACAACTTGAAGGTAATATAGCACACACCCTACGAGCGGGTGAGCTGACACTACATTGAAAATCCCTCCCTCCTGCTTCACCCTCAGCTCTAGAGCAGCCGCCAACTGCTTGCAACCGAGTATGACTCCCCCCGTCCCATACACGTGTACTCCACACCCGAAGCCCAACCGTTCGGCAACTGATGAAACCATTAAGTACAGTTGACTAGCAGCATCTTCAAAAAGCTCCCTAGCTAACCTACACCCTTGTTCAGCGGCTCTGCAGGCTACCTTAGCCAGCTTCGCCACCTTTCTGGGAGACGTGTACCTCGTATACAGTTTAGATACAGCTTCCACTACGCTCGTCGCATCCAAAGCTTCCAAGAGTAGCTTCGCCGACAACTCTCCGCCCGTTAGCCTACCGTCGTAATACATCAAAACCCTTCGTACGAACTCCCTACCTATCCAATACCCGCTCCCCTCGTCACCGAATAGGTAACCCCAGCCTCCAGCTCTCGCCTCCCTACCACCCCTTCTACCGTAAGCGAAGGAGCCCGTGCCAGAAGACACGACGATAGCGTCACGCCCAAACGCAGCAGCCATGTACGTTGCCTCAATGTCTGAAAGAAGCCACACGCGGGATGGGTGAAGCTCGCTCAACAACAGTTGCTCTACGTCACGCTTGAAAGCTGACACACCGGCTAAACTAAACACATAACCTTCTAGAGGGCCTCCGAGACCTTCGGCAACAGTATTCAGTAGGAGCCTCAAGTTTCTAAGAAAAGCGCTCGGTCCCAGGGCGGCGTAGTTGAGCGGCGGGCCTTTAAAGAGAGCGAGCGGTCGACCGTCGCTGCGGAAGACTAGGACTCTCGAGCCGCTACCGCCCCCGTCAACAGCCGCAAGCTGGTGCTCGCTCATAAAACTATAGGGAGGGTAAAGTTATTACAATTTCCCGCGTCATTCACCCTGTGCTGCCCTTCGGCGTACCCGGGCAACTCGGCTTCGACGAGCAACGCTTAGAGGGTGTCAACCGTTTGGTAGCGCGCTTGGTTGAAGACGGTTGCTTTCCTGGCGCTGTTCTTCTCGTCGCTAGACGCGGTCACGTCGTCCTGTACAAGTCGTACGGTTTCTCGCAACTACTCCCCGAGAAGAGACCTATGACGTTGGATACTGTCTTCGACCTCGCAAGTCTAACCAAAGTAGTAGCTACGTTACCAGTTGCCTTAAGACTAGTTGAGAAGGGCGAACTGAGCCTCGACGACCCTGTCTCCACGTACCTTCCAGATTTCAGAGGATGGTCTAAGGATAACGTGAGAGTGTGGCACTTGCTTACACATACTTCGGGTCTACCAGCTCACCTTCCCTTATACTCCCTCCTACCCGACAAGAAGGAAGTTTTCAATTATATTTCTCTCTTGAATCTCGAGTACGAGCCTGGGACTAGAGTCGTCTACAGCGACCTTGGCTTTATTCTGTTGGGGCGGATAATAGAAGTAGCGTCTGGAGGAGGGCTTGATGAAGTAGCAAGAGAGCTTGTGTTCAAGCCACTAGGTATGGACGAAACCACCTTCAACCCCGTTGATGAACTCAAGGAGAGAGCTGCAGCGACCGAATACTGTAAGATTAGAGGAAGGATCTTGAGGGGGGAGGTTCACGACGAAAACTCTTGGTTCCTAGGGGGTGTGGCAGGCCACGCAGGCCTCTTTTCAACAGCCGCAGACTTAGCCGTCTACGCTCAAACGTGGTTAAACAAGGGCGTCTTCAACGGCGTGAAGGTCTTAAGCCCCCTCACGGTAAAGCTTGCGGTTAGAAATCAGACGGGGGGGCTCAACGAGTGTAGGGGTCTAGGCTGGGTCCTAAACCGTAGACCGTGCAGTTGCGGAGACTTCATGTCTGAGAAAGCTTACGGTCACACGGGCTTCACGGGGACTTCGATATGGATCGACCCCCTCTACGAGCTGTTCGTCGTACTGTTGACCAATAGGGTTCACCCTACGAGGGAAAACCAGTGTATACAGAGGGCGAGGCGCCTCATCCACAACGCGATACTTTCATCGCTTGTAAACGTGTGAAAAGTACTTCAACTCTAGATATATTTCTCAGCCGCAAGGAGTTCTGCGAGGAGGATCGCCGAGCCGGCAGCCCCCCGGACAAGGTTGTGACCGAGCGCGAGGAACATTACGCTTCTTTTGTTTACGCCTCGCCTGACTCTACCTACTGTGACGCTCATACCCGGCACGCTTCCAGACAACCTGTCGAGCCTAGGTTGTGGCCTATCGACACCGCTTAAAACTATGATCGGCTTCTCGGGAGCCGTCGGTAGCTTCAAGGTCTGAGGTTTACCTTTAAACTCCTGCAGCAACTCGACTACTTCGTTTTCATCTACTTCTCTCTCAGTTTCCACATAGACGCTTTCAAGATGCCCATCGAGCACTGGGACACGGGTGCAAGTTGAAGCTACCTCCATACCCGCCCACTCGACCCTTCCCCCAGATAACTTACCCATTATCTTCAATAGCTCGTCTCTAACCTTCTCTTCTTCGCCCTGGATGTAAGGTACAACGTTGTCGATGAGGTCGAGCGAAGCGACGCCAGGGTAACCTGCCCCCGAAGCTGCTTGCAACGTAGTCACTACAACCTTCCTGATCCCGTAGGCGTCGTGGATCGGCTTAAGGGGGAGAGCTAGGATAGTAGTCGTGCAGTTAGGGTCTGTCACTATAGCCCCGCTCATCTTAGTACGCTGGACGTCGATCAACGCTAAGTGATCGGGGTTGATCTCCGGCACGACCAAGGGTACGTTTTCATCAAGCCTATAAGCTGCAGATTTACTGACTACCGTAAAACCAGCTTCAGCAAACATTAACTCAAGCTTCCTAGCCGCTTCAGTAGGTAAAGCTGAGAAGACTACGTCAGCATCTACCTTCTTAGGATCGGCTTCAATAAACTCCATTTCACCAAAATCGAAGGGCACGTCTCCGCCAGCTAACCATTTCACCGCGTCTCTATACCTCAAGCCCACCGCCTCATGAGAAGTTACAGCCGTCAGCTTAAACCACGGGTGTCCGTGCAACATCTTTAGAAACCACTGACCTACCAACCCTCTAGCCCCTAGTACGGCCACTCTAATGCTTCTGGACGGCACGATCTGGCTTCTAGACTTGAGATAAAAACCTGTTTCATCTAAGCTCTACTTAGAGAGCCGATAAGTAGCCGCGCCCAAGCCACTTAGATTCTAGGTCGTAAGGAGCTAAGCTGCGAGAACGTATAATCTTCCCAAGCGTCCACGCGTAGCTCGTGGAGAAAATTCAATAGAGTTTAGTTTAGGGGGCTTAACTTAATGAACTTTCAACTATCAGCCTACTCGAACAGGCTGTTGAAACCGGCAAGCGAAGTCTTCTATTCGGCTCGGAAGAGTTTCTCAACCTCGTATATAGAATCTCTTTACAGGAACATTAGAGTCAAAGACTGGAGAGCGTACTTCTCGCTCGGCGTTTTAGGGTTTTTTAGTGGTACGACTTTAACCGATGTTGAAAACCTGGTGGTAAATTTCCTTAAGTTGACGGTCACGTTATCCCTTTACTTGGCTTTCGCTTTCTCTATAAACAACTGTTTCGACGTTGAAGGCGACGCTCTCCAAGCGAAAAAGCTCTTGAAGAACCCGGTCGCGGCAGGTCTCATAAGCTTCAAAGCCGGTTTAGTCTTCTCCGTTTGTTTAGCTCTGCTTGGAGCCTTCATAACCGTCGCTTGGTTCCATAGTTCACCGTTTACAGTTTCCCTCTACCTTTCGAAACTCTTGTTAGCAGGGTTTTACTCAGTACCTCCACTAAGGTTAAAATCTAGACCTTTCTTCGACTTACTTTCCCACGGCTTCTTCTTCGGGGCTTTACCCTATCTGTATGGAGTTTCAATAAGTGGCGATCTCACTGCGCAGTTCCTTTACGTAGCGTCCTCCATTTTCACATACTCGCTCATACTGGAGTTGAGGAATCACGTGGAAGACTACGCTGAAGACTTATTGTCCGGCGTTGAAACAACCGCGGTCCACCTAGGTTACACGAGGTCACAAAACTTGCTAAAGATCCTCTTAGCCTTACACTGGTTGTACCTTACCCTACTAATGTCAACTCTAAGCCTCTACGTCGTCACGCTGCCTCTAAGCCCACTGTTCTACCTTATCGCTAGATGGAAGAGCGTCAACGTCTCATCCCGTTATATAAGGGCTGCCGACCTTCTAACTTGCGTCGCATACGCATTAACTGCGTTCTCCTCAGGTGTCCGACTTGAAGGTAGTACTCTGTAGCGACTACTTCTACCCCAAGTTGGGGGGCATAACTACTCACGTAGAGTACCTTGCCAAGTCGTTGGAGAAGAGGGGGCACGAGGTAGTAGTGTTAACGAAAAAGGCTGAGTTCGACGATAGGATCCACGGCTTAAACGTTGTGAGGGTGGGTTCACTTTTTAACTCGTCCAACCCCTTAGATGTCCCTAACACTAGCGAAATCGAGTACTTTTTCTCGAGTTTCAAACCGGACGTCGTCCACTCACACCATGCTTTCTCACCTCTTTCTCTCTTCGCCATCTCAGTAGCCAAGAAGCTGGGGATTGCTACTGTGCTTACGACCCACTCGATACAGTTCATGTACGATTTCGACCTTCTGTGGAGACCCTCGAGTTACGTCCTATACCCGATACGCCAGATGATCAACGAAGCGGACAGGATAATAGCGGTAAGCCGAGCGGCTAAGACGTTCATACGTTACTTCACCAGAAAGGACGTGACAGTCATCCCGAACGGAGTATGCGTAAACGAGTTTGCCTTAAGCCGAAAGTTATACGATGGGAGGAGTATCCTCTTCGTAGGCAGGCTTGTCTACCGTAAGGGGGTGCACTTGCTGCTAGACTTGATGCAACACGTACTCCATGAAGTGCCTGAAGCTAACTTGACGGTAGCGGGTGCCGGGTACTTGGCTAAACCCTTAAGGTACTTGGCGAAAACCCGAGGCTTGCGCGAGAAAGTTACTCTCGTCCTGAAACCTGAGAGACAGGAGCTTATCGAACTCTACAGGAGGTCCAACGTGTTCGTCATGCCTTCGATCTACGGGGAGTCTTTCGGGATTGTGTTGTTGGAAGCCATGGCTTCTAAAACCCCCATCGTCGCGATAAACCAAGGGGGAATAGGTGAGGTTGTGAAACACGGTGAAACCGGATTCCTCGTCAACAAAGGGGAGGTCGAAACGATGGCACATCACGTCGCTAGACTCTTGAGGGATAGGGGCTTGGCTAAGCTTATAGCTGATAAGGCTTACAAAGAGGTACGGCGCTACGATTGGAGTGTCATCGTAAGAAGGATAGAGAAAGTGTACGAAGACGTCTTAGGGGAACGTAAGCTTTAACGAAATTTTTACTTTAAGCCTTATTATAACCCCGCTTAAGTCAAATGTATAAGCCTAGCTTTTCAAGAGCTTCAGTAACTAAGCTTAGGGTATCGGGATCGGCTGCAGCTACAAGCGACACTCTTTCATCTAACGACAAGAGGGGACTACTGTTCAGCCTACCCTCCATTTTAACCAGAGTTTTCGACTCTTTGGCTAGAAGCACAGCCGCCGCTACATCAACTACGCGTGTGACGTACCAAGGGTCGACATAGGCGTCGAGGGACCCTATAGCTACAAGCGAAAGCTCTAAGCAGGCTGAGCCTAGCGACCTGAGGATCACCCCCTTGGCTGAGAGTATAAGCGCTAGAGCGTGTGGAAGCGAAGAAGCTTTTGGAGTAGAGTTGACAGCTACTACTCGTTCACCTCTATCGCGGTCCGGTGAGACTTTTTGACCGTTAAGGTACAAGCCTTTCCCCTCCTCAGCGTAAAGCTCAAGGTTCAAGGCTGGTGCGTAGACGGCTGCAGCCTTGACGTGGTCGAGGGTTGACCCGTTCGCAACTGCGACGGACGTGGCGAAAACAGGGATACCACGCTTGAAGTTCCTGCTCCCATCGATTGGGTCGACTATGAAGGTTAATCCACCTTCCCCGAATACAGCTTCACCCGTCTCCTCCGCGACAATCCGAAAATCTCCGACCCTCTTCTTCAGGAACTCTATTACGGCTTGCTCAGCAGCTAGATCCCCTCTAAGCGTCACGTCTCCACCCTTACCTACTCCAACCTCCTCCCCTCCCCCGCTCCGCCAAACGCTTAAAGCCGCCTTTCCGCCAGTTTGCGCCGCCTCCCTCACGATGTTTAACAGGCTGTGCACACCGCCCCCGTCGGGAACCGTATTTAACCTATCTCCTATCTAGTTTTTACCCATCGCGTTAAACAGTTGGAGAAAGTAACCCCACGCGTTGGATCGTTCAATACCTCCATCCCAGAAAACTATCAAGTCCTCTCCACCCAGTCTCCTAACTACGAGGGCTTGCTTCACCCAGTTGATAGCAGGGTAACCCCTAAGCTCCCAACCGATGATGATTATCGGCTTTGACCTAGCTCCGTTCAACTCCTGGTGTACACTTTCAACCCAGGACTCTAGGGTTCGATCATCCGCCGTGTAAGCCATAAATGTAAGGTAGTCGAAAAGACCTTCCCTGCCGAGTTCAACCCAATCTATCCCGTGGATCTCCCTGTTCCACTCTCTGTTGACCATGACTGCTAACGAGACCTCAATCCCAGGCTTTAGGGTTTTCAAGGTCTTAACTAGGTCTCTGGTAACGTTGGAGACTACTTCACACTTGTAATCGACCCAGTGGTCGTAGTACCTCCCTCCCTTGAGGGCATCCCTAGGCCATTCGAAGCTGTTGATCCCCCGCTTTTCAAGAAAGGCTTGGAACATCCTCCGGTTCAACTCATCGTAACTGAAGTTCTCCCCACAGTAGCCGTACCCGTAATCGTCTTCGAAGTTCACGCCGTCGACATCATACCTTGTAACCAAGTCCACTAGCGCCTGCCTCCAAAACTCGACGACTTGAGGGTTAGCCGGGTTTAACACGTGGAACTTTTCACCGCCTGGAGAGCAAGGTTTCTCAAGCGTCGTCTCACCTGTCGGCCATACAGCCGCCCAACTCGGGTTCCTCTCAAGGAGCGACTTGTAGCCCATGAAGCCGAACCACGCCCAAACTTTCAACCCTCGCTCGTGAGCCCGCTCAAGGAGGTAAGCGAGGAGATCCTCTTCGCAAGTTTTTTCGCAGGGGAAGAAGCTAGTCTTGTAGGAAGCTGTAACGCCTTCTGGACCGCGTCTCGGGTTTACAAACCAGATAATCAGGTTGAAGCCGGAGTTTGCGGCCTTCACAACCAGCTTGTCTACTTCGTCCTTCGAGCTGACGGAGCTATAAACTCCCTTATACTTGAATGGAGTGTAGGAGGAAGCTTCTCTAAGCAACGCCTCAAAATCGGCTTCCATCTTCCCTCCACGAGACCCCTCGTCGGTATACGTTAAGCGTTGCGCAAGAAAAGATATTAAGAAGAGGAATGCTGCTGCGACTGCAAAGGGTAACAATTTAACTAGTTTAGATCTTCTCAACATGAAGCCCAACCGACTCTATAACCGTACGTCTTAAGGGGTTATGAATCTACGCGGGTATTTGCTTTTCAAGAAGGTTGTCGAGAAACCCTCTTCTCCTTTAGCGTGTGTAACTAGTTTAACCGTTTACGTCTCCTAAACTTGTTTGAACTAGAGAGTGTTCACACAGTTGCATGTTCAAGCGTTAAAACCAGCTAAGAAGAGGCTAACCGGAACTGCCAAGGGTTTTTCATTAAACTCGTCTCTAGTGAGAGTGACGACATGCTTGATTCTTCCAAGTACCTTCTCTTTACCACTAACTTTAGTGCCCCATTTCACTTCAAACCCCAACCTTTTCTCAGGTGTAACCACGTCAACCTCTGTCTGGTTTCTCCAGTAACCTACTCTGAAAGCCCTTGCGAGGTGGGAGGCTACGACGCTTTCAACTAGAGCGTTTTCACGCGGTACTTCTGTAAGGCACCATTCAGAGAATACCGTGTATAGTAGAGGGTCTGTCAAGTGTACTTTCCTTTGTTTCCTGTGAACTTCCATCAACTTATTCGGGTCTATATAAAACAAGTTCTTTAGTATGAACATGTTCTCGAACAAGTCCAAATAGTAGAAGACGGTTTTATGTGAACCTATCTCGAACTCTTTTGCAATACCGTGGAGGCTGACGGGTGAAGGGAGTTTTTCTATAACAGCTTTCAAAACCCTCTTCGCCACCCCCTCGCTACGCCTCAGCTTAGCTATATCCGATAGAAAAGAGGCAAGTATCGCGTCCTTAGCCTCTTCTGAAACTCGACCTTCTTCTAGAAAAGACTTGACTGCAAGCGGATACCCGCCGCACTTCAAGTAGTCTTGGAAAGCAGCGTTTACTTCGTTAAGCCAACCTCTAGCCGAGATACACTTCCTCCAGATTTCTTCAGGGTCTAGTTCACTGATCTCGTCAACGACGACCCTAGGGTTGCGTAGCTTCAAGAACTCCCTAAAGCTGAGGGGGTTCAAGTTGTAGTTCCTCCCGTAACCTCTCCTCCCCGGGAACGCTTCCGCCTCCCTCCTCACGAACATGCTCCATGAACCTGTGAGAAAAAGGACGTCTCCTTCAAGCTCACCCGCGTCGATCAGGTACTTGATAGCCCTGTACCACTCTCTAGGGAAGGTTATCTCATCTAGGAAAATGTAGGAGTTCTCCAACCCTAAGGCTTTCTTAAACTTAAGGTAGCCTTTAATCAACTCGTACAGTTCACTGTGGTCTGACAACCTATCGCATCTATAGTAGAAGATAGCCCTAGGGTCAACTTGCGACTCTAGGATTTTCTCTATGATTAGTTTCACTAGAGTGGTCTTACCGACTTGCCTCGGCCCGAACAAGAAGTTTAAAGAGAAAGGTTTCAACTCTACCGTCTCTCGGAGCCTAGGGATCCATCTGATCTTACTCTCATGCCACTTTCTCAGATCCGGATCCTCTTTAACGAACTCTCTCCCCTTCCACCAGGGGTTCTGTTCCTCCATCTTGGTAATCTGATAACCAATTATTTAAATATATCTTGGTATTTAGACTACCAATATCACAGAGCGGTTCTACACGCGTCACAGACGAGAGCACGTTGGCAGCAGCTTTCGCTAGAAGCCCAGCTGCGTAACACACATCGTAACGTTTTCCTCCACCAGTCCACGGTTTAACTCGCTTGAAGGGGTTTCTGTGGCGAGCGTTGACGACTACGTACCGTACAGTAGCCCCTTTCACCGCTCTACCGGCTAGAGAGGCTGCCGCAAAGTGGGGCTGCCTGGATTTGTACTCCTGCTTGCAAAGAGTTTTCTCGATTACGAGCTTTTCAGGAGCCAACTCTCCGGCGACAGCCTTCCGCAAGTACTCCCGAGCTAGCTGTACGGCTTTCTCCACGTTCCTCAGCACGCCGTCTACGTTAGAAGCTTGGAGTAGGGTTTGAGCAAGCTCCAGTTGTAGGGCCTTCACGACGGGAGGCGAGTCACGTCTAACTTCCTCGAGACCCTTGAAGACGAGCTTCCCGTCAATCGTTAAGCCGAAGTACCGTTTAAGAGGAGCACCCGGCAGGCTCCTAGCCTCAGGAAACGCTAAGAGCTTGTATATTCTCTCGAGCTTGATCGGGAGACCGGTTAAAGTTGAGAGCTCTTCAGCTAGCTTAGAGTAATCAGCCGGCCTAGCGTGAGGGTTTTGGACGAATACGCTGTCGGTGTCGCCGTAAACTATACTGTGACCTTTATCTTCAAGGTACAGGTAGACTCGTTGCATGACCTCCCTCGCCATCCTGTTGATCCACTCGAAGGTCAACGGGTTGCCGAGCCTGTTCCTGTTATTCCCGCTGTAACCGTAGCATGAGACGAGGAGCATTTTAAGCTCCCGCTGCCTCAGTTCAACGTGTCGCTCAAGTCCAGTTGAGAGCGAAACCTTCAAAGCTTTAAGGCGATGCCTCCTCTGCAGGACAGGTTCAACGACGTCTACCAGCAGCCCCCTGAACCCGCTCTCTATACCTCCGTCGGAAACCGTCTCATAGCTGATGTTGTATTTGACTATCAGGTTGGGGAACATGGATTCGAAGTCCAACTCAGCTACGTTTTCGTAAACTCCACTAACCGGTTGCCTTATCAAACCGCCTCTATCGCGCTTGTGGAGCTCCGCAGCCGAACGGAGTACCAAGCTCCTGTTCCCCCTCCTGGGTACGGCGTAACCCTTCACTAGGAGAAGGTAAGTCTGCCTTGCTTCTACAAGCCTACCGTAGCTCGTCTCTCCCGCTAACGTAGGCGGGAGACCGGAGAACCAACACCTCTCCTCTAAACCCTCCAGCCCGATGGACTCGATGAGAGCTTGAGACACGAAAACCCTGCCGCCAGTTAAGCTACCCCTACCCAACTTAAACCGCTCGTACCTGGATTTAAGCTTCCGAGCGAGTTTAAATAGCTCGCTGACGCTCAAGTTCGAGATTACGACGTCCGGGTCAAAGCTTTCAACGAGGTTCACCAGCCGTTCAACCACGTCCACTTCGCTCCCTGCGAGCCTCCACACCCTTCCACCAGCTTCAACGGTAACCTTCAGAGGGTCTTGCTGACGTACTTTGAGAGCCAACGTGAGTAAGGGGAGGGGCTCCAACCTATCTTCAGTCCTCTCAAACGTAGTTAGAGAGAGTACACGCTTAGAGGCGAGCAGCTTCTGCTCCTCCCTAACGTCTACGTCGTAGAGCCTTACGCCAGCTCGCTCTAGGAGTCTTCTAGCTCTAGCGAGCAACCTCTTGGATCGGTGGCTGACCTTGACCAGCTCCCTGTAACCCAGCGGAAACACTCTCCTGTTAACCTGCTCCAGCTTAAACTCGGCCTCCGCGAGGGATTGAGCGAGTCTCGAATCGACGTCCAGTTCCGCCAGCAGATAATGTTCGTAACTTTCCTCTACTGTGACAGTAGACCCGGAGTCCTTGAACCAAAGCCTAGCGAAACCGTCGCCTACTTCACACTCTAGCAGGAAGAGCTCCACACCCATCCCCTTTATCGGCTTCCAGTCTCCGCAGCCTCTCCTCAAGCTGTAGGATCTGGGCTTGAAGGTCTAGGACGGCGACGAGGAGCATGGTGGTGAGCAAGTGAGGGTTTGAGTAGCATGACATGGCGGTGTACTCTTCTACCCAGACTCGCGAAACCCTTTCGTAAGCCTTCCTCCTCTCCACGGACAATAACGGGATCAAACCGCCTTCGATCGACTTCAGGCTTTCTCCAAGTTTCTCCCTAAAACTCGGGATCGATCTCCCCACTAGAACCACCCGTCCACGTCCTCTAGGATAGAGCCGGTTACCCTAGCGTACAGTAGCTTGGGCGTTTGAAGCGGACCCTTCTCTACCACTACTTTGACGAAACCTCTCCTAGTTTTCTCCAGCCTAGCGATAGTGGCGCAGAAGTGTCTAAGGAAGACCGGCCCATCCGGCGACGGGGTTGTTGAACGCGGGGAGGATCTCACGAAGAACGTGAGTGTAGCCCCGTAAGCTAGGAGACTTTTCAACGAATTGAGGAATCTTAAGAGCTCCGGGTACGTACTCGATTTGTAAAGTTCCGTCAAGTGTAGGATTGCGACCAACCCGGCTTCAGGGGGAGACGTAGCCAACAGATCTCCAAGCGCCGCCGCCTGTTCTCGGCTGTAAGCGTTGGCGACCAGGATCCTCTGCAAACAGTAGTGTGGATCGCCGCCGAAAGCTGCGATAGCTTCCGCTAGAGCGAAGGTGTCCAAGGATCTAGCTTGATGATAGTCTCTGACTGTAGCCACGAGTACAGGTTCGTTAACAGCAGTTGAGCCAGCCACCGTGTTAAACATCTTCATGAGGGGGTTTTCATCCCCGTAGAACAAGTGGGCTGAGCCTTCAACTAGCCCGCCGACCGCCCGGTCAAAGGAGGGTAAGCCTGTAGACTTATACCGTAGCTTGAGGCTTTCCGCTTTAATAACTTGATGTTTGAAAGCCTTCACGTAACCGTCTTTAAAACTTAGTAAATATTACAGAAAGGTAGCTTGGGGAGAGAGGGTTCAATGGAAAAATTTAAGAAGTTTTCGGTCAGTCAGCTTGCTAAACAGGGTACGGTAAACTAGATATAGGGGCGTCCTCAAGGCTAACCGTGGATTCGAGAAACTTTGATTTCTCATCCCGGTGGCCGTTGCCGTACGTTGCGTTTATAGCGTTGGCTAACTTCACGTCTCCCGAGCTCGCTTACGCGGTGTTAGCCTACTCTTCAACACGTGCTGCCCTAAACCGTGAAGGTAAAGCTTTGACTCCTTCACTTAGGGGGACGGTACTCTCGTTAAGCTCTGTCCTAGTGGCGCAGATGGTTCTCGCGCCCTCAGGATCATTCTCAAGCCCTCGTCTAGCCGTTTTCACCTTTGCAGCCGTGAGCGCTGTAGTCGAAGAAGTCTACTTCAGAGGAGTTCTACAACACATGTTTGGAATCCTCCCCCAAGCGTTCGCGTTCTCACTAGCTCACATGAGGCTCAACGACCCCGTCTCGCTCGTGGAGTCAGCTCTTCTCACACCTCACTACTTCCTTCTAGGGGTCGCCATGGGGCTCATAGCCGAGTCGAACGGTTATCTCGTCTCCTCTGCCGCCCACGTGTTGTACAATCTGATAGCCGTCACTTACACTCTACCACTCGACGCCTGCGTCGTTCTCTTGCTTGTGGCAAGCGACGCGGTCATGGTCTCCGCTACGGCTCTACCAACTTTAGCAACGTTGAAAAGGGGGTAGGGTCTTCGATCGAGGGGAAGGAGGGATGAGAGATAGGTTGGGTAAAACAGTTTTCACCTTGGCTATCGTTCTAGCCGTCACCCCCCTCCTAGCGTATCTCCTCGGGTTCTCGGATCTATACTGGAGGATTGTAACCGATTTAGGCGATGAGCCCGCCTACATAGCTTTAGCCGTCCTCCTCTACACGCTCGCTTCTCCAGAGTTAGGCTACTGCGCTCTACTCTCTCTAGCGACAAGCGGTTGGATTAACGTATTTTTGAAGAATACGTTGATGATGCCTAGACCACCTCCAGAGCTCTGGAAAGTTGAGGTGAGCGGGTACGGCTTCCCCAGCGGCCACGCTCAGACTTCAGCAGCTTTCTGGGGGGCTGTCGCTCTCAAGGTAAAGGATGTTTCCGTAGCCCTGCTGGGCGCGGTCGTCGCTACTCTAGTCGCCTACTCCAGGGTCGAGTTGAGGGTACACTACGTGCACGATATCGTCGGCGGTCTAGCTATAGGGTTAGCCTCGTCGGCAGCGACCCTAGCTCTGATCAACATGATTGGGAAGCACCAGAGTAGGCTGCAAGCTTCTACGCTAATTCTCTACGGGCTTCTCGTATCCCTACTGTACTTCGTTCAACTGGATCCCATCTTCACGAGGATGGGCGGGGTGGTAGCCAGTCTAGCCGCCTTCCCTTTAATCAAGGAGCGTATACCCCGTACGGCACCCTTCTCCACGAGGCTTCTCAGCTTCGCAACAGGCTTGGTAGCGGCTTTCCTCATAACCCGCCTGGCTTCGGGATGGCATCCGCTACTCCAACTCGTAGCTTATGCTTTCGCTGTTGTATCCGTTCTAGTAGCTCCACTCTTGTGGAAAAAGTCCAAGGAAAAGAAGTGAAAGAACTATATTAAGTAAAAATATATAAGTTACTAACTTTCTTCATAAGTCGTGAGCGACACCCTCACGTACGGTCTAGTAAAAGCTCAGGAACCCTTATTAACTTATAGGTATGTAACGCTACACGGTGATGTACTTGAGCTCTAAAAGCTACAAGTCCAGCTTACTGAAGTACTTAACTAGACGTTCAAAGCCAGCCCTTGCGTCGATAGCGTTAGCGCTTCTCGGCTCGGTAATGGGGATGATGTCACCATACCTTGCAGGAAACGCGATAAACGCGTTGTTAAACCGTGACGCCGACCAACTTCTCATCTTCGCCCTACCTATAATCGGGTTGATCCTCGCCCAGGGTGTACTCAACTACTTTTCTAACGTAACTTCACAATACCTGTCGCAAGGCGTCGCCTTCGACTTGAGGAACGACATCTACCGGCATCTACAAGAACTTTCCCTAGGCTTTTACAGGAGAGTAGACACTGGGCAGCTCATCGCTCGTGCTACAAGCGACATAGACGTCGTCAGCAGGTTCTTAGGCATGATGTTCTCCGGTTTAACGAGCGCGCTTTTCACACTAGGCGTAGCCCTATACTTCATGGTGTCCATAAACCCTTACGTCACATTGTACGCAGTTCTACCGCTCTCCCTAGTCTACGTCTTCGTTAGAAGGTTTGCTAAAAACGCTCGCCCATTGTTCGAGGAGTCTAGGGAAGTCTACGGAGTAGTTACTTCACACGTTACAGAAGTCACGAGCGGGCTTAAAGTCGTCCGCGCGCTCAACGCTTCCCAAATCCTCTGGAACCGATTTAAAAACTCGAACGATCGATTGCTGGGGTTGAACGTTAGACTAGCCTGGTTGAGGGCTTCAACGTGGCCTTTCGTGGGCTTCCTCTCAAGCCTGAGCGCCTTGGTAGTGTTTTGGGTTGGGGGAGGCTTGGTATCTAGCGGAGCTTTAAGCGTAGGCGAACTCGTATCGTTGAGCATGTACGCTGGGATAATAACTTGGCCTTTCATCATGCTAGGCTTCTTCACCGTCGACTACATGTACGCTATAACGGCAGCAAAGAGAGTCTTCGAGATTCTAAGCATAGAGCCTGAAGTCAAGGAATCCTCAAACGCCGTCCCAATAACGGTGGAGAGGGGGGAGGTTGAGTTAAGGGACGTTTGGTTCAGCTACGACGGCAGTAAATGGGTTTTGAAAGGCGTCAGCTTCAAGGTTAAGCCGGGCGAAGTAGTAGCAATCGTCGGCCCCGCTGGGAGCGGGAAGAGCACGTTAGTTCAATTGATCCCAAGGTTCTACGACCCCCAGCGTGGCTTAATACTCATCGACGGCGTAGATGTAAGGGGTGTTAAGTTAGACTCTCTCAGGAAGCAGATAGGGATCGTCCACCAGGACATTTACATATTCCCGGACACCATTAGAAACAACATCGCCTACGGCAAACCGGAGGCTGGCCTTGAGGAAGTCGAAAAGGCGGCTAGAATAGCCATGTTACACGACTTCATAGCTCAACTCCCGCAAGGCTACGATACGCCCGTGGGAGAAAGGGGCGTCACTCTGTCAGGAGGTCAGAGACAGAGGCTAGCGATCGCGCGCACGGTCCTAATAGACCCTAAAATAATCATACTAGACGACTCGATGTCGAGCGTAGACGCTGAGACGGAGAAAGCGATCTACGAGGCGATAACGAGACACTTCAGGGGGAAGACGGTAATATTGATTACTCAGAGACCTAGTACGATGAAGTTAGCTGACCGCATCATAGTGATAGAGGATGGGGCTGTCGTCGAAGAAGGTAGACATGAGGAACTGATAGCTAAGAACGGGGTTTACGCTAGACTTTACGGGATGCTTTCAACCGAAGCCCTAGCCGTGGAGGTGAGGTAGGTGGGTGGTCCACCCTTCTTCATGATGATGAGGGTTGACGAGGAGAAGGTCGCTAGAAAGTATCCCGACAGGGTGTTGATAGCTAAGCTATTGAAGTTATCTGTACGCTACCGCTTCTACTTCACAGTACTCGTGCTCTCCGTCCTCTTCAGGATAGTCTTCTCAATGATTACGCCGTTCGTCACGAAGTTCCTGATAGACAGTGCGGCTAGCGGGAGCTTGACGGCTCTCACGTACTGGAGCGCCGTCCTCCTCGCGGTAACAGTTGCGTCGCTCGTTACAAACTTCGCCAGCGACTATTCTTCATCCTACATCGCCAACAACGTCGTATACGACTTGAGGAACAAGATGTACCATCACCTCCACAAGGTTCAACTCGGCGCTGTCGCTGAAGAGCCGGTAGGGAGGATCGTCTCGAGGATGACCAACGACGTGGACACCATAGGCTTCGCTGCGGCGGGTGGGCTTATCAACACCGTCGCCGACATACTTACGATCGCGGGAGCCATGGTCATGATGTGGAGCTTAAGCCCACACCTCAGCTTGGTAGCTTACGCTATGCTTCCGTTAACCGCTTTCGCAAACCTGGTGGTGATAAAGAGGGCTAGACGAGCCTTCCGGGAGACGCGAAGGAAGATAGCTGAAGTCACGAGTAGAATCTCGCAAGACGTCGCCGGAGCAGCTGTCGTCCAAGCGTTCTCTTACAGGAGGGGTAGAAACGTTGAGGAGTTCAGGAGGGTTAACGAGGAGAACCTTAGAGCTAACGTCCAAGCTGCTGCGGCTACTTCATCGATGAACCTCACCATGGCTTTAATAGAGGCGCTTGGAGTTGTGCTAATACTCGTCTACGGAGGAAACTTGGTGTTACAAGGTGTAGCCACGGTGGGCACTCTCGTCGCCTTCTACAGTTACTTGAGCAGCTTCTTCAGACCGTTGAGGATGCTGGTGCTGATTTTCACAACCTTACAATCCACTATGGCTGCAGCGGAGAGAGTCTTCATATTCCTAGAAGAATGGAAGCCCGAGAGAGACGACGGAGATATAACGGAGACGCCGAGCCGTGGTGAAGTCGAGTTCAGGAACGTGGTTTTCGGGTACAAGGAGGGGCAGCTGGCTTTGAAAAGTGTAAGCTTCAAGATTAGAGCGGGAGAGTTCGCCGCTCTCGTCGGCCACACGGGCGCTGGCAAGACCACAGTGGTCAACCTACTGATGCGGTTCTACGAGCCTTGGAGCGGAGAAATCCTTGTAGACGGCGTCAACATCCGCGACTACAAGCTGAGCGCGTTACGCAGCGCGATGCTCATGGTACCCCAGGAACCCCTCTTGATCTCGGGTACAGTTCTCGAAAACATTCTGTTAGCGAACCCGAAGGCTACTAGAGAGGACGTGGAAAAAGCTGTGAAGGAGCTAGGTCTAGATGATATAGTAGACAGTTTACCTCAAGGTCTCGACACTCCAGTCTTAGAGGGCGGGAAGAACCTTTCGGTAGGTCAGAGGCAACTTGTATCCTTCCTTAGAGTCTTCATCGCTAACCCGAAGATACTGATACTTGATGAAGCTACCAGCAGCATCGACCCTCGCACCGAAGCTCGCCTGCAGGAAGCGTTGGAGAAGCTTATAAGGAACAGGACCACTATCGTGATAGCCCACAGGCTCCAGACGATCGTCAGAGCGCACCATATCATAGCCTTAGAGGACGGTCGAGTCGTTGAAGAAGGTACTCACGAGGAACTGCTAGCTAGAAACGGCGTATACGCTAGGTTATATGGGATGCAGATGGCCGCGCTTGAAGCACAACAACCGGTAATTCAACAGACAGTCTAACCTTATATGCTTTAGGAACGTTCTCACAAGGCTTCTCGACCGTTTCAACCTTTTTGAGGCTTGGCTCTAGTAGAAGGCCCACTTTAATTCTACAAGATAAGTTTGAGAAACCCTTGGAACCGACCTATTATAATCCGCGGAAAGTTGTTAAACGTAGAGTGTTTTAAGAGGTGTACTTGGAGCTTCTCTTCTTGCAAGCCAAGCTCCGATAGTCTTGTCGAAGGGATGAGGAGAGTCTAGGAACTTCGCGGCCGTTTGTACGGCAACGTCAGGCTCCATCTTAGCCAACCTCTCGATAAGCCTAGCGCAGTATTCGTCCCTCATCTTCGTGAAACGTTGTACTATATGTTCCGGCTCCACCCCTGCGTCCTTTAAGAGCTTGACTAGTACGCGCTTCTCATACTCTTCTACAGACAACACGTTTTTCACCATACAGTATCATCTAGAGATTGATAGTTTATAAAAGGTGCTAGAAGATTAAACCGAAAGTATTTATAATAAAATAGTATTACCTCAGTATTACACTTTTATTACAGTTGACGGCTTGAGGACTTCAACCTTATCGGGCCACCCTATGTATACTGCGTCAGCGTAGCCTAGGAACAGCCCGGTTTCAACTACGCCTGGAATATTCTTCAACCTTCTATTCACTTCTTCCGGCTCGTCGAGCGGTCCAGTGTAAACGTCAATTACGACGCCTCCCGTGTCGGCTACTACCGGACCCGCCTTCCCCCTACCCGACGCGCGTAGTTCAACTCGAAAACCCATCTTGTGCAACGTTTTCAACACAGGCGACAGCGCACAAGGCAGGACTTCTACTGGAATCGGGTGCTTCTCGCCTAGCTTAGCTACAAGTTTCGTATAGTCGACGATGAAGAGTCTACGAGCAGCGTAGTACGCCAGTATCTTCTCCATCGTCATAGCAGCTCCACCGCCTTTTATCATGTTGAGTCGTGGGTCCACTTCATCTGCTCCGTCAACGTAAACTTCGACTTCCGGTGAGGAAAGGAGGTTGAGGACGCGGAACCCTCTCTCGGAAAGCTTCAAGGCTGTATCTATAGAGGAAGGCACGTAGAGCTTGCCCTTAAAACGTTCTTGCTTCGAGAGAAGCTCTATGAACTTTTCAACTGTCGAACCTGTACCAACTCCGATAACCTCGTATCTACCAACTTCTTCAAACACTGCTCTAGCGGCGTTAAGCTTAGCTGAGTCCAAGTCCATAGGCCTCCAGGGTGCGAGGCCTTAATGGATTTTCCTCCCTCCAGGAGTATGAAGAAGTTATAGCTCAAGGCCCCCTGACTTTGAACGTAGTGGTAGCGGCTTAGAGGCTGTGCATTGTCGCCTCCCGAGCGTTATGACCGCCAGCTCTCCACACTAGGTCCTAAGGGAGTCGAAATGTTTGCCGCCACTATAGAGCCAAAGTCCTATGGTTTCGAAAGCGTAGAACTTGGTACGATGATTTTAGGCTTACGGAAAGTTTAGCAGAGTTTAGTTAGACATTCTCTAAAGCTTCCAAATCGTAGCTGCTTAAATTTCGCGAAAACGTCGAAACCTTTCCACCTAGCCCCTAAGGCTACGGGGACGTTGAGATTTTCGACGGCAGCGTATCCGTGGACCTCGAGTTCGTATATGTGAAAACAGGTTGAAAGCGTTTGAAGCTACTCTTTAATAAGCACTCCAGCAACTTCCCCGTAACCATGGTGTTAGCTATCCATCGAGGTGTGACACTTGGATGGGAGAAGGCTCGTCCAAACAGTGATGGAGGGTTTAGAGCCTCCGCGCCCCCCTCTCCACGTTGAATCCGATGATAAACTTCTCGAAGCTTCATTCAGCGACGCCTTGGGGGTAGGGGCTAGGGTAGCTGAATGGAGAAACTTCTTCGAGTCAGGGGGGCCTTTTCGCAGGAGAGACGACGAGAAGCTGAGCGAGTGGGTTGACCGAGTGAAAGCCTGTCTTTACGAGTGGCCTGACGCAGCTGATGCAGCCCTTGAAGCCGTAGAAGTTTTCTTAAAAAAGGTTGAAGGGCTTTCAGAAGGGAAGTTCCTGATACTGAAGGTTCTAGGACCTACGGAGACGGCAGAAGGATTTTTCGCGCCCTCGAGAAGCGGCAGGGGGGTGGAGCTGCAACAAATACTCCACAGATTCGGCTTTGGCGCCTTCTACGCCTTGAACAGTGCAGAAGCGTTGAAGATCTACGGGATGATTTCACGCGTTATTCTAGAAGTCGTCAAGGCGGGGTCCGAGCTTCAACAAGTTGACGCAGTTAGAGTAGCGGACGACGCGGCGACGTACTCCGGTCCCGTATACAGTAGGAGCTTTTACGAAGAAGCCTACTACCCGTGGCATGAACAGTTTGTAAAAGAATGCAAGAAGAAGGGGAAATACGCTCTACTCCATTGCGACGGAGACATTAGGTTAAATGGGTTGATCGAGAAGTTGGCTGACCTTTACGACGGATTGCACCCGCTGGACCTTCGTCCAAAGTCTACAGTCGAGGAAGCTTTGAAGTGGGTGGAGGAGGTGGCTTCAACTCGGAGACTCGCTGGTGAGGCAGTCTTCTTTACGGGTGTACCAGTTGAACTTGTCTTCAACGATTCACTCAGCGTTGAAGAGTTCCTCAAGGTACCGAGAAAGCTCTTAGAAGCTCATGGAAACAAGTTTCTAGTAGTCGCTACTACTCACAGCGAGTACCCGTCTAGAAGCTACGGCGAGAGGCTGCCTAGGGGCAAAATCGAGCGCTTATACGCTTTAATCCACGCGTTTAAACGGGCTTCCTAAGGCCGCTCAAAGCTATGACGCAATGTATAACGGCATTATTTCGTGAGACCTATCGAAAGAGGCTAGGGGAGCATTTAAAGGGGGGTTTGATGCAGCCTTTATTCTCATGGCTGAAATATGGGTTTCCCTTGCGGACTTCGTCGTAAACACCGTCCTAATCTTAGCGCTCCTAGCCGTCTGGTCGCTTTCGATATCCCTCCTAGCCTGGATTTCGAATCTGTTAGATAGAATCAAGGTGGCTTAAAAGGGGAGAAGTCTGCAAGGTTTAACTTGCCCGAAGTGCGGTAGAACCCTTGAGCAAGCTGGGTTGACGGTCGGCTGGCGAAACGACTCTGGAGAATACCTGATGGCTCGCTGGGTCTACTGTGGCAAGTGTAGGAAGCACTACTGGGCTTTAAACGATGGAAGGCTCTTTGAGAAGAAGTGGATGGACGACCCTCGAGAGCTTAAACTCTAAAATTTTTTTAAAAAAAAGGAATCAACCTAGTACACTTGAGTTTCAGTAAACCAGACTTTCCTCAAATCTGTAACTTTCTCAGATCTAGTTATCGTAAATCTACCTTTCAGCCTAATGTCTTCTGAAGATGATCCAATCATGACCTCGTAGTCGCCTGCCTCAACGAAGTAGTTCATCTCTCTATCGTAGAAGGCTAGGAGCTCTGTCGGCAGGTTGAAGACTATACGCTTCTTCTCGCCCGGCTTCAACGTGACTCTCTTGAAGCCCTTTAACTCCTTCACCGGTCTCGTGACGCTCGCTGAAACGTCTCGAACGTACAACTGGGCAACTTCATCCCCTTCCACTCCGCCGGTGTTAGTTAAAGTAAAGCTGATCTGGACTACACTCCCCGGCTCTACTACTTCAGGTTTCACGTTCAAGTCACTGTACTCGAAGCTCGTGTAGCTGAGGCCGTGACCGAACGGGAAGAGAGGTCTCCAATCCTCATCGATGTACTTAGACGTGAAACGTTCACTGCTGGGCGGCCTACCGGTCATCTTATGGTTATAGTAGATTGGGACCTGCCCCACAGTCTTAGGCCAAGTTACAGGCAGCTTGCCGCCCGGGTTGAAGTCACCGAACACCACGTCAGCTACTGCGTCCCCAGCTCTCACGCCGAGGTGCCAAGCCACTAGAATAGCTGGAACATACTCTGCAGGCCGCTTTATCGTCAAAGGTCGACCCGACATTACGACCATGACAACCGGTATCTTCCTACCCGCGGCTGCCTCGTAGACGGTTTTAACCAACTCCTCCTGGACTCCAGGTAGATCTAAGTAAGCTCTAGAAGCTGCTTCGCCGCTCATGTCCCAGCTCTCTCCTACCACCAGGATGACAGCGTCTGCGTCAGCCGCCACTCTAACAGCCTCTTCGAACCCGCTCCTATCCTGCGACTTGACGTCGCAACCCTTAGCGTAGAGCACTTTAGCCTCAGACCCTAGCTTCTTTCTAACACCCTCCAAAACTGTGACAGAATCAGCTGGGTCGCCAAACCCGCGCCAGCAACCCAGCATAGACTCCTTATCGTCAGCCAGCGGACCTATGACAGCCACTCTTTTCAAACTCTTCTTAAACGGTAGGACTCCCTCGTTTTTAACGAGGACTATACACTTCCTCGCCACCTCTAAAGCTGCATCTAAGTGTTCTCTACACTTTATGACTTTCTTAGCCTTCTCCGGGTCGGCGTAAGGGTTTTCGAAAAGCCCTAGTTTGAACTTTACAGTCAGTATCCTCCTGACGGCATCGTCTACCAGCTTCTCCGGTACAACGCCTTTACGCACTAACTCGACTAGATACCTTCTGTAAACGTCCCCCACCATGTCCATGTCGACGCCAGACGTGACGCCTAGTCGCGCGGCTTCAGCCCCATCCCTAGCTATCCCATGGACTATCAGTTCGCCGACGGAGTTCCAGTCGCTGACGACGAAACCTTGGAACCCCCACTCGCCCTTCAACACCTTCCTTATAGTGAACTCGTTAGCTGAGGCTGGGATACCGCAAAGGTCGTTAAAAGCGCTCATCACCGTAGCGACGCCAGCAGCTACAGCTGACTTGAACGGTTGCATGTAGATCTCCCTTAGAGTCCTCTCAGAGATATCTACGGTGTTATAGTCTCTACCGCCTTCAGCCCCTCCGTAAGCCACATAATGTTTCGCGCATGCAGCTATCTTATCCGGGTTCGGCGAGAGCTCCTCACCTTGAAAACCCTTTACAGCAGCCCAAGCCATTACTGAAGCCAGGTACGGGTCTTCGCCAAACCCTTCCGCTATCCTACCCCACCTCGGGTCGCGAGCTATGTCGAGCATTGGGGCAAAAGTCCACTTTACCCCGTCAGCTGAAGCTTCCCTAGCGGCGACTTCGCACGCCTTTTTAACAACCTCTGGATCCCAACTACTAGCCATGGCTAACGGTATAGGGAAGATCGTCTTGTAACCGTGGATTACGTCGAACCCCATGAGCAACGGTATGCCCAGCCTAGACTTCTCGACTGCAATCCTTTGAACTTCGTTTACGTTTTCAGCCCCCAGTAGGTTTAGGAAGGACCCTACCAGACCCTTCTCCAGAAGATGCGTAAACTCTTTGACGGCACCGGGGTGGACGCTGTACTGACACATCTGCCCAACCTTCTCCTCGAGCGTCATCCTTTTCAAAAGATCTTCAACCCTTTCCTCAACAGGCTTAATCAGATCCTTGTAGAGTGGACGCGCTTCCGTCATCACGCCACCACGGGTCCACGTCAAAAAAGCTTGCTCTATGTTAACCAGTTGTAAAGGGACTTTCCCTAATCGTCTTAAGTTTCCATAACCTATTTATTGTACACACGGGTTCTAGTACACGTGAGCTTGGAAAGAAGGTTGCGAGCTAAGGGTTTGGAAGCTTTTCACAACTTGACGGGTTTGCGGAAGCCTTCTACTCGAGATATTTTCGAGCGGGTAGCTTACGTTTTCCCCGATGATTTAAGAGTTTCACGATACCCTAGAAGGGTGTGTGCAGCCTTTAACCCCGGAGCCGTTTTGAAGGAGGAGGATCTTCACGTCTTCCCACGTTTGATCTTCGATTACTATGGTTACGTTTCAAGCATCGGTCTATTCACAGTCAACGTTGAAGAGTTGTTGGACGGTAGGGTTGGGAAACCTTTGGACGCTAGCGTCGTCCTCTGGCCTAAGGAGTTGTGGGAGTTTAAAGGATGTGAGGACGCTAGAGTCTACGATGATGGAAGAGAGACTCTAGTCCTTTACACGGGGTTCGGATACCACCCTAAGGACGGGGACCTTGAGGTAAGATGGGTTCAAGGTCTAGCGTCTCTCGGCGACGGCTGGAAACCGCTTAAACGCGGCTTTTTCAGCATCAGGGGGGTTGAAGGAGAGTACATACCGAAGATGAAGGATAGCGCCTTGCTCGTTAAGCGAGGCGGGGAAGCTATACTGTTGTGTAGACCTACTTTCGACGACGTAGAAGTCTGTTGGCGCGGTCTCGCCGACTTAAATCCTCCAGTTGTCGACGCCGAAACGATGGAGCCCGTCCTAGCGCCTGAGGAGTGGGAGTTTAAAGTCGGTTGGTCAACCAACGTTCTCCAACTGTCGAGTAACGAGTACATGGTTGGTTGGCATGGCGTGGTCAAAGCCGACTACTCCTATAGGGAGGGGTTAGCCGTCCTCGACTCGGAGGGGCACCTTCTAGCTGTCTCAGACTACCTTCTGTACCCTCAAGGTCTCGTTGAAGAATACGGCGACCGGCCTCTAGTGGTTTTCGGGAACGGGTTAGTTCGTTACAAAGAGTTTATCCTATGGGTTGGAGGCGTTAGCGACTATTGCATCGGCTTCTTCAAAACAGAAATTGAAAAAACCTTAGAGAACTTAAATTGGGTTAGCGGCTAGCGGTTAAAAGTCAAAAGTTCAATTATGGCTCCAAGGCTTTCTCTAGCGTCTATGTACGCGTAAGACCCGCCGGTGAAATCACCTTTCTGAACTAGTCTACCCCCTTCCTTCTCTAACTCCTTAATCGCTGACTCCATGTCTCTCACGATGAACGCTATGTGGTGGATACCTTGACCGTAAAGCCTTAGAAACTCGCTCCATGTGCTCGGCTCTCCAACCGGTTGAATCAACTCCAACGTCAAGCCCCCTAAGTCGAAGAACGCCAGCTTCGCTCGAGCGTTCGAAGGGGTTCCCTTATACTCCATGCGAGTTTCCTCCACATCCCCGGTCTCTATAACGTCCGGTTTCTCGACTCCGAGTAAACGCGCCCATGCTTCAGCTACTCTCTCTATATCTCTGACGACTAAAGCTACTTGAGTGATCTTCTTAAACTCTTCCACTTGGCAAGTTGTAGGACATATTTTTAAAAATTCGCGTTAACCTTTTTATAACCCCTACGCTTTACGCTTGTGCCTGAGAGCAGCGTACGCGTAACCTTGGATACGGGGCTAGCCACTGTAGCGTACAAGTGGCTACCCCCTTCTACTCCGCGAGCGCTTGTTGTGGGCGTTCACGGGTTTGCTGAGCATGCTGGTCGCTACCAGCAAGTAGGACAATTCCTCGCTGAAAGAGGTTTCGCCCTCTTCATGTACGATCTGAGAGGGCACGGGCAATCGGAGGGTACGCGGGGTTACGTAGACAGTTTCAATCAATTTATCGAAGATACTGTAGCGTTCATCAAGCTAGCTAAGTCGGAAGTCGAAGCTAAAACTTTCCTGTTAGGACACAGCATGGGCGGGTTGATCGCCGTCCTTACTGCAGCTAGAGTAGGAGGCGAGCTTGACGGTCTAATCACTAGCGGTGCTGCGCTCGAGTTGAAAGTCTCCGTTTCCGCTAGAATGATGCTTCAGCTTATGGCGGTTCTCAACCCCCGAGGAAGGGTGAAGACCCCTGTCGACCCGCAACTCTTATCCAAGGACCCTGCTGTGGCTCAACAGTACTTGAGCGACCCTCTCGTCTTCAAAGACCCGACTTTCAAAATACTCTCCGAGTTCGGTAAAACGGTCTCGAACGTGTGGAAGTCCGTAGGTTTAATCAGTTCTCCCGCTCTCATAATGCACGGAGGCGATGACCGTATCGTCCCACCTTCAGCTTCTCGAAAGCTCTACGAAAAGCTACCGTCCCCCGACAAGACCCTAAGAATCTATGAGGGTCTAAGACATGAGATCTTCAACGAGGTGGAGAAAGACAAAGTGTTGTCTGACATGTTGAACTGGCTTTCCCAACGCTCAAGGTAAGACCCTACCTGTCAACAACCCAAAACACGGGTTAAGGTAGACGATCCCCCAAGGGGTACCGTCGTACAATACTGTAAAACTAAAGTTAGCCGCTACGCTAGTTTCTAAGCTGGCAGGCTTCAACTTTCTGGTTAAAGCCCTTAGTGGAACACTTCTCTCGAGATTAGATGGTTAAAAAGTTGGCCGGCTTCAGCTCGTGTGCTCAAGGTAAGGCCGAGAGGGGGCATGCTGAGTACTCTACGAGCGAAGATGGCTCTATCCGTCCTAAACTTTTTGATAAGGAGAGTAGTGGGACGTTTCAACTTCAAAGGGGTTACAGTGAACGTACCTAAGGGGTGCTTCCCGCCGGTTCTCGTCTCAACCGGGTTGCTATACGACGCCGCTGTAGGCGTCATCAACGGGTCTAAGGGTTGCGAAATTGGCACAGGCGTAGGTTCGGCGGCGCTCTCCCTCGCCAAGAGGCTGGGGGTAGAGGTTGTAGGAACTGAGATAAGCTTAAGGTGCTTAAGGGAGGCTGCCGCAAACGCTGCGGGAAACAAGTTAAGCAGCCTCTTCCACCCTGTAGCTTGCGTTGGCGCACAAGCTTTCAGGAGCTGTTCTCTAGACTTCGTAGTGGTTAACCCACCCTACCTGCCTCTACCACCCTCAGGTCCCGCGGGTGCTGCAGCTTGCGGCGGCGAGAGGCTCGAGCTACTCAACACGTTACTCGACGACGCAGTGAGAGTCTTGAAGAAGGAGGGTACCCTCGTCTTCACCACATCAAGTCTAACTTTAGTTTCTGGAGCTGAACTTCTCCGGAGACGTCCAGCCCTTTTCGATAGCGTAGAAGCATATCTTTACGTTAAGTTATAGCGTCGGTAGGCTGCGTTCGACCCTTAGAAGCTTTTAAGCTCTTCAACGACGAGCTTGAGTACCTCGAGGTGACGTCTCTCCTCTTCAGCGATCGTCATCAAAAGGTTACGCTCCAACCTCGTAAACTGTGTGCTGAGTGCTCCGGCAGCGACTTGCACGTATACCTCTTCTCCAGCGAAGTGCTCCAATTCGACGAACTCCTCTAAGATGCTCGCCAACTCTTTAAGGCTTGGAACCCAACCTGATTTAATCTTCTGCGTAAGTTGCGTGAGTTTCTGTAAGCATGAGACTCCGGCGGTGCCGAGCTCCGACGGGCATCTCTCGGGTAGGGGTTCGCCGTAGAGGTTTCTCAGGAGCGTCGCATGGTTCTTGCTCTCTGTAGCTATGAAAGCGAGCGCAGCTGAACACCTCGCTAATCTGATGACTTTCGAAACGTTCTCGTAGAATTCAGCTGCGGCTTCTTCGATCAAGCTCATGCACTGTAATGCTTCTATTGGTTTATCCTTCACCATACGTCCTCGTGTGAGACAGCATATATAAATTTTCGGTTATCATAAAAAACTTTTTTTAATAAAAATTTAAAATACTCTTACGTAATCGATTTCGAGGTATGTCCTAGTCCTATTCTCTTGCGTCAAGTGCCTGTAGACTCGACCTGCGTCGCTCCTCCTGTAACCAAAAACAGCGTTATCGATCCAGAAGTCGGCTCTAGCTCTACTCTCTTGACTCGTAACAGGTAGGTTGGCGACATTCTGGTCATCTATGTAGAATCGCACTTGCTTCTCACTCCACTCGATCTTGTACGTGTGCCACTGCGTCAAGTTGAGGTGTTGCATAGCGGGTTTACCCGAGTGGATTACAACGCCTAGCCTTCCACCCGTTAACTTGGTGAGAACGCTCAACAACGTGAGAGAACCCTTGTAGAGCTTGATGGGGTAAAGGTGGTTCCCAACCTGGGCGTAGAAACCGTTCAACATGTAAGGTCCTCTGCTCCTCAAGTGTATGAACCAGATCGGCATACTGAGGTCGAACACCATCGAGTGGTTCCAAAAGCCCCAGCCAGCTGAACCGAAATGGGATGCCGAAAGCTTCAACTTAGTTTCAAAAGTTTTTCTAAACCACGGAAGATCGTCAAACAGTCCGTCTGAAAGCTCGGCGTTTGAGTAGTATAAAGCCTCTGTAGGTCCCGTCCACAACTTGATCACGCTCTCCCCATGTTCAAAACCTGCATAGTTGTCACGCCTGTAGTCCCAGTAAGGCGACATCTCGACAAAGTCATCGTAGAGTTGGCCGGACTCAGTCACTCGTCTCCTAAGCTCATCTTTCGAAGCCATTAACGGAAACTCGCTTAAGGTTTTATTAAAGCGTATCCTATAAACTTTAACTTCTATTCCGGTCGCTTAAAGCGAAAAGCGATTAAGGAGCCGGTGGAGGGCTTCTCGTGCGAGAAGGCGATCTGCGCGCCGCCAGTTTGAAGCGGCAGCTCGGACTCTTGGACTCCCTCTCCATAGGGTTAGGGGCGATCATCGGAGCCGGCATCTTCGTTCTTATCGGAATAGCCGCAGGGTTAGCTGGTCCCGCGGTCCTCCTAGCTGTACTCATCTCCTGTCTGAGCGCCACGTTTACAGCGTTGAGCTTCGCCGAGCTTGCCTCAGCTCTGCCTAAAGCAGGTGGTGTGTACGAGTACGGGCGCGCGCTCATTCACCCCATCGTAGGGTTTCTGATGGGGTGGATGTGGGTTGCCGGAAACATCATTCTCAGCGCTACAGCAAGCCAAGGGTTCGGCTACTACCTCTCAGCTCTAGTCCCAGTAGTGGACTACAAGGCTGCAGCAGCCATGCTGGTGATAGCCGTCTCAGTGGTCAACGCCTTAGGCACAAGGCTCTCAGCCGGAGTCAACAACGTTCTAGTTGTGGCTAAGACCGCAGTTCTCCTTTTCCTCGTAGGGGTAGGCTTGTGGAGAGTAGAATTCAGCAACTTTACCCCCTTCGTCCCCCACGGTTTTACGAGAGTACTTGAAGCTACAGCCCTCTTCTACTTCGCTTACATCGGCTTTCCACGAGTGAGCGCACTAGCTGAAGAAGTCAAGGACCCTGAAAAGAATCTACCGAAGGCCATCCTCTTCGCCCTCTGGATTTCCGCTCTCATCTACCTACTGGTGACGTACACTGCAGTTGGGGTTTCCGGTTGGGTTAAACTTTCTGAGAGCAAAGCGCCTTTAGAGACTGTTGCTAGACAGCTGGGTATACCTTGGGTAGTTGGCGTCGGCGGTCTCTTAGCTACCCTCAGCGTCGTCTTAACCTCTGTTATGGGACAATCAAGGGTCTTCTTCGCGATGGCGAGAAACGGGGAAATCCCGACATTCCTCGCTCGAGTACACGAGAGGTTCAAAACACCTTTCTACGCTGTAGCTCTATCGTCCGTTGTAATGCTGGTTCTCGTCTTGACGATCGATATCACGGGCTTGGCTATGAGCACCAGCTTCCTCATCCTCATGTCCCACGTGTTCACGAACATCGCTGCTTTCCAGTTGTACCGGAGGAGAGTTGAAGCACCGTTCAAAACACCTAGCAGACCTTTACACTGTATACTGGGGATGTCGATGAGCCTCTTGTTAGCGTTAAGTGTAGAGAGGAGAGCCCAGATCTTTGGAGCTGCAATCACCCTAGCGGGTGTAGCCTGGTACCTGTTCTACGTAAACTCAGTTAAAAAAGGTTTATTCAGATTCCTAAAACCCGGTTAGAGTCTTCAACCGGAGATCGTCAATCCGTCGATCAACGTGTCTGGAGCGTAAATGTTCGTGTAAGTGGTTTTAACGCGCCTCGCTGGTTTCACGAGCGCAGCTACTTCGTAAATGTTGCCGCTCACGGCTAAGGGCTTGACGGGCACGGCATCCCCTCCTTTAACTTGGTACGGGTTTGACACGACTACGCTGAAGTTGCCGGTTACAGGGTTGACGGTGTGGACGCTAAGGAGGTGTCCATCAGCTACCACCTTAGCTTCCCGCTCCAATTCCCCTTCAGTCCACCCTCCCCCGGTAAGGATCAAGTTCGAGGGAGCGACTGCTATCGCTCCCATCCCCCTGGCCGCGTTACCCGTACTCTCCACACCCATCCTCCTCGCGGTGTAAGTGTTGTGAAGGTAGTTTTTCAGTACGCCCTTCTCCACCAAGACCGTACCCCTCCTAGCTACCCCCTCTCCGTCAAAGAAGCTTGTCGCTAACCCGCCCGGCATTGTTCCGTCGTCGATTAGAGTTAAGTTTCCTAAGACCTTCTCACCCAACTTTCCCGCTAGAGGGCTGAACCCCTCCAACACGTTCATCGCGTTGACAGCTGGAACTAGAAGGTTTGCGAGGAGCTGAGCTAAAGGTCTAGCTCTGAACAAGACGGCGCCCTTAAAGGTCTCCCCTAGTTTGACGGCTTTAGAGGAGTCGATGGCTTGACGGGCTGCTGTGTCGAGAACTTCGTAATAGTCCCTGAAGAGCGAGCGCGAGCTAGCCCACGACCCACCTGTGCCTTCACCCGACTTCAACATTACGCCTAGACCGAACCTCGTACCCTTCTCCTCAACGGATACACCCCTCGAGTTGGCTAAAGCGACCCTACTGTAGGCAGCCCCAACGTTCACGCCTGAGACTGTTAACCTCGGGTCGCTCTTCGCTTCACTTATAATCTCCCTAGCCAGCCCAGCCAGCCATTCCACGTCTACGGTAGCAACACCTTCGTCGAAGCCAGTCCACCCATGCCTTGGATGTTGCGGATCCGGCAGACCCGACCAGTGAGGGTCTTCCTCAGACTTTAAAGCCATTTCAACCGCTCTAGCTACGACCTCCTCCACCACCTCTCTACTGTAGGATGTTGCGAGAGAAGAAGCTACCCTCTTGCCTTTAGCAACTCTCACTTGAACGGCTTGACTGGTTGAGACCGTCGCCTTGAGCCTGACCCCCTCCGAGGAGACGTCCCTACTAGTTGAGACGGAGACGAAGACTTCAGCCTCGTCAGCTCCAAGCTCGAGCGCCCTCTTAACGCCCCACGACGCTAACGATAACAGATCGCTCACTTCTTCTCACCTCCTACGAGCAGCATTGTTCTAAGCGTCGGACCCCCGTCCCCCACGTGAACCATTTGACCCATCTTCCCACACCCTCCGAACGGGCTTGTGGATATAACCACCTTCTCCGTAGCTGCGTCCACGTGTTTGAGCATTTCGAGGATGTTTCCAGCTAACACGACGTCCTTCACAGGCTCCTTCAGCTCGCCCCCCTCCACAACGTATCCTATTCTAGCGTTGAACGTGAAAGTCCCATCCTCCTCCACTTGCCCGCCCGCCGGTTTGTCGAGGAGCAACCCTCGCCTTGTGTCCTCTATGATCTCCTCCTCGCCCCAGTCTCCGGCTTCGAAGAAAGTGTTCCTCATCCTGACGATAACCTCGTGTTCAAAGCTTTGAGCCCTACCGTTTCCAGTAGGTTCCATCGAGAGGAGAGCCGAGCTCTCACGGCTTTGCAGGTAGCTCTTAAGCACACCCTTCTCCACTAGAACCGTACGTTTGGTTGGAACACCTTCATCGTCGGCGAGCAGAAGGTAGCCTCCCCTTTCGTCGAAGCCCGAGTCGACGATCGTAACCACCTCGCTAGCAATAAGCTCTCCAAGTCTCCCAGTGAGAGGGCTGGTGCCCGCTGCGACAAAGTCACCTTCGGTGAGGTGACCGAAGCTCTCATGCGCGAAGACGCCGGTCAAATCCGGTCTCGTGATCACGACCAAGTTACCGGCGGGCGGCCTAGAAGCTCGCAGAGAGTCCCTAGCGTGGGAGAGGGCCCTCTGAGCCACCGACTCGGGGGAGTTTTCGCCCGTGAATACCTCAAGCCCTCTACTCGCTCCAAAGGTCTCGAAACCGTCGCCCACTCGACCGGCTTCTCTCAATACGATAGAAGTCGAAACCCCTACTACGAGCCTATCGACGGACACCGAAACCCCGTCGCTCGTGTAAACCTCTACCGTACCGTGATGGGCACCGTATCTAGCCGTAGCGGAAGCCGCTCCCCCCTCTTTCGCTACGCTGTAAGCCCTTTTCACGAGATCTAGCTTCTCCTCGAGGGAAGCTGAAGAGGGATGGTTTTTAACTCCATCAATCCTGAAGACTTTGCTCCGTAGCTCGGGCGGACAAAACTTACGATCGCCCGGGGCTAGAGATTTAGCCGCTCTAAACGCTTCCTTTAAAGCTGAAAGCAACCCCTCTCTCGTGAGGTCTCCCGTAGAAGAGAAACCTAGTGCGCCTTCGTAGAGTACCCTTATCCCAGCTCCCTTGGACCTCGTATAACCGAGCGCGACGACCCTGCCGTTGACGTAATTGATAAGCTCCCTCGTAGTATCTTCAAACCTTACTTCAGCGAAAGAAGCACCTAGTTTGGAAGCTTCAGCTAGAAGGTGTTGAGCTAAGTCTTCTCTCATCGACGCACTTTAATGTACCCAATTAATAATGCTTTCTCTTAAACCCACGGGTCTAAAGAGTTTTTAAAACTTCGCTTCAGAGGCCGTTGGAGTTAACCCTATTCAGAAAAAGTGGGTCGACTTGGTATAAACTTTAAAAGCACAACCCTAGGATGGGCTATGCCTGATCACATGGACGATAAAGGTCACGTGTTCTTCAGAGACGTGTACCCTTTTGTCGACGTCCCGCGTGTAGGTAGCATCAACGATCGTGAAGTCGCTGAGAATTTGAGTAAAATATATATTACGGATACGACGCTTCGCGACGGACAACAAGGCTGGAGGGTTTTCACAGTCAACGAGTGTGAGGAAATATTCCAGCTCCTTGCCGACTTAGGTGGGGCGGTAAAGAGTACCGAAGTCTTCCTCTACACTAGCAGGGATAGAGAGGTCGTTAAAAGGTTGCTTAGCTACGGCTACGAGTTCCCTGAAGTTGTAGGGTGGATAAGAGCTACTAGATCCGATCTACAACTGGTTCTCGACTCCCGCCTAGAGGAGGCGGTCGTACTTACGTCCATATCCGATTACCATATAACACACAAGTTCAACTCTACTAGGGAGGAGGCTGTAAGAAGGTACCTCGAAGTAATCGAGCTAGCACTCAGCCACGGGGTAGCCGTTAAAGCGTCTCTCGAAGACATCACTAGAGCTGACCTCTACGGTCTCGTAGTACCGTTCGTTAGAAAACTCTTGGACTTAAGCGAGAAGTACAGTGTCCCAGTGAAACTGAAGATATGTGATACGCTTGGCGTCGGGTTACCTTTCCACGAGGCTCCGCTACCCAGGGGTGTGCCGGCGATCATCAAGGCCCTGAGAGCAGCTGGAGTCAAACAGGAGCACATGGAGTTTCATGGGCACAACGACTTTGGTCTAGTCGTGGCTAACCATCTGGCAGCGTGGTTCTACGGGGCGGCTTCGGCTAACTGTACCCTTCTTGGCATCGGGGAGAGAGCTGGCAACTGCCCCCTTGAGGTAATGGCTGTACACTACGTCGGTATGAAGAACTCAAGTGATATAAACTTGAAAACCCTTCCTAGAATCCCAGAGGTCTTTGAGAAAATGGGCTACAGGGTCGCGGAACACTACCCGATTATAGGAAGAAACGCCTTTAAAACTAAGGCGGGGATACACGCTGACGGAATAATGAAGAACCCAGAGGTCTACCTTCCTTTCGACCCTATGAAGGTTCTAGGTAAACCGTACTCTATAGCCGTCACGCCCTACGCGGGGAGGTCGGCTATCATCCTTTGGATGAGGAACCACCTCGGTCGCGATGTAAGCAAAGACGATGAGAGACTCACAGCAGTGTACAGGGAGATAGTTGAACATTTTGATAAAACAGGAAGGACCGAGCCTTTAACAGACGAGGAGACCGCCGAGTTTGTTCGGAAATACTTCCCAGAACTATTTAAACACTGACGTAGGAGAAGCTTTGGGCAAACCGGTGTGGGCCCTTGGGGTTTATCGATGAGCTCTTGTCCAGCGTCGTCGGGAGGGAAGTTTCTCCGGGCGAAGTCGTCGTCGTAGACGTAGACGTCGTATACGCTCACGACGGAACAGCTCCCTTAGTCGTCGACGTGGTAGAGAGAGAGTTAAGCTTGGAAAAGTTGGAGGCAGCATGCAGGACATACTTCTTCATAGACCATTTGGCGCCCGCCCCACACGTGGCTGCCGCATCAGTCCATGGTAAGATGAGAGAGTTCTGCAGAAAACACGGCATCCGATTATACGATGTTGGAAACGGCATATGCCATCAAGTGGTAGTCGATGAAGGCATCGTCCGGTCGGGTATGGTGGTAATGGGAGCCGATAGTCATACTCCAACCGTTGGAGCGTTAGGGGTTTACGCTTTAGGAGTGGGGAGCACTGACGCGGCTATAGCAATGGCCTACGGTAAGCAGTGGGTGAGAGTCCCGCCGACAGTCAAAGTGACTTTGACGGGGAGGCCTGAACCCGGAGTCATGTCGAAAGACGTGATCCTAAACGTGATAGGCGAGCTTGGAACTGATGGGACGATGGGGAAGGTCGTCGAGTTTCACGGGAGTACGCTAAAGTTCTTCTCGATGGACTCTAGGTTCACGTTAACAAACATGAGCGTGGAGATGGGATCAGAGTCAGCTGTGATACCTGTCGACGAGTTGACCGAGCAGTGGATCAAAGCTAGAGGTCTAACGTTGCACAGGCTTATAGACTACAATCCGTCAAAGTCTCCATTCGTTGATGAAATAGTGTTCGAAGTCGGGGACATGGAGCCCGTTGTTGCGGCACCGCCCGACGTAGATAACGTCGTGGCTGTAAGTGAAATTGAGGGCGAAGAAGTGGACCAAGTGTTCATAGGATCGTGTACTAACGGTAGGCTAGAAGACATCGAGGTTGCAGCTCGAATACTTAGGGGAGGAAGGGTTAGCAAAGGGGTCAGGTGCATCATCTCACCTGCTTCCAGACTAGTTTACACGGAGGCGTTGAAGAGGGGGTACCTTCGAACCCTGGCTGAGGCCGGTTGCATTATAGCACCGCCTACCTGCGGTCCATGCGTCGGGGGGCACATGGGTATACTAGCGGAAGGGGAAGTTGCTATAGCTACGACGAACAGGAACTTTCCAGGGAGGATGGGACATAGGGACAGCAAGGTATACTTAGCTTCACCAGCTACCGCTGCTGCAACAGCTCTGAAAGGCAGTTTGACTGACCCTCGCGAGTACCTTCGAGGCTGGTGGACATGATAAGAGGCAAGTGTTGGAAGTTGGAAGATAACGTTAGCACGGATCACATTATCTCGGGGAAGTATAAGTTCGGCGCGATAGACAGCTTGGACGCCATGGTACCCCATGTTCTAGAAGAAGTTATACCCGACTTCTACAAGAAAGTGAGAAAAGGGGATGTAATAGTTGCCGGGAGAAACTTCGGCAAGGGATCTAGTAGAGAACAAGCTCCGAGGCTCTTAAAAATGGTCGGAGTCTCCGCAGTCGTAGCGAAGAGCTTTTCTCACATCTTTTTCCGGAACGCGATAAACGTAGGGCTTCTGGTCGTGGTCGCGCAGAAGGTGCCCGACGTGTCCGAGACAGGCGACACAGTCGAAGTGGATCCTGAGGGGGGTGTCGTTAGAAACGTCACTAAAGGTGTCGAGGAGACGGTGAACGCTCTTCCAAGCGAAGTGACGGCCATACTTAAAGCGGGCGGTATCGTTGAGTACATTAAAAACCACGGTGCGCCGCCATGGCTAAAAGGTACAGAATAGGTTTCGTGAAAGGCGACGGGGTGGGACCCGAGATCATCGAAGCAGCTCTCGAAGTCTTACCTCACTTGGAGTTAGATGTCGAACTTGTAGAGCTTGAGGCGGGCTATCGGTTTTACGAGATGACCGGTAAAGTCGTCGAAGAGGGTTTCTTTGAGGAGGCTAAGAGGTTGGACGCCATCATTAAAGGACCCCTGTACACGCCCTCCCACGACCCCAGCTTCAAGAGCGTGAACGTGTTGATTAGAAGGGAGCTCGACCTGTACGCGAACGTGAGGCCCTTCAAAAGCTTCCGGGGAGTTTCTCTGAAAGACTTTGATTTCGTCATATTCAGGGAGAACACGGAGGGTGAGTACGTCGGCGTAGAGGGGATGTTTGGAGACATAGCGGTTTCGTTAAGGTTCGTAAGTAGGAGAGGGTCTGAGAGGATAAGTAGGTTGGCATTCTTCTACGCTAAAGCACGTGGGTACAAGAGAGTGACGGCGGTGCACAAGGCTAACATCCTCAAGTTGAGCGACGGTCTCTTCAGGCAAACGTTCTTTAACGTAGCCGAAAGTTTCCCCGAAATTGTAGCGGATGAAGTCATAGTGGATACGGCTGCGTACGCTCTCGTGAAGAACCCTGAGAAGTTCCAAGTGCTCGTCACCCCGAATCTATACGGCGACATACTCTCCGATCTAGCTGGGGGGCTCTTAGGAAGCTTAGGGTTGTGTGGATCAGCTTTAATAGGAGACGTAGTCGGTGTCTTCGAACCGGTTCACGGAGTAGCGTACGATATAGCAGGTAAAGGCGTCGCCAACCCCGTTGGAATGCTGATAGCTTTGAAACTCATGCTCGAATACCTCGGGCAGAGGTACGGGAACCTGGAGACTCTAAGGAAGGCGGAAGTGCTCGAGAACTCGATTAGGAGGGTTCTCGAAGTTAGAAGAGTGTGGACGCCGGACCTCGGTGGTCAACATGGGACGAGAGATGTTGTCGCAGCCGTCGTTGAAGAGGTTAGCGATACACTTCGGCAAACGCGTTGACACTGCACCCTCTCTCTTTATTAAAGATTCATCCTTAGCCTACTTGTATCCCATAAATAAAATTCAACTTTCTACAAGAGGTAACTTTAAATAAATTAAGGTTTTCGAGGGGGTGCGATGTACGTTCCCAAGCTGATGTGCACGCAACATCCGGACGCTACAGTTAGAATCTCCGTACAAGAGGAGGTCGACGAGGCTGTCCAAGCGTACGTCACTTACGGTTGCGACGAAGTAATGGTTGATTATGAGGGTAAGTTAACGCCGTACGCGCAACCCAAGGACATTGTTCTCCAAGCTTACAGGATGGGTTTACCTTTAGGCGAGAGGTTCTTCATAACCCCTCGGGTTCCGAACCCCTTCCTTGAAGACTTTGATAGAGTCGACTTGTCGATAGAGGCGGGGATAATCGCGAACTACTACTCTGGCAAGCTGCTAGAAGTCCAAGCTGTAAAGTGGTTGATACTGCCGATGGTTGAAGACGTTGAAGCAATAAAGCTCGTTCAAAAGTTGACCAAAAAGAAGTTGGAAGCGTTAAACGAGGTTCTAAACGTTAAGATTGAGCCTATGGAGCTTATACCGTTGATCGAGGATACCGATGGACACTTGCGTGTACGTGATTATGCTGTAGGCATGCTATCAGTTTTAAAGGAGTTCAACGTTGAGACCAAACTACTTAGGGTGTTTCTAGGTAAGAGCGATGCAGCAGTGAAAAGCGGGCACATAGCATCAGCTTTATCGATCGTATACGCGTTAAGCGAGCTGCATAAGCTGTCCCATCATCTGGGGATTAGAGTTGAACCTATTGTGGGAATGGGAGTCCCCCCCTTCAGGGGGGCGCTCAACAACCCAGAACTCGCCAACATGATAGTTCAACGTTACAGGGGGTACAGTACTGCGACAGTACAGTCTGCCGTCCGATACGACCTACCGTACAGCGACTACCAGAGAGTTAGAGAGGTTATACTGGCGAACGCATGCTCAACTCCATTCAACCCTCCCGACGACGTTGTCGCCCTAGTCGATAAAGCCGCGAAGACGTATAGAGAGTTTGTAACCAAGTACGTTAACTTCATACAGAAGGTAGCGGACGGTATACCGGCTACTAGGGAGAGGATTTCCTGGAGAAGCTACGGGAGGATTTTCCCGGCACAGGGGGAGCCTATCTCCGTTCCCAGGGCTATAGTCTACACGTCCGCGTGGTACGCTTGCGGTATACCGCCAGCCTACCTCGACGCTGAATTCATCATAAGGGTTCATCGACGGGATGAGCTGGACTTCGTTCTCAAACTACTGCCCGGTCTAGAGAGGGAGTGGGTTTACGACTCGAGGTTCTACGTCCGTAGCGTAGCTGCTAAAAGGTTGGACGACTCCATCGTAGGCAAGGTTGACGAAGCCTTAGATATCATGGGCGTGAAACCTGAGCCCTCTGAAACTTACCGTTCTCTACTAGAGCTAAACCCTTTGGAGCGTCACTGGATCACCTTGGGGAGGGTGAGAGGCTTCCTGGGTTAGCGACCCAGCGATAAAAGATGTAGAACCAATTGCTCGTTCTAGTCTCAGAACACACATCGAAGTTTCTAACGGTTATACCGTCTAAAGTCCTCATAAAAAAAGAAGAGGGTTTTCGCTCACAAGACGTAGGATTCCCTTCTAGTAGGGCAAGCCGTAATGCTTCACTACAAGGTCTGCTACGCCGAGTTTCTCGAGAAGCCGTAAAGGCGCTTGTAAGCTCACTTGGACGATGCCGGGCAGCCTTCCGATCTCTACTGCACCTGTGATTGTGACGCGGTTTCTCACTTCTTCAACGCTCATTTTAAACAGTCTTGCAGCCCTTTCAAAACCTCTTTGCGCGGCCTCGTTGATCGTCGGACCTGAACCGATCACTTGTACAGGAGCCGACTCCTCCACTTCTACGTTCAACTCTTTAGCGAGTCTCCTGACCTCCATCCACTCATCCTTGCGCCAAGGTTTCGCAAGCGGGGGCAAGTCCTCTTCGGGCGGAAGCAGGATCGGACCCTCCAAGGACAGGTTCTTTACCACTTCTACTCTGACTAAGGCTTCAGCCGTGATATCGGTCGTGTGCCCAGCTACTTCGCCATCCCCTTGCATGCCGTGCGCGTCCCCGGCGTAGATGCCGGCCCCCTCAACCTTTGCGGGCACGATGACTATACTTCCAGGTCTCACGGAGTCGACGTCGAGGTGTCCATCGGTTAGATCTCTCTCATACTGCTCCCTCGTGATCGAGTACGGGTGAGGAGCGTTGATGAGGAAAGCCCCAAAGTCGCCAGCGTTGTGAGAGTCCGGTATGTCGACTGCGGGCGTGGAACCGAGTTGACCTAGGAAAGGCCTAAGTCTCGTCGCGACGCCCGGCATATCTGCTACGCCGAGAGTCAATACCGAGACCTGCGCTGACGCCCGTGGGAGACTAGCGTATTCTCTCGCCCTCTCGGCGATTCTTTTCGCCAACTCTGAGCCGACGGTGACGCCCAACTTACGGTTCTCGTCGAAAACCATCGTGTAACCTTGAACCATTCTAAAAGGCGAAGCTGGAGACCCACACTTCTTGCACTTTACAGCGTCTCCCCCCGTGCCGATGACCTCGAACTGGGGCCAAGGCTCCCTACAGACTGGACACCTTTTCGCAACGTAAGGGTCGCCGACGAACGCCCCCTCAACCGGTCTATCAACGCCGGACGAGGCAGCTTTTGATAGGACCTTTAAACTTTCAAACTGGATAGCTACAGCATCGCCGACCTTCACCCCTTCCACGGCCACGGGCATGTTCACTTCGTGTCCTCCCCTTAAAGTAGGGGTTAGCATAGGACCCCAGCAACCGGGGGTTGTGACAAACCGTATCCTACCCCCGTCGGCTACGGGGCCAAGCATCCTAGAGTGAGGTCCGATAACACCGTTCGTAAAGACGTCGTTAACGATCTCCGACTCTGCCGGCACATCATCACATATCTCTACCTGGTAAAAGAGTTTAACTCGAAGTGAACGACGTTCGTAGAACTGTTGAAGAGCTCGCGAAAACACTGAGAACGGTTTCGGCCCTCCTAGAGCAGACTCCACAGGAGCGAGTTGGGTCTGCTTCACCTACTGCTTGAAAAGCTTTCCAAACGTAAAGCTTGGTTAACGGTTTCGGGAGGGCTCTACTGCCACTTTAGCGCCTCCAAGATGCTACATGCGAGTTCGTCAGCCACCCTCTCCATAGCTTCACGAGTTTCAGCCCCTATGTGAGGCGTTACGATGACTCTCGGGTGTTTGATGAGCTCGAGCAAGTGTTGCGACCTCGGGGGTTCTTCCTCTAGCACGTCGAATGCTACTCCCCCCAGTCTGTCGAGGTGCTTCAGTAGAGCTCTACAGTCGATGACTTCACCCCTGCTCGTATTGACGAGTATGGCTCCATCCTTAATAAGAGTCAACGTCTTTTCGTTCAACATGCGATAGGTGCGCGGAGTTAAAGGCACGTGCAAGGAAACGACGTCGCTCTCCTCTAACAGCTCTTCAAGACCCACTTGCCTCCCTCCCAACTTCCCAACTTCTCTAGAGACGTCCCTCGAGTCGTACGCGAGTATCTCCAGCCCCATAGCCCTCGCGTATACGCCGACTCTACTGCCGATTCTTCCGAAGCCTATGACGCCGAGGGTCTTGCCGTAGAGTTCTACTCCGATGTACTCTCCCTTGCTCCATCTACCATTCTTTACAGAACTCATGTGAAGGTAGAGGTTTCGCGACGCAGCGATCATAAGCCCGAGGGTTAACTCAGCTACGCTCACGCATGAAGCGGTGGACGCGTTTACGACTGAAATACGTTTGTTCAAGGCGTATTCGACGTCAACGTTATCTAGCCCTACGCCGTACCGAGCTAGAACTTTTAGCCGCTTCCCCTTATCTATGATTTCCCGGTCTATCCTAAGCCTACTCCTGAAAACCAATATGTCGTATTCGTCTATCTTCTCTAGAAGGGCTTCTCTCTCGATACCTGGGATGTAAGTGACTTCTACGCCGGCATTCTTGAGTTTTTCAATAGCTTTCTCCGGAACCTTGTCTATCACCAATGCTTTGACAAAGACGCATCACGAGAAACCTACGCTAATATATTTATATAAACTTTCTTGCAGTTTTTGCGACATTTAAGAAGAAAGTTTACTAGTGACCGATTTTTAGTGAAACGAATATTTTATTAAACCTTATGCTAGAAGGTGTGTTGGGGATCCTAATGGAAACATAGTCGGGGATCGCTTCTGGGAGGGGATCTTTAAGCGAGAAGTAAGCCTTCGATGCATAGAATGTAAACGAACCTATACACCTTCGCCTAAACTGTTTGCTTGCCCTTCCTGCTACTCGCTTCTTGAAGCCACGTTGGAAGAGGTAGATTTCAGTTGGGAGAGAGCGAAGGCGAGAAGGTTCGGAGTATGGAGGTATAGAGAGCTTCTACCCTTGCGCGACGACTTAAGGCCAGTGACCTTAAGCGAAGGCGGGACCCCTTTGATAAAGGTTTCAAACCTGTACGAGAAGAGAGTAGTTAACACACCTAATACCTACGTCAAGTTTGAAGGCGCTAACCCGACGGGAAGTTTCAAGGACAGGGGCATGACTGTCGGCGTGACGATAGCCAAGAGTTTATCCGTAGATGGAGTGGTTGTCGCCAGCACCGGGAATACAGCAGCTTCAGCAGCGGCTTACGCCGCTAGGGCTGGACTAAGGTGCTTAGTGGTCTTGCCCAAGGGCGGCGTAGCCATAGGTAAACTGGCTCAAGCTCTACTCCACGGGGCCGAAGTCAGAGAGGTGGAGGGCACGTTCGACACTGCCCTCGAGCTTGTCCTAGAGTCTGTCATGGGAGGCGAGATGGAGAGGTTTTATCCGCTCAACTCCTACAACCCTTGGCGGTTGGAAGGTCAGAAGACCTTGGCTTTCGAAGTCGTTGAGGAGCTTGGCGAAGTACCCGACTTCGTTCTAGTTCCAGTGGGGAACGCGGGAAATATCTCCGCCATATGGAAGGGCTTCAAGGAGCTTTACTCATTCGGTTACGCGGACAAGCTTCCTAGGATGGTCGGTGTGCAAGCTGAGGCTGCTGCACCCTTAGCTAAGGCTTGGGCTTTGGGGTTAAAGAAGCCGGTCTTCGTGGATGACCCTCGTACGATAGCTTCAGCTATAAGGATCGGAAGGCCCGTAAACTGGTCTAAGGCGATGCGCGCGGTCGAAGAGTCCAAAGGTTTCTTCGTATCAGTTGATGATGGAGAGATACTTGACGCCATGAGGCTACTCGCTAGGGAGGAAGGGATAGGCGTAGAGCCCGCAAGTTCAGTCTCGCTTGCAGCTTTGAGGAGGGTAGCTGGCGAGGGGAGGATAGGTAAAGGCGACCTCGTAGTACTCGTGGCGACGGGTCACGCGTTGAAAGATCCGGACGCCATGATGGGCAAGCTCAAGGTTTAAGCCAGGTCAGCTGGCAGCTGTCGTCAAAAGAAAACCTTTTTTTGAGTTAAGTAACCAGCTTAAGCAAACAGTAACTTTCCACTCCTTGGACCGTAAGAAAGCTTCTGGTTTTTAACCTTCATTCTACGCTTATCTGATGAGGTTCGCGCAGTGCGTCTTTTTTCTAGAGGCTGGAATACCAGCTGGAGAATCGCGATGCGTAAAGGACCGTTGGGCTCAGTCTTTACTGAAAGTCTGTAACAGAACTCCTGCGGTAGGCTCCGAACCTGAGTGGCCAGAGTGCTTCCGGCGTAGGACCTCTTCCTCATAGCTAGCGTCTGAAGCATGCTACTCGATGACGTCTTCACGTATTTTAAAGACGTGAGGTGTGTTGGGAGCTTATGTTAGCTAACGCTACCTAGCCGTCGGTAGCGTTAATGGCTCCCCAACTTGCGGTCAAAGCTTTTAACTATCTCTTCGAACGCCGCGTGTGGTTCACGAGTGGGCTCTAGCGGAAGCCGTTCTGGCGACCGCTTCAAGAGCTGCAGGTGGAAAGATTGTAAAGAGTTTGAAAGTCGTGTTGGGCGAGTTGCAGAATGTTGACGTCGAGATCCTGAGGTTCGCGATAAGTGAACTGAAGCGGGGAACCGACTTAGAAGCCGCTGAAGTCGAGTTTGAGGTGGAGCCGGCCGTGTTCAAGTGTGAAGTCTGTGGGACAGAGTGGAGGCTGGACGACGCGTTGTTGAACGACAGGGAGAGAGAGGCGATACACTTCGTCCCGGAACTAGCTCACGCCTTCCTTAAGTGCACCTCTTGCGGCAGCCCAGATTTTCGAGTTGTGAAAGGTCGCGGCGTATGGATAAAGGAGTTAGTCTCCAACGGGTGACGGTTATGGACCCTAGGCTAGCCGTGATACCGTTTAGACTTGGTGGAGTTAAGAGGATAATCGTCGTATGCAGCGGTAAAGGTGGAGTAGGTAAAACGTTGATCTCTACCCTGTTCGCGTTGCTAGCCTCTCAGCGTGGGAAGCGCGTCGGGTTGCTCGATCTCGACTTCCATGGACCTTCGGTAAGCGTAGTCCTCGGCTGCCGTGGGTGTACTCCACTCGAGGACAAGGGACTCATCCCCGTGGAAGTGGCTGGCGTAAAGGTGATGAGTTTGGACTTCTTCGCGGGTTCAGCACCTCTCCCGCTCAGGGGGAGGGATGCGACTGAAGCTTTAATCGAGTTGCTCGCTGTCACAAGGTGGGGGGAGCTAGACCTACTCGTAGTCGACTCTCCCCCCGGCACGGGTGATGAACTGCTCGACGCCGTTAGACTGCTTAAAGGCGTTGAAGCTCTCGTCGTCACGACACCTTCGAAACTTGCGCTCTCGTCAGTTTCTCGACTCGTCGGGCTGTTGAAAGCCGCCCGGGTGCCTGTGCTCGGCGTGTTAGAGAACATGCGCGTCGAAGACGACGTGAACGTTCAGAGGATGGCCGCTGAGTGGGGTCTAGTGTACCTTGGCTGGTTACCTTACGACAGGGATTTAGAGAGAGCGTTGGGCGACCCTAGTGCGCTGTTTTCTACATCAGTTTCGCGAAGCTTGGAGAGGATCCTCGAGACCGCGAACCTCCTCGCTTGAAGATCCTTCGTACACGTGCTTGAGAACGCGTTGTTTCAAACCCTCTAACCTACTCGCTCGTATAATGGGCTGAGGCAACACTTAAAATCCTATGCTGCTCAACAACCCCGTGAGCTTCAAACATGTAACCGCCGTTGTCGTTTTAGCTTTCGCTCTCCAACAGACAGTAGCCCTCCCCCTTGAAGTGGCTGCAGTTGAGTACGGGATGCACACTTGCCCTCACTGTCTACACTTAAAAGAGGTTTTAAGGGAGCTTAACATAACTTTCACGTTCGTAGACATTCTTCTCAACGAGAAGGACTTTAAGGAGTATTCAGCCCTCTACGAAACTCTAGTAGGTGGAACGAAGTACGTGCCCTTTACTATCTACTTCATTCGAAACAAGCCCCGGCTCGCTGTAGTCGGTTATACGGAGCCTCAGCAGCTGTCCACCCTTCTAAACGAAGCTTCAAGCTCTGAGGCTTTGATAGTTTTCGCGGAGGGCGAAGTAAAGCATCGGATATTGAACGAAAGCCTCATCTCACACGTAGCGGATACAGTTGGCGCACACCTGTGGGGTAAGGTTCTCGGCAACGTGAAACTTGTAACGCCCTTCGACACTCCCTTATCCCAAGCTCAAGTGTTCGTCTCATGCGAAGATGGGCAATCGTACCGAGCTGCCTCAGACGCATCCGGTTTCCTTGAGCTAAGATGCCGTAGGGCGCGGCTTACTGTCGAGCAGTGGTTAGCTGCACCGTTGAACTACACCATAGAAGTGAACATGGGTGACGTGGTGAAGGTTAAACCAGTCAGTAAAGTGACTGTCACCGTACTAGGAGCTTTAAACCAACCTTTACCTAACGTTGAGGTTAGGTTCATCAACCGGTGGGCTGAGCTTGTTGGAACCACGGGGAGCGACGGTAGCTTGACGGCCGTGATACCTGCCGGAGCTTACAGCTTGAAGGTTTCGAAGGGAGGGAAAGTTCAGACCTTTGAGTTAAATCTGAAGGATGAAAGTACAGAAAAGTTGAGTGTAACCCTAGACGTAGCTCTAACGTTAGGGGAGGTGTGCGTAGGTCTCTACGACCTACTACTCCTTCTCTTAACGGTAGCCGTAGCGTCCGTATCCCTTTACATGCTTGCGAAGAAAGTTAGAGCTTCCAAGCCTAAGGGTGAATCCGTAGATCAAATTGGGTAAAAGCCTAGCAAAGGATTTTAATGTAACTTAATGATAGTTGAGTGATGACGTATGGATACGGTTGAAGTGAGAGAGGATTTTAACAGACAACTAAACCAGGAACTCATGAACGCTTACATCTATCTTTCAATGGCGGCTTACTTCGACAGTATCTCTCTAACAGGTTTCGCGCACTACTTTAAGGTTCAAGCTAGGGAGGAGTTGGAACATGCGATGAAGATATACGAGTTCATGGCTGACCGCGGTTGGAGGATCGAGCTTCAAACCATACCTAAGCCTAAAGCTAATTGGAGCGGGGTGTTAGAGGCTGTCGAAGACTTCTTGAAGGCTGAGGAGGAGAACACCAAGCGTATATGGAAGATGGTCGACCTCGCGCGCCAGGCTGGAGATAAAGCTGCAGAAAACTTCCTTCAATGGTTTGTGAACGAGCAGGTGGAGGAAGAAAAGAACGCGAGTGAGCTACAGGCTAAGGTTAAGCTACTCAAGGATCACCCGATCGGCCTGTTGATGCTGGATAGGATGTTGGCTGAAAGGAAGTAGTCGCGTACCGCCTTCCCCTAACTTTTTTTTAACTTTGGATTTGTTGAAAGACGTTAGACTCGCGGGAGGCGTGATAGAGTTTGCGGCCGCTTATTTTTCATAGCTTCTAGTAAAGCTTATTTAATGGACATTTGATTAGGTTCCATGGGCTACAGAGCTGCGGCTCTAGCCCTCTTTGTGACGTTCCTCATATTCCATTACGCAGACCGTTTCACGATCACATCTGTCGCGAAACAAGTCATGGACGACTTTGGAGTCGATAGGCCACAGTTAGGCTTCGTGTTCACAGCTACACTCCTCCTCTCGGCTTTCCTGTACCCGCTATGGGGCTACTTCTATGACAAGTATTCTAGACGGCTTCTAGTGAGTTTAACCGCTACGATATGGGGTTTCACTTCACTGATAAACGCGCTTTCAAGGAACTTCACTGAATTTCTTGTCACTAGGATCTCGACTGCCGTCGACGACGCAGCTCCACCGGGCATGTCCAGTCTAGTGCTAGATTACTTTGAACCATCTAAACGCGCTACAGCTTTAGGTTTGCTTAAGATCAGTGCACCTTTGGGCGCAATCCTCGGGACTGTGTTACCCTTGTCAATCATTTCAGCAGGTCTCCCTTGGAGGTACTCGTTCTACATCACCGGTTCAATTGGAGTAGTAACGGGTATCTTAGCCTTCCTCTTCGTGAAGGACGTCCCCCGCGGAAGCAGCGAGCCCGAGCTAAAGGGTTTATTGACTAGGGATGTCTTCAAAGTTAAGGTATCGGATCTCGTTAAACTGTTGAGGAACAGGTCGTTGCTCCTGCTATACCTTTACGGCTTCCTCGGCCAGTTCCCATGGGCTGTCATAGCCTTCTGGATCGTAACATACATGCAGACTGAGCGGGGGATGAGTGTACAAAGCGTGATGCTCACTATGGTCATCTGGTTGGTCTCAATGGCTGTAGGCAACGTTTTCTCAGGTTACATGGGGGATCTCGTATACAAGAGATCCATTCGCGGCAGGGCTGTCTACGGTGCGATCGTCGTAGTCCTCGCAGCCTTGTTCCTCTATCTTGCGATGCGCTCGCGAAACGATCTTCTTTTCCTAGTCTTCGGCGCTCTCACGGCCTTCCTGATGCCGCAGCCCGGACCCCAAGTGTCAGCCATATGGGGAGACGTTACCGAGCCTGAGCTTAGATCCAGTGCAGCTTCGTATCAATCCTTTTTCGAGACCATCGGCAGTGCTTTCGGCCCCTGGCTGACCGGACTACTGTCTATTACTATGGGTTTGGGTGAAGCTATACTCTGGATCAGTGTAGTCACTTGGCTTTCCTCCTTCGTCTTCTTTACTCTCCTTGCGATAAGGATACCCGTGGATGCTGAAGCGTTGAGGAAGCTCATGAGAGCGAGAGCGGATATGCTGGCGGGAGCCAGCTTGTAGAAGCCCCCGTAGATTTCAAATTTCCCCTTCCCATTCTTTTAAGAAACGGTCTAGGAACTCTTCTATGAAGTTGTGCCTACCCTCGGCTATCCTCCTCGCAGGTTCCGTGTGGAGCGTATCCTTAATCCTTAGGATCTTCTCGTACAAGTGGTTGACCACAGTAGCTGAATGGCCGTCGTACCTTTCCTTCGGCGGGACTTGTGGATCGTGCAAAGGTACGTTAGCCCAACCCCCTCTAGCGAAAGCTCTTGCGAGACCGACTGCACCCAGCATGTCCAACCTGTCAGCGTCTTGGAGGACCTTCGCTTCAATCGTCTCAGGCTTCACGTCGTTCTTGAAACGGTGGACTTCAATACAGTAGGCTACTTTCTCGACCTTCTCCTCGGGGAACTGTAGCTTGCGGAGAAGCTCTCTCGAGACCCTAGCCCCCTCAACAGCGTGATCGTCGACTAAACCTTCGTCTTCCATCGACCGGGCAATGTCATGTAGTAGAGCGGCAGCCTTCAACACGTCTAAGTCAACGGGCTCCTTCAACTCGCTCGCGATCCTTAAAGCCAGCTTGTAGACTCGCTCTACATGCCCCTTATCGTGGTGAACATGCCTATAGTAGGGTTCTACGATCTTCCGAAGCCGCTCGAAGAACTCATCACCCGTCACATAGCGCGAGTTGTCGTTAGAATATTTGAAACTAGCTTTCAAGCTTGGAGGTTCTCCGCTCTCTAGCGGTCTTATAAACCCTGTACGGGCTGAATCTTTGCCCTTTACACTTTTTCGAGCGGTTCGAGAGTCCAGAAACGTTAGAGGGCATAGTGCGAAGGTCGAGACAAAAAAATCTTCACGTGTAACCTCATGCTCCTTGTTTCAAACTTTCTCGACTCTATACCCGCGGTAAGGGATTTTCGAGACAAGCATCTCGAGCGAGAAGCTCAAATAATGTTCAATTACTGACATGTTAAGCCTGTGAGGACTTTGCACGTCGGCGAACGGTGAGCGGCCTCCACCGGTTCTGAGGCTACCTTTTTACGTTCGTGTTCGAGGGAGGATTGTGGCTGGAAAAGCTCTCGCGAAGGCGCTTATGCTGCTAGGACCGTTAGCTTTTCCTGTTTTCCACTTCATCGTAGCTGCGTCGGTTTTACGTAACCCCTGGTTCGACTTCTATGAGCACGCTTTTAGCGATTTAGGCGATCCTAAGGCAACTGACCCTTGGATCTATAATTACGGCTTGATGCTCCTCGGCGGTTTTCTATGCCTCTTCTCGCTCGGGCTTCTCGCTTCATCGAGGAGTAAGGGAGCAGGGTTTGCGAGTGGACTCTACTTTACTGCAGGCATATTCTTAGCGCTTGTAGGGGTCTACCCGAGTGGCACGCGACCCCACGTTTTCGTATCCACTTGGTTTTATGTCCAATCGTACCTCGCTTCCACCTCCCTCGGTTTGGCGCTACTAGCTGAGAAACGGCGGGCTTCGGGTTTCACACAGCTTCTGCTAGGCATAACGCCAGCACCCCTCGGTTACTTGATAGAAGTCGCTGTAGGATGGCCTTCAGTAGCGGTATTAGAGTACGCGGGTGCAATCTTCATCGCAGCAAGCGCTACGGTTGCCGCAGTCACCCACTGGCGTTAAACGTTACAAGAGGTGGATCAGGGCTTCTGTTGCGGCCCCTAGAGTCTAGAAGTATTTGGTCGTCTGTCAGCTAATCAAGCTTTCGTCACGCTTCAGTACCAGAAACCTTCATCACGTGTATAGCGAGCGTTCGCAATTAATAAGTCTTACCGAATGGGAGAACGTGATTTCGGTCGTCGTTCCAACTAGGAACAACGAGGACACGATTGAGCGGCTTCTCGACTCGCTAGCCCGTCAGAGCTTTAGGGGGTTTGAGGTGTTGGTCGTCGACAGTTCAAACGATAGGACGCCGGAGATTGCTTCACGGTACCCTTTCGTGAGAGTCCTCAAGGTCCCTCCAGCTGGAATAAACGTGGCGAGGAACGCTGGCGTTAGAGAAGCCAAAGGTAGCGTGATAGCCTTCACAGACGGTGATTGTATAGCTCCAGTCGACTGGCTTGAGAGCGTAGAAAAGTTCTTCGAGACTGTACCTGAGGCAGCTGTAGTCGGAGGCTCTGTTTTAACGGCAGCTGTGCTTCGAGGGAACGTTGTAGCTGAGTACTATAACGAAGCCCTCTGGCCGATGATGACCGTTTACACGAGGCAAATCGAGATCACACTAGAGAACTTCCACAAGGTGAGGGTACCGAACGGGAACAACCTCGCCATCAAGCGGGAGGTGTTATTAAGCAACCCCTTCGACGAGAGCATTAGAGGCGGCTACGATGAAGTTGAACTACTTTGGAGGCTTTGTAAGAAAGGTTTCAAAGTATACGCTACTCCATCGATACGGGTGGAGCACCTCCATACGGGAAGTCTATCTAGGATGCTGAAAAGGGCTTTCAGCTACGGGCGGGGGCATTGTCTCTTCTTTTTGAAACATAGGAGGGCGCCGCTTGCGTTCTACGGGGTGCTCGGCGCAGCGGCTTTACACGTTTACTTTCTCTTAGCTTTAGTTTTCGCAATATCCGGTCTATGGCAACTTTTAACGTTGGGTCCGGCAGCTTACGCAGCGCTTTCGATCATCTACCTGGTTAAAGGTAGGGGGTCTCGATCGTTGATCTACCCGTTCTTCGATATTATCTTCTACTCAACTATGGCGACAGGTATCGTGTACGAGCTACTGCGTACGACAGTAGAAAAGAGTGGAGTGGGTGGAGCTCATGAGAGTTAAAGTCTTTCAAGTGAGAGCAGGCGAAGATAAGCGAGAAAATCTGCGAAGGATCTGCTCCATGCTTGAGTCTTCTTCAGCCGACTTAAACGTGTTTCCCGAGTACCTGATGGGGGTAGGCAGGGAGGGTGTAACCGCTAGCTACGTAACTGGGTTAGCTGAACCTTTAGATGGCGAGTTCGCCGGGCGTATGATCGATATCTCGAGGGAGAAGGGGTTTGCAGTAGTCTTCTCTATGTTCTTGCGCGAGAGGGAGCGTGTGTTCAATGCGGCTGTACTAGCTGACAAGGGTAGGGTGGCAGCGGTTTACAGGAAAGTCCACTTGTTCGACGCGTATGGTTACAAGGAGTCTAGGGTCTTCTCGCCTGGTACCGAACCGGTTGTAACGAGGGTCGAAGGTTACAACCTCGGGTTGGCCGTCTGCTTCGACCTACGGTTCCCAGAGTTGTTTAGGGCTATGATGCTGAGGGGCGCAGAAGTCTTTGTAGTCCCTTCAGCATGGTACAGGGGTCCCTACAAAGTGGAACAGTGGATCTCGTTGACGAAAGCTCGGGCGCATGAAAACGTTTCCTACCTTCTAGCAGTCAATCAGGCTAGTGAGAACTTTATCGGACACAGCGTAGTCGTAAGCCCCTGGGGCTACACTTTAACTGAGTTAGGGGAGGGGGAAGCCGTGATCGAGCTTGAGCTCGACCGGGGGGAGCTTGAGAAAGCGCGTGAGGCTTTACCAGTGAGAAACCTTCTGAGAGTCGACTTATACCGTCGATGGCTTGAAAACGTAAAGTAGGCGATAGGAGGTAAACGCGAGAGAAATCTAAGGCTAAACTCGAGCAAAAAGCGGGTTGTGTTCGTTAAGCTTCCTTTTTCTACTCGAGCTAAAGCTTCTCAAGCATCACCTCCTTTACTACATCAAGCTCTCTAAGACGTTGAACCGTTTCTTCAACGCTACTTTTCACGTTACTGAAATCGAGTATCGCAACCCATTCTGCCAGTTCGCCTCGCTTTATCGTCCTTGATTGGGTTAGAAGCAAGTCGACTCCCTCCCTCGCAACAACATCGAGGACCTTAGAAAGGGAGCCGACGACGTCAACCATTCTAAGGGTAATCTTGAACAAGAGAGCTTTCTCGTTTGCTATTGGAACAAGCCTTATCTCGTACCTAGTTGAATCGGCGATGACCATGAAACGCATCCCTTCTCTAATGTTCAAGAGCCCTCTTACCTTGGAAGGTATGAAGACTCTACCCTTCGAATCCATTTGAGCGAAGTCGTAAACTTGTGCCATTAGGCTCAATCAACGGGAAAGATTTATAAAGGTACCTCGCTTATCCCACTTTCGTGGGAGCGATGAAAACCGGGATGGTGTTCACGATAGGAATGTTAATCGGATTGATCTTAGGGATTTCAACTCTCTATATTCTCGAAAAAGCTTCTACCCCAAGCTCCTTAGACTGTCTCGTAGAAGCTGGAAAGTTCTCCAACCCGCCGACTGAAGCTGAGAAACCGAGGGTTATCGTAGGCCTCGACGCCCAATACCCACCTTTCACCGAACTGCTCCCGAACGGATCTATAGTTGGTTTCGACGTTGACGTGATGAAACAAATAGGGGGGATTTGTGGTTTTGAGCCTGAGTTCAAACCGTGGGACTGGGCCACCATAGTAGAAGCCTTGGAATCAGGTGACGTTGACGTCATAGCATCGGGTATGACGATCACCGCGGAGAGATCCCAGAGAGTCTGGTTCTCCCTCCCCTACTACACTTACGTCCACTACCTTGTTACAAAAGCTGGAGACGATAGGGACGTTGGAGAGATTCTCAGATCAAACCCTAGGATTGCCGTCCAGACAGGTTCTACTGCTGATAAACTAGTTGAAAAGTTTTTACTTAGAGGTTATCGAATAGAGAAATTGAGTTTGGAATCATATCCAGCAGCGCTGCTGGCCGTCATAGAGGGTAGAGCGGAAGCGGGGATATTTGACTCAGCTTTCATTCAACCCTACCTCAAGCGAAACCCTGAGTTGGCTGCAAAGGTTCGAGTAGTGGGGGCGGTTGGACCCTTGCAAGCCTACGGTATCGCTACGAGACCGGGAGATAAATGGCTTCGATATTGTATAAATAAAGCCTTAGAACAGCTCATGGAGAGACCCGAGTGGCTTGAACTTCTTAAGAAATGGAACTTGGACTAGGTGAAACTTTTGAGTAGCGAGCTACTCAGCTATATATTTCTCATACTCGACGGGATGAAGTTTAACTTAATAATAGCGTCAGTCTCATTCTTCGCTGGTCTGACAGTCGCATCGGTCATGTTCACGGCCTCAATTGCCTCAGAGCACGCTCTTTCCATGGTTAAGGCCTATGTTAAGCTGGTCAGAGGGATTCCACCTCTAGTTCTCCTTGCTCTCGTGTATTGGGTTTTCATGCCTATGCTCGGGTTAACGAGGGACCCTCTACTAGCTAGCATCCTCGCTTTTACTCTTCGAACCTCTGCATTTCAGTCGCAAATCCTTAGGACAACTTCAGCTAGCGGAGATCAGTTGGCTGCAGCCTTAGCCCTCGGTATGAGCAAACTGACGGCTGCAAGGTACGTGATAGTGCCTCAAAGTTTAAGGTGCTCGCTGCCTGCTTTGACGAACGAGTTTTCCTCTCTCTTAAAAGAGTCTACTCAAAGTCTGGCGGTAGGGGTAGTTGACTCGCTTGCGAGAGCTAGGTACGTAAGTATATCAACTGGTTACTCTCTCATCTGGATCTTTCTAGCTGGTTTAATCATTTACCTGACTTCAACCCTCTTCGTTTACGCTTCAAGGTATCTCTACAAGAGATTCCCTGTTTCAGGGACCGTGGGCTCAGGGGAGGTCACGCTATGGAGGTGATTCTACAAGCCAAGGGTGTAGTTAAGAGGTTCAGAGGCGTAACAGTCTTAAATCGTGTCTCAGTAGAGCTTCGCCGAGGCGACGTTAAGCTGCTCATCGGCCCCAACGGCTCCGGTAAGACTACGTTGTTGAGGTGCCTTAATCTACTCTATTTACCCGATGAAGGCGAAATATACCTGGATGGAACCTTAATCTCAAAGCCTGGCTTTAAAGTAGAGATCGTAAGGCAGAAGGTTGGTCTCATCTTTCAAGAGGCATATCTTTTCAACCATATGACTGTTCTCGAAAACGTAGCAGTAGGTCTTAAAGTTGTTAGAAAGTATCAGAGAAGCAGAGCTGAAGCTGTCGCTAAGGAAAATCTAGATCTCGTGGGTATTGGAGCTGAATTTTGGAATAGATACCCTAGCCAACTTAGCGGAGGCCAGCGTCAGAGGGTTGCTATAGCTAGAACGTTGGCGATGGAGCCTGATGTAGTCCTGTTTGATGAACCCACGGCGAGTTTGGACCCCTTGGGAGCTAGCGAGGTTATAGCAGTTATAAAGGATTTAGCACGAGCCGGAGTAACCAGCCTCATCGCAACGCAAGATGTGAGACTGATCGCCAAGCTACCTGTGGAAGCCTACCTGCTTTCAAGCGGGAAGCTAGTTTTTAACGGTAGGATCGATGAGCTTGTGAACGGTTCACTTTCTCATTTTAGTGGGGTAACTAGATCCTTCGTCCAAGCTCTCGCGAGCGATTTAAGGGTGCTCGGTGTTGACGCCTTTTGAACATCTGATCTGGCTCGTCTCTAGAGGTTTCTTTAACACAGTCGCTCTCCTAACCTTATCACTGCCACCGGCTGTTTGCTTAGGCTTCGCGCTTGGGTTGGCTAGAGCGTACACCCGATCACTTTTCTCAAGACTTCTCGACGCGGTAGCAGATGTTCTGCGAGGCTTCCCCCTCCTAGCTCTAATCTTTGCGTTCGTGTACGGTTTGCCGGAGCTAGGTTTAACGTTGAACGCCTTTACAGCATCAGCGGTAGCTATAGCGATGTGCTCTTCAGCTTACATATCAGAGTACGTGAAAACGGGCGTTCTAGCTTCCATAGCTGGCGAGATCTTAGCGGCTCGAAGCCTCGGGATGAGTAAGCTTCAGGAAATCCGATACGTGGTTTTACCCCGCCTGCTTAGACGTATGACGCCCGTCATTACGAATGAAGCCATCTACGTAATCCAAATCTCAACGTTAGCCGGTCTCGTAGGGGTTTACGAGCTTTTATCCGCTGCTAGGACATACGTGTCGCTCTACTTTGATACGTGGACACCTCTCATAACGGTTACTATCATTTATCTAGCTCTGGCACTTCTACTCGACAAGATTTTCCGTTGTTTAACGCCTGAGGATAACACGTGACTAGTGAGACAACAAGGGTCCTATAGGTTGCGTTGGGAAGAGGTTGACCCTTGAAAGACTTATAGTCTTTAAGTACATGATACCTGAAGTAGAGCACACGGAAGGTCTTTGGCTGAAGAGCCTAAGCAAGCTGCAAGATTCGGAATCGCATTTTGATTAAGTTGAAAGGGTCGCTCATACGAATCTAGTCGACTTCAAGGGAGTACGGGAGCTTTTGGTGAGGGCATCGTAAGTTACGTGACGCTGGCGCTACTTTACTGAGCACGACGGCAGCAACTCCGCCTTACGTAAACAGTTGCTTCCAAGGTTGTTGGAAAAATCAGGTGATCTTGATGCTAGATTTACCCGGGGAATTTATAGAGACGCGGATCCGTGCTTGTTTTATGGGGGAGCTAACGCGTAAAGGGTAAACTAAGAAGGCATCTGAACCTGTTTAGTTTTTATCGGCAACCTTACTTCAAGATTCCTCACGGGCTTAGGTTCACCAACTTTCTCTAGATACAAAGTTGCCGTTTATATAAAGTTCCGTCTTTTCCTCGTTGAGGATCAAGAGGTTGTAGGGTTTAGGCGAATCCCTACATTCAGCTAGATAACGCGGTTGGTATGTCGAGTATGCGTTTCTAGAATCCAGTCTACGCCAAGGCGCAGGCTTACTAACGTAGAGGGGTAGCACTAACACGTGTAAAAGTTCATCTACTTGAGGATACTGTGCAACCAAAATTTTCAAAAGTACTGGTTTGACTAATTTATTCTTAAATATTTCCTCATTATTCTTAACGTACTTAGGCACGTAGCGATCGTTTGAAGCGTAACCCACTGAATCAATCGTGTCTATCTCCACAACGATCGTCGGCCTATTCTCACCTCTCAACGTCAAGTCGAAAGTTGCACGCCTCCTTGTCTTCCCGATACTAAGCTCCCACCTTTCCTCCATGAAAGGGTGAAAACCCATTTCCACGGCGACTTCCGCAGCTAAACCCTGCAAAATCGGATGCAAACCTTTCCTCGAGGTCATAGTCCAGTCGCCAAGCCAGCTGGGATCAATCCAACCCTTACGCTTGTAATCACTCAGTATACCAGTAAACATCCTGAAGAATCCATGAACGTAACTCATATGCCTAGGTGGAAGGTGAGTTAATATAATTTATCGGATCTCGTAACGTAAAAGAGGTTAAGCTTTTCAGGAAGGCTTCATCGAGCAAGCTACGTGAACAGCAGAAACAACAGAGAACGGAAGATCTTGTATATACGTCAATCTCTAGCTTCTCTGGCTGACAACCTTTCAGCACCATACATAGGTTACTATTTTGCGTCCTTGAGCGGATCAGGCGCTCTACAAGGGTTACTTCAACTCTCGGTCAACTCTCTACCTACCATCACGCAAGTTTTCGCAGGCTCTTGGCTGGATAGGACACGTAGACACGTTACTCTTCTCCTCGCTACTTCTATTGCAGCCTCTTTATTGTGGCTTGTCATACCACTTACGTTGAACCCGTATGCTCTTGTTGGATTGATCACTGCTAGAGCGCTTGCTGTAGGCGTTGCTGGGCTGGCTCTCACGGCTTTAATAGCCGAGATCTTCGGTAGCGATGAAAGAGGAAGTATTTTAAGTAACGTAAATTTCGCAGCGCAGCTTGTGGCGTTACCCGTTTTCGCTCTCACCTTTTCTTGGAACCCTAACTTAGAAACACTTAGATTCATTTTCATCATCTCAGGGTTGATTAGTCTAGCTGCATCCTTCACTTGGATCTCAATGCTAAGCATCGAGCGGAGGATTAGGAGGCAGACGACACAATTAAGTTTATTAGCGACCAGCAAGGTTTTCAAAGATAAAACCTTCACAACATTTGTCGCAGCAAACTCAGCTTACTCGTTCGCTATGGCCGTAGCTTGGCCCTTGTTCCCTCTAGCCCAGAGCTATGTTTTCTTAATGAAAATATCAGATCTAGCGCTCCTGAACATCCTTTCTTCTTCGACGACAATGATTTCACAGTACGCTTTAGCTAAGCGGATCAACGGCAGCAACTTGAAAACATTGATAGTCTTCAGCAGAGCCGGTCTCGTAATGTTCCCTACAGTGTACATGCTCGCTCACGACCCCCTCCCCATCTTCGTATGGCAGGCACTCTCCGGACCTTTCGTAGCGATAGGTTCTGTGGCGATACCGCTTTACGCAATGGAGACAGCAGACCCAGAGTTGAAGGCTAGTTACCTCTCATACTTGAACCTTTTTCAAGGTGTCTCCGCCTCACTAGGTTCTGCTGTTGGAGGGTTTGTAGCTGACAAGTTAATCGCAATGAAAGGATGGGAGGGGATTAGGTACGGGTTTGCCCTTTCTGCGACTCTTAGGATGGTTGCTCTTCTCCCCTTCCTTAAGATTAAGAAACTTCAGTCAATACAGGGTAAATATTGAAAATATTTAACATTTCCGAAACTTTCAACATTCATAATAAAGCACTTTTACCATGTTTTCAAATACTTACATGCCGGACGGGGATAGAGCAAGCGCGAAGGCCTCGAGGGTGTTCCGCCGAGGTCTCGCGGATAAAATTGGTCCCTGGGCTAAGGCTCAAGGACCAATAAATCCGTGGGAGAACGGTGTTACACCGCATGCGCCTTCAAGCTTGCATATCCTCGTCCGGCCACTTTTTAATAGAACAACATTCGCCTCTAAATTTACAGTTGAAGCCTTTTTTTACGTTAGTTTTCTTCAGGAGAAGTCGTACGTCTAACTTGTTTATCGACAGCTCGTTTTCTAAGTATAAAGATAGCTGTGATAGCTATGACTGAAAGGTAAATCAGTAGCTCGTAGTTTAGCATGGTTATAGCTAGGTTGAGAGCTGTTGAATCACCTTCGTTTGCCCACTTCTCAGCTAAGCGTGCTGCTATGTAGGCGACAGGATCGTAGAAAGCTGTTCTTGAAACAGCAGTATTATATGTTTCAAGGAACTTTTGTATTTCAAGCCACCGCCCGTCTACGATGGATGCATCTAGCACGTTGGTCAAGTAGCCTGATTTATTCAGTTTTACAACCAGCTCCGTAGCTTCCAAATATAGTCTCTCGGGTACAGAGTAGAAGGAGATCGACGTCTCGTTTACGCAACCTAGATACTCCGCGCTTACTCTAACGTTGTGGAAGCCGGGTTTTGAAGCGTCGTAGAATTGTTCACCGTTCACTGTTAAACGTGCAGAGACCCTAGTTCCATTAGAAAGTCTTACTAGCAGCTTCAGCGTCCCGTTGGACACGATGGGGGTCCCTTCTCTTAAACCAAGCAAATGGTCGAAGCCTATAACCAGTTTATCCCACTGGACTTTCGCTACAGAGGTGTAGTTGAGGAACTCTGCCTTAACTTCTAAGGTGCACGCCTCGTCAAACCTTAAGGTGATGGTTGAGTTGGCTTCAACTTCCTTACGAAGAGACTGTCCGCAACCTATCAAGGAGACGTTTATCGGCAGTGGTAGAGGAGGGTTAACTGAGAGAGTTACCTTTACATCACCTTCTCTACTGGCGAGAACTAGTTGGGGGGCTTGAACTTTCAGCTCGTTGAAATCTACGTACAAGAACACGTTTTCGCTGGAAGCGAACCATGCTCGTGCTGTGAGGTTGTGTTGTCCAAGCTTCTCAGGTCGTATGGTTAGGGGGACGTCAGCTTCTTCTCCAGCTTTCTTGAGGAGGTGAACGCGCTCTAGAACTTCCCCGTTGAGTCGTATTTCGACGTATGCGTTAACCTCAGCTACGGTCTTCAACTTCAACCGTCCTCTGACAGGTTGGTTAGACAAGTTGATCCTCGGTATGTACAACTCTAACTTGACGTTAGGCATCGGTAATGTTAGGTTTCTGAACCCAGCGTCGATTACCAGCTGCATTTCACCTGCGGTTAGTTCTCTCTGTATCTCTATGCTCTCGTTGGAAACTACTCGTCCAAGCAGCAAGTACCTGCATGAACCTCGCACTTCAAGTTTCGCTTTAACTACGCTGCCCGAGTCGGTGATCACCCACTCGAGGACTGAAGTATTTAGCTCCGGCAACGGGACATTGACGAAAAATGACCCTACGTTGTTTCCCTGTAAGGCTAGAATCGGTCTATCCTTGTTATAGGAGGCGTTTAGAGTTGATGAGATCGATGCTTCACCCCCACACGGGAACTCGAGTACACCTAAGCGTGTCTCATTAACGTTCACGTTTACCTTGAAGTTTAAAGGGTGTGCTGGACATGAGCTAGAGTTTGTGAAGCTGACGTTGACGGCGAGTAGGACCCATGAAGGGGCTACTACCAGAGGTTGAGCAGTCAACGATGCCTTAGGTGGAGGAAAGGATACGTGGACTGTACCGATCGTGTAAGTGGATTTCCTGAAGGAGGCCGAACCCTTTAACCCTCTTATCTCTGTCTTCAAAGTTTGCGGGAGTGGATACGCGACGGCTTCAACGTAAGTCGTGTTAGATGTTGAATCGTAGGTAGCTTTAACTAAAGTGATATTGACTGGTACGGTTTCTATAGGTACTTGCGTACACTCGTTGACTCCGAAGCAAGCTAGTAGCGACGTGCTTGACCGTTGCGGTGTTTGAGTAACCTTGAAGGGCAAGTTCACCTTAGTTTCACCCGGTTTAGCTTCTACCTGAACTATTGTAGAGTTGATGTAGGCACTCGGGGAGAGGGAGACTTCAGTCTTTACGTTTACATTGCCGTTGTTTCGTAGTCTAACTACGATTTCACCGCTACTGTTTCTCGATATGTAGAGGGGGGTTTCAGTTTCAATATCGACTGAAGGCTTCCTCAAGTTAACCGAGACTGTCGTCCTTTTCTCAGCATAGGATACTTCGATGCTATAGTCCTCCCATACAATCTCCTTGAAAGTGACCACCGCATAGCCTTGGTAAGCGGCGGCTGGTAGACCGCTTACAAAGATAGTTCCAGTGACCGGTTGACCCGAGTAGGTCACGTAGATTTTGAGGGTAAGGGTTCGATTCCAAGCGTCGTAAAGCCCGCTTACAATCCTAGCCTCCAGCGGCGGCTCGAAACTTACTGTAACATCAGCTACCCTAGTGGCTAGAGATGGGTTGACTAGCGCGAAGAGGAGCGTAGTATTGGAGGTCGTGAAAGGCTGGTTGAGGGCTAAGTTACTTTCCAAGTCTCTAGGGGCTTGGATTATGACTGGACCCGGTGAAGGTAACTCGATCCTGTAGTATACGGCGCTCAACCCGTTTAAAGTCACTTGAGCGCTCCAAGAGCCTCTGGGTAGGTAGACTTTAGTGAACTGTGGTTGATAACTAGTCCCGCACGCGATCATACCCTTGGCTAGGGAGAGGAGGAAGCTGACGTACGCTGAGTTCACCCAAGGCTGCTCAACTACGTCTCCAGAGAATGAGTTGCTCAAAGCTTCCGGCATCGTAGCGTAACCTGTGGACAAGATCCAGTGGTAGAAGGCGCTCAACGCGTAGCAGCGTTGATCTGAGCCTGAGAACGAGTAAGGGTTGTAACTGTACAATGTGTACTGGAAGTACTGGCCCTCCCATGAGCATGAACTCAAGAGACTGCTCGTCATCCCTTCAGCTGAAGCTTCCACGTACCATGGGTACGCGTTAACTATGGTGATGTACCTTATGTAGTGCGCTTGTGCAACGTGCAATAGCTCATGGCTAGCTACGCGTTTTAGCAAAACTTCACTCAAACCTTTTGAAACGTTTATCCACAACACGCAGCTTGAAACAACTCGACCGTCTCTGTCAGCCATATACTGGCTTCGCGTGTAACCTTTCTCCTGTCCTCTGAATTCAACTACGTTCACAACGTATCGTGAGCTAGAACAAGGGGAAGCTAAGGAAACCCCCCTCGACGAGAGTAAGGAGAGTATTTCTTCAAAGGCTCTTGAGACGGTTTGAGCGTATGCTACCCCAGCGCCTGAACGGTCGTAAACCTCGAAGTTCTGGCTGACGTACGTCGGCTTAGCCTGGGCTACGAGAGGGAAAAGCAGTAGTAAGACGAGTAACAGCTTCATTGGTTGATGGTCGAAGAGCCCTTAAAGAAGTTCACGCTAAAGTTTTCCAACCCCGTGCTACTAACGTCTGTGTCACGTAAAGTTTAGCCCAGTGGGCAACCGTCTGTCGCGCTAGTCCATTAACAAGGGTCAATATACCGAAACGTTTCCTCTTTAGGGAACAGTTGACTAACCGCTTGCCTTTCCCCCATCGGATCGAAAAACTTGATATACCTGTGTCATGGGGAACCTTCTGATGCTGTCTCGAAGCCTTATGCTCGTTGCGACAACTCTATTCATCATGGTACTAGCCACGGGGGTAGCTCAACTCAACCAAGTGGTAGTAATCGAGTACGGGGAAAGCCTCTGCAAGGCTTGCGCAGAACAGAAGAGGACGCTTGAACAGTTACAAAGTGAAGGCGTAATACGCTTCTTATACGTTGAACTGATGGAGAACCAATCTAACGTGCGAGAGTTCACGAGCCTTTACGACAACCTCAACCTTCGCGATGTAGAGGGGGGTTACTTCGTGCCGACCCTCGCGATCGTATTGGATGGGGAAGTTAGAGGGGTTGTAGTCGGGCTATGTAACGCCAGTAGATTAAAACAGATAGTAGATCAAGCTTCCAGATCTAGAGGATTAAGAGTGTGGTCGAGCAAGGGAGTATTCGAAGTCACCAACGATACGGTAGTCTCAAGCGTACAGTCGATAGTTGACAATAGGTTGAAAGGCTCCGGACTTGCTTTACCGGAAAGGGGGATGAGTTTAACTGAAGTCGTAGCCTTGTTAATCCCCCTAGCTGCTGCCGACAGCGTAAACCCTTGCACGTTCGCAGTTTATACGGCGCTTCTAATGATGATCCTCGTCTTAGGCGGCGCTCGGAAGATGGTTTTATCTGCGGCCGCTTTCCTAGCCTCAGTCTTCGCTTGCTACTACCTCCTCGGCACCGGTTTGATTTTGATCACCGCCAACCTCCCCTCGTACTTTATCAAGGTCCTCTCAGCCGTAGGGCTCACGGTCGGCGTCTACTCGATAGCTTCGAACCTCAAGGGAGGGTTTAAGTCGCCCGTTCCACAGAAGCTGAAAGCTATTACAGAGGATACTCTAAACAGAGTCACTGGACCCTTGGGAGCAGCTGGTTTAGGCGCAATCTGCAGCTTCACGCTACTACCCTGCTCAAGCGGACCCTACATAGTGTTCGCCGGCGTCCTATCCAGGCTACAAGACCCTTTGCAAAGGTACCTGTTGCTTGCAGCATACAACTTCATATTCGTCAGCCCCCTCGCCGTGCTAGCCATCGCTGTAACGCTCTTGAGCATTAAAGCAAAAAGCCTAAAGAAGATGCGTAGCGAGAAAACTCTAAAGACCATGGAGATCGTGGCCAGCTCTCTCCTAGCAGCTGTTTGCCTCTGGTTGCTTATAGCTTATTAAAGAAAACGTTAAGCTCCATAGACATTGAAGAAGTTTAAACACTGTACGACACCTTATTTACCTTTAAAGCCTTTGCACTCTCTTAACCGCCTATTTTTCGTACTCGTAAAGCCTCCCTCGATCTCTCATCAGATTCTATAGGAAGAAAAGCTAATCATAAGAAAAATAAATTATCTTAGTTTATTATCCGGTTTGTACCGCTTCCTCGACGGGCACTCCGCTGACCCTTCTCATGAGTAGAAGAGACGTTAGAGCCAGTAGAAAAACCCATGCGCAAGTTGCCGCTAGGGCCAACGGCGGCTCTATAGTGGTTACGTTAGCTCCAGAGACACGCCAAGGCTGCGCGTAGAACCAACCTCCCGTGACTGGTTTCACCCCCGACGCTGCGCTGACGATAAGTGGAGCCAGAGGAGCTACGGGTATAACGTAGACTACGCTACCTGGATCAAGCCAGAGTGTAGAGTAGATACCGAACCCTACTATCAAGGGTATCATGCCTAGGGGTTGCGACCTCGGTTTTCGGAGTACGAGCATCACTAAGCTTAGCAGGTAGCTGAGCCAGTACCAGGTAAAGCCCGCCAATAACATGTACGCTAACAACTCTAGAGGTTTCTCAGGTAGAGCGACGACCTTAAACCTCAGGTATGTCAAACAGATCACAGCTGAAACGGTGACTGAAACATAGTAGACGAGCGCCACTACAGCGGCGACGAAGTCTTCCAACATGTATCTAAAGGGCTTTAACTTCGTAAAGCGTACGGCGAATGCGGCGGCGCTGGACGATACAAGCTTGTGTTGAGTGAGACCAATAGCGAGCGAACCCATTGAAAGAACGCCTAGATAAGTGTAAGCGAGCGCTGCGTTAACCTTGAAAACGTACTCTAAAACCTCCCTCGGGGGTCGAGGCTCGTCAACTCGAGTAAACACGTAAACCCACATCACCGCCCAGAATAGCATAAACCCGACGCTCCAAAACAAAACGCTCCTGTCGCTCGCCAAACCTTTAAGCTTATAGAAAAGGTATCGAGTCATGTTAAACACCTCTAAGCACGATGTCGTAGAGCCTATCTAGAGTTAGCAAGCCTGTGACAGGCTCCCCCTCCCCTCCATCTACGAAGCTTACCTTGGCTTCGCCTAACGGTATGCTAAGGATCGTGTGCTCCGTAGCCCCTGACACGACTCTAGCCTTAGCGAGCCTACTTGCAATAACGGGACCGTACGCGCGTCCATCGATCATTATGTTTACCTGCCAGTCGTCAAGCCTGTTGAGAACCCAGGTCTCGTGAGTGTTAAGCACCAACGT
>JANXEW010000069.1 GCA_025057995.1 Thermofilaceae archaeon | reverse complement strand
CACAGCAACTGGGAAAGAATTGAAAGGGGAAAAATCATAAAAAATATAAAAAATCATAAAAATACAGAACAGCAACTGGGAAAGAATTGAAAGGCGTCGAGCCAAGGGTCCTAGCGTAGCGTTCAACGCGTACAGCAACTGGGAAAGAATTGAAAGTCTTGATTAATTCGTCGAAATATTTCAAAATCTCCTGAAAATCGTCACAGCAACTGGGAAAGAATTGAAAGACCATACCATCACCCAGCCAACACCACCACTCCCCCCCAACAGCAACTGGGAAAGAATTGAAAGTTGACCGCGGGGTGACGGTCAGGGCCTTGCCCCCGGGCACAGCAACTGGGAAAGAATTGAAAGTTGTATGACGGCGTCATATTTTTGCAGGCAGCTGTCAGGACAGCAACTGGGAAAGAATTGAAAGGCGTTGATCGCAGTCGCTTTAACGTACCCGTTGATAGTATACACAGCAACTGGGAAAGAATTGAAAGTGGAAGCCCCTGGCGGTGCGCCATGCAAAATACCCCACCCGCCACAGCAACTGGGAAAGAATTGAAAGGGTTACAGGGAGACCGGAGAAGACCTCTACACAGCATACCTAACAGCAACTGGGAAAGAATTGAAAGAAGTCCTCTGGAAAGACA
>JANXEW010000068.1 GCA_025057995.1 Thermofilaceae archaeon | reverse complement strand
ATCCTTGTATTCTTTGGGGAATGTGGTTGGGAGTTTTCCTGAAGGGTTGATTACTCCTTTTAGTGTGTCTGCTACTATTCTTCCAGCTTCTTGGCCGGGTAGCCAGACTAGTAGTATAGCGTCAACTTGGTCTCTCCAACTGGCTACTTCGATAGGCGCTCCAATGTTGAGAACTACGACAACCTTCTTACCGAGAGCGTGAAAACACCTTGAGACCTTCGCTAAGAGAGCGCGCTCGTCTGAAGTGAGGTAGAAGTCGCCCTCACCCAGCCATCGATCCCATCCCTCGCCTGAAGTCCTACTGATGACGATAAGTGCAGCGTCATTGCGTTCAGCGAACGATCTTATTTGATCTTCGTTTACGATGTCCTGAGGGATGGGTTCCGGATATGCTTCGCAACGGTAAAACTTTTCGAGGAATTCCTTCCCTCTCTTCTCCATTACATACTTAGTGTAGATTGAAGAGAGTTCTTCATCGACTCTTACCCCCCTATCCCTTAGACCCTCTAAGATTGATACCACGTACTTGGGATGAGTGTGTCCACTTCCTAAACCCCCTTTTATGGTCTCAACCTGCCCGGTGCCGAAGACAGCTATCCTATCTTCTTCCCTTAACGGCAGTGCGCCTTGGTTCTTCAGTAGGATTACCCCTTCTGCTCCAGCTTCATAAGCTATCTTC
>JANXEW010000067.1 GCA_025057995.1 Thermofilaceae archaeon | reverse complement strand
ATTGAAAGGGGGATGGACCCCTCGCGTTTTAATGATGCAAACTTTCTTTAACAGCAACTGGGAAAGAATTGAAAGCCCAGCCGACGCCAAAGAAAGCTTGCTCCGGCTTGCCTGCAATCAGTTCGAGGGGGATGCAACTGGGAAAGAATTGAAAGTACGTTACACATGAAGGTGTAAAGTGCATTACGGTCCACTGATGCAACTGGGAAAGAATTGAAAGCCTGGTAAGCGCTTGAAATTCTTTGCTTCAACGAGAAACCGCACAGCAACTGGGAAAGAATTGAAAGTAAAAGAAGTTTAGATGACACATGTGTCTCATTAAAGATTGTTCCACAGCAACTGGGAAAGAATTGAAAGCTCTCACGGGTGTGGTCAACAGTACTGCTGAAGTCAGGCTTACAGCAACTGGGAAAGAATTGAAAGATTTTGGCTACGAAGAGAGAGACTGTTAAAGACGGTACCAAACAGCAACTGGGAAAGAATTGAAAGTGGTATTATTGACGATTTTCGCAGTTCACTTTTTATGAAGAACAGCAACTGGGAAAGAATTGAAAGATGTAGTCTGCAAACTTTCTCAACAAGTCCGCAATCCTCTACAGCAACTGGGAAAGAATTGAAAGCAAGTCGTAGCGTTAAGCAACGCACACGTCAGAACCAGCACAGCAACTGGGAAAGAATTGAAAGGCGCTG
>JANXEW010000066.1 GCA_025057995.1 Thermofilaceae archaeon | reverse complement strand
TCTTTCAATTCTTTCCCAGTTGCATCTCTTTCAAGCTCTGACGAGTGGACCATAAAGTATCTCTCTTTCAATTCTTTCCCAGTTGCATCCTAAAGAAGTGTACGAGGAGTTAGGCTACAACGACCCGCTTTCAATTCTTTCCCAGTTGCTGTGGGACCATAGGAAAAGGTATAACGAACTAGTTTCGGAACTTTCAATTCTTTCCCAGTTGCTGTTGGTATAAAAGCGTTGTGGCATGGACCCCACCCCTTTCCTTTCAATTCTTTCCCAGTTGCTGTGAGCTGGAGGATTTCCTAGCTAGTATACCGGGGAGGGTTTTAACGCCTTTCAATTCTTTCCCAGTTGCTGTGCAAAAAGTGCGAATTTTCTACGAGGAGGGCGGCGAATTGAAATCCTTTCAATTCTTTCCCAGTTGCTGTCTTGGGCGTGAATTACATGTTCCTGCAGCTGCAGCGTACCTTTCAATTCTTTCCCAGTTGCATCTAATTGCCGCGCAAAATTACTTTAGGTATCCTCTAAAACTTTCAATTCTTTCCCAGTTGCATCGGCAGCTACAGCTACCGTTTATCCGTGTACAGTAGCGGACTTTCAATTCTTTCCCAGTTGCATCGAAAGTTTACGTTCTCCGCGCCGCTCGGCGGCGGAACAAGGAAATCTTTCAATTCTTTCCCAGTTGCATCACATAAATACACCGTTTTTACTACCCTCTCAGGTCCGGGGGACTTTCA
>JANXEW010000065.1 GCA_025057995.1 Thermofilaceae archaeon | reverse complement strand
CTTTCCCAGTTGCATCTTAACGCAGTGGCAATAAAATCTCGTATCTGCCACTCTTCACTTTCAATTCTTTCCCAGTTGCATCATATCCAGTTGAAGGATAGAGTAGACGACCCTAACATTAGCTTTCAATTCTTTCCCAGTTGCATCATAAACTCGAGCCTCCGCGGAAACCCTATAGACTTCGCTGCAGCACTTTCAATTCTTTCCCAGTTGCATCGACGCGTCAACAACTCCGATTTCATACTTGAGTCGATCTTCTTTCAATTCTTTCCCAGTTGCATCTATGAAACAAGTAGAGAAACTATTTGATGTAACATTGACCTTTCAATTCTTTCCCAGTTGCATCCTAACGTATTAAACATGAGCTTTCTAGTCCATCCGCCTGACTTTCAATTCTTTCCCAGTTGCATCCTACCTGGTACACAGGAGATACTACCGCCTGTATTCAGGCTTTCAATTCTTTCCCAGTTGCATCCATAGGAGTACTCTGATTCTAGGCTTTTAAAGTTTCTCTTCAGAAACTAGAAGTTTTTGGAATTTAGGAAGCTCGAGGTTGTCGCGCATGTTTGAGTTCTGTGGAAAGGTGTCTTGTTCCCGGGTTGGTTCGGGGATTTTGTAGGTTTTCCTTAGAAAGACTTCTTATTTTCAGTGAACCTTCTAGCTGGCGGAGGGGCTCTCCCCGGCGTAAGTGGAGGTTTAGCTGTCGAGCGTTTAGCTTTTAAGAATGGTGCTTGCGACCCTACGGTTCCAGTGTTTGGAGAAGTCAAACATAGCCTGTGT
>JANXEW010000064.1 GCA_025057995.1 Thermofilaceae archaeon | reverse complement strand
TACAACAGTTTTGCCTGTTGGCAAGTCTCTCCCGGTCATGGATATCCTTTCAATACAGCAACTGGGAAAGAATTGAAAGTATAGTTGACACACAAGAGGGTCTGCGGCTGGTCCTCAACAGCAACTGGGAAAGAATTGAAAGACGTAGTTTATCGAGTTCGTCGTGGCTTTGTGCAAAGTGTTCTACAGCAACTGGGAAAGAATTGAAAGTTTTCCACCTTTTGCGGCTCGGTCAAGCATGCCTATAGCCCAGACAGCAACTGGGAAAGAATTGAAAGTCATGAGTCACGTAGTAACCAACGCAAAAGTAACTGCTTTTTTACAGCAACTGGGAAAGAATTGAAAGAACGTCTGTTGAGCCTCTATCACCGCAGCCCCTCATGGACTACAGCAACTGGGAAAGAATTGAAAGCTGTAGCTTTCAGAAGATCTGTGTTGACAAGCAACGACAGCAACTGGGAAAGAATTGAAAGCGTCGAAAAACACAAGCCTTTTCGGTAGTCTCCCTCGTACAGCAACTGGGAAAGAATTGAAAGGATACTTTAATGGAGTCTTAACGTATATTTATTAGTATCCAACAGCAACTGGGAAAGAATTGAAAGGGGCTACGTTGAACTTAATGATGATGAAGCTACAAGGCTGCACAGCAACTGGGAAAGAATTGAAAGATTTACGTATAAAACACACGAAAACGTTGAATATTTTTATACAGCAACTGGGAAAGAATTGAAAGTAACGTCTTCCCATCCTTCGTGCGTTATGTAAAGTGCTACTAATGCCAGGATGCAACTGGGAA
>JANXEW010000063.1 GCA_025057995.1 Thermofilaceae archaeon | reverse complement strand
ACAGCAACTGGGAAAGAATTGAAAGGCCGCTACCCGGGTCGCCTAACACGCCGACAGCCTTACCCATACAGCAACTGGGAAAGAATTGAAAGTGGGAGTTTAGCTAAATAGGCAAGAAGTATATAGAAAAGACAGCAACTGGGAAAGAATTGAAAGTTCTTTATGACGTAGACGTCTGCACCGTTCGCTCTCTTTTTGCAAAACTCGTACAGCAACTGGGAAAGAATTGAAAGGTCGTTTTCAGCGATCTTCAACATGATTAGAAGCCTGACTTCAACAGCAACTGGGAAAGAATTGAAAGACAAGTAAAGAGCGGCGTCTTCTACAGCAAGCGCTGTGAACAGCAACTGGGAAAGAATTGAAAGACAATCTTTTTCCCCTCGCTCGAGAACAACGCTTCAAAATCACAGCAACTGGGAAAGAATTGAAAGCTCGCTGGTATTACCAGCAGCAATGATGATTATATCATACAGCAACTGGGAAAGAATTGAAAGGTAGAGGGGGTAGCTTAGGCGGTGTAAGCGGTGGAACATGACAGCAACTGGGAAAGAATTGAAAGTACCATCACCCAGCCAACACCACCACTCCCACCCAGCTCAAACAGCAACTGGGAAAGAATTGAAAGATACTTGCGGACGCATTATTGAGTGTAATTGTTCATGTGACAGCAACTGGGAAAGAATTGAAAGCAAAGGGTGGGGTATTTTGCATGGCGCACCGCCAGGGACAGCAACTGGGAAAGAATTGAAAGGTAGTAGGGACCTGTCTCGCACATTTTTTTAATGAAGCTTGCACAG
>JANXEW010000062.1 GCA_025057995.1 Thermofilaceae archaeon | reverse complement strand
AGAAGGTCTCCTTCGGGCGTCTGCTCCCAAACGGTCAAAGGCTCGTATTTTCCCGTGCGGGCGGCGTAGGCGTGGGCCCCAGCCTCCAAAGCCCTCCAATCGTTTCCCGTCGCTATCGCGACCGCGTCGATCCCGTTCATAATCCCCTTGTTGTGGGTCGCGGCCCTGTAGGGGTCGGCTTTCGCAAAATGATAGGCCTCGACGATTCCTTTCGCCACTTCGACGCCGCCCACCGATTCGGCTGGAACACGCGTGTAAGCCCTCGCCACCCGTTTGTCGGCGAGGTTTGAGATGATTCGGAGCCTGAATTTCCCACCGCTCAGCTTCGCGAGAAGAGGCGCCACGGCTTCGCACATGGTGTTGACGGCGTTCGCGCCCATCGCATCCCTGACATCCACGATGAGATGAACAACGACCATGGGCCCGAGAGGTGTTTCAAGCACGCGGGCTTCAACGTCTTTTGCGCCGCCGCCCAAGCTCACTAGCACGGGGTCTTTCTCGTTCGCTTTCGCCAAAATGTCATCCCGGTTCCGGAGAATCTCCATCTTCGCCGCGTAGGGGTTCACCACATCTATCAGCTGAACCTGCCCAATCATCAACTGCGTCCCCTGAAAAGAGAAAATTCCACCACCGTCACGGGCCATCTTCGCCGCGTTGGAAGCGGCCGCAACAACCGACGGCTCTTCGACGGCCATCGGAACCAAATAATCCGTTCCGTTGATGAGGAAGTTGGTCGCAACCCCGAGAGGCAGCGGAAAAATCCCCACAACGTTTTCAATCATCCTGCTCGCGGTGGCCAAATCAAGACCACCGGTCGACACAGCCTTTTTCTCTTC
>JANXEW010000061.1 GCA_025057995.1 Thermofilaceae archaeon | reverse complement strand
CCCTAGCAGCATATGAAGCCAGTGTTCGTGTTTATATTGCTACGGAAACTTATAAATTCAGTCCGGCTACCATTCTGGGTGAGCCTGTAATCATAGAAGAGAGAGAAGGGGAAGAAATAGTGCCGAAGACTCTCATCTTTTCTAGACCTAACTTAAAAGTTAGGAACCCCGCCTTTGATGTAACCCCACCAGACTATATAGATGCTATAATAACTGAGCAGGGAATTATACCCCCAAAAGCGGCATCATTAATCCTCCTTGAAGATTACGGCGCTACCCTTGCCGAAGAACTTGCAAGCATAACATTAGATCTTGAAGATGTTGCCTATCTAACATTTTAAATCAAGTATAGTCAATAAATATTTACTCAATTTACCAAATTTGTCAAAGTTTTAAGTAAAGATAGATAATTGTTAAAGACATGGCGCCCCGGCCGGGATTTGAACCCGGGTTTTCCGTGCGCTATCGCGCGCTCCGGCTCGACAGGCCGGCATTCTAGCTAGATACCAGCTACTAGGCCAGACTATACAACCGGGGCTACAAACCTTAAAAGACTAGGTGTTTAATATATTTCGCTGCAACTAAAATTAGCGTGACGATGCGCGTAAGGTCCTTGATGCCTCTTTTTTCCCATAAACTAAAGTCCACTTAAGTTTAGAAGGATCTCTTCTCAGTTTGAGTGCATTTTTAAAGCATTTACTCGAGCAGAATCTCAATATTGTTCCGTCTACCCTCACGTACCACATGCCTGACCCTGGTTGTATACCTGTACCGCAAAAGCTACACGTGTAAACTCGTACCATGTTGTTCCTCAAAGGGTAAAATACTTTGTTTTTTA
>JANXEW010000060.1 GCA_025057995.1 Thermofilaceae archaeon | reverse complement strand
GGTCTCACACAGCTGATGATCATCGCTGGAGCTCTACCCTCAGAGCACATATTCAACTTCGCTTCCGCTTTCACAGTAGTGGGAACCCTGACGGTGATAGGTGCATCACTGGGCGCCGTAGCGTATCCTTCGTACCTTGCTTCACGCTTGATAACACCCTCTCTCGAACGCAAGTGGAGACCACCTACGAAGCCGAGGGGTGAAGCGTGGGAGATACCGTTGCCGATGAGCGTTCCCAGCGAGGTGGAGGCAAAAGGTGTACTAGCCTATCTCTACGAGTACTATAGCGGCGCTGGAGCTGTTAAAGAGGGGGTACACGTAGTTCGAGAATTAACTGTTCCCAACTACGCATCGAGAAATATGGCTATGACTGTTGCGTTAGCTCCTCTCGAAGCTGGAATACAACAAAGGGTTGTCGTCGAGGCTATATTTGAGAGAGGAGGCAACAGGTACGTGTTCGTAACCCACTTGAAGAGACTTTCAGGAGCCGAGCGCCCATGGATTGATGGAAACTATAAATTCATTGACGACTTGAGAAAACAGTTGCTCATGTGGAGCTCCCTGCCATCGGAGGAGAGGAAGAGGTATATTGGAAAAGCTTCGGCGTAGACTCTTTTAATGCCTCACTTAACTGGACAGCTAAAAGATAATTTTTCAAGATTTTTCTAGGCATTTGCGGGGAACCGTAGAGGAACTGCGCTTTAAAACACCAGGCTAACCGCTCTGGTTCAATAAGATATTTAGAGATAAGCTCTTTGACGAATTCATTGAAAGGGGCTCCAGGTGACACTAAGAAAGCCTCCATGTAACTTGGAGACATAAACTCAGGGAACACTTCGAGAAAGTTAGGTGA
>JANXEW010000005.1 GCA_025057995.1 Thermofilaceae archaeon | reverse complement strand
ACCAGCATTCCCGATAGCAGCATGGTGGGGAGAAACAAACGTAACACTACCATTCCTAGCATCACTACTACCCGGAGCTTACGCGGCTGGGATTTTCTTCATACCATTTCTAGCCATTTGTTTACTCTTACCTAATGACGTGCTCATCTCAGGAATACTGGGATGGTTTATATTCGGCGTCCTCTACCAGTCCATCGGCGTAGCCACCGGTATCGTCCCCTATAAGCCAGGCATGGAGTTTGTCTGGCCTTGGGAGGATCACCCTGGCTTCTGGATGCCCTTCCCGTACAAGTATATACGTTACAACGGTTTCGTTTCAGCTGTCATTGTCTGGATGCTGTACAAGTACAGGAGAAGGGTTGTCGACGTTTTCTCGACACTGTGGAAGAGGGATATTGTTGAGCAAGGCTTGTCGATGAGGCTTGTGACAATACTAATGCTCGTAGGCTTCTTCGGCTGGTACGCTCTCATGCTAGCAGAACAAGCAGATCCCCTAATAGCCCTACTCGTACCCATACTCGCTCTCATTTTCGGAATATGGTACGCTAGAATGTGGTCAGAATTCTTCTGGTTCGCGGCTGACTGGGGTCTGGTATGGGACCCAGCGTACCAACTCGGTGTCTACGTCAGAGGCTGGCCTAGCGAAGCAGGCGTAACATGGGACAACCCGAATACTAACCCAGCTTGGATGACTATAAACAGGCATATCACCAACATATCTAACTGGAACGTCGGTTTTAGTCCACTCAGTAGCGGGAGTATCATCGCTCTATACAAGCTAGCCCATGATGTAAAGATGAGGATGAAGGATCTCTTGATAGCGGTAATCTTGGGAAGCGTCATATTCTCCTTCGTCGCTATGCCTCTCACAGCTTTCTTCGTTTTACACACGAAAGGGGGTCTTAACGCGACCAACGCCGCGGGCGGAAGCTGGTGGCCTTGGATGGGCGCGGGTCGCTACCATAGGGGGAGATGGTTGCAGGAAGGCATCACCCCATCTGTAGTACTCTGGCTCATCTACGGAGTTGGCTTCTTAGTGGGTATACTAATCTACATCCTGAAGACTAGGTTGCCCTTCCTCTGGTTCCTCAACGTAGTAGGGCTAGTCGTCGGCGAACCTTACGGGTGGATGAGTCCACTTATCGCATTAGTGGCAAAGTACCTTATCATTAGAACCATAGGCGTGAAGAAATACGAGCAGTACGCGATGCCTCTAGTAAGCGGATGGATACTCGGCTTCGGTGCGACGTGGCTTCCAGCTGCGCTCGTTAACCTAGTGACGGTCACAATACCGAGGATGTCGGCACTCTACATACCCTAAAAACCTGATTTATTTTTTCTAGAATACTTTTCGAATATCTTAGACTAAGTACTCTAAGGCTAAGTGAAAACAACAAGGTATTAAACTTCTTCAAGCTGGCAGGTAAGCGGTATTAAAGCCATGCGCGTCTGGATTCTGACTTTCGAGTATAGCGGCGTCGCGAAAGCGGGGGGGCTGGGTGAAGCTGTTTACGGTTACGCTTCCCACTTGAAGAACCGCGGCCACGATGTGCACGTGGTAATGCCTAGCCACGGCGCCCGAGGCGAAATACTAGCAAGCTATGGGTCTTTCTCGCTTTATCAGAGAGACGTAGATGGTGTAAAAGTCATCCTTGTTTCCAATCCAGTCCTGGACGAACCTACAATTTACGCTGATGGTTTAATCGAGGCTAAATCGGCTTTACTCTCCCGGGCTATGGGAGGCGTGTTAAACGCGGTAGGTTCGCCTGATGTCATACACGCTAACGACTGGCATGCTGTACCTTCCGCGCTTTCACTGCAATGTTTGACGCAGGGTAAGTCTGCTCTAATCTTCCACGTTCACCTTTACCTCGGCAAGTGGGTCGGCTGGGACTACCTTTTCCGGGATTGCGGCTTGGATCCGGGTTGTTCGCTGAGAGGCTTAAAATTAGGGGAAGCGTACGCTAGATCCGGGGGAGTTCTCGAGCTAATTGCCGCTCAAGTAGCCGATAGAGTCGTCACAGTGAGCAAGAGCTATCTCGAGGAGACGATACGTCCAACGCTCGGATGGGCAGCTGGAGATCGTCTAACGTTCGTCTACAACGGTACGAACTGGAGCCTAACCCAGCTACTGAGCGAAGTTGAACACTACCACGGTCATAATCTTGTGACGTTGTACGGGGGGACGAAGCTTCCGAGAAGAACTTTGAGGAGGTACTTCTTGACTAGAGCCTTAGGAGACGCAACGCCGGAGAGGTTAGATCCTGCTTTCAGCTGGGCTTCCAGGAGGGTGGAGCCCTTCGCATCCGATGGACCCCTCGTCCTCGCTACCGGGAGAGCGAGTTGGCAGAAGGGGTTCGACCAACTTCTCTTTGCCTCGAGCATCCTTACGGAAGTAATTCCAAACGTTAAAGTTATCATCCTTCTCTTGTCAGTTAGAGGGGAAGAGGGACACTTGAGTTGGCTGCTCAGCGAAGCCGACCGGAGACCGAACGTAAGAGTCTTCGTCGGACATGCGCGCAACATTTACGCTCTAGCCCACCTAGCCGCTGACGCTTTCGCTGTCCCCAGCCGTTGGGAGCCCTTCGGCTTGACAGCTATAGAAGCTATGGCCGCGGGGGTACCGGTAGCTTCGAGCTGGGCTGGTGGATTGAAAGAGACGGTTGTAGATCTACGGAATGACTCGTGGAACGGTACAGGCTATCTAGTGCCGCCAGAGCAGCCCATGGAGCTTGCGAGAGCTCTCGCGTCGCTTCTAACCATTACAGCTAGAGAGGATCTGGTAGAAGCTGGTCGTCTAGAAGCTGTGGAGTCGTTCGGACTTCCTAAACCACAGATATCTGGGGAGGAGCTTAGAAGGAGATGCATAGAGAGAGCGTCAAAGTTCACATGGAGTAAGTCAGCTGAAAAGATGGAGCAGGTTTACGAGGAAGCAGTCCGAAGGGCTAGCGGCTGGTAACGGTCAAGTGGCTGGGACCGGATTGAAGACGTTCAAAACCGGGTTTAACTTTCACGCTCATACTTTTCACGCCGGAGACTTGGCACAGTATCCAACAGTAGCATATCCTACTTCCAGGTGTTGCTACATTAGGATGGTAGCCTCGCAGTATTACAACAGCGTCGTGATCCCTCACGGGGTAGGCGTCAACTCCGTCTTCATCCTCCACGATCTGTACTCCAATACCATCACCCAACCCGTAATATACGTAGACCTCAACCTTGTCGTCGTGCTTATGCGGTGGGAAGCTTGTCCATTCGCCTTGGAACCCCTCCGTGAAACCCGCTAGTAGGCTAGCGCTCGGATCGCTTACGCCTAAGGCTGTGTAAACGTACCGTCTGTAACCATCGAAACCAACGAGAAGAGGTTTTAGATCGTCGAACCTGCGAACCAGCCACTCTTTACCCCTATTGGACGGACCTTCGCCTGAGACGATTAGACAGTTCCGTCCCTCAAGCCACAAGTCCAGTGGACCGGAAAGGTAGAGTAAATCCTTACGGCTTAAACTTGCCTTCCTCTCTCCGTCATCAACTCTCAAACTACCTTCTAAGCAGGCGAAGACAGCTTCCCTCCCCTCCTCTATCTTGAGCGTTAACTCACCTTCTAATAGAGCCCACTTAAAGGATGAACCCCCACCCCTCCAAAGCTCTAAAAAGGGGCTAGGGTGATTCAGGGACTTGTAAAAAATTGATCTCTGATTCGAGGAATTTCGAGTGGGCGCCACGCCTGAAAGCCTCTAAACTTGAATTTAAGCTTCTCTGTGAAAGAGTACTTTTGGACGTTAACGGGTTTCAACGAGGTTCAAACCGGACGTGTCAGCACATTATTTATATGCGCTCTTACCTTAGTTAGAACATGAGTGAGAACTTAAAACAGTTCAAATTGAAGTACGCTTCTCTCACGCTCCACTTCGGTCCACATGCTTTGAATGAACTTGAGGAAGACTTGAGTAAACATGAGAGGATACTTGTAGTTACAGGTCGACGGTCAGCTAAGGAGTCTGGAGCCCTCGACGAAGCTCTCTCAATTCTCTCGAAGCACGGGATCGTTTACGATATTTTCAGCGATGTAACGCCTAACCCCTGGTCGAGTCAAGCAGACAAGATGGCCTACCGAGCTTGGGAGTTCGGGGCTGAAGCCATTATAGCGATAGGGGGTGGAAGCGTTATAGATACAGCCAAAGTTGCAGCTATGATCGCTGTAAGCGGCGGCAAAGCCGTAGATTACATCTATGGAAAGAGGAGGGCGAGAGGTCACATACCGGTCTATGCGGTAAATATTACTCATGGTACAGGTACGGAAGTAGATAGGTACTCTGTCCTCACCGTGGACGACGTTAAAGAGAAGAGAGGGTTCATCTCCATATACCCTTCAGTGTCCGTCGACGACCCCCGCTATACAATCACATTACCTAGAAGCCAGACCCTCTATACGTCGCTGGACGCGTTCTACCACGCTTATGAAGCCGCGACTCAACCTTGGGCTTCACCCTTTGTTGAAATGCTAGCCTTCGAAACGATTAAACTGATTCGAGATTGGCTTCCGGTAGCTGTAGAGAAACCAGTAAACTTGGAGGCTAGGTACAAGCTACTCTACGCGTCCATGCTCGCAGGTATAGCTATAGACATGGCTGGCACACATATAGTTCACGTTCTCGAACACGTTCTCAGCGGAATGAAACCAGAGCTAGCTCACGGGGGAGGGCTTGCGATAACAGGACCGAGGTCAGCCTACTACATTCACAAGAAATCACCTCTCGCCTCAGCAAGACTGTTACAGCTTCTAGATCCTTCGATAAGACCTTTAGCCGAAGACGCGAGTAAAGCTGAAGCAGCTATAAGAAGGTTTCAAGAGAGCGTCGGTTTCACAGAAACCTTGAACCAGTACGGTTTCAGCGATGTGGATTTGATAAAGATAGCGGAGAAGGGCGAATGGCCGCTAGAATTATCTACAGAGGATATACTTGATATCTTGAAGAAATCACTTTAAATAATTTATTTGTCATCTTTATGAAAATATGATAATGATCTTAACTAATAGACCTATTACCTATTCTAACTATTATCTAAAGTAATCTTGTTTGATAATCTTTAAATCTCCCGAGTGTGAATACAGTTAATTTATGTTGTCGACTCTATAAATTTTACTTCGTGTATATGCCCCTTGGCTTGGCGGTTGTACTAAGTTTAAATTATCCTTCAGAGACTTATCTAACTAAAACATTAGTACAATTAATTAAAAATCAGCGACACAATCCTAATTATTGACTTAAATATTCGTTAACTAATTCTTCAAGGATTTTCTTAGAGGTTATAACATCTTCCTCCAGTCTATGTGCTATGTCGGGTCCACCGACGTCGACAGCGATGGGCCCAGAGAAGTGGTGCTTCAGTAAAGCTTCAAACAACCCGCGCCAATCAACTGTGCCTCTACCAACTGCCCAGTGATAGTTATCTCTACCGTCGTTGTCTGAGGCATGTACATAGAATATTCTTCCATCAAGCTTTTCCACGGTCAAAGGTAAAAGTTCCTTGCTTGCATGAAGGTGTCCAACATCGAGAACAGCGCCAAAGTTATCTTCTGATACTTCGTCGATGAGACGTAGCATTGCGTCGCTATTGCTTATAGTCTCGCCGACTCTAGGTTCAACGACAAGTTTCAAGCCGTAGTCTGCAGCTATACGGGCTGTCCCCCTCATCGATTCAACAAGTAACGACCAGAAGCTCCGCCATGAAAAAGTTGGACTAACCTTTACCCTATAACGTTCTGCGAAGACCACGGCGCTCGAGTAGGGGCGTGGACCTATAAACTCCAAAGGCGGAGTGTAGGTGTCTGTTTGAAGCAGTTCAGCTCCAAAATACACAGCGAGGTCGGCTGCCTTGCGCATCGATTCAAAAGCTCTTTCCCTTTCGCTCTCGAAAGGTGAAATTAGCTCAGAGAAAATGCCGGCGAAGTTAACTATCTCTAAACCAAGTTCATTTAGTTTCGCCTTAAGTTCTCTCTTCCTTTCAGCTATCTCGTTGAGGTTTCTCGACCCTACTGCTTCAACTTCAACGTAAGTAAAACCCAGTCTTGCTGCATCCTCAAATACTCGGAACATTAGGTCGACTGGTGTAGGATAACCGTACTTTGTTATAGCGTAAAGCCATGCTAGACAAATCTTCACTTTTCGCACGTCGATAAACTTGGTAAGAGGATTATAAGTTCTCTCCGTTCCGTTAGTAATAGCGTTGTACCAACACTCGTGCTAAAAACGTAAACTTTCGGTTACATATGTTTTTCAAACGTTAATCTATTTTTCAAAAGTGAAGGTTCTAGCTGGTTAAATCTGAATTAATACGTAGTTTTTGACGTATTGTCTAAATTTAAGGGCAAAAACCTTTTATTTCTACAGTTCCTTTAAAACAAAAATGAGCCTTGAAAGCTTATACAATCAAGATACACAACGTATGTATAAAGAGTTAATAGATCACTTCAGAAAACACGCAATTAGACCACGAAAAGAGGTTGAAAAGCTTGTATCCAAGTACGTTTCTGAAGGAAAATCCCGAGACCAAGCTATCGTCGAGCTGTACATCGAGACTTTTTCTAAGCCGAAACCTCATGCAACTGGTGCGGCAAAGTTATCTAGGTTAGATGAAGCACTGGAAAAACTGAAAACAAGTGGATCCGGTTTTTCAGCTACAGTTGCTATAGTCATGGTCATTATTTTTGCTCTTTTCGCTTTAGCGGCTTTCTCAGGTTCGATAAGCGTAGCTCTTTTCCTTTGGGTACTTCTTTTAATCGCATCTCTAGCCGCAGCGATCGCCAGTTTTTCAGCGACAACCTACTGGGAGTTTGAGGAAAGCCTAGAAGTAGAAGGAGCAGGGATCTTTCAAAAGGATATGATGAGTTACATCCCTAAGATTTTTCAGACACTTACTCTACAAGAAATCTCATATAATATCCATGATGAAACGTTAACTATTCAACTAAAACTAGAGAAATCCGTTACAGAGATAGGCTCTCAAAACTCCACGATCAGAACAGTCAACCTCGGACCCTTTGTGATCACAGCTTACTTTACAGAAAAGAATGGGGACTTGTACATTAGAACAGTATACAGAGGCGAGCTACCTGTCGCGTACGGGGGTATCGCTGCTGAAGTTTACGAGAAGATAGTGGTGGCTTTCAGATCCTCTGTGAGAGAAGCTTGGGATAGAGTAAAACCTAAAGTAACTTATACGTTTGACTTTACAGAACTAGTCAAGCTTATAGCTTCAACCGGTCTTATTGTAACGACTGTTAAATGTCCCTACTGTGGAGGAAGCATCAACCTCCCTGACTCGGGTGATACAACAAAGTGTCCATACTGTGGTTCAATTATTAAAGCTGTTGACTTGTATAAGCTCTTGAAGGACCTTCTCAAAGGGTTAGCGTAGCGGCTAAACGGGCTATCCTTTCTGCACAGAGTACTACTTCAACCGCGCTTGAACCGAAAATGTATGTTATAGGTTCAATTCCATGACCTCCTAAATCGACGGCGACGTTCAGCATCTTTCCACTTCTCCTCAGTTCACTTACTGCTTTAGCCGCTGGATTTAAACCGCCGTAGTCGTTGCTAGAGAACTCGACCCACTCAATCCCTAAAAACTTTAGAGATTCACGAACCTTTGGATCAAACTTTACGTCAATGCAAGCGCTGTACCCTGACTCGAGCAGGACTTGGGAAAGATGCTTTGAAACCCCGAAGGCAGGTCTCCCCTTGGCTACTAGCCTACTCCCCACTCTAGCAAGCCTGCCTGGCACTGCTGCTACATCCGCAGGGGTACTCGCGTCCTTCGCAGCTCTCGCTATGTTAATTTGGACTTCAGGAGCTATGAAGGCTAGGTGGCTAGAGCTCTCCGCCAAGATAACTGCCCTCTCTAGATCGGCTAGAGATAGCCCCTTTCTAACGGAAAGCCTAGGGTAAACAGCTTTCGTGCACGCGAAACAGCCCTGTACCCTCCACCCTTCAAGCCTGTGAAGTTCACACGCTCCACCGGAAGCTGCAGTTAGAAGCCAGTACCTGAACGTTAAGGTAGCTGCAGCAGTATGACCACCTTTTTCAATATATTCTAGGAGCCTCTTCGAGAGAAGTTCGGCTTCCAAATCTTTTATGCCAAGAATCTCCAACTTCATTTCTTTCCTACTGCTTAACAGCTTGCTAACTGCGGCCTGAGTAACCCCCAGCGCTGATGCGATATCCCTCTGGCTCCACGACTTGTTCTTCAGTTCTCTAGCTATTACATATCTCAAAGGCGTAAGAAAGTATTCTCGAGCTACATCGAGAGGCATCATTGTATAATCAGGTTATCATTTAACTTTTAAATTTTTCTATAAGATCGTCTGATTATCAAGTAACATTTAAAAACTAGGTTATATAGGGGACTTGTGAGCAGTATGGCTGAAGTCTCGAAGAGGAGTATGAAAATTAGAGTGATCGCAGAGGCCGCCGTGCTCATAGCGCTCGCGTCAGTCTTGAGTCTATACAAAATATACCGCCTTCCGCAAGGCGGGTCGGTAACACCAGCGTCGATGGTACCCATACTGATTTTCGCTGTGAGGAGAGGGCTAAAGTACGGCGTAGCCGCTGGCCTGCTTTTTGGACTTATCAGGCTTTACCTCGGCATGTACGTCGTGCACCCGGTTCAGCTTTTGCTAGACTACCCCCTAGCTTTCGGTGCCCTAGGCCTAGCGGGGCTCTTCAAAGGAAAAGGTGATATTAAGGCCTCGGTAGGAGGGGCTGCGTTAGGGATCGGTGGACGTTTCTTCAGCCACTGGCTGTCCGGTGTAGTGTTCTTCGCAGAGTATGCTCCAGCGGGCCAACACCCTGCCATATACTCAGCAATCTACAACGGCAGCTATCTCGGCGTCGAGTTCATCGTCAGCGCCGTCGTAATGTACATGCTAGCGAAAGCCGGCGTCCTGAAAGTATTCCTGTAAGCGTTGAACTTTTCTCTCATGGTTTTAACGCTACTTTGACGACGTCGCTTTTTCTCTCATCCAACATTCTGAACGCTTCAACCCCTCTCTCTAACTCCATCACGTGGCTCACAATCGGTCGAAGAGATATCCTGCGCGAGGATGCGATCTTCACTGCGCGCTGAAATGTGAAGGGGCTCCTGTAAGACGAAACTATCAAAAGTTCTTTATCGTAGAGCTCGAAAGGCTTGACGGGGAGCACATCATCCTCTGGTGCAACGCCGAATACTAAGACTCTACCCCCTCTCCGCGCTAGCCTCATGGCGACTGAGATGGCTTTCGAACTTCCGACAGCTTCGATTGCGACGTCTACTCCAAACCCCTCTGTAAGAGATTTCACAACTTCGTCTGCATCATCTTCCATGACATTAATAGTAGCGTCAGCTCCCAGTTGCTTAGCTAGACTCAAACGCGTATCGAGTAGGTCTACAGCATAAACCTGGGAAGCCCCCCACATCTTAGCCAACTGTATTAAGAGAAGCCCTACAGGTCCCGCGCCTACGACGGCGACAGTGTCACCCGGTTCAATCTTGACGTTGTAGAGCCCTCTCAAGCAGCAGGCTAGAGGCTCTATCAGAGCAGCTTCTTCAAAAGACATCCAGTCGGGGAACTCGTAAACGTTCGACGCAGGTACCTTAACGTACTCTGCAAAGGCTCCGTCAACATCTACTCCAGTAGCTTTAATGTTCGAACAGTAAAAGTTCCTCTGCTCCATCCTACAGTAGTAGCAGTGACCGCACGTTATGTTAGGTTCTGCAACTACGCGCGAACCCCTCTCGAGCCATTCAGCGCCAGGTCCAACCTCTTCTATAACCCCCGAAAACTCATGGCCGGGAATAAGAGGCGTTTTTACTCTCCACTCCCCACGATAGAAGTGGAGGTCGGTTCCACATATGCCGCACGCGCCAACTCTCAGTAAAACCTCTTTTTCGTTTACTTGAGGTTTTGGAACTTCTTCAAGCCTGAGGTCCCTAACTCCGTGAAGAACGAGGGCCTTCACATCCCTTTACGCGAAGACGCTATCTAATATTTCCTCCGGTAGTTCTCAGCTCGTGACCGATGGAGGGCGTAGATTCTCCAACCTCGTGCGTTCTAAGTAGCCTTGTTTTCGCGGAGCGTGCGCAAAAGTCTATCGCAGAACCCCAAACCGTCTGAGCTTGAGGCTAAACTAGATATGAGCGACCATAGAGCTGCTGTGTTCTGTAGAGCGTACTCAACCTGTCTAAGGTTCCGAACAAGATAAGGTCCATACTCCGCCGTGAAGTTCAAGCGCATCTCCTTACCGTTGAAAGGTAAAACGGCACCCTCCACTCTAAGCCTCCACTTCACTGTGGCTACGGGGTTTTCGCTAGATAGCGCGTTTATAGCCTCCGCTAGGATCCTAGGCTTAGCCATAGAGGATATGTGTTTAAGCAACTCCACCCTCAACCTGTGGACAACGGCTTCGCTCACTCCTTTCACCTTCAAGTCACTTATAGGGTCTAAGCAGACGGGCGAGTCGGCGAAGTTCTCCGGCGAGTTTCTAGCCGCTTCTTCCGCTTCATCGATGGAGATATACCTTTTATGAGCTGATCCCAGCTTTATGTATGCTTCCGGTATAGCCGACTCAGCCCAACTCTGTATCTCTGAATAGACTTCGTTTACGTCGTAGAAACAGAGGAGAGCCCCCATTTTAGCCCCGTCTTCCAACTCTTTCATAACCCTCTTCTGAACCCGCGGGCTTTGGAAGCTTGCAATCATGTTTAACAGATCTTCACCGCTGACCCCTTTAACGCCGAGGCTCTCAGCCGCTTCCTTAACTCTCCTAGCCATAAGCAACCCCTCCCCTAGCACCTGAGAGTCGACGTCGTCGAAGATACCTGAAACATCAATCCCCTCTCGAGCCAGGGCTACGAGGCTTTCAGGTAGAGCGTCGTAGTCCCGAGTGCCAGGCGTCACGATGAAGACCGCGTACTTTATCTTGTCAGGAGCAGGTCGGAGCGCTCTTCCCAGCCTCTGGTAAAGCCTTAACGGGGAAGATACGTGTGACCAGAAGACGAGTAGATCGACTTCAGGCACGTCTATACCTTCGTCTCCAGCAGAGGTTGCGACGATCATCTTCGTCTCCGGCTTCCTTGCCTCCTCTAGGAGGCTCCTCCTGGCGTCAGGGTCTGCTGCTTCCCTACCGCCGATGATTTTTACAGGGTTCAATTCCTTGAAGCGGTCGGCTATGAGCTCAGCTGTACACCTTCTGTTTACGAAGACAAGTACCTTCTCAAAATTGCCTTCGTAATCCTTGAGCACATTATCCAGGACAGGCAGCTTGTGGGGATTTGAGGGCAAGGGGTCGAGCGACGCGATACTCTGTAGGAAGCTCGCGAAAGCCGTCGGTCTCGAAGCAGAGTCGAGAAGGGCATCGCCCCCGTCTCTGCTTAACGTCGTTAAAGCTAGAGCGGCGAAGTGTGAGTGGACGCTACCCTTAAGCCATAACTCGTAAAGCCGCGAGTACAGCTTCTCTTCCTCCGCCTTAAAGGGCGCCTCATAAACCTCAGCTATCATGTAAGGTTTCTCGTAACCCTTCCCTTGCAATTCGCTGAAGTCCCACCTTTTTATGAGTCCGATGCTTTTCTCAATCTCGCCTGCTCTGCTCTTAGGGATTAAGGCAGACAAGCCTAGCTTTAAAGAATCACGTAGGTATTGCATAACTTGTGCAAAAGGATCTCTACCGACGGTGTGATGACACTCATCTATGATGACAACAGGGAAATCTCGAGACGCTTGCTCAGCTCCTCTACCGGTCGGACTCCCGTACTGTTGCTCGAAGTAGCTTAAAGCCGACTCCGGTGTTGTCACCACTGTTTGGCGACTCCAGTCTCTATCCTTGACACCCGAGTGTATCATGGAAGCTTTGATTCCCTCGTAACGGAACCTTCGAGCCGTTTGCTCCACTAGAAACCTAGTAGGCTCAAGGACGAGGACTTTAGCATTCTTCTCAAGGTATCTTTCAGCAAATGCTATGCCCACTATCGTCTTCCCAGTACCCGTCGGAAGGCTGACTACAGCCCCCCCTCTCATCTCAACGATCCTTAAAGCCCAGTCGAGCGCTTCTCGTTGATATGGTCTCAGTTTACTTCTCATCTGTGTTTTCCTTCAGACGGTATATTACACCTTATTAATACCTCGCGCGTAATTTACTCTACTACCTCAGGCTGCTAAGGTAGCGTAAATTAAGTTCACTGACAGCTTTCACGAGGTTGTTAAGCTTGCTTAAGGCGAGATCGTAGGCTCTCGAAACCCCTCTTAAGCCACCTAAGCCGCAGTCGCCGCTGAACAAGTTGACACGGTCGACCCCTACGGTGTCTAGAACCTTTAAGGCTACATTCATGATATGGTCTACGCTTTCAACTTCTCCACTTCTCGTGCTGAAGACGCCTGGGCTCAGGAACTTGTCGCTCCTCTCAAGCAGCTTCCTCCAAGGTAACAGCAAGTTGGCTGGTGCATCGTGGAATTCGTGGTTGAGAAAATCTATAGCTTCAGACTCGGCTAACGTTGAGATGAGCCTTTCGTTCACTTGACCACAGACGTGAGTTCCACGGAGCAAACCTCTCGCAGGTTTCAACACTTTAGCGTAAACCTCTAAAACGTCTTCTTCCCTGTAGCCGAGTAGCGTTACGCGGGAACCGATGACAGTCCCTAAAACGGGTTCGTCTATAACGATGACAGCGTTCTGAATCTTAACTGCCTCTCGAACTATATTTGAGAGATACGATGCGATGGAGTCTAGAACAAGCTCATGGTTAGCTAGAGCAGTGGTACGTAAACCGCGGGAGGGGTCGCCTAAGTATATCCTGGAGGAGAGCGTGAAGGCCCCTGTTACGGGTACTCTTATACGCGAGACTTTAGCCTCCCTCAAGAGGTCGCCGGATAACGCCACTTCCTCAATGTAAGGGGTGACGCGGGCAGCATTCCCAAGATCCTCTACACTGCTCTTGAATACCGTCCCAGACTCTTGCACCAAACCGGCTTCCAATAGAGGCTTAAGGTACATTGAGATAAAGTCCCTTAGCTGAGGTAAAGGAGGCACGTCGATGCCAAGCTTCAGCATGTCATGAAAGGCTCTCTTGAAACCATCCGGAGTGTAGTCTAACGGCAGGCTACCCACGTGACTTGACACGAACTTGTTAAAGTACTTACTTAAAGCCACGTTCTCTCCACGTGTATCTTGATTTAATTAGTTTCTGTCTAATTAAGGTGAACCTCGGATAGGTTTTAACGCTAATAAGACGTCGGATAGTCGACTATCTATGGCTTGGGAGCTCGGTAGCTTGAGTAAAAGGCTTGAGCTTGTTCGCGAGTTGAGGAGATCTAACTTCTATGTGCGCTGGCACGCTTACGAGTTCCTGCTAGGGTACGGGGGTAGGCTCGTAGGCGTTCTACTCCTTGAACCTAGTCGAAGCAGAGCGACTCTCTACTGTAGGAGGGATGCTCCGTTGGAGGAAATCGAGAAAGCTGTTAGGAAATCGCTAGCTGCCGCCGCCGCAGGCAGAGTCGAGCTTATAGTACGCGTCGAGGATGTGGATAAGCCGTGAACGGGCTTCAGATAACCTCAAGTCCCGGTATCTATGCCCTCGTACTGACTTCTCTTAAGCCTGTTCAACTAGAGTTCAAACGCAAGCTTTACCAGTTGAACGCCGGTTGTTACGTTTACGTCGGCTCAGCTAAGGGCGTAGGAGGTTTAAAGGCTAGAGTTTCTCGACACTTGAAATCAGAGAAGAAGATCAGGTGGCACATCGATTATCTCACGACAGGTGTCACGAAACCGGTATGCGTAATCTACGCAGAAGACAGAGCCAAGGAGTGTGTGCTAGTGCCGCGCTTAGAGTCGTTAGGGTTCGAGCATCCTCTTCAAGGTTTCGGTTCAAGCGATTGTCGTGAGAGATGTACTTCCCACATCCTATACTTGAACGCTAGCCCAAGTGATTGCGTGAGATTGGTTGAGGAAGCGTTCAAGCTAGCGGGTTTAAAGCCACAAGCGTTAAAATTGAGGTGTTAAGGTGCGTCCGTGGAGCCAAGGGTACTGGGAGACGATGTTCTAGCGGTTGGTAGGCGCATCAAGCTACTGAGGAGAAGAGTAGAGTTTACGGGATCAAAATTCGAGAAAGACGTCGTAGAATTCGGAGAAGCAGCTATAGTCGTGCCAATTTTAGAAGATGGTAAAATCGTGATGGTGAAGCAATGGAGAGCGTCGGTAAAGTCATGGGTTCTAGAGGTTCCAGCGGGTAAAGTGGAGAAAGGTGAGGAGCCTGAAGCTGCAGCTCGCCGGGAACTGGTGGAGGAGACGGGCTTCGAGCCGGGGGAACTGGTTAAAGTCGCCAAGTTCTACGCTACTCCCGGTTACAGCGATGAAGTAATGCACTTCTACGTAGCCAAGAGGTTGATAAAGCGTGCACCCCATCCAGAGGCTGGCGAAGTAATCAAGGTGGTCGAGGTCGATCCAGATGAGTACTTGTCCAACCTCGGCAACCAGATCCTAGACTTGAAAACTGTAGCCGCGTTACTTTTATGTAAAAGTTACGGGTGGTTGAGCTGAGCCTAAAGAGAACAGGAGTGATGTTCTACCTAGCTAAACTATACGGCTTAGTAACAGGCGGCTTCTTCGTATTAATCGTAACCAGGAACCTCGACGTAACCGATTTTGGAGCGTGGGGCACGATTTCAACTTTGTTAAGCTACGCGGCGGTAGCCACCTTCGTCAACTTCTGGACAACTCGTTTGCGAGCTTCTGGAAACCAGGCTGCTACAACCACGGCTCTAGTTCTCTCCGCTATTCTAGCCGCTCCCGCGACCGCGACATACGTCGCACTTTCATCCAACGCGAGCTCGGCGTTAAAAGTTCCTCTGACCGCGGTCATGGTCTCTGCTTTCTACGTCCCGGTTCTTTACGTGAATTCAGCCTTGTACGCTTCAACTTACGGGGCAGCCCCGTTCTACGCTGCTGTATCAGAGGTCGTGTTCGAGACCGTGAAGCTTGCAGCAGCCTTGCTTTCGACAAGATTGTGGGGGGTGAACTTAGAAGTTGCCCTCCTGTCAGTCCTCGCAGGTCACTTAGCGCAAACCGTTGCCCTCGTCTGGAGCCTACGCGAGGATCTTAGGCTTAACCCACAGATGGAGGTTGCGAAGAAGGTTCTATCCCTCTCATGGGCGAACATATTCTCGGTGGTGCCTTCTATGATTTCTGGGCTGGACGTCCTCTTGATCTCGGCGCTCGTATCCAGCGAGTCGGTAGCCTACTACACTGTCGTTCTGCCGTTTATGAACGCCGTATCGTACTCCTACTTTCTCTCGAGAGGTCTCTACCCTCGCTTGATAGCGTCGAAAGGCTCTGAGATTTACTTGCTCAACGAAGCTCTCCGTCTAGTCCTCCTCTTAGCTCTTCCCAGTAGTATAGGCGTAGCTGTCGTTGCTCCGAACTTGCTCTACGTTCTTAAGCCTGAGTACAGCCACGTTTCTCTCACGCTAAGGATAGCGGCTTTCACAGCTATGGTTTCAGCGTTAAACGGGGTCCTTGCGGACGCTATTCAAGGTGTCGAAAGAGCAGACCTAGAGGGCGGAGGTTTCAAGGAACTCTTGAAGAGCAAGATAGTGAAAGTACAAGCTCTCTCATGTGCGAAATCTATAGCAGGGGTCGCCGGTATAGCTGCGGTAGCTTTCACTTTGAAGGATCCGTTGCATGTTGCAGCCGTCTCAAGAAGTGTCTGGCTTGCCGCTACGGTAGTGGAGTTGGTTGTTCTAACTATGTGGGCGGGAGCTTTTCCAGTTCTACGAAACTTAGCTTACGCGATTAGCATCTACGCTTCTTCATCTTTTACTGCGGCACTCGTCGCTTACTTGCTCAACCCTCTTAAGATAAGGGAGGTTATCGCAGCAGCTTTACTGTCAGCCTCACTATACTCTTGTATATTGTACCTACTTGACCCGTGGTTTAAAGCAACTGCCTATAGAGCTGTAAGCCTACTGTTCAAACGTAACCGTAGATTTTCTAACCCGTCTTCGAGCCAGCCTTGAAACTAAGAAAGCTAAAATAATTAAAACTACTAATATCGACTCAGGTGATATAGAGACTTCGACGCTGGTTTCGACTCGCGCTGGCGTGCAACATTTTGGAGAGGAGTCCGCTGAAACTGTAAGCTGGCAGGGAAGAAGGAGGAAACCTAAGGACGCTGTAACCGTCCCCTCTGCGCCTGTAACCAGGGTCAAATTCTGGACAAAGTAACACGACCTAGCTGTTAAACGAACTTGAGCCCCTTGAACGGGCGGAACCGTCTTGACGGTGACTTTCGGCTCTCTAAAGAGTAAATTATCAGAGACCTCTATGGAGAGCTTGAGAGGCTTCGGAGTCACGTCTATTCGTGTGACGTGATAAGTAGGTAGGTATCCTGTCCTCCAAGCAAAAAATTCCAATAACCATTCCCCTATCTCACTGAAACGTAAGCTAAGACTTTGCCCGGGGTCTAGGGTGAAGCGGTTGGACGTTCCGTTGGGGGCTTTAACCCTAACTTCTACGAGACTGTCGGAGGGGACGGTTGAGGGCGTAACTTTGAATTGGTCTCCGCAATGTAGAGCGCTAGGCAAGCTAACGTCGAGTTTAAGCATTGGAGGCGGTGGTCCACTGGGTGAAATCCCAGCTGAATAAGTAAAAGTTATCGAGAGAGCCCCCTTGTAAACTAACTTGAAAATAGACGCCCTAGCCTCTTCCCCCCTCAACTCTACGCGCTCTCCAGAACCCCTGACTAAGGCAACGTAACCTGGAGAAGGCGGCACTAGGCCTAAGAAAGTTGAAGGTTTCTGAGGCTCGACGGGTAGCCAACCGTAGCCTGGGATGAAGACCTCGACGTAGGCGTGCGTCGATCCCCCCGCGAGAGCAGCTGGTTTAGCTTCAATCCCTTCAACTACTCTAGCAGGAATACCTGCTGCTCTAGCTAGTGCGACAAAGAGCCTGGAGATGTGTAAACAGATACCCTTTTTCGAGTTGAGAGTCCAAGCAGCTCCAAGCTGATGAGCGTTGGCTAAACGTCCTATGCTCTCGTCGTACACGATATTAGATGAAACGTAGTCGGCTATGCTAGCGAGAGCTTCCCTGTAAGTCGAGGCACCTTCGACGAGTTCTTTAGCCTTAGAGACTATCTGTGAGAAATTAGACTCAATGTAGGGGCTCGGCTTGACGAACGCTTTCGCTTCGAGCGGTAAAGGAGCGTTTAGGGGAGCGTCGCCGAAAGTGTAGAACGAGCGTCTCACAGCGTGTACGGATATTTTCACTTGGAACACTCCGTCAACTTTCAGATCCCGGTATAGAACGTAGGAGTTACCTATAGAGTCCCTCACAAAAGCGGAAGGGTTGGGGGTGACTATGGGTCCAACTAAAGTCTGAAGAGAGGGGTCGTTCGGAAGGGCTAAGAGGAGCGATTGTACCTCTCCTACTCCCCTTATCTCTATCGAGTACTCGACGCTAATCCGGTTTTCTAGCGACGTAAGGCTTCTGTAATAGAAGACGATGGAGTCCTCATGGCTCGCCTCCCCTAAGGTAGCCTTGACCTTCACCCTATAGTAGCCAGAGGGGAGTTCTGGACTCATTTTAAATGAAAAAACGAACCACCACGTGAAAGGTCCATGAGTTTCAACTTCAGAACTATTAGAGACTATCTTTATACCCAACGGGTGGAAAAGCGATGATTCAACTCGCAACAAGCGTTTTCCGCCGTCGCCGGAAAAAGAAGTTGACACGGTGACTTTAACAGCTACAGTCTCACCAGAGTCAATCAACCTATCAGGTCTATAAGCAAAGATAGCCCCTGTCAGTGTGCCTATTTGAATATCAACTATCCTGACTTCTAGCCTCGGCGAAACCTGACTGTCGGCGGCGAGAGCGGGAGGGAACGCTAGAAGGACGACTCCAATCAGTAAAAAATGCTTTAACATTGGTTACCCTCTCGAGTATATAACTTGTCTCCGCTGTAACCTGCAACTTGAGACACAACCTCGTGTAGAAGCTCTACAGCGCAGACTCCCTCGTTCAACTCCAACCTCTTTTTGAGAGCGGTAAGCAAGAAAACGTAGCGACATCTACTCCTGAACGGGTAAAGTCCATCCCGCCCTCCTCGCCTAACGCTGTAAAGCTCTTGAACGCCAACTCCCGTCCCTCTTTTAGGCGTATTTTCTCGAGTTGCAGGCGGGGACGGTGACACCCGGTCGACGTCTGGAGAAATTCTTAACATATTACTTGGGCGGTTGCGCAGTATAGAACCGTCTGCTAAGCCAACTACTATAGCAGCGGCATGCGTCAACCATTTCACAGATAAACTATGGGCGCAACTGTAATAAGCGTTTCCGCCTTGAACTTGTGTGAGACTACTAGCTTTTGACCTTGATGGCACATTGCTTGAGCCGGGTGAACGTATACTACCAGAGGCTATAACGGCGCTCGAGACCGCGGTAGAACACGGAGTAATCCTAGGCACGGCTTCAGGGAGAAGCCTGAGAGACCAGATAAGGATACTATCCTCTAACGGTTTAGGAGCTGACGTAGGCTATCCTCAATATCTGATAGTCGACGAGTGTCGCATCTACTTGCTCGAAGGCGGTAGCTACGTGGAGATGGAGGAGTATAATCAAAAGGTTAGAGTCGCTTGGCTAGAGGTTTTCGAGCAGGCTCTAGAGCTCGTCAAAAGAGAAGTCTCAAGACTAGCTGCTGAAGGTGTACGAATTGAGAAGGTGATGAGCGAGCAAGAGGCTTTGGAAAGGTGTCTGATCTCTATTTTCTTTGAGAACGCCATAGAAGCCGAGCGAGAGGAGAGGCTGTTAAACAGTTACTTAAGCACCTTAAACCTTCTGCACTGCACGCGCAACTATAGGATCCTAACGGTGATGCGTTCTGGTTTCGATAAAGGCTCGGCGCTTAACAAGGTGGTACAGTACTTCAAGGTACCTCCGAGCGAGGTAGTAGCTGTCGGTGATTCAACCAACGATTTAGCCATGTTTGATGAACGGTACGGCTTCTTCGCTGCTACAGTTCAGAACGCTGAAGATATCGTGAAGAGAGTCGTAGCAGCTCGGGGAGGGTACATAGCTTCAAAACCCCGTGGAGCAGGCGTAGTGGAGTTGATTCGCGCTCTTCTACACTAGACTGAATGGCTAAGCTTTAAGGAACTATAGGCACCCACTCAAGACTTTCGCGAAAGCTGTGTATAGAACGCTCTTAGCCGCCTCGACAGGTTCCCTCCACTCTTGGCCTTCCTCCGGTTTAACTTCGAAACCGATAGCTCCCCGGTACCCTATCTCATGTAACACTTTCAATAGTTCAGCTACTTCCTCTACACCGTTGACAGCCCCAGGCCGGTAAAAGCCTGGGTGCGAGTCGAGAAGCCTACCGTCGGGTAGACGCTTGCAACAACCGACGTGGATGTGGAAGAGGTGTCCGCTAGCCTTTTTCAAAACCGAAGGCTTCTCATCGAGCATTGGCGCATGGCTCAAGTCCCATAGAAGCCCGAAGTTGTCGTACACGTTCCTCACCTCTTCAACTACTTTCACGGCTTCATCCAAGGGCCCTATCAGTTGTCTCCTGTCCCAATTGCGGTCAAACGTCTCCAAGATCAACGTTACACCGAGTTTCTTCGCCTTAACCGCTACCTCCTTGACGCTCTTTACGAGCGAGTCTTTTGCAGCCTCCCTATCACCGGCTCCAGGGTCGCGACCGCTGCAGAACGCCACCTTTTTTACGCCTCGCGCCGCCGAGACTTCTACAACTTCTACCAGTTTCTCAACAGCTTTCCTCCGCTCCCCCTCCTCTAAGGCTGACGGGTTGTACCCCAAGCTTAATATCAAAGGCTGAGCCCCGAAGATTACGTCGACTCTAGATTTTCTCAAAAATGGTTCAGCAGTCTTCCATAGTTCTTCGCTCATATAGTGGAGTTCAACTATGTCGAATACCGGGTCGCTAGTTAACGTGGAGAGAGAATCTTCAAGAGCTCTGGGATCACGTTGAACAGAAGGGTTCGCCATGAACGCAACCACGCTAACGCTCCAAGGGAACCTTGAGATAACCTCCAACCCCTTCGCCCTTACTCCGCTCACGAGCACGCTCTCTGCGATTCCAGCATCCTAATAAATCTACCCGACACATCTTGAGCTAAAACACCGTCCCGTCCGCGACGAAGTTTCCTCTATGCTAGCTGAAGAGGCAATAGTTTTAAAGAAAGAGTTGACTTACATGCATGCGGTTGAAGACTATCATCGCCGCAGCTTCAGCTCTGCTCCTCTTGACGGTCCCCCTCTTTATGTGGCCCCGGGGTGACGAGGTACCTCCGAAACAGCCTAACTTCGTCAGGTTAACGGGCAGATGGGATTGCGTAGAAGTTCTCGATGGAGAGTATAGAGTTTGTAACAACATCTGGGGTTCTGGAGCGGGAGTCGGAGAGCAGGTTCTAGACGTTGACCCAGCTGGCACGTACTTTAAAGTCGTTAAAACAACCCATCGCTCCAACAACGTAGCTGCATACCCTTTCATCTACAAGGGATGCCACTGGGGGCATTGTACTCGTAATAGTCCACTCCCGATCAAAGTTAGGGATCTACGTTCTTCTAAGTCGAGTTGGAGAATCGATGTGAGGGATGTGGATGGCACGTGGAACGCCGCTTACGACATATGGTTTAGCCCGAGGGGGGCGAGCAGCCCCGAAGGCGGTGCTGAGCTGATGATATGGGTAAACAGGGGTGGAGGAGCTATGCCTGCAGGGCGGAAGGTTTCAACCGTGGAGATAGCAGGTCTGACGTGGGATGTGTATTACGCTAACTTAAGCTGGAACTACGTCGCGTTCGCGTCGAGGGTAGCTCTCGAAAGCGTGGAACTTGACTTAAAGGCTTTCATCGATGAAGCAGTGAGGATGGGTTACATAGACCCTGAATGGTACCTAGACGCCGTTGAAGCAGGATTTGAAATTTGGAGCGGTGGAAATGGTTTGACAACTCTCAGCTTCACTGTCGCTGTAGAGAAGGATTAAACGAGCTAAAAGCTATGGTATCTTGATGCACGTTCGGGTGGCGGCAGGTACTCTAAACCAAGCTAAAATTCGCGGGATTAAGAAGGCGTTTGAAGCTTTCCTTAGTCAAGTCGAAGTTACAGCCGTCGCCGTAGACTCCGGTGTATCAAAACAGCCTATGAGCCTCGAGGAGACCTTCAAGGGGGCTATGAACCGGGCTTTCAACGCATCGAGCAGGTTGGCTTGCGACTACGGTGTGGGTGTAGAAGCAGGTGTTTTCTACCTTGCGGAGACCCCTATCGGGGTTCAGGTCGCCGTCGTAGTTGATGCAACAGGTAGATTTGGAGTCGGCTTGTCTCCAGGTTTTCCTCTGCCCCCAGTGATTAGTAAAGCGCTCGTCAGCGGAAGTGCCGCTGAACTAGAGGAGGCTGTGGATCGCTTGTTTGGCACGAGGCAGGCGGGTGAACATGAGGGGCTTGTCGGCCTACTCACTGGGAGGAAGGTGACTAGGGAGGATTTAACGTACCATGCCGTTGTTACAGCGTTAATTCCTTTCCTGAATTCGAGATTGTGGGAACTTTAGGGTCAGCTTTCTCACTCCTGTAAGGATTTGAGCGAGCGAGACCTCGTGCAAGTCGTATTCGAGTCGGTGGACCTTCGAGTCTAACTTAACCCCTAGAGGGGGGATAGTTTGTAGCGCGCTGTCAAACCTTTTAGCTAGGAGAAAACCTTTATACAGCCTAATCAAGATTTTTCTAACTTCTCTGGTAACTTCTCTACTAGGAGCATCCCCAGACGCTACAGCATCTACCATGAGGGCTACAGGTTTTGCAGCTACAGATATCCCGTAGAGACCGCCACCGCTAAGGCTCTTAACCATATTTGCGGCGTCGCCGAACGCGAACACCCTTCCTCGACCCAGGGTCCGAGTGTATCCGCGGAGAACGTACCCTCCCCTAGGCTCTCCTACCAATTCCATGTCAACCCCGACCTTAGTAAACATTTTTTTAGAATTGGTTAAAGTTTCAAATGCATCGGAGCCTACTTCGGTGACTACCCCTACCACTGCGCGCCTCTCATCTAAAGGCGCTAGCCAAGAGAACCCCTTTAACATCCTGGGCGAGTACACTACCTGAAGCCTATTTGTTTCACACTCCCCGCGTAGGTGAGCGGAGGTGAATAACCCGATCCTTGCGTCGGCAGGCTGTGCTAAACCCAGTTTCTTGGAGAGAACGGGAGGATAGCCCTCAGCCAACACGACAGCCCGGTAAAAACGCTCCCCTTTACTCCAGCTGACTTTCACAGACTTTTCAACAGGTTTAACGTTATCCACGCGGGTTCGTGACACCAGTTTCACCCCCCTGTTCTCTAGTTCGCTCGACAGCCATTCCTCGTGCCAAGCTCTGTTGATCTTACATGCGAAAGGCCTTTTCGAGTATACTTCGGCTCTTAGACTGAGTTCGGGGATGATGAAACTTAGGGAATCGTAAAACTGTTGCGCGTACTTTAAGGCTCCCGGAAGCCTTTCCAAAGTATCCGCGGATATTATGCCGGGACACCTCCTGCCTCTTGATCCGAAAGTTCCAGCTTCGAAGACAGTTGCTTCGCTCCTCAAGTTATAAGCTAAGAGAAGCCCGGCTATCCCCCCGCCTACGACTGCTACGTCACCTTCACTCAAAACAGCTTCTCACCCTCAATGTCTGTGTTGGTGTTCCCTCCATTCACCGGGCTCGTGAAGGTGGTAAAAGGCTCTTTCTACGACTTCCGACAAGGCTGGGTGGATGTGCATGCCCCTGTATATTGGTAAAGCTGTCCCTCCAGCGTACATGAGGTTCACGACCTCTTGTATCAGGATAGAAGCTTCTGGACCTACGATGTGAGCGCCTAAGATTCTGAAAGTCTCCTTCTCTAAGATAACTTTTACAAATGAATGCTCCTCCATCATAGCCTCGCCTTTGGCTGTTTCACCGTACGTAGCGTAGCCTACGAGAATATCGAAGTTTTTCATAGCTTCCTCCTCTTTCATCCCCACGCTAGCGACTTCCGGCTCAGTGAAGACGGCGTGGGGTACAGCGTGGTAGTCGACTTTAACCCGCTCTCCCTTGAAAGCGTTCCTGTACACTATCATGCTCTCGTAGTTAGCCTTGTGCTTGTACATCAACTTCCCTGTTGCGTCCCCGAAGGCCCAAATATCCTCCTTTGAAGTTCTCAAGTACTCGTCGACAACTATCCAACCCTTTGCGTCAACTTTTACCCCAGCTTTCTCGACTTGCGTTATGTCGCTGTTCGAAGCCCTACCTGAGGCTATGAGAATAGCATCAGCTTCAAACTCTACGTTATCTCCAGTCAACTTATTTTCAGCTACTACTATCTTCCTATCTCCAATTCTCCTGAACTCAACGACTTCGTGACTTACCTTAATGTCCATGTAACGTGAAAGTTCCTTGAGAACCAGCTCTGACACCTCAGGCTCCTCGTCTGGGAGAACTCGAGGTCTTCGTTGGAGGACAGTCACATGGCTCCCCATCATCGCTAAGAAGAACCCAAGCTCTAACCCAACGTAGCCGCCGCCAACTACCACCGTCCGTTTAGGAAGACGTCTCAGTTCCTTGAAGAAGTTATCATTCGTATAGTAGTCCACGTCTTCGACACCCGGGACCTTCGGTATAGCTGGTCTCGAACCGGTACACAACAACACAGTGCCACCCTCAATCTCTTTTCCATTCACGTCAACCGTGTAGCCGCCGACAAAAGTTCCTGTCGTAAGATAAAGGTCGATGAGCGGATGTCTCTTCAACGACTTCTCGATCGATTGACTTTCTTTCGAAATCCTCTGCCAGACGCGTTGCATAGTTTCAGCGAAGTCGACCCCCTGAAACTGAACCTTTATCCCAAACTTACTTGCCTCGAGAACTCTCTTTACGTTTCTCGCAACTTCTAAAAGCATCTTAGAAGGGATGCACCCCCTGGTTAAACATATGCCTCCCACCATGTTGTTCTCGATCACGGCGATTCTCCTTCTCTCCTCACTCTCGACTAGAGCGGAGACTATGTTCATCGCAGATCCAGTTCCAAAAGCTATCACGTCGTAGTGTTCAACCACAGTCTAAAGAAGAGGAACTAGTATAATAACATTAACCTTGTTTTAAAGATAATAGAAACCTTTCGTTACATCCGAGATCGCTTAAACTGGGAAATTCTTAAGCTTAGACGTCGCTACGGGTCCTTTAAGCGCCTCTCTCACCCTCCTGAAATTGTTGACGTGAAGAAGACCTAGCGACTTGAAGACTTTCACAGCTTATTCCACGATTTGGGACATCATGAACGGAATATATATCATATACGACCTTGTTTAGAAGGCGTGTCAAAGAAGGTAGTTTCCGCAATCATCGCAGCTTACCTATTTGGAGTAGCCTTAGGATTTAACACGCCTGAACCCTTAGCTAGCATGATACTGGAAGCCGTTAAGGAGCTAGCTGAAAGGTTGATTACACAGAACCCGGCTGAACTAGCTTGGCGGATATTCTTCAACAACGCTAGAGCTGTCCTCGTGGTAGCTTTGCTTAGCCCTCTAGTTCTCGCCCCAGGCCTTATAGTTTTCGCTAACGGAGTGATACTAGGTATAGCCTTAGCTTATGCAGCTGAAGCCCATTCTTGGCTCGCTGCGATAATATCGATTGCTCCACACGGCGTTATTGAGGTCCCAGCCTTTATCTACGCGTCAGTAGTCTCAACGACATTTGGTTTGACCTTATGGCGGAAGCTTCTTAGGAAGGGGGGTGTTCAGCTTAGCAAAGCTTCCCTCAACTTGGCTAAAGGTTTACTTATATCGATAACCTTGCTCGCTGCCGCTGCTTTCGTTGAAGCTTTCATAACTCCACTGTTCCTCAAGTTCGTAATAGGCATGGCTTAACCTGTAAATCCGTTCTAGACGAGGCTTAGTTTAACGTCTTTCAAACTTCTTCACAAGCTGAGAGACTTTTTTCACCCTTTCCAGATCGGCTGGAGGGGGTAGTTCATCGGAGATCCCGAGTATCAACCTCCCATGGAAAAGCTCCAGGATCCGCTCGGTGAACTTCAACAGGGTATCTAAGGGAATGTGGGGAAGAAAAAGGAGGTACGGTATCCCGTCGAGCAACACCATCTCATCACCTAACGCTTGTTTAGCTTCCTCCAACGTAAAGTCTCCTACGGGTTTAGGAGTTAACGCTTCTACACCATCTAAGCCTGTCTCCTTGAGAACTGGCAACAGCGGTTTAGCGTACCCGTCTACGTGAACGTGAACGTATTTCCCAAAACCATGTAGGTAGTCTGAAGCATCTCTGTATACGGGAACACAGTAGCGTTCGAAAAGGTCGGGTGAAGTTATCCTTGAGTCTATGTTCTCCCCAAGGTTAAGGATTTTAATTGGAGATCTAGCTAAAACTTCGTAAAACTTTCTATTATACTCGTGGATAGCTTCCATTAAACCTTCAACCTTTTCTTTCTCTTTCCTGAGTAGTCTCACTGTATTCGGTATCCCAACCCAATCTAAGAAAAGCGCCTGCAGTGGACTATGCGGGAAAAAGTAGGTGACGAAACCCCTACCTCCAACCAGTTTCTTCAACCTCTCATAAGCTTCATAGTCAAATGAAACTTTAACGCTATCGAGAAGACTCTCTAGAGCACGGAAGTCTTCCACACTCTTAACCGGAAACTCGAGCGTCTGAGACGAAAGCTTCCACTGGTCAAACGCAGACACCCTCTTCAAAACTCCGCACGTCGTCTCTATAGTTGTAACCAACCTACCCCCTTTCTCCTCAAACTTGAACGATACCCCCTCATAAGTCACCTTTACGCAACTCTCAACGTAGTAACCACTGTAACACCTCCAGCTTGCACCCCACCTTTCACTTATGCTAGGGAGGTCAAGCGTCCTATACTCTTCAGGCAACGTGTCCGCCGCCCTGTTGACAAAGTACCAGTACTCGTGTCTGATATTAAACGGGACTCCTACACCTCTCCTCTCAAACACCCCTAGTATGCGATCCTCCACACGCTTAAGCAGAAGGTCAGGCTAAAACGCTTTACCCTAGCTAGCATGGGTTAAGGTAGGTTGAAGATATCAACAGGCGTGCAAGGTGTCGGTAAAACGATCTTTACGCGTGTACTCTCCAACACAAGGGGGTTCTCGTAGAAATGGAAAGGCATGAGGTAAGCGACGCCAGCTTCTTCAGCTATTCTAACAGCGTCAGCAACAGTTGAGTGACCGTGTTCGTGAACAACATCTTCACTCATCAGCCCACCGGTAACTTCGTGAACAAGCATCTTAGACCCTCGGGCTAGTTCCACTATGGACGCACAAGGTCTCGTATCACCGCTAAACACTACAGCAGACCCGTTCACTTCGACTTTATACGCGAGCGAGGGAACAGTATGGTCGGCAAGTGTAGCGTAAACCTTGACGCCAGCTTTCTCAACTATCAAAGTCGGGTTAGGGGCTGGTTCAACTTTGACGACATCCAAAGCTTCAAGATAATGTGGGATACCTACGGCACCGAATAACTTCAACAAATCTAGGTTAGCTGGACCCAACACGCTCAACTTCAACTTTTCCATTTTTGCACGCACGGCCAGAGTAGGTAAACCCAACAGATGATCACCATGGATGTGAGAAATCAAAATGTAGTTGATGTCTCGCAAACTAAAACCGCACCTCTTCAACCTACTGTAAACTCCCTCCCCCGCGTCTATCAACAACAGTAATCCATTTGCATCGACGAGTAGCGACGGCGGCCCAAGCAACGGGTTAGAAATCCAACCACCGCATCCTAAAGGAGTGACAATTAGTCGTGCCACATCATTTTTTAATGCGAATCGATATAAAGCATACATTGCCATTTTTGTAGAGAATAAATTATAAATTGCAAAAATGGCATAAAACATAAGTATACCTGTATGCAACCCTTGAGATGATGAAAATAGTATCTACACTAAAACTAGCGGTAAGAATTTACAGGTTGAAGCTTCTTCTACTTCTACTTTCCATTATCATAGTTTTAGCATCAAGAGGATTCGTGTTGGCGGGCGATCCTAAACCTCCACCTGGTAGCGCACCAGACCCTAATATAGACCCACTGTAACGGGAGTCTTAGATGATGATTCCTTTTCTATCTCTTTCAGACGATAAACTCTGGACGATACTAGAAGCGTTAGAAGATTCATTAACATTATCTGAAATTGCAAAGAAAACAGGTCTAGAGAAATATACTATTTCTAGAAAATTATCTGAGATAAAATCTGGTAAAACTAATATAAGACTTAGATTTGAAGTAAATTTGGAAAAAAATGGTTTTATAAATGTAGGAATAATAGGAAGGAAAAAGATTGAAATACTACCATTTCTGCAATCTTATAGAGAAGTTAGACTCTTGGGACGTAAAATGTACCTTTACACTTTTCTTATTCCATACGATGAGGATCCGCTCAACGAGGTTTTCTCCAATTTTGAAGAGGATGCCCTCACAGTTAGAGGACTGGAGCGGAAATGGTGGAAAGTGAACTCGCCAGCTACGATCTACATGGATAAAACCGTGTATGGTAAGTTGGACAATATTGAGTTGAGGAGAGAGAACCCTCCAACGCTACCTTCTCGAGAAGTAGATCTCGATGATGTCGACGTTCTCCTACTCTGGGGAAAATATCGATGGCCTTTTACGTCGATGCGTGAAATAGAAAGAGAAAGCGAGAAGTATCTGGGGAGGAGGATATCTCATCAAGTGTTAAGTTGGCATTTTAAGAGACACTTCCTTAAGTTATGGATTGGCAATAGGGTTTGGCTGTACGGAGACATTGAACAAATGCCTTACCGTCTGCTCTATCTTGAGGGTCGGGACTCACCTTACGCGGCACGCGCACTTGTCCAGCTGCCATGGTTCCACACCGCATACATCGACTACGATAAAGCTCTTGTCTCTGGACAGCCGCCTTGTCCCTCGATGCCTCACTTGTATAAGTCCCTCGGGGATTTAGACGTTAACGTGATCGACTTTTCAATGGAGCCCAGCACGTTGAAATGGGTTCCGCTCTTCGAGATATTGAAGAGATCTTTAAAGAAAGAGGAGGTGACTTCCCGGTGAAGTTTACCGAATTACTTGATAGGCTGGTTTATCCTACTGGGACGTTAATTAAAAGAGGTTTTGAGCGCGTAGGCTACGGGGATCCAGATGAAATTATATTGGATTCGCCATCAAAGTTTCTTGAAAAGCTCGCTGAACTGATGAATGAAGAGTATAACCAAGCTAGATTATTTATCTATCTTTCAGCAAAGGTTCTAGAAGATCACGGCGTATACATTGATGCTGAAAGGTGGTTGAGAGCCTTCGAAAGCGATGATAAAACTTTCATAAGTGAATGGTTGGATAAACTAGACAGCTTCTTCTTCAGCTATCCAACAAACGCGGCTTAGACGAGTCTTTTCACTCGTCTAGTCGCTACCAGAGATGCTCCGCAGACGTTGTCTAAGATCACTTGTCCTAGTTCAACTGGTGCTTCAACCTCTAATTCCGCTGTAGATTTCATCACTTCGCTCACGCATTTTTTCGGCACAGGTCTACTGGTGATGACAGACACTGTTGGTAGATCTCCGTTCTTCACTTTCACAACGGTCATAACGTGTCTAACAGGGTTTACAGCCTCCCGCCTAGCGTATTCTACCCCTCTTGAGCAGCTGGCACCTTCAACTTTTACCTCTCCACCTACCGTGGAAACCTTTAACGTACAACTTGCTGGGCAAATTATGCAGACTAGTTCAGTTTCATTCACGCGGAACCACCGTCAAAGTGATCTTGTCACACCCGTCTGCCTGTTTCAACTGTTCACGCGTCAACTTTAACCTAAGCATTTCAGCCGGTCTCACAGCGGCGACGTACTTCCTCACTTGAAGCTCTGGAATCTCTACAAACACGTTCTTCTCAGGTCTCAAGACCCGAGCGTATATCGTAGCATCTCTCTCGGTGCACATGTAGTGGGGTACGGCAAGCCTTACGTTCCTCCCCCTGCTGACTGGGATCCAGTCTGTGGTCTGCAACCCCCCGTTTTCTACAAAGAGCTTCGCTCCTTCAGCAGCCCTCTCCCCCTGCTCTGCGGCATAGTCTACGAGGTCGTTGATAACTAGAGCGTTTCCCGCCGCGAAGACTCCTGGTATAGTTGTCTCAAGGAGGTCATTCACGATAGGTCCGCCAGTAGCTTGGTCTATCGAGCAACCTATCTTCTCTAGAAGATCCACGTTCGGTCTCAAACCTGCTGCGACGACAACCGTGTCGCAAGGTATCTCGAATTCCGTGCCCTCGATGGGTTTAAGCTCTTCATCAACCTTAGCTACAACCACTTTCTCAACCCTTCTCCTTCCGACTACTCCAACCACGGCGTGGTTCAAAAGCAAAGGTATGTTGAAGTCCATCAAGCATTGAACGACGTTCCTCATCAGACCACCAGGCCAAGGCATGATCTCGACTACAGCCTTTACCTTAGCGTTCTCTAACGCAAACCTTCTAGCCATGATCAAACCTACGTCGCCTGAGCCTACTATGACGATTTCCTTCCCGGGAAGCACACCGTAAAGGTCCATTAACAGTTGCGCTTCACCAGCTGTGAATACTCCAGCTGGCCTCCCTCCCGGCACGCCTAACTCGAAAAGAGTCCTCTCCCGTGCCCCAGTCGCGTAAATAATAGCCTTAGTCCTCAACCTTAGTACGCCTTCGCGGGTTATGACGTTGACAAGCTTCTCGTCGTAAGCCTCTACTTCTATCGAGTGGACGTGAGCTTTCAACAATGTTTCCACACCAGACTTCTCAACTTTCTCCATGAGCCGGTAGGCGAAAAGTGTGCCTGTTAGATCCTCTCCGAAATAGTGTACGCCGAAGCCTGGGTGAACGCACTGGAGAGGGATCCCTCCCAGAGTCTCCCTGTTATCCAAGAGGAGAGCGTTGAGACCGAGACCAGCTGCCCTAGCGGCAGCAGCCATCCCAGCTGGTCCACCCCCCAGTACCACTACTTCACACTCCTTCACTCGCACTCGGATCGCCCTTTAATAGAACTTTTACATCACCGAAAGCATAAGGCTCAGCCCCTACGGCGACCTTGTAGAGCGGTACGCCAGTCGCTTGTGATAACACGGCGGCCACCCTCCACCTACAGAAGGAGCCTTGGCACTTGCCTAGACCAGCGTAAACCCTGAACTTGACTCCATCTAGCGTCGGTTTCACACCGATCGTCTTCATCCGTTCAACCGCCTCCAAAACCTCAGCTTTCGAAACCATTCTACAGTAGCAGAGGATTTCACCGTAGTCGGGATTCTTTCGGATGATCGAGTCCACCGCATCTAAACCTACGCCGTTGACTCTCGTCGGTCCCACCCTGTACGGGTTCCACTTCTCCCTCCTACGTAACTGGATGTCATAAGTCTCGGCGATAAGTTGAACCACGTAACTCGCTATAGCTGGAGCAGCCGTGAACCCCGGCGACCTAATCCCAGCCACGTTTAAGAAACCCCATGGATCGGTGTAAGCTCTTATAAGCCATTGACCCTTCGGAGGCTCGGGTCTCAAACCCGCAAATGTTCTAACTACTTTAGATTTAGGCGGGAGCTCCTTTAGTAGTTTTGAAGCTTCTCGCGACAAGAGTTTAAGACCTTTATCAGTAGTTGAAACATCCTCCTTCGCTTCGTATGGAAGATCCTCCGCTGTAGGTCCTACGAGAAGGTTCCCGTGAACGGTAGTTAAAGCGTATACGCCCTTCGTCAAGGGCGTCGGAACTGTGTGAAGTATTCTAGCTGGCTTAACCGACGCGTCTTCATCGTAAATTAAGTACTCTCCCTTCCGGGGTCTAATCCTGAACTCTTCTTCTACTCCAGCTGAGTGTGACACTTCATCAGCGTGGATACCTGCAGCGTTGACGACGACATCAGCTTCGACGAAGCCTCTATTCGTCTCAACCCCTTCTACAACCCCACCCTTTACGATGATGCGTCGCGCTTCAGTCTCCGTGAGTAGTTTAACGCCGTTTTCGACAGCGTTCTCGGCGATTGCTATCACAGCTTCAAAGGGCGAGATAGTGCCGGCTGTAGGCGCGTAAACGGCTCCAGTAGCTGCAGGGTTAACCCAAGGCTCTAGATTCCTCAGTTCCCTATCGTATACAACTCTTACGCCGGTGACCCCGTTGAGCTTAGCTAGTTCAACATACCTTCGAGCTTCCCTCTCCTCCTCAGAACTCGTGAAAACCATCAGTTCCCCAGGCCACCTAGCTGGGATATCCAACTCCTTGACCCAAGTCCTCCACATCCTATTTCCTTCAACGCACAGCTTTGATCTGAGAGGGTGCTCTCGAGGGTTCTCCTCATGGCCAGGATGTATGATGGAGGTGTTAGCTTTACTCGCGCCCCAACCTACATCAGCCTGTTTTTCGATAACGGTTACGTCTAAACCGTCGTACATGCTTAAAACTCTAGCTATCGAGACCCCTACGATACCTGCTCCTATTACGACGATCTTCACGGAAACCGCCGCTAGTACCCGTAAGCCCAAGGTACTTCCTTAGCCCACCCCAAAGCCCTCTGCACGGCAGCCCTCCACCCCTTGTATAACCTCTCTCTAGTTTCTTCATCCATTCTCGGTACGAACTCTTTCTCAGACTTCCAGTTCCTCCTCACCTCCTCAATACTCTCCCAAAGGTTGACTGAAAGACCTGCTAAGTAGGCTACGCCGAGCGAAGTGGTTTCGAAAACTACCGGTCTTACGACCTTGGTATCGAGGATGTCAGCTTGAAATTGGAGAAGGAAGTCGCTTTTAGCCGCACCGCCGTCCGCCTTGAGCACCGTGATGCCGGTACCCGTATCAGCTTTCATAGCTTCTATAACGTCTCTCGTCAGATAAGCTATCGCTTCCAACGTAGCTCTAGCCAAGTGTCTCCTCTCAGTACCTCTCGTTATCCCGATGAGTAGTCCTCTTGCATAATGATCCCAGTAAGGCGCTCCTAAACCGACGAAAGCTGGCACGAAGTAGACTCCACCCGTATCAGGCGTAGACTCGGCTAGAGGGTTAACCTCAGAGGAAACTTCGATGATCTTCAACCCGTCCCTAAGCCACTGTATCGCTGCACCAGTTATGAAGATACTGCCTTCAAGAGCGTACACCGCTCTCCCCTTCTCCATAGAGTAGAACACAGTCGTCAGTAGTCCGTGCCTTGAGGATACAGGCTGGCTTCCCGTGTTAACTAACAGAAAGTTTCCAGTACCGTACGTGCACTTCACGTCTCCCGAGTCGAAACCGGCTTGACCGAAGAGAGCGGCTTGCTGGTCCCCAGCGTCGCCGGTGACTGGGATAGAGACCCCGCCTAAGATCTCCGAGACCTCTGGGCCCGTGTAACCGTAAACCTCTTTGTCTCCAGAGGGTCTAGGCAAGGGTAGCATCTCTCGCGGTAGTCGACCCTGAACTTCAAGCATTTCATCATCCCAGTCAAGCTTACGTATGTCGAAGACCATCGTCCTCGAAGCGTTGCTATAATCGGTTACGTGAGCTCCCCCCTTCTCTGGCGTTAAAACGTCCTTAGATCCCCTAGTAAGGTTCCATATTACCCAGGTATCAATCGTTCCGAATACCAGCTCGCCCCGCCTAGCCCTCTCGCGTGCGTTAGTCACGTTGTCGAGAATCCACCAGATCTTCGTTCCAGAGAAGTAGCAATCCGGTACGAGCCCCGTCTTCTTCTTTATAATATCGAAATAGTGTTCTCTCAGCATATCCACCTGCGGAGCAGTCCTCCTATCCTGCCAAACTATAGCGTTGTAAACCGGTTGACCTGTCCTATAGTCCCAAACTACTGTCGTCTCCCTCTGATTCGTCACTCCTATAGCGGCGATCTCTCCCGGATCAACTTTAGACCTCTCTACAGCCTCCTTCACAACGATTTTAACCTTCTCCCAAATCTCAAGCGGATTATGTTCCACCCAACCCGGTCTCGGATATATCTGTTGATGCTCCCGGTAAGCCCAACCCCCCGGGATAGGCAAACCTTCCTTGTTGAAGATCATGGCCCTCGTTCCAGTCGTCCCCTGATCAATGGCTAAGACGTACCTAGCTTCACGCACGTGTGTCACCGGCGAGTCGCTTTTAATAGCGTAAATATAAAAAATAAGCGGTACTACAACTACGAACTATAATTGCTTAAGAAGAACGAAAGTTTTGTCTAAAAGCATTATCGTTTTATACCTATGTCGTAGACCTATTATTGCCGGGTGGAGAACTCTGGAGGCAAGTTGTCAAGGCCTCTAGGGTTGAATAATCCTCAGGCGAAGGCTTGAGGAAAGTTCAACCCAAGAGACCATGACAGCAAGCCAACCAGTATTCTTCACCCGGCCGGCCACTTCTTTAATTCTTCCTTATTTTACAATAATAGTATTATATTGTATCTATCTCTCATGGCAAGACTTTTCCCTGTCTAGTGTTCACTAAACTGTGGCGGAGAAGCAGTCAGGGAAAACCGTAGTAAATCGGTACATTTTGGATAAGTGGGTTTCGATAGACCCTTTCGTAGCTGGGGTTGTTAAAGAGCTAGAGTCTGACGAAGAGGTTAGAGCTTTGCTGGAGATGAGCAACGTGAACGCGGTTAAAAGGCTTGGCTACAACGATCATGGACCTGTCCACGCCCGTATTGTCGCGGGCTCAGCTATAGAGTTGATGCATTTACTGCTTGCTTCGAAAAACCCAGTTCAGTTCTCTGCCTTGTCTCACGGTACTGCGAGGAGTATCAACGACGTCAAACTTATACTGCTTTTAGCGAGCTATTTACATGATATAGGCAACGCGGTCCACCGTCATCTACACGAAGCGGTGAGCAGTATATTAGCTAAAGATATCGTTGATAGGTTTCTAGTCAAGTTCACGGAACATACGTTGCATCAACGTATCCTTTTGAGGCTGGAAGTGCTCTCAGCGATTTATTCAACAGCTTTGGAAGTTCCAGCGTTAACGCTTGAAGCCAGTATCATCAAGCTAGCGGACGGGTTGGATATGTCGGAGGGTCGAGCTAGAATACCTTATAAGTTAGGTAAGATCGACATGCACTCGCTTTCAGCGTTAAACGTTAAGCGAGTGGAGCTTTCGTCATCCGATACCGTGCCTATAATCGTATCAGTCTACTTTGGAGATATGGCTGGCTTCTTTCAAGTAGAGAAAGTTCTCCTCCCGAAGCTAGAAAGCGGTAAGCTGAAAGGTCTAGTGAGGGTAGAAGTTTACGACTCCGTTGGTAAGCTTGTAACAAGTATTTTTTAGCTGCCGAAGTTAGGCTAATTTTGTTTACTTATCCTACCATGAATACTAAAAAATTTTTAAGTTTTCGTGAGATTATGGGACGTAAAAGGCTCTGAACTTCGGTATTATGTTCAAGAAGAGGTCGTAGAGACCTGCTATAAGGTAGCCTGATCCGAGACCCCAGCATAGTCCTGCGGCAACGTAAGCGGCATACTCTTCGTACTTTCGAGCTCCAAAGACCTTGTTTCCAAGGTACTTAGCTATTAGAGCCGCTAGGGAAGCGCTCCACATGTAGTGTGGTAGCCATAAGGTTGCAGCCAAAGCTGTTGGGTTTATGATGAACCAAGCGAACCTCATCCTCAGGAAATGTATTGAAAAGACCGTGAAGATACCTACAACGGCTAAAAGCCCGTGGTACCAGAAGGGCATTTCCATGAGGGTTCCATAATGGGTTAACCCGCGGATGCCTTGGTTTAACGCCATGTCTACAGCCCAGCTGTTGTAGACGTAGTTCAGCCTCGTGTAGCCTCCAACGTGATGCATCCACCAAGTGCTCACGAACATCCCGAGGGGCCAGCCTACGACTGCGACGGCTATCAGCATGAGCAGGACGTCCTTCAAGTTAGCGTTTAAGTCGTGAGCCCACTTGTATGTGTGAGCTATCCAACCCATGTTGTAAGGTATTTGTCTGAAAGCCGCTCCGCTTCCGTGAGCTACTAAAGCCATGTTCTGGATGTATAAAGCTTGACTACTCTGACTCGGCACGTTAGCCCACGCTCCGATCGACGCTCCTACAGGCCATATCAAGAGGTAGTATGTCTCCATCGTTGGAGGGTGCCACCAGATTTCAGCGTAGTACCTGACGATGGAGATCTGCCATAGAATGAAGAGCATGAAGAAATAAGTCATCATCAACGGGTTCGCTCCAGCTGAAGTCCATAGGGTCAACCAGAGGGCGAAGAGGCCGAAGAAAAGGTACAGAAGTTGACGGAAGGGGAGGTTCCCTCCGATTTCACCCTTCAGTATACGTGGGATAGTGTTTCGAGCCTCCCACAGAGTGAGAAGCCCGAGACCGAGGGTTAAACCTATTGAACCGAATTCAGCCATTGGGAAGGGAGCCCTCATTCCAAACCATATGTGAGCTTGACTTTCCGAACCGGGTTCATAGGGGAGGAAGCCGAGCCTGACGCCTAAAGTAGTGTATATAACGTAGAAGACGATCCATGTTATGATCGGCGTAACTAACGCGTCGTAGGGTAATAACGTCATCAATATCGCCTGGTGGATTATGAACACTGTATGGAAACCTGCTCCCGGTAGCGTCGCCGCTGTAAACTGGTAGAGAGGTATAGGGATCTCGCCCCACAAGCCGGCTCCTAGGATGGGTACGATCGGTAGAACCTCCATTATCATAGGGATCAAGGAAAGGAACACTGCACCTAGAGCGAAGGAGACCCAGAATATTTTCAACCTGACGTCTGAGACGTCGAATAGCTTTGACTTGAATCTCCCCTTTGACTCAATCCAAGTACCTGCACTTGTGAGCAATACTGTTGTAGGTACGCTCATCGGGTAAACGAGACGCTCCACCTCCACAGTGTGCGGTCCTACTACGGCATACACTAACGCGACTATTATGAGAGTTGTTACAACAAGCCATAGTCCCCAGTATACGGTTGAAGGTATCCAAGAGATCCACTCTATGTATTCTCCCGGTATGAGCCCTCTCCAAGCTTTCTCAACTAGCTCCAGGTTCTTTGGAGCTATGAGAGACGGTGTAAGATCCCAGCTCAGGGTACGTACGGTCGGATCAGCGAGGGCTCTGACTCTAAACGTCTCGACGACGGATATTATGTCGCCCCAACCCTCGCCACCTGCGCCTGTAATCATAAAGGCTTTACCAGCGGCGTACCACAATGGTAGCAATATGAGGAACAGCTGCACCGGTTTCAACCTAAACTTAGAGAATCTCCTTCCCAACAGCTCCAAGATGAGTATGATGTAGATCGGTCCAATAAACCATCCTCTGATTACCGTGGAGATCGACACGATCATCGCGCAAACAAGCTGAGATACAACGATAAGCGCGATGACAGCGAGGAGGAGAGGAGGAGTTAAGACGCGTTCAGCCTTTACCTCAACCCCTTTTCCCATCGAGAAATTATTTAAAAAATAGTTAATAAACTTTCTGCATTAAATAATAAAATTATGAGTGAATTAAAGACCCCCTTACCATTCTTAATTCATCAACTCTATCTCAAGGACTTGGACGTACGCAAGAGTATATCGTGAATGGTAGATATTTCTACTTTGACTATAATTACCCTTCAATAAAATACTCTGTGACCAGCTTTCTCTGAAGGATTTGATAGAGAAAGTTCAACCAGAAGTCAGGATATAACGTAAAAAACATTTTACTTTAACGTAGCTCGACCCGTTGACATTCTTATTACAATAGAGGTATTCAGCCGGTGCTCTTTAATTCACTCTCTTTACTCTGTTTCTGACCTTTCAGTTTTCTATAGCCTAAGTAGCCAGCTACACCTATTGCTGCTAAAGGCGAAAGACCGATGAGGGCTGTAATTAGAGTATATATCACAGAGTAAAGTAACTTCACTGCGTTAGCTACTGCGGGAAGTGGGTCAAAAGTTGGGAATTGAACTATTGGTTTAACTTCCTTCGGTGGAGCTTCTAAGTAAACGTAAAGTGTAGAGTACTGGATCATCCTCTCCAAGTTCTTGAGCTGTGCCGTGTACATCTCGATTTCAGCTCTTACCCTCGACAAGTACTCTTCAACCTTCAGCATCTCTTCAACGTTTCTAGCTTGCTCTAGCATGCGGAGCAGCCTCTGCTCCAAAGTTTTTGAGGTGTTAAGTCGAGCGCTTAAATCCACGTACTGTTCAGTAACGTCCCTAGCGGATGTCGTCACTTCAACGGTTGTCCCAAGCTTTTTGACTTCTTCCAAAGCTTCATCGAAGCGTTCGCTAGGTACTCTGAGAACAACGTAACCCCAGTCTTCCCTTACGTTCGTTTCACCGGTATAACCTCCAAGTCTTACGGCGACTTTAGCCAGTTCTTCAGCTGTGCGTTCAACAGCCCCCTCACCGACTCTAAGCCTGACAAAACCTTCAAGAGTTATTTTTCTCCCCTCCGGTATCGTAAAGGTAGGCTTAGTGCTACTTGTTTCGACAGTTTTTCCTTTCTCCACAGCTTTAATCTTGCCGCTCTCTAATCCTGTATCCATGATTAAATCTGTTGAAGCCGCCTCTTGGGTCCAATATCCTGAGTAGACTCCAGAGAGGAGCGATCCTGCAAGCATTCCCAATCCGAAAGCCGCTACTATAAAGAACGCGGCGAGTACCTGTCTTGAACTTAGTTTTTTCACGAGACCCTATTTCTACAAGCCTATATGGAATCGAGCGTGTGGACAGAGTGTTCAAAAACGTGTACGTTATTGACGGAGAAGTCCAAGAAGTTAACGTTAAGCTTTTCGAGGTTTCATTACAGCTGCAAGGGAGGGAACGTGTTCTTCTTCTTCATCGTAGACACACCCCCAAGCGTGATATATCCTCCGCATACTTATTATCTCAAAGAGATCTGAGAAGACCCTGTTGACAACCTCTTCCAGTTCCTCGTGCTCCTTTACGTGTGGTTCCTCGTCGAACTCTAATAGAAGCATGCCGTTAGGCTTCAAGATCCTGAGGAGTTCTTGCGCGTAGAGATTTCTCTCCTTTATAAAGGTGAAAGCGTACGAGTCCAAGACCCCGTCGAAGGTAGAATCAAGGAAAGGTAGGCGAAAATCCGCTGTCGCTCTAACTCTCTCACATCTACAGTTGAGGTTAAGCAACGGTTCGGTTGCTACGTCGAGGGCTACAACCTCCACGCCTCTATACTGGAGGTAAAAGGTATTTCTACCGTTTCCACATCCGACTTCCAGTACCCTCGCCCCCCAACCCAACAGTGCGACCAGGTGCTTCAGCCTAGGCGACGGCGGCCCCCTCCTCATCATCTCGGCGGTGTGCATCCTCCACGCATGCATGAGGCTACAGCTGTCTTAAACGCTGTTAAAAAACCTGGTGGTTGCGTTATTTCCTTAAACTATCTCGGGCTTCACCTTCAGCCCTGTCAGCTTGGAGAAAGCTTCAGCCTTCCAACTTAAGTAGGCGTAGCTCACTTGTCCGTACGCGCTACTGTTAAGCAATAAGACTAGTTCACTGCCCCGTTTTTCAGCTCTCAAGTAGACCCCATCCCCCTGATACGCGTTTTTAAAAGCGTCGGCTAGACGAAGGGCAGAGGCTATAAGCTGGGCTGAGCTACCGAGTTCGCTTAGACTAGAGTCCCCCAATAGGTCTGTCCTTCTTCTATGGTGTAGAACAGCTTTCGCTACGACATCTAAGTTACACCATTTTCCAACCTCTCTTAGGCTTTTAACGAAGTTGGCTCCAACTTCATGGTGTTTGTCCTCGTCCCTTTCTAAGACTCTACCTACGTCGTGGAATAGACCTGCGACGTAACTGCAGAGGAGGTCGTTGACAACAACTCCGAAATCCTCAGATATAGCTTCTAACACGTCTAGAGCTACACCAGCTACAGTCGACGCATGGTCGTCAAACAAGCTCCAGTAGTTTGCAGCTCCCTTTCGAACAGATTTCAAAATGTTAACGAGCTCAACTATGCGATCGACTCCTATCAAATCCCTCGCTCTAAAGAACCATCTTAAAGCCAACTCTTGTGCAGGTGTTACACCGAAGTAGCCCAGCCTCAACATTCGGTTTAGAGTTTCCTCCATGCCCAAGCCCTCTCTCAAGCTTGTGATCATCGAAACTGTTGTACCGCTCCTACCGATGCCAGCTTTACAGTGAATTAAGACACCGTTGCCAGCTCTCAAGTAGGATAACGCGGGAAGTACTACGTCCACGAGAACGCTCTCAAAAGCCTTGAAGGAGAAGTCGGGGATTGGATAAGCTAATTTCTCTATGTCTGGAGGAAGCTCGTAGCTGCACTCATCCTCTGTTAAATCCAAGATCAATTTAACCCCCTTTCGCGCCAAGAGGGAGATCATCTCCGTATCGGGACAAGAAGACCAGTACAAGTTACTCAGCTCCCTAAGCTTAGCCACGGAATCGCGCTTTCTGCGACGTTTAAAAGCTTCATCTAGAACGGCAACCCTGGAAATGCTAAACTTTTTTTAACGTATAAACTCTAACAAATATGTGGGAAAGTTTGAGGCTTTCGTAGAACCCCCATCTACCGACCCACTCGACGTCTTAAGCCGCTTTACTTCTCATGAACAGCTTGAGAGGATCCTTAGAGTGAAGAACAAGAGTTTGCTAACGGACGTTGCGGAGATCGCGTCGATAGCTAACCCTTCTTCGATATTCGTACACACTGGGTCGCTTCAAGACCGAGATTACATAAAAAGGAAAGCGTTAGACGGGCGCGAGGAGCTACCGTCGAGACATTCAAAACATACAGTCCACTTCGACGGACCAAATGACTTAGCGCGGGATAAGGCTAACACGAGGATTCTAGTCCCCTATGGCGAAGGAATCCCCCTGCTCAACACTCTGGATAGGGAGTCAGGAATCGAAGAGATAGCGTCTCTACTGAAGGGCTCGATGAAGGGTAGGGAGATGTTCGTGGCATTCTACCTTTACGGTCCCAGAAACTCGCGCTTTTCACTCTACGGTGTCCAGGTCACGGATTCAGCTTACGTTATCCACAGCGAAGATATCCTTTATCGCAATTGTTACACTGAGTTTGTCGAAAGAGGAGAAGAGATCGAGTACATGCTTTTCTTACACTCAGCAGGGGCTCGCGATGAGAACGGTTGGAGCAGAGACGTCGATAAGAGAAGGATCTACATAGACTTGAAGGGTAACGCTGCTTACAGCGTTAATACCCAGTATGCTGGCAACGCGGTTGGGTTGAAGAAACTTTCTCTACGCTTAGCTGTTTACAAGGGCTTCAAGGAGGGTTGGCTAGCTGAGCACATGTTCATTGTAGGCGTCCTGGGACCTGGGGGGAGAGTATCCTACATGACCGGGGCTTTCCCAGCAGGATGCGGGAAGACGGCGACCGCCATGTCTGCGGACACGGTCGTCGGCGATGACCTAGCTATCATACGGAACATCGGGGGTGTAGCTAGAGCCGTCAACCCTGAGGTCGGGATGTTCGGGATAATCGACGGCCTCAACCCTGTAGACGATGCTGAAATCTACCGCGTGCTAGTCAACCCGGAGATCGAGGCGATCTTCTCGAATGTTTTGCTTACGGAGGATGGAGAAGTTTGGTGGCGTGGAAAGGAAAGCGAACCTAGGGAGGGAGTGAATTACGCCGGACGTTGGAAGCCGGGTAAGACTGATGGAAGAGGCGTCCTGCTGCTCCCATCTCACCCTAACGCGCGTTTTACAGTAAGCATCTACCACTTGAACAAGCTTGATCCAGCTATCGACGACCCCTTAGGCGTCCCCGTCTCCGCGTTCGTGTTCGGTGGGAGAGACTCTACCACGTTGCCTTTAGTCCAGGAAGCCTTCGACTGGTTTCACGGGATATCGACCATGGGCGCTGCCCTAGAGTCGGAGAGTACGGCAGCTGTCCTAGGTAGGACGGGCGAAATCGAGTTCAACCCTTTCGCGATACTAGACTTTCTTTCGATCTCTCCTGGAGCGTTGGTGGATTTACACTTTAAGTTTGGTGAGAAGCTGGATAAGGTTCCAAGAGTTTTCTCTGTAAACTACTTCCTAAGAGGGGAGGACGGCAGGTACTTTTCCGAGAAACGGGACAAAAGGGTTTGGTTGAAGTGGATGGAGCTTCGAGTTCACGGCGACGTTAATGCCCTGAAAGCTCCGACTGGGCTGCTGCCGTTGTATGACGATCTCCAGATGTTGTTCGACAAGGAGCTAGGTAAAAGCTTTAATGAAGGCCTATACTGTGAGATGTTTAAACTGAAGGTACCTAAGCTCATGTCCAAGATCGAGCGCATTTACGAGATTTACAGCGGTATAAGGGATACGCCACCCCTCTTTTTTGAAATCTTGCGATTACAACTGGAAAAGTTGAAAGAAGCCCGTAGCCGTTACGGTGATATAATAGAACCGTTTAAGCTAGATAAAGGATAAGCTACCTTACTCTCTACCCTGGAAACGAGAGCGTGAAACCCTTCAGCCTATCTTTTCTTAATCGCCCCACGCGCTTGTAACAAAGAGTTGTGGAACGCGAATCTACTCTACCTGATAAATCCTCCGCCCCCTCAAACCCTTAGCGTCCAAGAGAGCTGTGAGTAAAAAATTTTTATTACCTGAAAAGAGTTGTGTTGTGAGTGAGCTGAAACGCGAGCTCGGGTTGGGCTACGCTACCTTATTCGGTGTCGGCCTTATACTCGGTGCCGGGATATATGTTCTCATAGGTAGAGCTGCAGCAATGGTAGGCGACGCGGTTTGGACGAGCGTAGCTTTCTCCGCTGTGATAGCTCTTGCTACAGCATTCTCTTACGCTGAACTATCCTCAATGTTCCCGTCTGCAGCGAGTACTCATACATACGTCAGAGAGGCTTTCCCTCAGAGGAGCCTACTCGCTCTCCTATCTGGTTGGATGCTTTTCTTCGGAGGAGTCGCTGGAGCTGCTACAGCATCCCTTGGCTTCGCAGGCTACTTTTGTCGTTTGCTAAACCTCGGCGAAACCTGGTTCGTCCCAGTCTCTATCGCTCTTCTAACCCTTCTCTCGTTCATCAACTGGTGGGGGATAAGAGAATCGGCGATGTTGAGCGCTGTGTTCACGTTCATCGAAGCAGGAGGCCTCATCCTAGTCTCAGCCCTGGGACTATTTTTCTACGTTAGGGAGCCTAACTATTACCAGTTCAACCCGAGAGCTGACCCCCTCACGGCGATGATGGTTGGAGCAGCAATCTTCTATTTCGCCTACACCGGATTCGAGTATCAGCCTACTCTCAGCGAGGAAACTAAAGACCCTGAAAAAGTGATACCAAAATCAATTATCCTGGCCGTGGCAGTCACGACAGCTATCTACCTCTTGGTCTCGGTGAGCGTCGTGAGGCTCATGAGCTGGGAGGAATTGGGGAGTAGCAGCGCTCCAATGGCTGACGCTGCCGCAAGGGCTTGGCCTCAGTCCTTCCACTTGCTTATGGCGATAGCCCTCTTCGCTACGACAAACACCGTCCTAGGCTTTCTAGTATCTTCATCACGTTTAGCTTACGGTTTAGCTAAGGAAGGCGTCATCTGGAGAGGTCTAGCTAGAGTGGATGAGTGGAGGAGAACCCCTCACGTGTCAGCTTTCCTCTCTGGCACTACAGCTATTGCGGTCGTGTTGTTGACTGAGTACCTTCCATCAGCGACAGGATGGAGGCTCGCGTTCGGTGACCGGGAGTATGAGCTTATAGATTTAGTCGGTAAAACTTCAAGTCTAGCTGTCCTACTCGCCTTTATACTAGTGAACGCGGCCGTAGTCTACTTACGCATCCGAAAGCATAGTAACGTGAGATACTTTAAAATCCCGCTAAACGTAAAGAACATCCCGCTTCTTCCTATCCTAGCTAACGTACTCATCGTGTTATTTATCGCACTAAGCTTCAATGATTGGATCGTGTGGCTCAGCACTGTTAGCGTAGTAGCCTTAGGCGTCGCACTACACAAGAAACGTGGTTAAACTCTCAAAAATCATCAACTTTTTACCAGTAATCTTCTTCTAGAGAGTTTTGCTGTTAAAGTTAGGCAGATAGACGGTTTGCTATACCATCGCCTTTACTGTCCGACCTTAGTTTGAGCGGCTGCTATATACCGGATTCGGTTAGCGTTTTCAAAACTTCAACGAGACCAGACCTTATAATTGAAACTGCTATAACCCCGAGCAGAAGCGAGAATATTCTCGCAAGTGCAAGAATCGTGTTCCTTCCCGCTTTAGCTAGGAGTAAACTGCTTTTCGAGAGGACTAGATAGGCGAGAGCCGTGTTTAAAGCTATGCTGAACAAAGTCGGGAGCAAACCGTAAGCAGCGCTCAAGTATACTACTGTGTATATGCTGCCTGGACCAGCGAGAAGCGGGGTTGCCATCGGCACGACTACGACGTCCTCAGTTCTCAACAGTTCAGCTTCAATACGTCCAAACATACCTTGGATGGCTATCAAGAACAACAGTATGCCTCCTGCGATCTTGAAGTCGGAAACGCTTACGCCGTAATACCTTAAGATCGCTTCCCCTGTCAACGCGAACAAGACTAGGAGCAGGGATGCTATGAGCACAGATTTAGCGAATATCTTTTCCCTCTCTTTTTCACTGATCTTCGGCGTTAAGGCATAGAACAGGGGCACGTTACCCACGGAATCCAGTACTACGAAAAGCATGGCGAAAGCATCCCACAGTTGTTTCACGAACTCTATCACAGTCTTCCAAATTCCCAAGTTATAAAATAGCTTACTCAAGCTGCAGCATCAGCTGAATGCAAAGTTTAAACCTTGTTGTATCGTATTCGCAAGAGTATGTTCCTAAGTAGAAAACTTTGGACCAGCCCTAAAGAGTGTAAAGTATGCGGTAAGAGCTCGCTACTGGTTTCTGAAGCTATAGGAGCATGCCTCGACTGCTTGAGAAGCCACCCTCAAGCCGTTGAAGTAGCGATGGAAGGGCACAGGAGAGAGAGACTTATGTACGGCCTACCTTCGGAGCCTCCTAAACACCCTAGTGGAAGGTCTTGCGGGCTTTGCGACTTAGGTTGCAGGATACAGGAACGTGGCTTAGGTTATTGTGGGCTAGTTAAGAACGAAGGGGGGAAACTCAAGTACCTTTCCGGGCAACCTAGATACGGCATCCTCGAATACTACTATGACCCTCATCCTACAAACTGTGTAGCTTACTGGTTCTGCCCAGGTGCAACCGGTCGAGGATACCCTAAGTACGCTCTTAAACCGGGTTGCGAGAAGGGGTACGTTAACTTAGCCGTATTCTACGGTTCATGTAACCATAACTGCGCATTCTGTCAAAACTGGTTTTACCGACGTTGCACCCTCTCGCATAGCCCGATGGTGAGCGTCGAAGAACTCCTAACAGCTGCGTTGGACGAACGCGTATCATGCGTATGCTTCTTCGGCGGGGATCCAGCCCCTCAAGTACTACACGCCTTGTACTTTACAAACATGCTTTTAGCGAACGCCGAAGGGAGGGTCATGAGGGTCTGCTGGGAAACAAACGGGCACTTTAGCGAGCGCGTTCTAGACAAGGTTATTGAAACTTCTCTAAAAACTGGCGGCATCATAAAGTTTGACCTGAAAGCTTGGACTCCAAACCTTTACAAGGCATTGACTGGTGTTGAGGTAGGATCCGTCTATGAAAACGCAAAACGGGTAGCCAGCGCTGCCGCCAATAGACCGGAGAACCCTCTGTTCACGGCTAGTACTCTGTTAGTGCCAGGCTACGTGGATGAAGAAGAAGTTAGGATGATCGCCCGCTTCCTCGCTACCCTTTCAACAGATATACCGTATAGCCTCCTAGCGTTCCACCCTAATCATCGGATGAGAGATCTGCCTCCAACGAGCAAGAGACACGCAGAAGAAGCCGCAAGGGCGGCTAGAGAGGAGGGACTTGTAAACGTTAGGATCGGGAATCCTTGGCTCCTTGGTAACTACTATTAAACGGAAAAATGTTTATAAGTGTCCGGGGACAAAGGAGAGTCTAGATATTACTACTGGGAGTAACGTTTATATATGATATAATCTTCTTTTAATCGATGCTGAAAACCATTGTTGTTTTACTCTTGATATCCGTCGTAGCGTTCGCACTGATCTTGCCGCAGTCTCTATATCCAGTTGTAAAGGCTTCTCCGGCGATAGAGATCGATGGGAATGTAGAGGACTGGGATATACCGGGTGTCAGCAAGTTTACAGATGAAGTTGGAGACACGGAAGGCTGGTCTAAAGATCCTAAAGTAGTGGGAATAGGCTCTACAGCTGAGAGTCCTGATAAAGTTGAAGCTAACGACAAGTGTAGGGATATAAAAGCTGTCTACTTCTACGCTGACGAGAACTGGATCTATATTAGGCTCGACGTAGTCCAACTCTACCCAGGATGGTGCTTAGTGAGCAAGAAGCACCCAGAGGTTTACGCTTACCCGAACGTCAGCAGTTACCACCTCTATTTCCGCGTACCAGGGAGTTTGCTTTCACCTCAGAGCAGTTCTGCGGGAGCTACTGATACGAGTCTAGGCGATTTCGCTTGGCACTTCAACGTACAATTTGACGCAGGCTGTACACCCGACGACGGTTACGCTATGCCTTTCCTCCAGTGGCCAGACTGGTCAGGTGTCACCGTGACTGGCGACTGGGGTAGCTTTGCCGTCGACTTGGAGCGCAGCTCGTTCGAAATGAAGATCAACCGTGCTCTACTTGAGGAGAAACTGGGGACTAGCCTGGGCAACGTCTACGTTTTCATAGCTTCAGCTAAACTCGGAGAGCCTGAAGGCGCTTGGGGTAAGTGGGCTCACGCTTTCGAGCCACAAAACCCCGGTGACCCTGGTGAAGGGGTCGGCGGCAGCGATTTTGCCGACTACATGCCGAACAACTCTCTCGACGTGTTGACGGGTACAGTGAGGGGTCCGCTTATAGAAGTAAACTTATCACCTTACAGGCCGCCTGAGGAGGCGCCGAAAGAAGCGCCAGCGTTCCCGATCGAGATTTTGGCAGCAGTTGCGGTTATAGTGATAGTGGCCGTAGTAGCTATAGCTATATTCCTTAGAAGAAAGAAGAAATAAACTTCTTAACAAATATAACTATTTTTTTTATAAAATATTCAGTAAAAACTCAAAATAACATCTTGTTTTCTTCACCAAGAATGGGCAACGTTTCACGATCATCCTTCGCGTTAATTTTTTACGGCTAACCTCTAAGAGTTGGGGGCTTTCGTTGAGCCTTAAGCGGGTAGCGATAGAAGCTGGTGTCAGGACAGATGTCAAAGAATATTGCTTAGTTCCCGGCGGGAAGGCTTACGAAGTTGAAGTTGATGCGGATGTGGCATCGTATATACTTGACACAGAAAGCGGTTTGAGACTAGCATGCGAGCCTGAGCTCGTCGGTTTGAGAATGGAGAGAGAAGCTGTAAGGGCGGCGCAAGCTGTTGTCTCGCTAATCTCAAAGCTGTGTGATAGCAAAAAGGTTCTGTTCCTACACTTGTTAAGAGCGTCTAAAGGCTACGGGCTTCATTACGCACTAAGATCCAGCGGGTTTGAAGTAAAGGAGGTTTCCGTCCGAGTAGCTTACACTGGTTCCACTATAGGCACCCATGAGGGGCGCGAAGCGAAAGTCGTCTACTCAAACTTAGATCAGGTTTCAGAAGACGATTCTGTGCTCGTTCTCGCAGACACCGTTGCTACAGGTCAAACGGTGAATTTAGCTTTAGACCACCTGTTCAAAGAGGCGGAACGTCGTGGAGCTAGGATTCGCGAAGTCCACGTCTACGGCTTCCTCTCAGAACTTGGTGTCAAGAGAGTGGGCGAGTTCTTGAAGAAAATGGATGTGAGTAGAGTCTACTTCTACGCGTTACAGGATTTAACGGCGCTTTCTTCAAACAACTACGACATGCCTCTCTACGGTCCCGACCTCCCGAGCTTCCGGTTGCATAATCTCTCATCCCTAGGTGGAGTAGCTGCTGAGGAGACGCTTGATAGGATGCTACCCTACTATTTCCCTGGAATGGATCAACCAGGCGATTGGAGTGAGAGACAGTGTTCTCTATTCAATGGTGAAGGTTACGAGAAGGGGAGGATAGTCGATCACTTAGAACGGAGCCTTCAAACGCTTGAAGAACTTCATGATGCTGTCCGCGCCTACCCTTGGTATAGAGAGTGGATGGAGGATGTTTTCTTAACTCGTAAAAGAAGACTCTTGGATGTACTTTCTCGTGCCGACTTTTGTGAAACTTAACAACTTTAAGGGACAGTTAGCGAATAAACTTAATCGTTAACTCCATCCTGAGGGTAAGGTTGTCGTCTAGGAAACGTGTTTAGGATTAAGTTGTATCATAACTTTAAATCAGCCTCTCGATTGTCGTCAGTCTTCCTTTGTCTCAACAATAATGGAAGGGATCTTTTATATGCACATTGGAACGTAGCGGCAAGCTCTACTGACTCGAGTGACTGCGGCTTGTAAACTCCAAACGGAGTCAGAGGAGCCGCGCAAGTAGAGTACTTCGACGCAACAGCCTCCTCTCGAGTGGAGATGAGTTCGGCTTACGATAAGGTTGCTCTCCTCAAGGAGTTTGTCAACGTCGTTCTTTACTTCAGCCGTGTAACTGGCAATTAGAACTCCTTCACACTCGTGCCGTCTAGCGAAGTGGAGCTTTTCCGTCAAGTACTCCCTAGCAGCTATAGAGATTAGCCTTGAACGATCCGTACCCAATGCTTTAGTCATCCTCTCAAGTTCTTCGAAAACCTCTTGTTCTAACGAAACCCCAAACCTTTTCCTCACGGTCAAGATTAACCACCTGTTAGAAGCGAGACTACGTAAAAGAGGAGGAGCAGGAACCCCAGCATGGCTGAAGGCGCGACGTTCAAGTAGACGGAAAGCACTAAGCCACCTACACTAGCTAACACGGAAGTTAGTATGCTCACGATGTAGAACTCCCTAGCGCTGCGAGCTAGTTGAGCAGCTACGGCGCTTGGTAGAAGCAACGCTACGTGCTCTACGACAAAGCCGACGACCCTAAGTAGACTTACAGCTACTGCCGTCAACATGAGGGCGAGAAGGTAGTTATGAAACTTTACTTTGATGCCTGACACAGCTGCGAACTCGCTGTCTAACCCTATGCTCATTTCCTTCAATAACAGCTTTGATGACAGGAAAATCGTGACTGAAGCTATAGCTGCCGTTAAGATGGCGTCTTCCCACGAAGCTAGGAGAGGGTCGCCCAGAATATAAGACCAAAGGCTCACGCGAGCCGGATAATTAGTGAGCACATAATGTATTACGGCAACGCTTCCCGAGACAGTGAATGCGACGAAAACGGACGTGGCATTATCCTCGCTAACCCCCCTGTGTATCAAGTGTACTAGGATACTCGAGAAGGGTAAGCTGACGAGAATCGCCCACGCAGCAGGGTGTCCGCCCAGCGTTGAAGAGGCTACGTAACCGAGAGCCACTGAGAGCAGAGCTGAGTGTGGGAGCGAGGCGGCGAAGAAGCTGAACCTCCTAGCGTGTATGAGCGGGCTTAAAGCTCCGAATGCAGCTGCGCTACCCACCATCACGGTAACCCAACGGGGGTCGAGGTACACTGTACTCACCTCTAGCTTAAAACGTGGAGACACTTTTCGATGATTAAAACGCCTGAACCGTATGCAGCTTTTAAGAGCTCAAGCTTGTATACGTCTTCTGGGCTTCCCACAGCTTTGACACCCCTGTTAAAGACGACGATTGTCTTACTCTTGTTTAAGGTTAGAACTGGGTCGTGGGTGGAGAGCAAAATTAACCTATCGTTTGCGAGCTCGGAAGCTAAGTCGGCCAAGTTCTCACGACCTCGAGGGTCGATGCCCGAGAACGGTTCATCCATTAAGACGATAGGGGTGTCTCTAACTAGAGCGCGAGCTATTAAAACTCGTTGAAGCTGTCCTCCGCTCATCGCGCTCAACTTTCTATTAACCAAGTCCTCAGCGCCGACCAGGCGGAGGGCTTCTAACGCCCGCGACCTTCGCTCCGCCCTCTCTTTCCCTTGAAGAGCGGCTTCTACGGCTTCTAACCCCGTCAACGGTAAATCCCTGCGTACAGCTGAAAGCTGAGGTACGTAGCTTGCGTGCACACCTGCCTTGAATGGATCACCTGTGACATCTTCACCGTTTAGGAAAACTCTCCCCTCTAAAGGCTTTAAAATACCTATGAGGAGTTTAAAGAACGTCGTTTTGCCCGAACCGTTGGGGCCGAGCAGTGTGATAAGACCCGGGCCCCGTACGCTAAAACTATTTTTAGATAGGATGACGTCTTCGCCGTAGGCAAAGGTTAAGTTTTCTACTGTAATAGACTGTTCACCCTTGTGCACACGATCTCCCTAAAGGGAGAATCTACGCCTATCTGATATAAATTTTCCCCATTTGTGCATAAATTGAGGAAAACACATGGGAGAATGTGCACAAAGGTTATAAATCCTTTAACCCAGTAGGACAAGTTTGTCTAAGGGTGCGCTACCGTGAGGGTCCGGAGGATATACCTGGCACTAACCGCTTTAACGTTATTCATCTCCGCTCTACTCTTGATTCTCCCTATGTTGTATAGACCCGAGGAACGGGTGGAGGGTTTACGCATAATTGTAACATTTCCCTCCTTGCTCGATGACGTTGCGATGCTTGTCTGCTCGGGTGATAACGTGTCATCAATCGTCCCGCCGGGAGTAGATCCTCACGAATACCAGTTGACTCCACGGGATGTAGAAAAGCTGAGGGAGAGCCACTTGATCGTGTCTACCGGGCATGCGCCCTTCGAGGCTAGGATAGCTGAGTTCGTAGCCAGGGGTGAATTAAAGGCTAAGCTTGTGGAAATACCTTCAATAACTGGTTTGAAACTCCGTGTAAATCCTGCTACGGGGACTGTTAACCTCCACTGGCCTATATTTGATCCGAGCAACTACCTTCTTTTTATCAAGAACGTTTCATCGATTCTCGCTGAACTTAGACCGGCTTGTGCGAGTGTTTACCTTGAGAAAGCTAGAGACGTGGAAGTTAACGTCAAGGCTCTTGAGGCTCAAGCTCCGTTGCTGAACGTCACGGCAGCGGCGGCTAGTCCGGTAGTACAGTACGCGGTCGAGTGGATGGGTATGCGGGTGAAGTATTTCTTAGCGAGAGAGCATGAACTACCAGTTTCGCCCGAGGATTTAGCTAGAGTGGAGAAAGCTCTCTCCGAACGGGAGGTCGACGTAGTGGTATCGATTCAAGGAGCTGAGGATACACCTCTCGGCGCCAAACTGGAGGAGTTCGCTAAGAGGTACAATGTCCCCTTGATACGCGTGCCTTCTCACGTAGAGCCGCGAAGCACTAGAGCTAAAATGGTTGAAATAGTTCAAGAAGGTAGGAAACTAGCCGAACTGCTTAACGTCACTCGGGAGGGCGGTTAAATTACGTTTACAGTATCTCTAATCTGTTTCAACTTTAAGACAATTAGTTCAAGGTTCGCTCGCTTGAAAAAGTAAACTTTTCTAAAACACTCCCGAGATCCAGTTAAGTATTTTAAGTTGATACTCTTCCAACGTTGTTAGATGTGTTTAAGTCTGCAGGATAGAGATTTCGAGCAGCATAATAAGTTAGTGAAGGATCTATGGAGGGATTTCCAGTCCAACAGGCACGAGAGGATTCCGGTTCAATGGGGTATGAACGATAGGATGATAGTGTTGAACAAGGAGTTGAACAGGGGGAACTACACCTACCAACAGATATTCAACGACCCTGAGGTTATGCTTCGAGTCCAGTTGGATTTCGAGTACTGGAGGAGACACGAAGTTTTCGCAGACTGGGAGATGGGTCTACCGGAGGAGTGGTCGGTCGCCGTAAACTTCCAAAACGTCTATGAATCAGCATGGTTTGGCGCACCCTTGTTCTTTACTGATGGCAGTGTCCCCGACATAAAGCCTTTTCTCAAGAGGGTGGAGGATGTGAAAGCGTTTATAGAGAAAGGTGGCCCGGAACCTTTCACCAGCTTCGACGCTAGAATCAGGAAGTTTTACGAGTATTTCTTGGAAAAGAAGGAGGGAGGGTATACGTACTTAGGTAGACCCCTCGGAAACATCTCAGCTCCAATCGGGACGGACGGTCCCTTTACAGTCGCCGTGAACATAACGGGCGGGTATATTGTCAAACTACTTTACCGCGAGAGGAGTTTAGCTGAGAAACTTCTATGGCTCATAACGGAGGCTATAATAGAGAGGATGAAAGCCTGGCATAAGTTGCTTAAAGAACCCTTCCCACGCGAAGGTTTCGGTTTCGCTGACGACTCTATCCAACTCCTGTCGCCGAGCGTCTACAAGGAGTTTGTCCTACCCTTACACAAGAAGATCGTCGACACGTTCTGTGTCGGTAGACCCTCCATACACTTGTGTGGCCGAGTGATGCATCTTCTAAGCGTACTCAAGGAGGAGCTCAAGATATCAGCAATCGACACAGGCTTCCCTCTCGACCTCGGTAAAGCGAGGGAGATACTAGGCACGGACGTAACGATCTACGGTGGAGTAAGAGTAGCCACCCTCCTAAACGGTCCCTTGAATAGAATCGAGGAGGAAGTTCGGAGCGTGTTAAACTCAGGCGTAACGAAGGGGAAAAGGTTCGTCTTCAGAGACGCTAACAACGTTGCCCCTTGTACTCCTGCCGAACACCTTAATTACGCTTATGAACTAGTAAAGAATCTGGGTAGATACGAGGAAGACGCGCGCTAGCCAAGCTTGACGTTACAGACTAGCCGAAAAGATGAAACACGTTGAATCCAGTAGACTCTGGGAAGTGATGCCGTTCAAGTCAAGGTCAGGGAATAACAGTTTCCGGTGGTCACGTCAAAAGCTAGGGTGTCCGCCTTCGAGTCCCTCGACCGGGCACTAACTGGTGTTAAAGTTTCTTAAACTTTAATACCAGGGTTACTACTAAAGTAGCCGTGAACTGGAGTAAAGCGTCTTCCTTCCCATGCCCCCAGCGTAAAAAACCACGCTACACCGCTTACCGCGTCGATGAACCTTTGAGGATAGACGGACGCCTAGATGAACTATACTGGCGGATCGCACCTAAATCGAGACGTTTCGTCGACCTTTTAAACGGTAGGCGGACTATATACGACACCTATGCTTCGGTCTTATGGGACGATCAGAACCTTTACGTAGGTTTCTGGGTTGAAGAGCCTTTCGTCGTAGCTACTCTAACGGAGAGAGACTCGCCCATATACAACGAGAATGACGTAGAGCTCTTCATCGCTGGACGTGACGCATACTACGAGTTAGAGGTCAACGCTTTAGGAACCATATACGAGGTCCTCTTCGTATGGGAAGAGTGTTACGAAGCGTCGGGGTACAGCAAGCTCCCAGAACTTCGCCGGGATGCACCTAAGGTAGGGGTTTTCAACGGTGTAGGTTTTAAAAACCATCCTAGAGGTCCTCGCATCGGCTTCTGGAACTGGGACTACCCTGGGCTGAGGGTCGCCGTGTTTGTTGACGGGACCTTAAATGACAACAGCGACAGGGATAGAGGTTGGACTGTTGAAATAGCTCTCCCCTGGGAGGGGATGAAGGTGTTAGCTATGCCTGACGGCAGATCTCTTCCACCGAAGGACGGTGACGTTTGGCGTATAAACTGCTTCCGCTTCAACCAGTACAAGGAGGCTCCACCAGCTGAAGACTCTGGAGGATGGGCTTGGGCTCCTCACTACGTCTGGGATTCGCACATCCCTGAATGCTTCCCCTACGTACAATTTTCAACAAAATCTGTGACTGAAGCAAGAAAACCGGTGAAAACCTTGTAATAGTTCACACGAGGCTGTCTCTAGCCTATGGTTTTAAGGATGTAATGAAAGCTCTCTTCGCCAATCATTCACTCAACGAAAACCGAAATTCTACGATGGGGGAATTCAGTCTTTCAAAACTCTATCCTTCGACCCCCTTTCTCTTAGCTGCGATGAGTTGCTCCTCCCTCCTACCTATTGGGTAGAACGTCATGGAGACAAGGAGGAAAAGTAGGGTCGCTAACGGAATTAGAGTTACAGACACCCTTATGCCGAAAGCGACTGAAGGTGTTTGAGGAACGTTTGGGACGTAGCCGAAGGCGTTCAACAACAGGGCAAGCAACCAACCTTGGACGATGTACATCAGTCTCTCGAAGAATATCATCGTCCCGATGTAGGCACCTTCTCGACGGTAGCCCTTCTTTAACCACTCCTCGTCTATCACGTTGCTTAAGCATATCATCCGTACCAGCTGTAAGCCAGCGTTTCCAGCGCCCACGAGAAACATTAACACCAACACCTGCTCTAAAGTAGAGGTGAAGAGCAAAGGTTGTAGGGATAGGACGAAAACCGCGGCAGATACCATGAACGTTGTTTTAGAACCAGTTTTCAGCGTAAACTTTCGAAGGAGGGGCCACCACGCTATGGCGCTAAGCAACATCGCGCCGAGCATTAGGGCGTTGACCTCGTCTCCCCCCATGAGCACGTACTTTACAAAAAACGGTATCATGGAAGGTATCCAAGACCACAGGAAAAACACTACCACGTCCGCACCAAGGAAAGCTAAGTAAGCTTTGTTAGTTAAAGTCAGCTTGAAAGCCTCTATTAAGCTGGGCTGATTCCCTGCAGTTAGAGACCAGTTTTTCTCCCTACAAGCTAGAAGCGAAACCAGGATCGTGGCTAAGCTGACGCTACAGAGGATGAGAGATGCTTGTGACCATGCGCCCAACTCACCAGCAGAGCTCGAGAGAGCGCTCTTCAAAAGTGGGAAGACAGCGAATCCAGATATTACGCCTAGCAAGGCGAACATTTCCCTATAAAGAGATGCTTCACTCCTTTCTGCTAAATCCTCGAACATCTCAGGGAAAAGAGCCTCGTAACCCGAGGTGACAGCTGTCAGAGACAAGTCGAAGGACGCGAGCACGATTACTAGGAAGATGAACAAGCTCTGTTGTGAGAACTCGCTAATCAAAACGTGCGGAGACCATATTAACCAAAAGCATAAAGCTGTTAGCAGAGCACCGAAAGCTATTAGAGGAACTCGCCTACCCCAACGCGTTCTAAGCCTATCAGAAAGGACCCCGATCAAGGGGTCATTAACCGCGTTCCACAAACCGTAAGGTATTGAGAGAGCCCAAGCCAAGTACTCCGGTTTCAAGCCGAGCACGTCAACGTAGAAGAACGAGAGGTAGGCTCCGACTGAATAGTAGAAAAACCCTTTACCGAAGTTCCCTAAACCGTAAACTAGTTTCTGTAACCTACCCTTCAGCAGCAAACGGGTCAACTCCAAACACCGTACGTGTCTCGTAGCTCAGCTAGCAACTTCACATTCTCGAGCGGAGTTCCAAGCGCCAAGCCACAACCTGGTCCTAGCGCGAACGTTTCACACTCTTTACCAAGCTCTATGGAACGCTTCACCATCTCTTCAACCTCCCGTCTAGTGCCTGCGTAGAGTGTTCCAAGGTGATCGATGCCAGCGCAAAGCGGGATCCTACCCCCAAACTTTTGAACAGCTTCTCCAAGCGGGTAGGTTGAACCGGGAGAGTAGAATTGGAGCTCGTTCACCATTTTACCGAAATGCTCGTATATGAAGTCTAGATCGGGGTCGTAACTGCACACGTGTGTTGTGACGGGAACGTTCCATCCAATTTCGTTTCTCACACGCTTGAGAAACTCGAGATCTATCGATGCGAGCCACTTCCTAAGTTCTGGGTCGAGGAAGGATCGATCGTATGTCACGAAGCTCATGTTAAAATTCTGGTAATCTACTGCTTCGACAAGCATTACGGATACCTGTACAGTCCAATCCATCACCGGTCCTAGAAGAAGCTCCCGAAGTTCATCCAGGAGGCCTGGAAAGATCATCACATCCCGCATGATCTCAGGCGTGCCCACTACAAGTGCAAGGGTGGCTGCTGGACCCGGTATCCCCTGCCTGAATAGAACCTTGTCACCAAACCTATCCATCAAAATTCCCCATGCTTTAAATAGTGCAGCAGCCCTCCGCCCTCTACGCGGATCATACTTATCCAAGTCATCTACATCTCTAAACTTCTCGTAAACGCCTCGATCAGGCCTATACCTCCAGGAAGGAGTTTTTGGCTGGACGACATGGGGGAGAATTTCAACTTCAGCTCCTAGAACCTCGTAGAGAGCCCATTGATCCAAATAGGCTCCCGTGATATCAACTTTAAATTGTTCTACGTATCTTTCGTAGCCACGAGCTATAGCTTCAGGATTAATCACATAATCCCTTAAGTCGGAGACTCCGGACAGCTTCCAAGCTAAGTACATAGAGTCATGCCATAAAGGCATTTTATCCGGACGTTTCCCCTTCAGGTACGTGTAAGCCCTTTCTAAACCGGTAATTTCACTCACTTCTCACCACCGATCTTCTCAAGCATCTCGTAAACAAGTTTCACAGCTTCGCCTGGATCTCTCCCCCACCCGTCAACCCTGTACTTTCGAGCTATGTGCTCGTTCGCCACCGCGCCACCGATTATAATTTTCACTTCTCTCCTCAACTCTTTTTCTTCAAGAAAGGAGACGATCTTCTCTAATTCGTTTAAAACGTTCGTAAGGAAGATCGATAAAGCAACAACGTGAGGTTTGAAAAACTCTATACCTTTAATGAAATCCTCTGCGAGAAGGTTTTCGCCTAAATCCAGGACGTTGAAACCTTCAGCGATGTAGAAGCATTTGATTATATCTTTTCCAATGTAATGGATTGAACCGAGAGTACCCATCAGAACCTTAGGTGCATTTTCGCTAGGATGAAACTTGTCACCCATCGCTTCTAAAGCCATATGGAAAGTCGTAACCATGGCTGAAAGGTGGGGTAAACCGTAGACACCCTGCCGGTAAAGCTGATATGCGTTGAGCAAAGCTTTACGCAAAAGTTCTAGAATCAACTTAGGGTCAACCCCCTCGCTAACTAACCTCCTGACCTCCCTTTCCACGTCAAAAGGGCGAAAACTAGATGCGTACTCGTAGATTGCCTCAGCCATTAGCAAGCTACCTAACGCGAGTATATATGGGTGCTGTCGCATTAAACGACTCTATGGATCTCGAAAGTCCTCGCCGCTCGCTACGCTAGCTTGTTTAACCAAAGGTATTTAGGATCATTTAAATAACTTTCAGTGAAATTGGTACTATGCGGGTTACGGTTATCTTGGGGACCGGTAGAGAAGGGCGTAGATCTGAGCTAGTGGCTAACTTTGTCGTAAACTATCTCCGTAAACTGGGTCTAGAAGTTGTGCTAGTGGACGTGAGAGAATACCCCCTAAGCTTCACCCGCCGAGGCGACGGCAACGTGCTCGTGGAAAACTTCCGAAAGGTTATCACCTCCTCCGACGCCCTAGTGATAGTATCCCCTGAGTACAACAGGAGCTATCCGGGTGAACTAAAGCTTCTTCTCGACACTTTGCGCGACGAGTATGAGGGCTTACCTGTTGGTCTCGTTACTGTCTCAGCAGGACAGGGAGGGTGCAGCGTTTTAAGCGAGCTAAGGCTCCTGTGTTTAAACCTAGGTATGCTGCCCGTAGCCTACTTTATGGTTTTCAACGTGAACAAGTTTAACTCAGTAGATGACTTATCCAAGTTTCACCTAGAAGAAATGAAAGAACTTGCTGAGAAAATACTATTCTATGCTAAATGCAGGCATGAAAGTTAACTTTTTCGAATATTTGCCTCTCGAGCTTCAGCTTAACCTTTACCGAAGTAGTCGACTAATGTTATGTGCCCCCTCTCTTTCGGATCCTTTCTTCCGCCACACTACCGGCACAATCCCCTCCCGTAAAACTTCCTCAATCTGAACGTTGTTCAATACGGCTACTAGCACCCCTTCACGGTAGGTTGCTCGCTTGGCTCCGAGCTTTATCAGCTTCATTATCGCTCTAGTTGGATCTTTACAGGTGAACAATACCTCACCATCTAACAATCCGCTTAAATCAGCTTTATCAAGTTCGAATACATCCACAGCTTCACCCTTAACAGTGTAAACGTATCCTGGGTCGCGACCTTTAGATATCAGCCGTGCCAACGTACGCATGAGGGCTCCCACATCCTCGCACCTGACCCAGATCCAACCGTCCACGGGTTCGCACAAGACTTCGCATTCCTCAAAATCCCCAAGAGCACGTACACACGCGTAAATCATATAGACTCAACATTAGAGGTAGTAATTTAAAGCTCTTGGACGTTTAAAGCGCTCGCTCTTCTCGAGCCTACCGCAAAACGTTCAATAATGGGATTTGTTGAACATTAAAGCACAACATAGGCTTGATTCAATGGGTTACAAGTCACATCTTAAACAGTCTAAGGTTTTCAAAACCGGATTGAAAAACATAAATACTTAAAAAACATAGCCCGGTGAACGATGTTCATAAAGCTCGGAAAGTTTACCGGTTTAGTTAGAGTTGGGGATGAATCTTCGAGTTTAGGCGATCCTGAGTTTCTGAAAAATTGGGGGTGGTACGAATGGCTTTAAGTAGTTTTATGATAAGGAAGATCTTGGGAAACCCTCGTGAAGCACTCCGTGTCTTACGGGTGAGTAATGAGCTTTCGCGCTACATCGTATGGAGGCTCTATTTAACATTGGATGAGAACGGTTTCCTAGGTATGCTTCAAGAGCAACCGTGGTGGAAGTTTGCAGACAGGGATCTCGCTAGATGGGTTTGCGACATACTTGTCGAAGAGGGTTATGCGAAATGGATGGGTGATACCATTAAGGTCACTGGAAAACCGGAGCATCCTACAATAACGACGAAGGAGGCAGCGGACCTAGTCCCCGTAATAGAGAGAGCCATGGCATCTATACCGAAAGTTTTGTTGACAGGAGAGAAACCCAACCTTGCGGCGGAGAGGGCTGCTTACGCGAAAGTTATTGGAAACTTGGCCTATCGACTCATGATAGAAGTGACCGTGAAGGAGACCGGGTTGAACGAGTTGAACGAGAATAACGTAATAGTTGATGTTCTCTCTCGGATCGGTACTTCCACGATGGTGTTACTTGAAACAACTCGTGCGCGCATCATCTCAGTAGACCCTTACCGTGATAACATCCTAGTACAAGAACACGCGTTAAAGGTAGCGGGTCAAGCCGATAGGGTTAAACTCATACAATCGGCTCCTGAAGAACTTGAGCTACCGGAGAAGGCTGACGCGGTCTTCATGGCCGACATACTCCACTGGACTCCTAACCCGAGGCTAGCCTTGAATAGAGCGCACAAGTGTATACTCGAGGATGGTTTTCTATCAATGATTCAATCCACCTACTCTTCAGCCGGTCTCGTCACGTGCCTCCCGGACTACCTCCTAGGAGCCTATAGGGCGCCTCCCACCAGCCGAGAGCTTCGCGAGAGTTTAAGAAACTCAGGTTTCAAAATTGAAAAGTGGACAGAGGCTTTCGGTATAGTCATCGTAAAAGCGAAACCCGTGTAAAAGTTAACGCAAGGAGACGTAAAGGTCGTACTTAAAAGCTGTGACTAGAGGCTCATGTCCTCTCAGGGATGGAATTGTGCGTGGAAAGTTATACACTTACAGTGGTGCTAAAGTTAACTTTGTTTCATGAAGAGAGACAAGGCACTACTATGATAAAGCTGTTTAAATAGTTCAAGTTGATATTTACAGCTACTGTCGAAATTCGTAGTTTAAACCACCTGTTCCAAAACCTGTCGTTCCTCAACTTTGTAGGCTAGGTAGTTAAAGGGTCGCTCGTAGCGCGACAATGCCAAAGGAGCCTAATTGCCTCTCAACTTTAAGGTTAACATCTCGTATAAGCCTTATCAACTCCTCCTTTGTCGGTGGAGGTCGGACAGCTCCGAAAAAGTAGTGGATGAAAGGTACTGTTAACCCAGTCCCCTCGTAAACTTGTTGTATTATTCTCACGCTCCCCTTTTCCTTCAAGTTTTCCCTGGCTCTAACTAGAGCTAAACGGGGATTCATGATCCAGTGGATCACGTTCGCCATGAAAACGACATCCACTTTCTCGGGGAGCACCATTTCTTCTGGCGAAGCTTGAACGAAGGAAACCCTGTTCTCCTGCCCTGAGAGCCTTACAGTCCTTTTGATGACTTCAATGTTTTCAGGTTGAGGCTCGACAGCTATGACGCGTGCAGGAGTCATCTCAAGGAGGGTCATCACCGAAGTTCCAATTCTAGAAAAAACGTCCGCTACAACCGCTTCGCTACTGAGCCTGCTAAGCCCCATTTCCTCAATAGCGGCCTCTATTATCGCCTTGTAAACTAAGCTTCCAGCCACCTTCGAGTAGTACGCTTTCTCCTCGAATAAGTTCGGTTTTTCCCCCGTCTCCAAGGCGCGCGGAAGTAGTGTCATCACTCTGTCGACGACTGGAGCTAGATCAGCCGCATCCATAGTCGTTATTTGGGGGCGTTCAGGGGCTGACGAGACGCTTATAACGTCGCCTGATCTCCTCGCATAACCTTTCTCCACCAAGATGTCGCAAACCCACCTTGCCAGGTCTCTATCAGCAAACTCCCACCAAGGTTTCTCCTGAAGCTTCTGCAGTAGACCGGTCTCTTTGAGGGTCGTGTACAGCCTCCATGTTACATAGCTGTCAACTTCCCTAGCTCTCTTCCACATCTGTAACGCTTCGCCAGGATCGCTGAGAAACTTCCTTAAAATATAGGATTTAGACAAACCTACTCCCCCTCAATCTCCAGTAGTCCTAGAGCCTGTAAAGCCGCTAAACCATCCTCTAGGTTCGGTGGGAGGATGCCGCGCTTAAGCATCTCCCAGAAGGGCTTCAACGTTACTGGTATGAGAGACTCATCTTTCACCCGTATCCTAGCTATGTCGAATGGTCTTCTAGCTGGAACAGAACTAACCTGTCGGAAATCCCTGACTCCTAAATTGGGGTCTATAAGAAGCAGGTGGGGTTGACCACAGTAGGGGCAGATGAACGCGTGGAGACCTTCTCGATTGATGGCTACGATGGACTCCTCGCTACACTGTTTGCAGTTAAGTTTAACTTGCTTAGCACGTAGAGATGGTTGCGACACATAGTCTCAACTCAAACATCTATTAAAGCGTTACGTTTAATAGGTAGTCGTTAAAGATTAGAAATTTAAAAATTGGTAAAAATTAATAATAACTAATAAATAAATTATTGCGAAATTGTTTGAATGAAAATTTAAATTTTTTAATAAATCGAACTAAACGTAGAATGAATATGCTTTATTATCTTATCGAAGAATATATAATTAAACTAAATTTATCACACACCTTTCTCGAAGGTGGAGCCTGTAGCTCTCCAATCCAATGCCCTTCCTTAGTAGCGGCGTCAAAGCCTTAAACCCGAAGCGCAGAACTTTCTCCAACGTTATCACTCCTTTCACTTTGGATATGTGAGCGAGTTTCAATCCTCCGTACACCTCCAAGATCAACGATCTTCTGCTCGAACTAATGTTTCGTTTTCTCGCGCTAGATTATACGATCCTTGCTTTCCTCTTCGAAGCTGCGGCGAACTTAAATTCCGTTCCCGGAAGTAAAAGCGACTTTTACGACGTCGTATGTGTTGGCTAGACTTGGATTGCTAAGATGAATCTTACTTAGAGCCTTACCTTAGTAAACACGTTAAGGTTACTTTACGAAGTTGCAAGAAGTTTAAGTTTTTATTGAAGTAAGAGTTCACTGTATTACCATTGGTGTAAGATATGGGTAAAAGTAAAGGCAGAAGATTTCCCAGTTTCATATCTATATTGGCTTCCTTCTCGCCGTGGATCGTGTATTGGTCGCTGAGCGCTTTTAACGGGTTAGTAAGCTTGCTACTCCCAACCGCATCGGTAGCATTCCTTGTAGCCTTAGAGTTTCGCGACAGGCTTTTTAAAATAATGGATCTAGCTTCTTTCATCTACTTTAGCGTAGCGTTAGCTGTAACTCTAGTATCTGGAACAAAGCTTTTCATAGAGTATAGCGGCTTCCTCGGGTATCTAGCTCTCTTCTGTATGGCTTTATTCTCGATCGCTTTAAAGAGACCTTATACGCTTGACATATCCCGCGCCAGCTACCCTGAGGCTTACTGGAGTGATCCGATATTCATAGCTGTGAACTCGCTAATCACCGTGGCGTGGTCAGCGATATTCCTCCTCTGCTCGCTGTTATTTCTGTTTCATCAAGGGATGACGGCAGCGATAGTCTCCAATATCCTGGTAGCGGTGGGGATAGCGTTATCCGTCATATTGCCTTTGAAGCTTCCAGTATACTATGCTACGAGAGAGTTCAAGAAGTACGATTGGAGCGTTAAAGTTGAGCCGGGGAAACCCAAGGGGGAGAACGAGTATGACGTAATAATAGTAGGCGCTGGAATCGGAGGTCTGACGTGCGCATCTTTGCTAGCGAAATGGGGATACAAGGTGCTGGTTTTAGAGCAGCACTACCAAGTAGGCGGTTACTGTAGCTCTTTTAAGAGGCTAGGCTATACTTTCAATACAGGTGTTGAAGACGTTAGCGGGCTTTGGGATGGGGGTCCTGTAAGCAACCTGCTCAAGGAGCTGAGCCTCTCCAGAGAAGAGTTGTTCGTTAAGAACAGGGTGAGGTACGCGTACAAGGGTCGGATTATCGATCAACCTGAAGACCTGCGAGAATTTATCCAGATTCTCGGGAGTATCTTCCCCAGCGAGAAGGAGAGACTAAAGGAGTTTTTCGACTACTCGGGCAAAGCTTTTGAAGAATGCTACAGCGATACGAGGTATTATGGCGTCCCCCTGCCCGCTGAACTTATAGCGAAAGTCTTAGGCGAGAAGAAACTGTCCGACTACCCGAGGGAACACCCGAATTTCTACAAACTGATGAACATGTCCTATAAGGAGCTCTTAGACGAGTACTTCGTAGACCCGGATCTGAAAAACCTCCTCTCAGCTCTCCTCGGCTACTTCGGGACTGAGCCTGATAAGACGCCAGCTTCGACGGCTGTAATCGTTTACGGGTACTACGCTTACGGCGGCTACATGCCTAGAAACGGCGCTGGAAGGTTTGCTGAAGTTTTGAGAAACTATATTGAAGGTAGGGGAGGTAAAGTCTTTCTAAGGAGTAAGGTCGATCGGATACTAATCGAGAATGGAGAAACGGTAGGCGTAGAAGCTGGTGGTAGAGTTTACAAGAGCCCCGTCGTCGTCTCTAACGTTAACGCTAAAACCACCTTCCTTGAGCTAGTGGGCGAGAAACATCTAAGCTCTAGTTTCGTCGAATACGTTAAGAGTTTAAGGATGTCTCCTTCAGCTTTCCTAGTGTTCCTCGGCGTCGACATGGACTTGACGATGTACCCGACTCTAGTTAAAAATCTGGATGATGGGGTTGAAATCGTCATCAACTCGAACGCTGACCCTAGCATGGCGCCGAAGAACAAAGCGAGCGTTACAATACTCACGCTAGCTGACTACCACGAATTCCCTGAAAGGGGGACTCCCGAGTATTCTAAGAAGAAAGAAGAAGTCGCTCGAACTCTAGTGGCTAAAGCGGAGAGAGTGATACCCGGCTTAAGCCAACACATCGAGTTCATGGAGGCTGCGACGCCTAAAACGTTTGAACGGTACGTGCTCATGCCTGAGGGGGCTATATATAGTATAGATCAATCCATTGGAGTGAGGAGACCCTTCTTTAAGACACCTGTGAAAGGACTATACCTTGTTGGCGCCTCTACCTTTCCGGGTGCTGGCGTAGAGGCTGTAGTCATCTCGGGCGTCATATGCGCGTACGACATTCACGGCTGGAGGATTCATCAAGCTTCCAACGCTGCGTGATGAAACAAGACCTTAAACTTAATCGATGTGGCTAGTCACTCTAGCCAAAAAACATCGTGGACGATTGTTAGCAGTTTAAGTTTCGAGAGATTATTGAAAAATCGAAAATTGAACAATCAAGTCCTAGTAGCCTCTATTTTACGTAAGCCTAGCCTCTTCCTAGGGGAAAGGAGTTGCATTAAGCTCCCCTATAGTCGACACAAGTACAGTTAAGACTCACCGTTTCCACACTAAGCGAGTCCCCTTAACCCTCGAGAATCGTAGAAGTGTAAACTAGCCGATCGGTATCCAAGGGATATTTTATGAGTTTTAACCTATGAGGATATACAAGTTCACATAAGTTTACTAATATCTTATTAAGGCGAGTCGGAAGTTAATTGGGGGTTGAAGCTTTATTTTATCTACTAAGTTGCTTCCTAGCGGAAAGTATGGCTGTGAAACAAGAAGCTAAGGAGAGTACAGCGAAGACTTGTAGCAAAGTGTTGTAACCGAAGGAGTCTATGATTGAGCTTGCGAGTAAAGGTGCAGCTATGTTTGCTATCGAGTAGACCATGTTGTAAGCTCCATAAGCTGTACCGTAGGTCTCTGTCAACTCTGATACGAGGGTGCTGCTGGATACGCTGAACGAGCCCCAAACCAAGCTGTAAAACCCCATGAGAGTGAAAGCGTGGAACACGTCTGAAGCGAAACAGTTTAACGCTAGGTATGCTGCCGCAAAGATGAAGCTTGAAGCGAAGATAACCCATCTGCTGACTTTCCGCGCTAGCCTGCTAAAGAAGAATATTGAAGGTATCTCGAGCCAGCTTGTGAAACTTAAAGTAAGCATCGCAACGGCTGGCCCTATTCCCAGCTCATAAGCGTAATGCGGCGGTATGTACAAGTTCTTCAAAACGTCCACGCAGACAAAGATGAAAACGAGTAGGAGCAGTAAAGCCATCATCAGGGGAAGGCTTGACTCCCTCTTCTTCTCTTCTTCACGCTTTACTAGATCTCTGCTCGAAGAGTATGCTAATAGAGTGTAAGAAGCTAGGAACGCTGTTGAAATTAAGAAAACGAACGCTAACCCGTATTTTTCGAATATGTAACCTGAGGCAGCTGTACCTATAGCCCAACCGAGAGATCCGCCAGCCCAGAAATTCCCCATGGCTTCACTGACTTCTCCTTCACTACTTCCAGCTGAAGCCATAACTAGAGTAAAAGTAGCTGAGCCGAGGAAACCTGAAATAAGGTAGAGCGGTATAACGGTTTCCATACTTTGAGGAAAGGAGAGAAGCAGGTAGGTGAGAGTTTGACCAAGCCCTCCCGCAAGCACGAATATGCGACGTTTTCCAGTCCTGTCAGACAGGTATCCCCAGAACAGGGATGAGAGAGCGCTTAACAACGCAGCTCCAGTGAGAATGTACCCTTTCTCTATTACGCCTACTTTAAGCTCCTCCAAGTAGAGGGGGATCAAAGGATAAGACGAACCCATGACAAACATGTAAAAAGCGTTGATCAAGAACAGTTTAATGTGTTTCACAAATACCTTCAGAAGGGGGAAATAAAATCTTTTCCAATATATAATAAATCCCGGTTTTGATTGAAGTTCCGTGCCCGGCTAATGATGTTCTCTAGAGGACAACTATAAATCTTGAATCGTAAGTTGTATGAAGTAAAATGGATCGCTCAAGCCGCTGCGATAGATCGAGCCTCACAGTTCTGACTACAGCTCTTATGTTGACTATCCAACTCTTCCTCAACCAAAAGGCTTACAGTCTACCCGAGGAAACTTGCTCATGGAAGTGGGCGTCAACTCTACAAGGCAAACCTGTATACTCTATAACCGTCTCAAGGGAAGCAGTTTACGCTGGTACCTCTGAAGGGGTATACGTATCAAAGGACGGCGTTTACTGGCTAGACACTAGTCTCCGTAGACCAACATATTCTATCATCACTTTAAACGGCGACCAGGTTCTAGCGGGAACAAGTGACGGCTCATACCTACTTGAGCGTGGAGGAGTGGAGTGGATAGAGTTCGGGCTTAGAGGACTACACGTCTACGCTCTAGCTGTTTCAGGTAACATAGTTTACGCTGGAACTAGCGGGGGAGTCTACAAACTCGATCTAGAGAAGAGGGTTTGGGAGCCGTCATCCTTCAAAGGCCAGGCGATCTCTATCGCCGTTAACCCGAGAAACCCGGGAGTCGTGTACGCTGGCACTAGGAGTTTCCTAACCCACTTGGGTGACCTGTACTACTCTTTTGACGGAGGCGCATCCTGGAGGAAAGCATGGTTTAGTAACGTAACAACCGGCGACCCGGAAACCTGGATAGTTTCACTGTTTATATTCCTCCCTCTAGACTACAGCGTAACCTGTATACTGGTAAACCCCTGTAGACCGGAGGAAGTGTACGCGTGCGTAAACTTTACAATACTGACGTTCTTCATACCTCAGGTCGGCGGAGGTTTTGAGTTCTCCCATAACTACGGTGAATCCTGGCGAGTGGTTGGTCCATTACTCCCTTCTCTTTCCACAGCGGTCTTCGACTTAAACTGTAGTTCGCTTCTAGCTGGAACCCGAAGCGGAGTGTACATGTTATCTTTTGAAAAATCAGCAACCTTTAGTAGGTACTTAGGTCCCGCGAACGTTAGCGTTTACTCGCTAGCCGTGGATCCTCTCGATGGTACAGTGTACGCAGGTACGAGTCAAGGGATTTTAGTTTTAAAGAGAGCTTCCACACGCGTAGTTTTGCAGCAACCACTTAAATTTCCGTTAAACTCACGCAATGTCCGTTTCACTGGCGTGTTGAGGGGAGAGGAGAAAGGATTGCCTGGAAAAAGGGTTTACGTCTACGTAGAAGGTTACAGAGTAGGTTTTTGCGAAACAGATTCTGAAGGTTCTTTCAACTGCGCGTTCCCCTTTAATCCACAGGATGAGACGGTAGAAGTGTTGTTGTATTATCCTGGTGGCTGTGAAACACCCTCTCAAACTCGTTTATCTTACCATCTAGTCAACGTTTCGGGGATAGTGGAGGGTGTAGAAGGCGTCGGCTGGTACATGCAAGGTGAAGAGGCGCGTGTATCGACGCCTGAGCATTTGTTAAAAGATCTCTTCACAGTTTACAAGTTTAAGGGATGGTTGTGTGAGGGTGAACTCGTCTCTACTTCTCCAGTCTTCTCCTTCAAGGTGTTAAAGCCAGTCAACCTTCAAGCGGTTTACGAGGTTAAGCCGCTGTGGGAGACGGCAATAGGAGCGGTCATCGTCGCCATAGCGGCCGTCGGGGTATCCGTTGCTATAGCCTTACTTGTCTTAGAAGCTAAGCATAGGAAGAAGCAAAAAGGTTAACGTTCCCAACTCGTTAACCCCATGCCGATTATAGCGCTCAAGCTACGTACGTCGCAGTATCCAACTTCTACGCTTACTGCTTTCTTTCTGTAAGTTCGATACAATATGTTAGGGTATTAAAGCAGTTAAACATATGATTTCAAAAACTGGAAGCTAACCGCATAGATCGACAATATTTAAATTCACACAAAAATGCTGCGGATGCATGTCGTGCTACCTTGAAATCTTGGACGTAGCTAAATCTTACGGACGGGTTAAAGCTCTCGATGGTGTTACACTGGCTGTTAGAGGGGGTGAAATTTACGGGCTTCTAGGACCTAACGGAGCTGGTAAAACCACCCTCCTAAAGGTTATAGTAGGTCTCTTGAAGCCGGATATGGGGACTGCTAGGATATGCGGCGTAGATGTCACAGTAGATCGTGAAAGTGCGCTTAAGCATGTAGGCTATGTACCGGAAAACCCTGTTACCTTCGAGAACTTAACGATGAGAGAGTTCTTCGAGTTTGTCGCTTCGCTAAAGGGGATACCCAAGGACGTGTTCGAAGAAAGAGTTGAAACTTACGTCTCCCTTTTCCAGTTGGAAGAGAGTGTCCGCAAGCGGATGGGTAAGCTATCCCGCGGTACAGTGCAGAAGGCTTTAGTAGTAGCGTCCCTCATGGCTGAGCCAAAAGTCCTCGTCATGGACGAGCCTACTTCCGGCATGGACCCCGAAGCCCAACACGTTTTCAGAGAAGTTGTTAAGAAGTTCGCTGATAAAGGTGCAGCTTTGATAATCTCAAGCCATCAGCTTCACGCTATAGAGCGTTTTGCGACAAGAATCGGCATAATAAACAGGGGCAAGCTCCTCGCTGAAGGGACTTTGGACGAAGTAAGGAGGCTCGCGGAAGCCGGTTTCAACTCCACCCTTGAGGAGGTCTTCCTCAAGTTGGTGAAAAGTCATTAAAGGCTAAAATAAACGCAATCAAGACTCCCACTCTAACCTGGTGCTGATGAAGAACCTAAACTTGCATCATAGCATTATAGTACCTTTCACTTTAACCACCCCCCGCACGGGGCAGGTCCATCTGCTTAATAGATCCAGCCTATTGATTGAACCTTCTTTCACAGGGGTGAAGCAAAGAGTTGCGCTAGAACCATCCCCTACTTGACCGTAGACGCTTTGAAGAGTGACGTAGCCTAGCCCTCCCCTTCATCGAGGAGAGCCCAACATTAGATCCCGTTAACGTGTACAGTCTAGCTTAAAGAGTACTCCCCAGCTTTATCGACTTTAGATACATTCACTTTACAGAGTCTACAGTTATCCTTCGCTACAACGATTTCTCGAACGCTCTCGGTTTTCCACTACTATTCCAATCGACGTAGTTTACCCTCGACCCTTTCTTCAAGGTGATAAACCGATTCATACGGAGTTTCCTCGGATTCGTATACATTTCACCTCGTGGCTCCCCTCACCCGCTTTCAGCAGCACGATGCTTCCCGCGCTTTTAACTCAACCTTTCCACTTCGATCTGCACAAGCCCTACCCTATAGTAGCGGAGTGTTTTAAGCAAGTCTCGAACAGTTTCAGCTTTTAGCTGAAGCCTTCACGCGGCTTCTGGACTTTTTCCAAGAGTATAGCAGCGACTTCCTTGCCAGCTTCAGTCCTTAAAGCTTCAGTGATCTCCAGTAACTCTAGACTTCGAGTAGCTATAATGGTTTGAGTATCAGTTTCCTTAGAGACCTCTGCCAACAGTCTACCGAACGCGTATATGGTGTCAGGGTCCATCCCAAACTCAGGGTCATCTAGTAACAAAAGCTTGGGTTTGAGGGCTAGGATGAGCATGTAGAGAAGCACGCTGTTCTTAACGCCTTCGCCAGCGTCCTCTAACCTGATGCTAGTCTTACTCGTTTGGATGAAAAGAGAGTAGCCGTCGCCCAAGGGCGCGTACGTCAACCCTTCAGCATCCGTCATCAAACTGCTCCTCAAGAAAGCAGTAATCCTCTTGTCAAGTCTAGAAGCTATAAGCTTGGGCCAACAGGTTTTCTCCACTCTTTCAGGTGTTTGTAGGAGCTGTTGATCAACGAATACCATGGAGGATAATAGGGAAAGGGATGGTTCAGGTTGTTTCCTGTAGACTACTTCCTCGCCAGAGCCTCTAAGTATCATCTTGCTAACCTCGTAGTTTACTAGACCGTCCCCCGTGTTCAACCAAACGTAGACTGGTGAAGAAGCTGGAGAGTTATACGTAACCGAGAAATCGTAACGGGTCCCCGAGATCCAGAGGCTCAAAGATATGGGCGCTGACGTTGCCATTCGATGCCAGAGGACGTGCCTAGAGTCATCCCACTTCCCCCTACCCCCTCTCCTCGATACAAGGTAATCGAGCTTGCCAACCCCTCTGAGATCGTCGAAGCCTCTCATGAGGGCTGAAGCCATATATATTGCCTCGAGGAAGGTGGACTTTCCAGTTCCGTTACCTCCAGATATAACCGTAAAACGGCGAAAACCGGATATGCAAGCCTTCTCCAGGCCTCGTAACCTCTCTACACACAACGCTTCAATCATTCACTTTCAGTTAATTGTAACCTTATCGAACTAATAACGTTAACCATCACAAGAAGTTAGCCTATATCATGGTTCCAGTTATTTCTCCAGACGTAATTTTCTTTCAGAGCGCGAGACACTATTTACCTTCCACGAGTAGAAAAGGGAAAGTTTAACCGTCGACAAGTCTGGACCCTTCGTGCGCTCGAGAGTCGCGCAACTGGCTTTCCCCATTACCTTAGGGGTACTAGCTGATTCCGTGCTCAACCTCGTAGGTCTCATCGCTGTCTCAAGGCTCTCGCCAGAGGCTGTAGCAGCTGTAGGGCTTTCATCCTACCTCTTCTTCCTCTTGAACGCAGTCTTCGTGGTCTTCGCCGGTGGAGCCATAGTCTTATCATCTCAAGCTGTAGGCGCTGGACGTGTCGATCTAGCGTCTAAAGCGTTGGGTGAAGTAGTAACTTCTTGCATTCTTTTCTCGCTGACCATAACGTTCTCCTCTCCCTTCTGGCTCCACAGCTACCTTCTCTTCATGTCGCAGGGAAACCTATCCGTTGTGAAGGAAGGATACGTTTACGCTTTAATGAGGCTGTTCTCCCTCCCGGCCCTAGCGGTCAACGTGGTCATCTCATCCTTTTACAGGAGCGCTGACAAGCCTTGGCCGAGTACCTTAAGCTCGGTGATAACGGCTTGCGCCGGCTTAATCGCCATCCCCTTCCTCACGCTTGAACCCGGTGGGATGGGCGTTGGAGGAGCTGGCTTAGCTACGTCTATAGCTAGTTACCTGGGGTTAGCTGCCTACATTCTTTATCCTCCTCCCATCCCCTTGAAGCTCTCTACGCCAAGCAGGTTGCTCGGAAGAGTCCTGTTGATCGGTTTGCCGATGGCTTCTGAAAGGCTTGTGGCTAGCGCAGCCCAAAACGTCTACATAAACGCGGTCGCAAGAGGTGGAACACTTGCCTTAGCTGCACACAACATAGGAATCACTGTTGAGAACCTCGTCATCCAACCGGCTTTCGCTATAAGCATGGCCGCCTTAATCGAAGCCGGGAAAAAAGTGGGGGCAGACAACCCTGTCGACACGAGTACCATCGTGAAAGAGAGCGTTAAGATCTCAGTTGCATGGATGGGTCTCGCGGCGATTATACTCGCCTCCATCTCCCCTATGGTAACCTCACTCTTCACGAGTGACCCTAAGATTGCTGAGCTCACGGTAAGCTACCTGTTCTTAGCTGCTTTAAGCGAAGTAGGGTTGGGCGTTAGCCAGGCTTTCTTCGGAGCTATAAGGGGTATGGGTAGCGTGTGGCTACCGTTCACTATCACCAGTTTAACTGTAGTGGTCTTCAGAGCTTTACCTGCGCAAATACTTTCCCTCAGCTACGGTGCGGTTGGAGCGTGGATAACCCAGAACACCGACATGTACGGTAGGGCAATCTTAGCTTTCCTAGCTTGGAAGATGCTTGGAGTGAGAAAACTATCTAAGAAAGTAATTTAATTAAGTTAGTAGTCAAACTGTAGTCTACTAGAGTGATCTTCGAACATTTAAATCAAAAAAGTCTCCAAAAGTTTCAAGTTAGAGTCAAACGATTACTCCCACGCCCCTCGATAGCTGACTGGCTTAAGTCTATTGAAACTTGAGCTTAGTCAAATTTATTTACAGTAAATATTAGAGTTAATACCATGTCATTGAGCTCGTATATTCTCAGAAGGTTCTTAAGGAACCCGAGGGAGGCTTTAAGGATAAAGCGGGCTGGTGACGAGATCAAAGAGTATATCATCTGGAGGCTTTTCAACCAACTTCAATCAGAGGATATCCTAAGGGACTTGCAAACTCAAGCGTGGTGGAATTTTAAGGATGGAGTACTCGCGAAACTGGTTTGCGACATACTCGTCGATGAAGGTTTAGCCAAGCGGAGAGGCGACTTTATCGAAGTCACAGGTTCTCCAAGTAGACCTTCGATCACCACTAAGGAGGCGGCGGATATGGTTTCAGTAATCGATAACGCCATCGAAGCTTTACCGGGAGCTCTGGTCGCAGGCGAGAAGCCTAGTAGAGAAGAGGTTAAAGCGATGTCTGCGAAACTTTTGGACAACTTCGCCGTCAGGCTAGAGTTTGAGGCAGCTGTAGAAGCTTTTGGGTTAGACTCCTTAAGTTCTGACGCTACGATCGTCGACGTGTACCCCCGCGTCGGAGCTTCCACTTTAACGCTCCTTGAGCACACTAAGGCCCGCATCATAGTGGTTGAACCGTTCTCGGAGAACTTGGAGCTCGTAAAGAGGCTTGTCAACCTTCAAGGGCAGCAGGAAAGGGTATCTTATGTCCTTTCAACACCTGAAGGAGCTGAGCTAGGCGAAAAGGTTGACGTCGTCTTCATGGGAGAGGTTATCCACTGGACTTTAAACCCGCGTCTAGCCTTAAGCAGCTGTAGGAAGATGCTGAGAGAGGATGGCTTCCTCGCTATGGCGCAAACCGTGTACTCTTCGCTCGGAAAGATAGTCAGTTTAGCTGGCTACGTTCTCGGCGCTATACAGCCTCCTCCGACAAGTGACGAACTGCGCGAGATGCTCGCTTCCGCAGCTTTCAGAGTAGATAAGTGGCTTGAATCGCTAGGCGTAGCTTTAGTTCGAGCCTCCCCCTCGTAACCGAGGGAAGCTCTAGGTTTTCAAGCGTTCAAAGCTAGACTCCTTTAGGGTCGAACAGCTTCAACAGTCCTCAATTGGTAACGCGTAGAGGTTGAACGTCGAGGGATACTTTAATCGCCTTGTGGAGCGTACGGGAGTAATGACCCTTTGAAGCTCTAGGTTCGAATATCTTCTCCACCTTAGGCGGTTGCCAAGCGTTCAACGGGTCAACGCCTCGAGCAACGCATTCGCACAACAGGTAGGCTCCGTAAGCGGAGTTGTTTACGTGTTCGGTTCTAGCGACCGGTTTACCGGAAAAGTCCGCTATCATCTGGAGGAACGGGTCGCACCTAGCTAGACCGCCGTCAGCGATCAAGCTCTTAATCCGGATCTCAGAGGTCTTCTCTAGGTGCTCGATGGCTTTAGCGCTCATAGCTGCAACGCCCTCCAGAGCTCCTCTCACTATGTCCTCCTTTCTAGTAGCGCTAGTCAAGTTTAAGAAGGCTGCCGTAGCGTCGGGCCGCGCGAAAGGTGTTCCCAAGCCGTTCAAAGCCGGTATGAAGATTACCCCCTCCCTACCTTTCGTTAGGCATTCGGCCAACTCTGAATAACTATCGACTAACCCCAGTTCCATCAACCATTCGACGACGCAACCGGCTGAGGTAAGGAAGCCTTCAAGCAGGAACGTGACGTTGTTCTTTGTGGCTAAAGCGATCATCGGGTATATCCCCTTTGAACCGGGCAACGGTCTATCCCCGACGTTCACATCGATAAACGCTCCTGTACTACACGTGATCTTCGCGCCCCCGGCTCTCGCACAAGCTACGTATAGCGAAGCCTGTTGGTCGGCGATCATAGAAAGGAGGGGGGCGTCAAGATGTTTCAGAAGTCCTATTGGTTCATCGTTGGACACGAACTTTGGAAGCGCGACGCGAGGTATCTCAAGTAGCTTGATCACTGTCTCGCTCCACCTAAGCTTAAAGGGATTAAAGATCCCCGTGGCACTAGCGTTCGTGTAGTCGGTTATGTGTCTTCCACACAAGTTCCACGCTATCCAGGAGTCGATCGTGCCGAAGAGGGCTTCACCCTTGTTGAGAGCAGTTTTCGCACCTTCAACGTTGTCCATAATCCATCTTAGATGCATGGAGGAGTGTGTGGTGCCGAACGCCGCGTACGCTAGTGTCATGAGGTACGCTCCAGCGCGAGACTTCTTCAACGCTTTAAAGAACTTAGAAACCACGTTGGTCGCCAACCCGACGGCTCTGCCGAGTTTGATGATAGTTTTCGAGGAGTACTCTTCGACTAGGTCTCTTGTACGCGTGTCCTGCCAAGTTATGAGGTTGCAGAGAGGTTCTCCGGACTCCTTGTACCAGACGACCGTACTACCTCTCTGGTTGGTTAAGCCCACTCCAGCCGGCTTCCCGTATTTAGCTTCAACGGTGTCGAGCAGCCTGTAGACAACTTTAACGACTTCTTCGGGATCTTGTTCAGCCCAACCCGGTTGAGGGTGGCGGACGCTCATCTTCTCCTCCAAGCTGTCTAGAAGCTTGCCTTGAGAGTAGACGTGGACTTTTACGTTGGTCGTACCTACATCCAAGACGAAGTATGGGTTCATCCTCCTTCACTCTCCAAGTCTCTCTCAGCTATTACGTCTACCGACGTCCCAGCCACGTTCTTAACGATAACTTCACCCCTCTTCACGGGAGCTTCAACTGTCACGCCAGCTAGAGCCTTCACAACCTCACGGACCTTATCCTTGGGTACGGGTCTAGACGTCCGAACGGGGAGTCTCTGGTACGGTGCTTTCAACACTCTAACTGTCGTCGAAACAATCCTTTGAGGGTTAACTACTTCTTGAACTGCGTACTCCCTACCGAGGAGACAGCCGTATCCTTCGACGCTGGTCACGCTTCCTCCTTCAAAGGCGACCTTAACCTTGCAACCCTTCGGGCACCTCACGCAGATGACTTCACTCTGCATCTACTACCACCCTACCAGCCTTATCGACGAGATCCCGGTGGATCTCCAACCTTTCTAAAAGCGTGGGGCGAACGTACCTCTTCAATGTCCTGAAGATCTCGCCTCCAGAGCCGTCCTTCGCTACGATCCAACAGTTTTCTTTCTCGACAGAGGATCTGAAGAAAGCGACGACGTCTCTCCCGTCAGCCCATTCAACTCTGTGTGGAACCATTAACCTGAGATACTTCCCCGGAGACAAGGGCGTGGGCTTCTCTCTCCTTTCCTCCCCTTGAAGGTATTTTTCAACCCCTTCGGCGGCGAGGAAAGCGGTTTCCACTGCATCGTCGACGTAATCGAATACTGTGACCAAGTTGCCGACGGCGAAGACCCCTTTCAAACTTGTCTCAAAGTACTCGTTGACGACTGGTCCACGCGTCCTCGGGTCTATTTCCGCCCCCATCTCCTCCAGCTGGCTTGAGTTCGGGATGAGGCCTACGGAGAATATGATCGTATCACAAGGGTGGAATACTTCTGTCCCCTCTATGGGTTTCCACTGTTCGTCGACGTTAACGAGGACTGCCCCATCAACTCTCTCCTTGCCCACTATCTCCTTTACTACAGTCCGAGGTTTAAACGGTATACCGAAGTCGAGTACACACTGCTGGACGTTTCTAGCTAAACCAGCGAACCAAGCCTCAGGGAAAACTATCGTAACTTCCTCAACTCCCTCCAAAAGGAGGTGGCGGGCTACTATCATGCCGACGTCGCCGCCCCCGACTATCAACACCTTCTTACCGGGTAGCACACCGTACACGTTTACGAGGCGTTGAACCATGCCTGCGGTGTAGACGCCTGCGGGTCTCGTACCCCCAACCTTTATCTCAAAGGGGGTTCTCTCCCTACATCCTGTGGCGAATACGATCGCTCTACAGCTTAGTTTCAAAACGCCTTGACGGTTTAAAGCAACCACTTCCTTTAAGCTACTCCCGACTTTCACGGACTTCACGAAAGTGTTCGTAAAGTACTCGACGTCTAGGTCGCGTACTCTATCGATGAACTTGCAAGCGAACTCTGGACCCGAGAACGCTTCGTTAAAGAGCTTGGTCCCAAAACCGTCGTGTATGCACTGCATCAGTATCCCTCCAAGCTCTCTCTCGGACTCTAGTATAGTTACGTCGTAACCCTTCTCCTCGAGTTTTACCGAAGCAGCTAGCCCGGATGGGCCTCCGCCTATGACGACCACGTCCTTCTCCAAGGACTTCAAGGGCTCTCCCCTCTCACAAACCCGTCGAACAACTCCCCCTCCTCCTTAAGCAGCTCGCTGAAGGTTACGCCGAGCTCCCTTGAAAGGATCTCAGCTAGACGAAGTATACACCTACTGCCTTGACACTCGCCCATTCCAGCCCTCGTCCTCCTCTTTATCGCGTCGAGAGTTTTAGCCCCTCTCCTGATCGCTTCAACGACCTCTAACTCGGTAACCATCTCGCAGCCGCACACTACGTTCCCCCACCTCGAATCTACCTTCACCAGTTGATCGATCTCCTCGAGACCAGCGTCCCTTATAGTCCGTAGAGGCTTCCTCCTCGGGTTAAAATCTGGTCTCTCGCGCAACTCGAGGCCCATCTCCCTAAGCCTTTCGACGGCGTACTCAGCTATAGCAGGAGCTGAAGCTAGACCGGGGGACTGTATCCCCGCCACGTGTAGCAAGTTGCTGACCCACTTAGCGGGTCTGATCACAAAGTCCTCCGTGAAGGTCGCAGCCCTCACGCCAGCGAAATACCTTATTAGCTTCTCGACGGGGAAGCTTTCTAGGATCGTAGAGTACTTGTTGAGCAGTATCTCGATGTCCTCCTTGTCGACGCTCGTATCCTCCTTATCCTCAGTCTCCGTCGCGGTAGGACCCCACATCACGTTACCGTGGACGGTGGGGTTGATCCCTCCCCCCTTCGTCCTAGGGTGCATCGGTAGGATGATCTCAGCCAAACAGTGCTTGACGAGAGGGCCCGTGCTCTTGTGGAAGAGGAGGATGACCCCCTTCCTAGGGTGTATCGTGTATTCAGGGCTCCCGGCCATCTCGGCTATCTCGTCAGCATAGACTCCGGCAGCGTTGACGACATACCTGCAGAGTAGGGTTCCGCGGCTGGTGACGACACCTTTGATCCTATCCCCTTCCTTGATGAAGCCTACGACCTCAGCGTTCGTATATATTACGGCACCGTTCTCCAACGCGTTCTCAGCTAAAGCTATAGCGACCTCATAGGGGTCCACTATGGCGGTCCAAGGCACGTAGACAGCTGCTAAAGCGTCTTTCACAGCGTTCGGTTCCATCTCAAAGATCTTCCTTCCTCTCACCACTCTCAACCCTTTCACGCTGTTGAGTCTACCCTTGAGGACGATCGCGTAAGGCAGCAGGTACTTTAAAACAACTTTGTAGAAAGGTTCGGGAATAAACTTCTTGAAGGAAGCTAACGTTCTAGGCGTTATAAGCCATAAACTACCTATCCTCTTGAAGCTGAAGCCCAGTTCTTCAGCCCAACGTTCATACATTAAACAACCCTTCACGTTAAGCTTCCGCTTTAACGTATTCCTAGGCGGCTCTACTCCCGCGTGAATCATGCCGTTGTTAGCCTTCGTAGCTCCTACAGCTACGTCGGGCGCTTTCTCAACTAACGCTACGGTAACTTGGAACTTGGTGAGCTCTCTAGCTATAGCTGTACCTGTCACACCACCCCCTATCACGACTACATCGTACCTGCCGATGACGCGGTTGACGTTCTCCTCGTAGACCCTCCTCCTTCTCACCTCTCTATCCCTAACCTTATCCCACGGGAACCCCTCCCAGACGATCTTGTTTACAACCCCTTCAACACCTTTAACCTTGCCTACCCTTAGCCCTACGTCCACCCATTCATCGTAGCTTTTAACCCGGCCGTAGAGGTAGACTATGCCGTCTCTAACTTCAAAGGATATGTTGTAGCCCTTGTAGCGGTTTAAAGCTCTCTCTACGTTCTTCAAGACACGGGGGTTCGAAGGCAAAGACGATCACCGCGTTAAGTCGTATACAAGTTCGACTATGTCCACAGCGTTGTAACCGTTGGATTGGAAAGCTAGTTTACACGTAGGACACGCTGTAACCGCAAGCTCTGCGTATTGTGAGAGTTCTCTAACCCTCTCCCCAGCGATCATCTTAGCTAGTTGGGGGTGGGAGAAGGACAAGCCTCCCCCGTAGCCGCAGCAGAAGGTTTCGCGACCACGCCTCCAAGGGTCGACCACCGTTACGCCGAAGCTGACGAGCAAGTTTCTCAGTAGATCGGGTTCATCTAACGAGTATGAAAGCTTGCAAGGATCATGGTAGGTGACTTTAACAGACTTGTTAGAAGACGTCTTGAAACGGTTGAGATGCTGAGAGAGGAGCTCTGTGATGTGGAGGACGCGGAAGCTCAGTTTTACACCAAATCTCGGGTAGAGGACCCGCATAGCGTAAGTGCAAGAGGGGCATGAGGTGACGACCGTCTCAGCACCGCTCTCTGAAACAGTTTCCCGAGAAGTTCTAGCTACCTCTTTGAAAAGCTCAAGGTCGCCCAGGTAATACGCAGGAACACCGCAACACTTCTCATCTACGACTGCCACCTTCCACCCGTTCTCCTCGAGGAGCTTCACCGTCTTCTCAGCTAGACCAGGTAAGTACTCTCTCACCGTGCAACCGGCAAGGTAAAGGATCTCGCCACGCTGCGGTGCAACTCTACCCGGTCTCCCGTAAGCGTACCCGTAGCTTCTAAGGTTGGAGAGGACTTCCAACGCTCCAGGTGGAGCGAAGCCCGCTGAAACGGATTTACTCTTGACGCGTTGAAGTAGCTCGGATACGGAGAACTCGAAGTAACACCATCGTTTACAAGCTTCACACGAGAGACACGCGTAAACCGGTTTCACCGTCTCCTGGTTAAGCTCAAGGAGTCCGCGCTCCATCAACATCGCTAACCTAGATTTCCCGGCTGGAGACGTGGTCTCCCTACCGTCCACTATGCTAACCGGGCAGGCGTGACGGCACATATTCGGGCATAGAGCGCATTTAACTACTTCTGAAGCGCCGTCCCCTCTCCCGAGCAGGTACCTATACAGGAGGGATGAAGTGCTCAACAGTTTCCTAACGCCGGCTTCCTCTAGGAGCCAGCTCCACTTCCAAGGCATCTTACAACCCCCAGTTTCCAGGGTTCATCAATCCCTTCGGGTCTAAAGCCTCTTTAACGGTTTTCAAAAGGTCGTAGGAAGTGCCTACAGCTTCTCTCAACCACGTCTTCCTCTGCCTTCCTACGCCGTGGTGGTGGCTTATCGTCCCACCGCAATCCAGAGTCGTCTTCATCGCAGCATCCCAGACACGGTTGTAGAACTCCGTAGGGTCGCCCCTCGGTACTCCGGCGAAAGTAAAGTAGAGGCACGCGCCTTGAGGGTAGAAGTGGGAGGCGTGAGCTGAGACGAAGAGTACGCCGTCGATCGAGTTGACTGCTTCTCTAAACTTTTCGTACAGTTCAACGACTCTACTCCAGGGTGCAGCCACCTCTATCGTGTCGAAAACTACCCCAAACGGCGAGAACTCGGGGGCTTCCTTTACGTTAAAACGGGTCTCTAGCCAGTGTTCGACAGGTTCACCGCCGAGAGCTTTACCTCCCACCTCTCTTTCCACAATCTCTGCCTCGGCTCTCGCTAGACTTGAGGAGCCTTCTACGATGTAGATCGACAAGACCTTGCCGTAGGCTTCTTCGAAAGCGTAGAAGTGTCTCTTAGTCTCTATAACGTCGTAGACTCTAATTACCGCAGGTCGCGCGCCCTTCCTCAGTATCTTCTTCACAGCCATGAGTGCCTCTTCAAAGCTATCGTGGACGTAAGAGAGTTGGATCCTCTCCTCAGGGTAAGGGTGTACCTTAAGCCAAGCTTTAGTCACAACCCCGAACACCCCCTCCCCTCCAACGAACAACTGGGAGAGATCGGGGCCGACGGCGCTACGAGGGTGGGGTTTCACGCATACGACTTCACCCGTAGGGAGAACGGCTTCGAGGCCTAGAAGCATGTCCTCTATCCCTCCGTACTTTGTACTGAACTGTCCTGTAGCTTTCGTAGAAATCCAGCCTCCGACGGTGGAAGGGTAGAGAGACTGTGGAATATGACCTAACGTGTACCCCCTTTTGTTGAGAAAGCTTTCGAGATAGTAACCGTTGACTCCAGCTTCTGCTTCAACGATCAAGTCGTCCTCGTTTAAAGCCAAAGACCTCATCCTCTTGAGATCGACTACTACTCCACCTTTCTCGGGGACAGCTGCGCCTAGAACGCCTGAGCCACCGCCGTACGGGTACACGTATAGGCCGAGCTCGTAAGCAGTCTTCAAGACGAGCGAAACTTCTCCCGTATTCTCCGGCCATACTACGACGTCGGGCAACGCAGGCACTTCTCCATTCAACAACCAGTGGAGGGCTATAGGCCAATAATCCCTGCTATACGTTATGAGGTCGGAAACGTTTACAGATACTCGATCGCCCAAAGACTGCTTAACTCTATCAACAAATTCTTTAACTTTATTGTTATCTTCAAAATCTTTCTTGAATCTTAGAGATAACTTATGCAACCGCACCCCATGATTCTCTCATCTTAAGCTATGAAAAACTTTTTGCAAAACGTGGACATTCCATCGACTGAGAACGCGTACAGGAATGAATGGGTAAAGCTAGGCTAGGTAAACACGGTGAACTGCAGAAGGGGGAGATCAAGCTGGCGAAAAACTTGCAGTTAAAAGAGATAATTCTGTCTAAGGTTAGCGGGTTAACGTTCGTTTAACCGAAGACTAACTTGTAATCGGCTGCATTGGAGTATTTCATCTGAGCGGAGAACTTTTGTTGACCTTGTTCCAGTAGATTCTAAACATCGGGTTCCAGCACCGCCCGGGTTTTACTTGGGAAAGCCATTTCTCATCAAGTGACTTGCCGAGCTCAAGCCCCTGTTTCGTTAAAGCTACGAGTTGAGCGTAATCTACTTCTCCGTTAAGGTACCCTTCCCTCAACTCCACCGCTTTCCGCGTCAAGAAGTTTTCCACTTCTCTAACTTCAGCGGATATCAAAGGCGCGTACTTCGGGTAGCTGCACAGTAGGAGCCTGTGCAGTTTCTCGTGACGCCACCAGTAGTCCGCGTCGACGTAAACGCCCCCTGCTTCAGGGGCAGTCCCCTCTATGAAAAATGGCTTGTAGACGGAGATGCAAGGGCTAGAGGTTCCCGTAACCCAAGCTATCGGGCATTTGTCGTAGAGTACAGCGATGAGAGAGCCAGCCGTCTGGCTCGGCCTAGTGATTCCTCCAGCGTGCATACATATGTCTTTCATCGAACCCTTCGCTGGAGCATACCCCTCTTGGAAGCTGTGAGACCTCAGTATCTCAGCAACTGTGTTGAAGCCTACACTGCCTCTACTCTTCTCTAACATTTCTTGAGTGAAACGTCGTCTATACCGACCCTTCGCGATGCTAGTGTAGAATCTATCCGAGTAGCATCGAGCAAAGTTAAAGTCGCTATCGTCCTTACACCAACCGCGTTCAATAGCGTACTCTACCACGCCTTTGCTAGCCAACTCGCCCTTCCCCTCAATGCTGAGGGCGTTGGAAATGCTGCGAACACCTTTCACCTTCTCCGCGACCCAGAATCTCCCAGCTGTCTCGAGAACCCAAGCTTCCCGAGGGTCGGCTATAATGAACGAGTTGTGGTAGTACATTTTTCCAGTAGCGCTACAGTTACCGCCTTGCCCGTACTCTTCCAACAGCTTGATTATGCAGTGGAGAGCTTCTTCAGCAGTCTTAGACCTTTCAAGAGCTAGACGGAGCATGTCCATGCCCAAAAGCCCTTCTCTATCCCTCGGCAGTCTAGTGAAAACGGCTTCGTTGCCGATAGCTACTCCGAACTCGTTGACGCCCATCTCCGCCCCCCACATCCAGTAAGGTCTCGAGAGTAGAACAGAGTAGGTTACTTTCGCTTGTGGGACCTTCACGTAAGTACACTGTACGTAGTCTTCATCGTGCTCCAACCTGGGTACTAACTCCACGAGCTGAACCTCGTTCGGTTCTCTGTCACTGTTTTTCCCGAAGACCGCTACCCCCATCTTCGTGCTGTCAGATAAGGCTACGACTGTGTCGCACACACGTGTTTGTGACGTCATCTCCTAAAATATGTTTACCTTGTAGGGTTTAATCGACGGTACTCTAAAACGTTAGGAAAAAGAAGCAAAGCAAATTCAAAAAAGTAATTTTAACTTATTGTTTTAACCACAAAAAGTTGAGTCCTAAACTAGAAACACATTTTAACTTTATTAGGTTTTTCACGTGATGAGCGGTTATGATCTAGCCGTCTTTTTGGTAGGTTCTCCCAGCTTAACTTTTCAAACAGCAGCCTCCTCTATAGCTCGAGTTACTGAGTCTTTTAACATTGGAGAAAGCCTGGCTTTCTACAGCGGTTTCGCTAAAAAGGAGGCAGAGGAAGTCGCTTACTTTACTAAAAAGTTATTTAACGTAGATCTAGAACTTAAACCTCTTCCTAGAAGCCTCGGAGAAGCTGTAAACGTCTTTCAGCAGGTGTTTAAAGGTGGTAAAACTATAGCAGTGCCTACTTCAGGTTCTCTCCTAGGGGCAGTAGCCTTGTCGGCTGTCGCTTCTCGAGTTGAAGCAGACTTAGGGCATGTCCTCTTCCCCTTCGGTCCATGGACTGGTTTCTTCTACCCTTACATCCCAAGGTATCTTCAACCCGTACAAGTTCTCGGTAACCCGCCCGAACCGAGGAAGCCGTCTTTCGACAGAGAGGAGGCTACGAAATACTTGGAAGAGAAAGTTACCTTCCTCCCCCGCTTACTCAAGAGGGTCGCTAGCCTCTGCGTTGATCTCAACCTTTCACTTCCACTCGCTTGGGTAAACGATCAATCGATTCCTCAGCTCGTCCTAGAACTTTGTAAAACTGTCAAAGGTGAAACGCTTAGAAAAACCCTCTTATTGAGGACGACTGTAGCGACGGTAGACCTTTGTGAGCTATCGTGCATGAAGGTGGCGAGAGGTGCTTTTTCCGAGAGGAGAAACTGTCTCAGCGCCTACCCGTTACCCGATAGAAAGCTCTTCAAAGAGTTTGTGAAGGAAGCGTTTTCATCTATCGCGGGAGTCGGGAAGAGTTGTGAACCAGATGAATGGATGTACTTGTTCACTGGCTTCGAGTTGATCGATTTGAAACCCGATGAACAGTACCTTATAGACACGAACCTGATATACTTCGGCGTACACAACGTAGTGAGAGGTGTAGGACCTCGCGTCTACGTGCCCTACTGTTTACACGTGGAAATCTTAGACAAGGTAGCTGAGAGCAAGAGAGTTTGCGAGAAGTTGATTGCAGAAGCCCTCCTTATGGCTTATGAAGTCATCGAAGCTAACGCAAGCAAGGTGCCGAGCGCACACTACAAGTGTGACATAGCGATACCGTCTATAGACCCTGAGCTAGTAAAGGGTTTAACTGTAGTTACGGCTGACAAACGCGCTTACGAGCTCTGGGGGAAACTTGCCTTGAGCAAGTACGCTAAGTTGAAACTCGTCGACGGAAGCGTGTTCCGCAGCTCTAGTGAAAGCGAAGCACACTTTGCTCTCATACAGTTGGCAGCGTTGTTGATCGAGCTAGCTCGTCGCAACTCCAATTGATCTATAAAAAGTTAGGTATATTAGAAAGCTACTATATTACTTCGTCTTGATGGAAGTCTTAGAAGCTATTAAAACGAGGAGGAGCATAAGGTTCTTCCAAGATAAGCCCGTTGAAGAAAAGAAACTTAAAATGGTGTTAGAGGCCGCTAGGTTAGCTCCTTCAGCCGGGAACCGTCAACCTTGGCGTTTCATCGTTGTCTCAGATCCAAGCGTTAGAGCGGCTATAAGAGAGGTGAAGGCTAAACGTATGCCCCCTCCTAGACCGCAGCCGCTCGGAGCGCCTCCGAGGCGTAACCCGTTAGATACCGCCCCCGTGTTAATCGTCGGTTGCGCCGTCCCAGGGGACAGTTTCCCCGGGACAGACTTCTGGAAAATCGACGTGTCAATCGCACTTCAAAACCTCGTTCTAGCAGCACACAGCTTAGGCTTGGGGACGTGTTGGATCGGGGTTTTCCACGAGGAGGACGACTTAAAACAGGTTCTTGGCGTCCCTAAGGACTGCAGGATCGTAGCGATGATAGCGTTAGGTTACCCAGCTGAGGAGAAGGGTCCTGTAACCGATAGGAAACCGTTAAGTGAGATCGTCTACAATAACAGTTGGGGACAGAAAGCTAGTTGAGGTTCTCCTCTAACGCAGTGAACGCTTGAAGACGGTAAAGTTAGCTTAAGGTTGGATACTTTCAACTCTCTAGCAGTTGATCTACGCGTTTGTTTAATCAAGTGTTCAATGGTGCGCTGGGATTATACCTCTTCTCAAGCCCGAGGGCTTCGCGAGCATCTGTCTAGTTCGACCGTGAGAACCCTTTGAGAAGGTCCCTGGTCGAAAGAACGCTCTTCGGTATCCTAGCTCTAACCGTTTTACGGGGGTCTACTATCTGGCTGATCTCCAAGTCTACAGTCATGCTAGCCAACATGTAGGCGTCGTACCAATCCAAGCACAAAGCTTGAGATAAAACGTTCACTGTCTCTTCGACTGCTGTCGAAACAGCACTATCTAGGCTTTCCTCTGACACCAAGATGTAACAAGAGTCGCTGGTCTCGACTACCGGCCAACGGGGAGCCATCTTCTCTAACACATCTACTCTAACTAGAACTTCGCCCTCTACCTCGCAGGCAGCTACGCAAACTTCACCGTCGCCCATGACCGCGTGGAGGTCGCCGACTCCTAGCAACCCTCCCTTGTACTCTACCGGAAGGTAAACAGTTGCCCCTTCTCCTATAACCCTAGTGTCGAGGTTCCCGCCATGCCTTCCCGGGGTGCCGGTAGGAGCGCGTTCGCTTGAAGCCGTGCCGATCACCCCTATCATCTTCCTCAACCCTAGCTTGAAGCACTTAAACTCGACCACGTCGTCGACTATTCTACACAGCCTCGTCCTCGCCTCTCTAGTCAAGTGGGGTAAGCCCCCTACGCCTGGTGCAGTTAAAACCACCCCCTTCTCTCCCAGCTTGATGCTGAGGATCTTCACAACTAGAGCGTCGCCCGGCTCAGCACCCTCAACGTATAAGGGTCCCGTAGCCGGGTTTACTTTACTCCAGTCGATGCTAGTTATCGTTTGCTCCTCGCTTCTAATCTGTCCGCCTAGAGCGTCTAGACATTCGAATTCGACAAGCGCTCCCGGGCTAGCTTTAGCGGCAGGAGGTATGTCCGGGTCGAAAGAGTAGAAGACTCTACTAGCATCGACTCTAACCAACCGCTCCACAGTTCTCCAAGGGTGCTAGCAAATTAACCTTGCTCTACAGCTTACGAGACCTTTCCGACCGTCACGCTTAGCCTACTAGTACAGTTGAACATTTTACACAGTCGCTCGAAAGTTACCATCAAGCTTTCACGTTCGATTAACCTCTATCTCCGGTAGAATCCCAACCACCGGCTTAACTCTCTCACGCGTAATCCAGCAACCCGTTTTAAAAGTAGACTTCTAGAAACAGTTTAAACCGTATGTATCCTAAAATTCGTTTTTGTAGAACAACTTGAAAAAGGGTGAAGCTTAGAGCGCGTACGTCAAGTCGACTTTTGTCGCTTGGCTACGAGTTTGAAGAACATGTATAAAGTAGAGTCGAGAATCGCCCAAGAGACGATGCCGAGGGCTCCAATCCCTAGATACACTTCTCGTTCCTCTACAGGTAGGTTTGTGGCTATCAGAGTTAGACTCCACAACGCGTTGACAGCCCCGTGAAGCGAAGCTGCAGGTAAGACGCTGTGGGAAACAGTTACTAGAACCATATGGGGATACGAAAGGAAGATGCATAAAAGTGGGAAAAGCAGAAACCCTCCAAGCACCCTGTGGACGCTGTAGTTGTAGCCGTAGAGGAGAGTGGCTGGAGCGTGCCATAAACCCCACATCAACCCTATTAACGCGCAGTTACTCCAAGACGGTCGCCCGTCCAACTTATCGTATAAGTAGCCCCTCCAACCAAGTTCTTCACCCAAGGCTAGTGCAGCGTTAATCGTCACGGCAGCTAGAAAAGCTGTAAAGAACTGGGAGTAAGCCAACGTCCTAGCTAAATCTTCAACCCGTTGAGTCGGGTGGGCTAGTGAGCTGCTCAACTGGTTTACTATAAGTTCTACGTAAACATCGAAGTTGAAGAACTTTAGAGGCGCAGCCAAGGCGACGTATAGACCTAGTGTCGCGTACACTATCAAGGGAGCTGCCACGTAGAAAGCTAAGGCTCTCGAAGACAGCCTCAAGTAACGTCTGACACCTTGTCTTACATCTTCACCTAAGACCTTCATGCTCGACAGTACGGCTAACGCAACAGACCACATCCTCAAAGTACCCCACGTCAATACTGCTCCAGCCGTCGAGAAATCTCTAAAGGCGAGTGCAGCTAAATCGACTGTTAAAGCGAAAACAAAGGATAAGCCGAGGAAGACGGTAACTGGTTTCCAACGGTTTACTAGGTCGACGCCGCGAGCTGTAGAACCCTGAGGTTCTTTCTCAACTATCGTCTCGGCCACGGGTTCTCCACCAACATCTTAACTATAGCTACCGCGTGTTCGATATCGCTTTTCTTAGCTACTGACACTGGCGAGTGAATGTACCTTACGGGCACTGAGACGGCAGTTGAAGCCGCCCCGTGGTGCGTGAAACCTCCCGCGTCAGTCCCGCTATAGGGTGAAATCTGGAGCTGGTAGGGTACGCCAGCGTTCTCGGCGAGACTCTTGAGGTGGTTGAGCAATTCGACTGAGGCCACTATAGTCCTATCCATAACTCTTAAAGCTGGACCCAAGCCCATTCTCGTGACGACTCTGTCAGGGGGCGTGCCTGGGACGTCGTTGGCGATGGTACCTTCTAGAGCGACAGCGTAGTCGGGGTCAAACTTGTGAGCTAAAGCTAGAGCACCTCTCAAACCGGTCTCCTCTTGAACAGTAAAAGCGGCGACCACCGTCCCCACGCTAGGGTTGACGCCCTCTCTCAAGGCTTCGAGCAAAACGTAGCATCCAACTCTGTCGTCAAGAGCTTTCCCAGCTACACAATCCCCCCAGTCCACGAAGCGGGGTGCGAAGCAAACTGGAGAACCTATCGTCACCCCTCTACTCAGAACCTCCTCCCGAGAGGAAGCGCAAACGTCTACGAAGAGGTCATCGACGGTCACCTCCTTCTGTTGTACTCCAGTCTGCAAGTGAGGTGGTGTTGAACCTATGATGCCTTCAACCTCACCTTTACCCCCTAGGACGACGACCTCGTGACCTTGAGCAACGCTCGCGTTCACGCCTCCGAGGGCTGTAAGCCGGAGGAAGCCAGAATCCTCTACGTAACGGACAACGAACCCGACTTCATCCATGTGAGCGGCTACCACCATCAGCGGACGCTTCTCCCCTAACGTCACGTAAAGGTTACCTAAACGATCTACGTTCGGCTCATACCCCATGCTCGTTAACTCGTCGGCTATCAGGTTCCTGACTCTATCTTCAAACCCCGAGGGAGCTAAGGCTCTCGAAAGGGTTGAAAGCAGGCTTACCCTCACGTCCATCCTACACTCCACCCGAGTAAAATAACTGTCGGAGCAGAAAACACCGTAATGAAACCTAGAAAGCTTCCACGATCCTCTCGCCATTTGATAAAGGAACACCCCGTCGAGAGGGTATTGAAACGACAAGACTTAAGTTAGGGGGGTAACTAAGTTAGGGGGGTAACCATAGGCTACTTCACGCCTGAGCCGAAGAAGAGGAGGGAAGACTTCTTCAACATGGAGGAGCAGCTTCAAGCGTTAGCTAGAGGGTTGGAGAAAGGCAAACTTACCGTAGTGACTGGCCTCAGGAGGTACGGGAAGACTTCCCTCATACTAACTTACTTAAACGAAGCGAAGCTCGACTACGTCTACATTGACTGTCGCCTACTCCCTGAGGGCATGGTATCGCTCGACTCGTTCCTCAAGCTACTGGAGGAGGAGTTAACCAGGAAGAAGTGGGCGAGAAGAGTGTTAAGCCAAGTCGAAGCCATAGGCTTCAGCGGACTCGAGGTCACGCTCAAGAGGAAGGGAGAGAGGACTCTACTCAACGTTTTCCGTGCGTTGGAGGGTAGGGTCCTAGTGCTCGACGAAGCCCAAGAGCTCAGAAGATCCGGGTACAGGTTCGACGCTCTGTTAGCCTACGCGTACGACCACCTCAACTTGAAGATAATCCTCTCCGGTTCAAAGATCGGTTTACTGTACCGCTTCCTGAGAGTGGATGACCCTGAGGCACCGCTTTACGGTAGAGCTTTCGCTGAAGTGAAGCTAAGGAGGCTGAGAGAAGACGAGGCTCGAGAGTTCCTTGAAAGAGGGTTTGAACAAGAGGGTGTAAAAGTACCCCGCCGGAAAATAGAGCGAGCTATAGAAAAATTCGATGGAATCATAGGCTGGCTCACGTACTTCGGTTACTCGACTGTAACGGGCGGAGAGGACATTGAAGCTGTCTACGATAAAGCAGCTAAACTAGCGCTCAGCGAACTTGAACACGCGTTAAAGATCTACGGCGTAGGCGAAAAGAGGTACCGTGAGATCTTGAAGATCACCACCCTGCTAGGCGAAGCAAGATGGTCGGAAATCAAGAGAGGGATAGAAGCGCGACACGGTCGAATCCCAAACAATACGCTATCTTCTATGCTCAAAAACCTCGTCGACTCAGGCTTCCTAGAAAAAGACGGCGAAACATACAAGATCTCCGACCCAGTGCTCAAACACGGTATAAGGAAGTTCTGGTAACAAGCCGCCAGTAAGCTCCCAACCCTAGAGACAAACAGAAATTACGAGAGCCTAGAAACCCGGAAAGCCTCCAAAATCACAAACTTTCACACTCGAGAAGGCACGCCTCAGTCAACAATAATGACACTATAGTTATGCAATTCAGTTGGGGTCTCGCGATAGTTTACACTAAGTATTGTATCAAGTTGGAGTGAAGTTGAGCATGTCTGATAAAAAAGCGTGTGTTTTGCACTTAAACTCGATTACACGCGTTTAACGTGGAGCGAGTTTTCCTCTTGTCTTCTCACCTTCCAACTCGCGGCGGCTCTGTCAAGTGCGTAAGGTGCTCCGGTATCTCTTTGCCTTTAGCAACTTCCCTGAACACGAGGGCACTCGGTCTAGCGTACCTCTTCTTCGTAGATAGGTCTACGTGGAACAATCCAAACCTCATCCTGAAACCTTGAGCCCATTCAAGGTTGTCGAAAAGGTTCCAGTGGAAGTAGCCTCTAACGTCCACCCCCTCTCCTGCCGCCCTCAAGACCTGGTATAAGTGGGATACGAGGAAGTGTGGCCTCAACCTATCAGTCGCATCAGCTATGCCGTTCTCGGTAACGTAGATGGGTAGACGGTACATGTTCCAAAGCTTCATCAAGACTCTGTACAAGCCCTCAGGGTACACCTCCCAGCCGAAGTCGCTAGCCGGTCTACCATCCTTCGAAACTCCCCCCGGCGGACAAGAGTAACCGTACCCCGATAAAACAGTGTAGCCTTTACCAGTCTTCTTGACCATGTTCCTTGTATAGTAGTTGAGCCCCACCCAGTCGAGCCTCTTCCTAAAGTCGTCGCGAACTTCACCGTTGAAAACTCCGTTGTAAGCTGCTTCGTAAGGCCACACGTTCCTCTTGAAACCTAGCTCAGCAACTTCTCCATCTTCTTCTGTTAAAGGCGTCCAATCGCCAACCGACTCTACGATGCCTACAGGCTTCTTCGAGAAAAGTTTAACAGAGTCGTAAGCTCGAGCGTGAGTTTCAGCCATGTGCTTCCTAGCCTTCTCGTAACAACTAAAGTCGAGGTAGCCGGGCGGGAAACCGCTCCTAACGCTCACGTAGCCGAGGTTTGCGACGACCTCCGGTTCGTTCATCGTGTACCAAGCGTCTACGAACTCGTCAAACTCGCTAGCGACGAAAGCTGCAAACTTTGCGAACTCGACCACTATCCGTTCATCCAACCAGCCTGAAGGAGCTCTATCGGGGCCAAGCTTCCTAACCTTGATTGGATCATGCAGCCAGACGGGGATCGACCAGTGGAAGAGGTTTGCGATCAGGAACCCGCCACGCCTCTTCCAATCTTCAAATATCTCCCTGTAACGTTTAACTGCGTCTGCGTTAGCTAACTGCCTAAGCTTCTCCACGTGCTTCTGATCTATAGCTACGTCCGTAACCCCCTCCTTGCCCTTCTCAACGGGGACTTGGACTTCGAAAGTCGGCTTCGGGAAAATCCTTGCCCACTCGATCGTAAACCAAGCCGCATCCATACCGATGGACACAGCCCTCTCGTTATCTTCTCTAAAGAGATGCCAGTACCCGGGCCCGTCCTCAGGCCTATCGCCGCTCACTATTCCCGCAGCTATGTTCTCGGGATCATGTAGCCAGAGGATCCAATCGCTCTCGTATTCAGAACCAGGCAACCCCAGCTCGTGTTGTACACCAACCGTGCTGAAGCCGAACTTGAAATCCCTGTTGAACTTGTGGCTCACGAGAAAACCTTTCCCCCTATACCTTATATTAGTGTCTCCTAAAAGACCACCGGAATACGGGTTCACTCCAACTCTACTGTATGTTTGCCAACGAGGTAGGCTCTATGACCCTCGACAACGTCAACATGGCTTCTTCTACAGTGGAATAGACTGAGTCTGATAGAGTAGCTTTCGCACAAACTCAATCAGCAAGCCCTCACGTAGGAATAGTGAAACATACAAAGCCTCAAGCTGTTCTTTGAAGTATACAGGCATTAAGCTGTAACGCCGACGTTCACTCAGAGAGGAAGCGGTAAACGATTCTAAGGATGAAACACCGATCGGAGACGACTATGAGGCGTCAACGGTAGAGTCCAGTGTACGGAAAAGGTTCGACTTAGTTTCAAAGGTTTATACCGTACAGTCGTAACCCCCCTAAGTGTCCCCCCATTCCAGGGACGTGAGCTACTTGCCCTCTTAAGGCGATGAAGCCTAAAAGATAGAATGTAGGGTTCAGGAAACATGAGCTGGGGACGTCATGGTAAACTTATTTACGCCCTATATGACGTATTACTATGCCCAAGGTAAAGGTTACGGTCGACCGGTCGAAGTGCGTCTCTTGCGGCGCCGCCCCTTCAATCTGCCCTGAAGTTTACGTGTTAGGCGACGATAACGGTAAGAACAGGGTCGTCGACAAGTACAGCGTCCAACTCACCGATGAAGTATCAGTAGGCATAATACCGGAGGAGTTAGCTGAGTGCGCTATCAACGGCGCTGACGCTTGCCCTGTAGAAGCTATAAAGGTGGAGACTATTGAGTAGAGTTCCCTGCGGGAAATGTAGGTTCTACGTAGCCTACCCTTTCCACGAGACGCTAGGCTACTGCTCCACCCGCTCCGAGTTCACTACCTGCTCCTCCACCCCTTGCAGCGAATTTAAACCTTTAAGCCTCGAGGACGTTGAAGACGCTCTAGCGAAACATGGTTTCGTCTACTGCTTGACGTGTAGGAGCTCTCTCACAAACTTAGAGGAAGCTTTCGAACACTTGAGTAGCGGGCACATCGTAAACCTCCAAGTCCTACAAGGGGAGGGTATACACGAGGAAGTCTACGCCGGAGACTAGGTGGTCGAATGGATGAAGCTAGCTGCCTCCTAGGCGGCTTCCAGGGGAGCGGAGTTGAGACGTCGATGATGGTACTAGTCAAGGCTCTCGCTCACGCGGGTTACTCTGTCTTAGCTCAGAGAGAGTACTACTCCAACATCACTGGGAGACACAGCTACATACTTATGCGCATATGTTCTTCGCGGGAGGCACGTTCCCTCTCCTACCCAGTCCACTTGATAGCCGCCCTCGACTCCGAGACGGTGTTTACACACGCTTTCGAGTTAACTGAAGGCGGTCTCCTAGTCTTGGATAGAGACCTCTTCCCGAGAAAGCTTCGAGAGGTAGCGAGCATGGAGGAACAACTCAGGGAAAGGTTGGAGAGAAGACTGGCGAGCTTAGGGGTTGGAGACGATATAGAGTCGCTTGTCGAACACTTAGCGTCGCACGCTGGCGTAAAGGTGGTAGCGTTCAGCTACAGGAGTATCCTATCTAGCGTCGGAGAAAAGAGGAGGATACCGCCGACACAAGTGAACAGGTACTTAAGCTCTATAATCTTTTCAGCCGTCGCATCCCTAATCTCGTTAAAACCCCTATACGTTGAACAAGCTCTAAGGTCGCACTTCAAAGGGAGAGAGGAGCTAGTAGCCAACAACATGGCCGTCTTCGAAGAAGTCTCCGCCAGGGTCCGGGAAGCAAAAGCTTCCCTAGAGCTGGAGCAGCCTAAGCTGAAGTGGGAGAGGCTTCTAGTCGCGTCAGGGAACGACGCCGTAGCGATGGGCAAGGTCGCTGGCGGTTTAAGGTTCCAAAGCTATTACCCAATCACTCCAGCAGCTGATGAAAGCCTCTTCCTAGAGAGACTAAGCTACGATGAATCAACTGAAAGTCTGCTTGGACCCCTGTTGGTCCTCCAAGTTGAAGACGAGATCGCTGCTGTAGCTTCAGCCATCGGCGCAGCTCTTGCAGGCGTGAGAAGCTCGACGACGACGAGCGGTCCAGGCTTCGACTTGATGGTGGAGGGTTTATCCTACGCTGGCATGAACGAAGTGCCGATAGTCGTAACTTACTATCAAAGGGGCGGACCGAGCACGGGGCAGCCTACTAGAGGTTCTCAGAGCGACCTCTTCAACGCGATCTTCGCAGGCCACGGGGAGTTCTCGAGAGTCGTGATCAGCTCCGGAGACCACCTTGAAGCCTTCTACGACGCGGCGGAAGCCTTCAACATCGCTGAAAAGTACCAGGTCCCCGTCATCCACCTCTTGGACAAGTTCCTGGCGAACAGCGTAACGACGATGCCCTTCCCCGACTTAGACAAGATAAAGGTCGAGAGGGGGAACGTAGTAGCTGGAGGCGAAGGCTACAAGAGGTTCAGCCTTGAGGCGCTTGTGCCGCCGAGGGCTTTCCTAGGCGACGCCATCTTCTGGCACACTGGAGACGAACACGACGAGTACGGGCGTATAACCGAGGATCCTGAGAACAGGGAGAAGATGTACAGGAGGAGGATCGAGAAGATGCAGTTGATAAGAGACGAACTGCCGAGGGAGAGGAAGCTGACCGTCCAAGGAGGCAGCGACTCAAACCTCCTATTAATAGGCTGGGGCAGCGTAAAAGGCGTCGCCCTAGACGCGTTGGAAGCCCTCGAGAAAGAAGGTGTTCGAGGCGCTTACGTCAACTTGAAGCTGCTGTGGCCTTTCCCCGGAGAAGAGGTGAAAAAGCTGTTGAGTAGCGCGGAGGACGTGATCGCGATTGAACACAGCTACGGGGCACTAGTCGGAAAACTCATCTCGATGGAGCTCGGGGTGAAGGTTGAGAAGAGCGTTGTAAAGTACACTGGTAGACCTATAACGTTTGACGAACTCCAACCGGCTCTGAAAAAGATCCTTTCAGGCGTCGAGAAGAGGGTGGTGTTGAAACATGGGGCTTAAACCTCAAGACTATAGGACACAACTCTGGATAGACTGGTGCCCAGGCTGCGGCAACTTCGGGATCCTATCGTCACTCACCCTAGCGTTATCAGAACTCTCCATAGACCCGAAGAAGCTCGTCCTAGTCTCAGGGATCGGCTGCTCAGGGAAAATCTTCCAGTACGTAAACGTCCCCGGAGTCCACAACTTGCACGGGCGCTCAATCCCCTTCGCCACCGGCATAAAGCTGTCGAACCCTGAGTTGACTGTGATCGTACACGGGGGCGACGGCGACCTTTTAGGCATCGGCGCCGGACATTTCGTCGCTTTAGGGAGGAGGAACGTCGACGTGACAGTCATCTTACACGACAACAGAGTATACGGGTTGACCAAGGGTCAAGCTTCTCCTACACTACCCTACGGGGTTAAGACGAAAGCTTTAACCCACCCTAACATCCACTACGCGGTCAACCCCATCGCCCTAGCTCTCGCCTCGGGCTACACCTTCGTAGCGAGAAGCTACGCTCTAGAAGCTAAACACCTCAAAGAAGTCATTAAACGGGCTGTCCAACACAAGGGTTCAGCGTTCGTAGACGTACTACAGCCTTGCCCAACCTTCAACGACGTGCACACGCCCGAGTACTACAAGAGGATAACTTACTACCTTGACGAGAGAGATTGGGACCCTCTAGTGAGAAACCCGGATGAAAGAGAGGCGGAGGAGAAGCTGCTGAAAGCCTTCAAGCTGGCTCTAGAAGAGGAACGTTTAGCCCTCGGAGTCTTCTACCAGAACCCTCACGTGCCGACCTTCGAAGAACGCCTAGCTGAAAGGTTTAAGACTTACCCGAGAGCTTCGCCCGCTACATCCCCGATAGGACGCGAAAGTAGAACCCTGTTGACTCCTGAAACCTTCCAAAAGGTCTTTAGAGACTACATCGTCGAAACGCTCCAAGGTTATTAGCGAGACCAGCGGCGCCTACTTAAAGCAAATTAATCAACACCTGCCCATAAACCCAACATGTGGAACCTAAGCTGAAGCTCGTACGTAGACAAGTCGAGGGAAGTTCGCTAAACTCGGTGAGAGGGCCGTGAAGAAGACGTTTATAGTAGCTCTCTTTCTCATGAAGAACAGGCGTACTCACTACTTCCTCACGCTGTACGCAGCCACCCTCTTCCTAGTCTCCCTCCTTGCTTGGCTCTTCCCTTCCACCCCGCCGAGGAGAGTCCAACTCTTAACGAAACATGAGGCTATAGACTACTTCAGCACGTCCGCAGTCGTAATGCTCTTCTCAGCCACCCTCATCATGGGTAGAGGCAGCGTCCTCGTAGACAGCGAAGCTGAGAAAGAGCTCCTCCTAACCTACCCCCTCTCCATGCGAGAGTACGCGATGGCTCAAACGCTCCAAGAGACTGTGACCTTTGCTTCAGCTCTCCTACCCGTCGGAACCCTCCTAGCCTTCCTAACGAGCGGAGGCAATGAAGCGAAAGCCTTCCTACTGGCCGTGCCTACGTTAACCTTCTGTTACGTGTTCGTCAACCTTGTAGGCATCATCACCTTCTTAACCGTCAATAAGGTCGGGCGCGTCGCAGTACAATCCTTCACGATATCTTACGCGTGCGCTTCAGCCGTCCACTCGCTAGCAACTGGAAGACTGTCGCCGCTACTAACTTCACCCTTCGCTTTCGCCGCTAAACCGGTCGTGTTCTGTTTCACGTTAACCGAACCGCCCTCGGAAGTACTTTTAGAAACCATACCCTTACTAGCCGCCGCAACGGCTCTCACGCTGCTGGGGAAACCGCTCGTAAAACTAGTACACCCCGAGCACTTCAGGCTACCGACAGAACTCTTCGATCAAGGCGAAAGCCGGGAAGTCAAACCAGTATACGGGACACCTAAAGGCGCGATCTACAAAGTTGTACTTTTGAAACCTCTCCTCTCGAGAAGACACTTAACTATACTTGCGCTAGCGTTGATAGCCCCACTCATACTCGGGTTCACTTTCCGAACCTTAGCCGCTGAACTAGGTCCCCACTCTCTGTTCAACATCGCAATATCCTTCGGCTTCCTCTTCCCCCTAGTCATAAACGCGGAAGTGTACGTAGTCTCGTCAACTCTCGCCCCAATCTGGCTCTACCGCGTGAACGCTGCGGACTTGAAGACCCTAGCCAACGCTGTAACGCTACAGCTCGTAACCTACTGCAGCGAAGTCAGTTTAGCCTTCTCGCTTTTCCTCGCGACTGCGACCGGTCGCTTAGAGTACCTGCTGCTACCCTTGGCATCCCTACCAGCAGCCGCAGCATCTTCCACGGCGACGTTAATCGTATACGCTTACGTAATGCCCAAGAGGCGGCTAGTCAGGCGCACTGAAGCAGGCTTAACCCTACCTGAAGAAATGTTCCAACTCGTCCTCTCCCTCTGCGCTTCGATACTCGTCGTCCCAATCATCATCCTAATGCAACTCATACAGTCGGGCGCATCCTGGCTACCCCACCTAACCCTCACTTCGATAGCCCTAGCAGCCCTCATCCACGTGATCGGAGTTGAACTAGCTTCAGAACTCTTAAACTCTAGAGACGTAGCATCCTGAGAACACTTTGCTACACCGACGAGCCCTTCGAACAACCCATCCGGTAAAACTCCAAAAACTTTTGAATAGGGCGTCGAAGGATCCAGCCTAAGATATCTTCGACTTAAAAACCCTTAGCTCAAGTCGGATTGTACAAATGGTTGGGTAACGTAAGCGTCTAGGCCGCTTTTCTATAGAGCGTCTCCCTCACCTTAAGAATTAGAGGGAGTGAAGCTAACATTACTACAGCTCCAGCTTGGAATATCACGGGCGCAGGGATGAACGCCTCCCCACCGTTAACCACGCTTCTAACACCGTACTGACGGATAAGCCAACTCCCTATGAAGGGTCCCGGTATCATCGTGAAAGCAACTCCAAACAGTATGTTGTAGCCGCTAAACTCGCCCCTCTTATCCTCAGGGTAGAGGTCCCTCAACCAAGCGTTGACTGCGACGCCATTGCAAGTTAGAAGCGACACCCAAGCTACACCCGCACCCAAGGTCTCAACTACTCCTCTACACAACGAGAAAACGTAGAGCGCGAGACAACATAGGGGGAGAGAAGCGAGGACCACCCTCCTCCTCCCCAGCTTGTCTACCAGGAAGCCGCAGGGGACAGCTACTACGACGCCCACTAGGAGAGCGATAAACATCAACACTGAAGCTAAGTCTAGAGGATACTGCAGGTAGTGTTGAAGGTAAAGGATGATGTACGGGAAGAAAACTTGAACCCCCAAACCCTGCACGCTGCTAGCTAAAAGAAGGGTGAACACATCCCTATGCTTCTCGACAAACTTCAAGCTGAAGCTTTCCCTAACCCGAGATAAAACGCTACCCTGCGAGCCCGACTGAACCGGAGGCTCTACGACGAGAAGAGCGCCAAGCGTCCCAACAAAGGAGACCACTACACCTACAAGGTAAAAGAAGCTAAAGTAACCGTACGTTTCAATAAAGAAGCCTGCGAAAGAGTAGATCAACAGGAGAGATAAACTGCTGAGAACAGACACGATACCCATAACCTTACCCCTGTCCTCGACCGTAGTCACGTCGATAACGTACGCGTTAAAGTTCGCGTCGTATGCGGCAGCCCCGAAGAACGTCATCAAACAATCCCAGAAGATAGCAAACCACGCAGCCAATACGGCCGGCCTCAACAGAGCAGCAGCTGGGAAAAGAGCGGTTACAACACCCCATATAGGGTAACAGAGAAGAAGGTAAGGCCTCCTCTTACCCCAACGCGTAACCCTAGCGTCACTATAAGCGCCTACGACGATACTCGTAACAGTCGAAACTACAGCACTCAAAGCGACAAGGTAGCTAATGTAAACCGGATCGGGGATGATGACGTTATACAAGAAGACGTTAAAGTACTGGTTCTCCACAGTCCATGCAACCTGCCCAGCAAAACAGAGGAGGACGATCGACGCTAAAACCTTCTTTGAAAGCTTAAACTCTCCCATTCTCTAGCCTTAAGAGAATCAGTATAAGAGTATATCTTGTAAACTCCACAACGCTTTAGAAAACCTAACAAACCTTCCCCCAACGAATCTTCTCGAAACGCGTGCTTTAAAGACTTTACCTAAGAGATCTTTAAAGAACTCAATACAAAAGCTCAGGGGATTCACATAGCTTCATTAAAACAGAGAAAAACTTATCTTAAATGAAGAAAACAAAGTATAACATTAGGCTTTAAAAAGAAATGAATATAGAAAGTATCTTACATAAATAGATTAAGAAATTTTTAGAATTTTTAAATAGGATTTATTACATATTTCTTACTTCCATGTAACCGTAGCCGAGGGCTGTTTTAGCTCCGATCCCTTGCTCCAAAGCCCTAGAGATATTGTTTACTATCGTATTCGAGTTTTTCTTAATAATATCAACCAGGTCCTCCCTCTCGTCAACAATTTTTAACGCTAAAGGGAAAATTATTTGAACACCTCTAGCGACTGTAGGGTAAACTATAGCCCTAGGCTTAGACGACGTTTCATCTATCATGCCCTCCACTTCGCTGTAGTGAGGGGTTAGAACTTCAGGCTCTATTAACGTTTTTTCACAAGCGACAGGGTATGCATCGAAAAATATTACGTATCCTTCTCTATCCCTAGAACCGAAAAGAATACTAGTATCCAATTGATTTATAGTTATACCTTTTTCTTCAAAATAACTTCTAACTACGCCTTTAACAGATGAAGCAGGGATATAGGGCAGATTAAGGTAGGGGTCCCAGGCCAAACCTACATCAAGAGGTAGATAGGGGTTACGCATGTGAACGATAAGTCTAGACTTTAAGGTACCTTTTAGCAAGTAACACGATCCGAAAACTGTAGTGCATGTCTCGACAATCTTCTCTGCATACCTTTGTGCTTGTTCCATCTGTTTAACTAAACCTTTATTATCGCAACTTAGTTTATTATAAAGTAGAAGAGTCGCTTGACGAGAAAACATTGATACGTAATCGCTAATATCTTGAAGACAGCAACCTTGTTTAAGGCACTCCATGAAACATTCCATATAAGCGATGAGTATCGCTGACAGAATATTATATGAGGTTAAATCCTCACCTCGTAGGCGCTCAAAGTATTCACACTTAAAGTTTACCCTTTTTCCGCTCATGGCCATACCCTCGAAAGTCCTAAGTTGACGTTTTTAAGGTAAGTAGACAACTCGTTAAAACACACATTATAGTCATTTACTATCTGACTTTTGTTAACATTTATTCCTCTCGGTCCTCCTGAATCTTTCCAATGAATCTTTTGCGGCCAGTCGCTTGAAAGTAGTATAGACATGAAAGCCCGGTTTCCAAAGATGTTTCGTCTACTATGAAAAGCAACGAATATAGGTGAAGCCCTTCTATCGACACTCGACTTATAACCCGTATCCCTTTGCTCTCTCGGGAGACCTAGAAACCATGCCGCGTAACTTTTTCTAATCTGGTCAAAACAACTTGGACTACCGTGGATAACTCTACATCTACCCATTCTAACAAAGAAGTTATGTATTAAAGACCACTCTCTAATGTTTCCTCCAGTCGGAAAACTCCCAGGATTACCAGTTGGAGAGGGAGCACTGGAGCCTGACGAGATCTCGTAGATGCTTGAAACCGGAACGTCTTTTACGATTGCCTTTGAAACACAAGCCATCGGTGGAAGCTCATCATGATCAAGTCCACGACTAGGCTGATGCGTCTCTCTTTCGACCAAACTACTGGTTAACGCGTACGTTTCGTCTAAGAGATCGTGTAGACTATTGGGTATATCATCGTAACCGACGATTCGAGTTAAATCTAGTGACCCGAACCCTCTCCTGGCCGCCTTCCCTACTCCACAGAGCTGTAAAGTTATGAGGAGTACCCTAAAAGCTAAGCTCTCAGCGTCGCCGAACCTACCCCTGGTAAGGGTTACAGAAATCTTAAACTCAGCACCTGGTAGAATACACTCCGGAGACCCTCCACCTAAGGAGAGAAGTTTCAACCTTTGCCAGTTCGTAAACTCGCGCCAGTTCGTAAACTTGCTCAACTGACGAGATGGTACCGGGGTGGAGACGCGTAAGGGCTCAATCCTTATGGTGAACCTACTTTGTTCAGAGCCTCGTTCTCCGGCGTAGCCGAGCCCCATCTTTTTTCCGACCAAACTACTTATAAGCTCAGATTCCGTCTTAGTCGGCCTCTTCAGTATATCCCCTGAAGAAGAACCCTTCAACATGTTCCTCTCGTAGAGTGCACCAGCTATGAAAGCTCGAGCCCACCACCTCCACAATCCCTTGATTTCCGTAGCCCTCAACCCCATCGGGTCTGCTGTCTGAGGATCATACCAGCCGGTTAACAGAGGCGTAACATTGGAGACGTATAACGAGATCGTATGCGGACTCAATATGACCACCCTTAAGTTTGGATAAACGCGTCAGCTAGTCTCGCAATCCAATCAGCTACGATGAGAGCCTGAGCATCTGCTGAAGGATTGCCCACCACATCTTTTATCACATCAGCTAGTCGACCCATTTTAACGATTCCGAATTTTCTTAGGGTCATGAGCAACACTGCTCCGTATAAAGTATAGCCTTTTTCTTCGGGATTTAAACCCTCTAAATACCCGCTTAACCTTTTCTCAAGATCTTCTATATTTTCTGCAAAGAGACCCTGTTCAACGCCGAGGGTCGATCCTCTACTAGCTATAAGAACTAAAGTATAAGCCAAACCTCTTGTAAATAAATCAGAAGTTAACTGACGGGCTCTCGATCTAAAACGACGTGGTTCGGTATCACTTTTTGTCGATATTTTCTCAATAACATCTGTTAAAAATTTAACCATATTTCCTTCATCGAAAAACATCTGATCACCATGCGAAGTAAATTCTTGCGAGACCTTTACCTAAAGTTTCCTTTCCTCCTACATAAAAGCTGTATTTTATTTTACAGAGAGCGTTATCTACTTTATCAAAGATTTCTGAATCACATAGTTTTTTATCCTTTGCAGAAATAGTTCGGGTTATCATAACTGAAGTTAGGATACTTTCTGCAGGCAAGTATTCTTCACTCCAAGGACCTTCCTCTACTGTTTTCGTTTCGTTTTTTAACCTTACTCTGTATTGAATTATGATACTTCGGTTTATGATTTGTCTAATCATACTATCATGGACTATTATCAAACCTTTGCTAACTAAACTTTGGTATAACTCACCCGGCAGAATATTTTTAAATTCTTCTATTAGTTTTTCATCAAGTTCTTCAATGGGTATAGGGACCTCATTAACAGTTACGTATCCGTCATCACTTATTTCTTTTCTACTAATCAAGGCTTTACCAGTTTGAACTTCTCGCACATTTAGTGTTCTATCAGCTAGCGAACCATAGGTTTTTAACGTTGAAAGCATGTGAGGGGAAGTAACGTAGGCCCAAACACCTTTCAAGATTCGTGCGGGAATTAACACGAGCCTAGCATCGAGAATCGAGAGAGACGAGGAATACTCGGAGACCTCAGGTGATGCGGGCTCTGGACCAAATATTGCCTTCAACTCGTCTTGATTCATACCTCTTATAGAAACAGCGGCTCTAAGGGCACCCTTCAAACTACTGCTCCAGATCGTCGGTAAACCAAACTCGTCCCTCTGAAGCGGGAGATCGACGTGAGATGAGGAACCCCGTCCAGACCCTACGTGAAGTGGTGTTAAAGCCCTCAAAAAGAAAAGCTTGTTTACCAAATTGTCACCCCATCTCGAAAACTCTCTAATGATATTTTAGAATTGCGGTCATCTGGAGACAGTAGCATGTCTGTAAATCAGGGTCATCTACTTTCCTCTGGTCGATACGACGTAAGGAGCTAATAAGTGTCGGAGGTTTAATTATAACAAATCTTCCCTTCAAACAGCTTTGTCAGCCTTGCATCATATAAGAAAATGAAAATAGTTAAATAATAAAGAAAAATAAATAATTAATTTAGCTTTAGTAACGAAGCAAAACCTAGACTCCAAAGTGTCTTTATAAGTCTATTTACCTTTGTTTCTTTTATCTTCCTACAGTTTAAAACAGTTCCCGGCGGTAACATGAAGATCATAGGTCTTCTAGCTTTCAAAGCTATAGAGTAGCCAAGGCTTAACCTTTCAATCCGCTTACTCGGCACCGAAACTCCTTCTCCTTGAACTACAGGAAAGCCCACTATCTTTTCTACAAACTCAAGACCTTTAGCATCAGGGTTATGTGAAGATACAGTATACACATTAGAGTCGGGTATAACCGGCACCGGCGTCAACGCAACATAACACCCCTCTTCAACTTCTCTAGGATCGCTAAGTCTATCCGCGTACATTCTCAACTCGCTATCTTCGCCCACATAGACTTTTACGCTTCTTCCCTCTCCGCCTAAACTACCTATTAGACACTTATCGCCATCCAAGTTAATCTTAGTAGCGTAGAGAAACAAGGGAGTAACGACTTCCCCCCCTCTTCTCTTGTAGAAAGAAGTAGAATACTTGTACATGTAGCCCACCTCAACAGTCTTGTTTTCCCCGCTTACATATCCACGCTTCAGCTTTACTCCCAGACGAAAGCTTGGTTCCACTAGAACGTTCTCTTCAAGACGATCCCTCTTGATGAAGCATATCCCTTCACTAAGCACTAACGCATCGATAGGCGCGAATTCCTTCGTTGAGACACTGACGTAGAAGCCATCTAATTCCCTTCCTCCCATTTTAACAAATTTTACGAGCGGCCCTTTTACGACGGGATCGCTAGCCCCTCTCAATCTTAGTTCATTATAGAGTGCCTCGAGGCTGTCCAACACTGTGTTCACGTTTAGATTAACTCCTAGAATCGATCCTAGAAAGCCTGCCAACGTCGTCGGCGAAGGTGCTCCCAAGACTCTATGGCTTCCGATGAAAGAGTCCGGGCTTGCTATAGGCGTACTGCTAAGGACTAACGGCTCAAGAGGTTGAATTATGAGCGTCTTCATGATTACCACCTCATCACTCTAACCGCTTCAATGATCATTTCTCCTAGACTCATACTCGAGGCTCCGTTGGCTAAACGGATTTCGAAACCAGATTTTCCATCTAAAGAGATCTTTTCCAAAACAGTTGCAGCAACTTTATCGGTTAAGTTTCTTCTAGCATTAACGTTCCTTCTTACGACGTAACTTATGACCTTCTCCAAAGCGACTGGAGTGAGCTCAATCCTCTTTTCAGGATCAAAAGTATGAGATAATGTGTCGTCTAGATCTTCGGGGAGATTTTTAGAAACTAGACCTATGGTAGACATGACTGAGAGTTGTAACGTATTAGCCAGCAACCTATCAAACAGCGGCTCGATTTTACCCCCGTTCCTCGTGGACAACGGTAGCAAGGCCATAAAAGGACTTCTGCTGTCGCTTATCACAACTGAATCCTTCTTTAGCACTTCATCCTCCCCTCTGCGCCAGACAGCGTTCTTAGCTACGTTATCCAACAGCTCGATCGTCTTACCGATTTCGTCTCCCATGACGTCCATGAGCTCCACAAGTCTCAAACTATAGCTTCTTCCAGTCGGTATAGTTGGGAGGATGGGAATATTATTTATTTTATGAAACATGCTCCCGTTACCACAAAAAACCGATCGCGTTTCTTTAACAATTTCCAAGGCCCTCTCTACAGGCGATAAGGCTAGTATATCGTCTCCACCTGCGTATATGATGAAAGCCCCTAATCGAGTCGCGCGGCCAACGTCCTTTAACGCCGACAAAGTCAGTGAGGAAGAGAACACAACGCTATAAACCGGCGAAATCAAAAGTTTATCTTCTAGAAACCGTATCAGGTCGGCTATATCTTGGTAGCACTCCCTTAGCTCGCCTAATACCTGCGAATCCTCCCTAACTAGTATAGAACTTCCGTTTTGACCCTTCACACTCGCGTAAGAAGTGAGGGGGTCTAAAATAGAGCTCACGTATGAGTTAGCTTGTAAACCCAACGCTTTCAAGAGACCTTGAGCTATTCTCCCCATGGAGTCTCCATCCCCCTTCAGAATGGCGTACCTGGTCCTAAGGTTACACAAGCTCGAAACCAGACGTCGCCTTTCGGCTGGAGTTTGTTCTATCCATTCTCTAACTTCGGTGGACTTTATACTCCCTCCGGAGAGTTTTTCAATCAGGTCGGCAACGAATTCACAGGGAGCATCTCTGCATAAGCCTTCGAATCTTCTCTTGAAGGAGTCGTAATCAAGCCCGCTAACTTGAGCCGCTCTGTTGACATCCCTGTACTCTGGTACGCTTGACTCCGGGATTGAACCTACTCTCTTAGATAGGACTGACTTGGGCAAAACGAACAGCATAGCATCTCCGAATTTTTTAATGTATGTTTCGAGCAACTCTGAAGCATAGTGGCTTTTGTCTTGGATCTCAGCTAGGGCTTCGTCGTAGGCTCTTAAAGCGACGTCGTCCGTAGATGCTAAACCTAATGCGTCTCTTAACCTGTCGACATATATGACGCCAACCAATCGCTTAAGCAGACAATAGGGACCGAGAGCCTCTCCCGGTCTAATAAGTTCTTTAACGATTGCTTCAAGGCTTTCCCGACCTACATTACTATCGTCCACGATTTTCACGAGTTTATTCAGCATCTCGTTGTCAAAATCTTCAACAACAACTCCCCCCTTCCTCCCTACAACTTTCCCCAAATGCAATACAGCTGGCTCTTCACCACAGAGGGAGCACACTCTCCAATCATCTCTAGTCTGAACTTTCACTAAGCTGGTAAAATCCCCCGCCGTTTTTAGATCAGAATCGACTATTAACCAGAAGGGTCTAGGAGCGGGTATAGGCGCCTCAAGAGAAGACCTCGCGAACCCATCCTCTAGGGCGACGTGCCATATTAACAGAGAAGCGACTTCTCGGGCATCAAAGTCTTTCAACTTATTTTTAAGTTCCTTTAAACGATACTTACTCGGATCAAACCCTCGGCGAACGACGTTCTGTTCACCGCTCAAGTGGGACACGAGCTCGTTGTAGAGCTCTTCAACATCTACCACGTATACCCTCGGAGAAGTAGGAGGCTCCTCATACACTTTCCGAGCATGCTCATGTAGCTTTTCAACAACCCGTCGCTTCTCTGGATCTTTCAAATAGCTCTCAGCCGACTTCTCAACTTCTTCGATTGATTTTTTCCAGGAATCTTTGTACAACTTTAAAAGGAAGCTTCTAACTTCTTCAACGGTGTTGAGGTCACCTACGTTGGGGAGAACAAAAAGAATGGTAGCAGGAACAAGTTGGATTACTTCAAGCTTCTCTAATCCGCTAAGCCCATCGCCTCCGATAAAATGACCTAACCCCAAAATGGACATCACGCTCTTATAGAGCGAGGTCAACTCTTCTGTCACGTGAGCTAAACCTCGTTTTTCAAACTCTTTAGCTAACCATAGAACGTAAAACGGGTTTAGCCTTAAGGAGGGAGACAATATGATGTCAGGTCCCCATCTCTCCGTAAGTTTCTGTATAATTTTAGCGGTCATCGACGAGAGCAACCAGCTTCCAGCCCAAAAGTCACCAGCCTTCCTGGCTCCGGAGATAAACTTCTGGATGCCGGGCACATCGATTCTTACAAGATAACCCTTAGGCACGTCACCACACAAAAAGAAGTTTACCATAACAGTTGAAGCGTAAAGATGATCGAAAACTGTATATGTCGGCAATCTCAGGTCTGCTAAACTTATAGGAAGTCCATAACTCAACCATAAGGGTTCTAAGGCAGCGTAGAGAGTAAAGTATTTGAATCTAACAGCTTCTTCACCTTTGATATTAGATTCATCAATACATTCGAGCATGCTGCTTAGTCTTTTCTTTGCTTCAAGATACCTTTCATTATCAAAAACGATATCACAATACTTTTCTTTGTATATAGGGTTAAACAAGTTATGCAAATAACAGTATTCTAAATTATACCTTTTCAACCTTTTTTCAATTATCCACGCTTCTAGAGGACGAGAAAACTTGTAAGCCCTTCCGACGACTTCCCTCGCTTGGTCAAGCTCGACGCTTGAACACTCAACTCTTTTTAAAAAAATTTCTCTAAAACTTTCAGTAACCTTCTCTGAATCCTTTTCAATAAACGTCTTGTGGGGGACGTCCCAGAGCAAGGCTAAACCTTTGGCTACGAATAATGAACTCATGTCAGTCTCGTCGATGTTTTTATCGGTAACCCATAATAAGCCTATCTATCTTAAGACGCGACATTAAAACTTAAACTAAAAACCTTTTTCAATCGGTTAAAAGCGGGAAGAACCATCTGAGAAATCCACCTTGCAGCCCCCAACTTAATTAAGAAAAACTAAAACGATCACCCGTGTATTGCAAGGTGTTCGCACAATATAGTCAGGTTTTCTAGCGACGGAAGAGGGAGTTGAACTAGCAGTGCTAACCTGCTTTACAGACTTCCACAGTAGAACACGTACAGTATGACTCATAGATTCGACACGTATATGTAAATCTATTCAATTTAATCTAACTAGATAACTATCGAAGAAGCTAATAGCCCCAAACTCATTTAGCAACTGTTGATAAGCTATGGAGAGTTAAACTCTCTACCAAAAAGAGTAGAGAGTCGAAAGCTCTCAAAAGAGTTTACAAATTCAAAGTTAACCTTTAAGGTGAGCCTCGAAGGATCACGTGAAGAACCTTAAACGTCTAAAGTCTACTAAATTACATCAAAGGTTTCGATAAGAGATTGGAAATTGACATACATCTACGCTTACATACACCGGTATAGATAAAAGCTCTAAAATTATTAGAAAAATAACGAGTTGAGTATGTCAACGCTTACCAATCAAGAGAAAATAAAGATACTCGACACCCTAGAGAGAGACAAGGAGTTTAGATACGCCATCGCGGGCCTACTCGGCTTCAGGGAAATATTGGAGAGGCTCGACAAGCTCGAAACAAACATGGAGAAGCTTTGGGAGAACCAGGAGAAGCTTTGGATGGAGGTTAAGGCGCTTAGAGAGAATCAGGAGAAGCTTTGGGAGAACCAGGAGAAGCTTTGGATGGA
>JANXEW010000059.1 GCA_025057995.1 Thermofilaceae archaeon | reverse complement strand
GAGCCGGTAGATAGTGGAAGCTGATGAAAGCTGTCTTGCTTGAGAAACCTTCACCAGTCGAGGAGAAGCCTCTCAAGATCGTCGAAACGACTGAGCCTTTTCCAAAGGAGGGGGAGGTTCTCATCGAGGTTAAGTGCTGTGGAGTGTGTAGAACAGACTTACATATAGTTGAGAGGGAGCTGCCTCTACAAAAACTGCCTTTGATTCCAGGTCATCAAGTCGTAGGCGTAGTGCGTGAGTTAGGCGAAGGAGTGGACTACGCGCTTAAGGGTTTAAGGGTTGGCGTCCCTTGGCTTTACTGGAGCTGCGGTAAGTGCAGGTTCTGCCTAGAAGGGTTTGAAAACCTCTGTCAAAAAGCGCTCTTCACGGGCTACAGCGTCGACGGTGGCTACGCCGAGATGATGGTAGCTAAAGCTGAGTTTATCCACGCGATACCCTCAAGCTATGGCGACGTGGAAGCTGCCCCGCTCTTGTGCGGAGGCGCGATAGGGTACAGGGCGCTCCGCTTGACGGGTCTTCTAGAGAAGAAAGGCCAGCTCGGGATCTTCGGCTTCGGCTCCTCCGCGCACATGATCCTCCCAATCGCTGTTAGAAAAGGTCTTGAGGTTTACGTCTTTACTGAGTCAGAGAGTAAGGTTGAGCAGGCTCTGGAAGCGGGGGCGGCTTGGGCTGGTCCCACTCGGTCTGATCCTCCAGCAAAGCTGGACGCTGCGATCGTCTTCGCGCCAGCTGGATGGGTCGCTGTAGAAGCTTTGAAGAAACTTGAGAGGGGAGGTCGTCTAATCCTCGCGGGAGTCTATATGACACCTATTGAGAAGTTGAACTATGAGCTACTTTGGCATGAGAGAGAAATAAAGAGCACC
>JANXEW010000058.1 GCA_025057995.1 Thermofilaceae archaeon | reverse complement strand
ATGTCGCTCCGTAACGTTACAGGCTGGGTCTTTAACGCTTTCAATTCTTTCCCAGTTGCTGTCAGCAAAAGGATAACATACGTGTGCCCCAGGTGCAACTACCCTTTCAATTCTTTCCCAGTTGCTGTATAAACACATAACATACTTTCTCTTCATCTATAAACTAGACACCTTTCAATTCTTTCCCAGTTGCTGTAACTCAATGATTCACTCCCAAGGCGGGTGGGGTACTTTGCGCTTTCAATTCTTTCCCAGTTGCTGTACGCAAAAGGATGGAAAGTGTACAAGATCCTGATGACGTCTTTCAATTCTTTCCCAGTTGCTGTTTGAAGAGAAAAATTGCCTGGGGGATCGTATGGGAAACAGATCTTTCAATTCTTTCCCAGTTGCTGTCAGTTTCCTCTTCTAACGCTTGCGTAATCTGGGGGTTCTCATCTTTCAATTCTTTCCCAGTTGCTGTAGCGTATATTTAAAAATGAAGTGCACGGGGACCTTGCCTTTCAATTCTTTCCCAGTTGCTGTTTTATGCTGTCAAAGTTGAAGACCCCGTTAACCCGTGAACCCTTTCAATTCTTTCCCAGTTGCTGTAAGGGTAGGCTCCTGCTGATGTTGTCCCAGATCCTCGTCCACGTACTTTCAATTCTTTCCCAGTTGCTGTTTTTTTCATATACAGAGACAGTGTATGTTGTAGGATACTTTCAATTCTTTCCCAGTTGCTGTTGTTTATACGTGCGCTTACTAAGCTTCCTACCCCACCCCCTCTTTCAATTCTTTCCCAGTTGCTGTAGGATAACACTCCTCAAGAACGTTATACTCGAGGTAACAGGGCCCCTTTCAATTCTTTCCCAGTTGCTGTCTCTGTCAAGTTATAAGGTTGAGCGCTAGCAAGCGCAATGAAAGCTACTTTC
>JANXEW010000057.1 GCA_025057995.1 Thermofilaceae archaeon | reverse complement strand
ACGTTTGACGCCCAGTAGCCGTTATCGACTGTGAACGTTCTCGAGTACTCGGTTGTAGATATCGGTTGCGTTATGTAGCGGGTCCAGACTATCCCGCCTACTATAGGTGTCCCCGTGTATATCGGTAGCTCGTACACGAAGTGGTTGTGGCAGAACAGGCTCCAGTCGGCGAAGTTATCGCTCAAGTCTTGTATCAACAGGTAAGTGTTAGCCGGTAACCCGATCTGATGGAGCGTTGAAATGAACCTAGTTACGTTAGCGTAGAGAGGGAACTCCTCAATAAACTTGAACTTCTTGTTACCCTGTGATGAGAAAAGGTCCGTGTTGCCAGTTAAACCGGCTAGCAGGGGACCGTAGAAGCCTGCGACTAACATAGATAGAGTCAGCATGACGAACAACCGTCTGTCCTCTTTCTCACTTTTCTCAGCCCAATTGACAACTAGGATAGCCGTACTCGCTGCTACTGTAGCGAAGTACGCTAGGAGAAGGTATCGGGCGTAGCCGGCGAACTTCCCGTAACCTAGCAGATCGATGAGAGGTAGACGGCTAAAATCGATTTTCAAACCTAACAGGTTGATCACGTAAGTTCTCGGTCCAGTGGCGAGCCAGAGCATAAGAGACGCGGCAGCTGGAAGGAGAAATAGAGCTGGATCACGTTCAACTTGGAAGTAGAGTAAAAGCGCTGACGCAAAGGATAGTACAGCGATTGTGCCTAGAAGATCTGTCGGGATCACCCGCCAAGCGTACAAGGTCAAGCTAGTGAAGAAACACCAGGCGAGGTAAGTGAACCAGTGGAGGGTTTTCCTCTTCTCGTGCCTAATTAAGGGAATGAGGGGTCCTAGGAGAGTAAGCGCGTTAAAGTAAGCTGGATAGGATCCTAGGATTGTCCCTATAACTCCTACGCCAAGCTCCCAAGTCAACGTTCTCAACCCGTGATACTTCTCGTTTGTAGAGAGTAAAGGGACAGCCCA
>JANXEW010000056.1 GCA_025057995.1 Thermofilaceae archaeon | reverse complement strand
GCCGTTGGAGAGATGATCAATTACGCGGCAGCAGCTATACAGAGCAACTTGACCGCTTACGATATTCTCAAGTTACAACTGGCTACACAACCCCTTCTAACAGCTTCACCCCTAGTCTACCCTCTTCAACTAGCCGCTTTTAGAGCGGTAGCAGGCAGATAGTTCGCCCGCTTAAAAAGTATAAAGTTGAGCAAATACAGTCAACCTAAGTATTCATCGAGAGCGGCAGGCAAATAAAACCATGTTCTACATGGTTGCTGGTGTCTAGTTGAAGAAAATACACGGCTTAACCGTCTTAGTCTTCATAGGTATCGCGCTCGCATCGGCTTACCTGGTATACAGGACGAAAACAGGGTTTGTCGGTGTTATCTCTCTTAAAGGCTACATCTTGACTAGCAGCGATGCGGATTATTACACGTCCGTGATCATGGAAGCATACCGCAACGATAGCGTCAAGTCCGTAGTCCTCGTAGTGGACTCTTTTGGAGGTCAAGCCAACTACGTGGAGCAAGTGTACCTTAACTTGAAGCACTTGAAAACGAAGAAGCCTCTAGTCGTCTTAGCTGTAAACGCGCTCTCAGGCGGCTACTACGTTGCCGTCGCTGGAGACTACATAATATCGCATCCCACTTCATTAATCGGCTCCATTGGAGTAATCTCCACAGCTCCCCCCCTACTCATACCGTCGGAGACGATTTTAGAGACTGGACCCTACAAGCACACGGGCTTCACATGACTCTACTTTTTTAACAACTTAAGCCGGGCACTGGACTCGTTCCTATCATCTGTCGTTGAAAGCAGAGGTTCAAAGCTTAAGGCTTCGAGAGAAGAGTTAAGGAGAGGTCTCGTCTACCTCGGTATTGAAGCCTTTAGTATAGGTTTAGTCGACGAGATCGGCTCGCTCGAGCGCGCTATCGAAGAAGCTGGACGTAGAGCTGGGTTAGCCTCGTACCAGGTGGTTACCCTCTATCGCCCGCGGGGCGG
>JANXEW010000055.1 GCA_025057995.1 Thermofilaceae archaeon | reverse complement strand
CAGCTCCCTCTCGATCTTAGCGGAAACGACGACTTTCCCCACGGGTCTACCCAATCGTAAACATTTTTAAGTATTACTTTGCAGTAATACAACTGTTAAAGCGGGATTGAAAACGTGTAGAGAGTACGAAAGTAGCCTCCCTAGGAAAAGCCTCTAGCTCAAGACACTATCTACGATGTTTTTAACTTAAAGACAACCAAATACTAAATGTCTTATACAGTTACGTTAACGTTACGGACTGACTAGCGTAACTCTACTTCAACCTCTTAGCCATCACCACGTAAGCGAGTCCCCACCACTTCACTAAAGTGATCGGCTTGTAGCCTCTCTTCAAGTAAAAGTGTAGAGCTGGGTTGCGAAGGTAGACGTCTAGAACGATCCAGTTGCAGCCGGACTTAGCGCAACAATTCTCTACTAACTTTAAAAGTTTAGAACCGTAACCTCTCCGTTTGTAAGCGGAAGCTATAAAGAGAAGGTGGCAACGAGGTTTCAAACCCCGTATAGCTTTGAAGTAATTTAAGAACTCCCTCGCTTGCGAGGGGAAGGATGCTAACACCCTAGGTGAAAAGCTGGCTAAAAGCCTAGCTAACTCGAGAACGTGAACTGAGGGACGAGTCTCTGAAACGTAGACGGCGGCTGCCACGATTCCAGAACCGCAGCGAAGGCAGGCGAGCGTAAAGAAGTTCCTGTGTGCGAGTTTAACGATCAACTGGAAGAAGTCGCGAATCGATTCCCAGTTTTTGAATAGTTTCGCTAGAAGAGGTTCATTGAAGAAACGGGCGTAGAGGAGGTTTCCAGCTCCTATACAGGTCATGGCTGAACGTAGGCCCTAGCTACGTACTCGAGAAGAGCCCTATGACTATTAAAGTAGGGGGCTATGGTCGCGGTACTCCTAGCGCAAATTAACGCGTAAGCTTTAGGATTACTGTAATAGAGTTCAATAGTCTCCTTAAGCTTCGTGTACAGGCCTCCAGCTTCCTCTTTATCATCTAATGGC
>JANXEW010000054.1 GCA_025057995.1 Thermofilaceae archaeon | reverse complement strand
TCTTTCAATTCTTTCCCAGTTGCTGTATGCGTGCTGTTGCTCGACTTAACTCACCACCCACCCGCCCTTTCAATTCTTTCCCAGTTGCTGTACAAACTATTATCAAAGTTAAATGCAATAGCTTACCACAAGCGCCAAAGTCACGTGTACGTTGTACAAAGTATGCGTCTATTAGACGCGAACGTCCTCAGTATGATAGATGTGTTAATGCTAAAAGACTATAGCTACGTTATGTACAAGATGGAGCGAGAGGACCTCCGCTCAATTGTCGGAACAGCACACATCATGCTCTCACAAATCCCCGAAAACCAGAGAGTAAAGTATGCATGCGTCTTTGGACTCTACGACCTACCGCCGTTTCTTTTACTTTACAATCTGCCGTCTTTCTGGGATGATAAGCTTGCGTACGCGTGGTCATCGTATTCATTCAAAGAGCGCGATGAATTCTCAAACAGCAACTGGGAAAGAATTGAAAGTCAGCTCGGCTGCCTCATCATCGCTAAGCTGGACATACACAGCAACTGGGAAAGAATTGAAAGACAGTACGGGGAGTGGAGCAAGAAGATGCTGGAGAAATAACAGCAACTGGGAAAGAATTGAAAGTTCGTGATCGACACTGATCGCTATGAGAGCCATGCTTTCTACAGCAACTGGGAAAGAATTGAAAGCGTCCTCCGGACACTCCGCCCCAGCCCCCTCTCCATGTGAGATCTCAACACTTTCCTCCAGTCTATCTTTACAGCAACTGGGAAAGAATTGAAAGAGGGGATAGAGTGGAAACTCGGTGAAGACAACTGCGACAAACAGCAACTGGGAAAGAATTGAAAGGTTAGCTGCGTGCCTAAAAACGTTGAAAGCAAATCTTTCAATTCTTTCCCAGTTGCATCGTAGGGGGGAAGAAATGAGGGGGTTAAAACGGAACTTACACTTTCAATTCTTTCCCAGTTGCATCTTTTTTACACCCCTATATGACACTGTCATATCTTTTTCCTTTCAATTCTTTCCCAGTTGCATCAAACGAACAGAGTAC
>JANXEW010000053.1 GCA_025057995.1 Thermofilaceae archaeon | reverse complement strand
AAAGTTCTGCATCCCGAATTGTCCTAAATCGGTGGCCATCACTATTTGACCTTCCTCGTTTAAAACCCAACCTCGTATAATCCACCTCGAGAACGGTATGACTGTACCACCGTAGGCTCCTCTGCCTGCGTGAGGGATCCCGTAGACAGTGAAAGTTCCGTTGCCATCAGCTTTCACCAGGATTTTATTGTACTTGTGAGTGCTTGTGATGAGCTGAACTTCTACTAAGGCGTTGGGTACAGGGTCGTACCAACCTTTCGTGAAGTTGTAGGTTACTACGCGACCATAGAAGGTAGTGAAGCCAGGGTAACCTCTCTCAGCTGAGAGATCGTAGCGCGTTGGGAGTATAAGGTTTCTACTAACCTGCCACTCGGTGTTTAGCAACCTTATGACGATGTACGAGGCTAGTTCGAGGTACGGCTTTAGGGCTGCTAGGTTAGCGTACTTCGAGTCGTCTACGGGTACGCCCATGTGGAGCCTGCTGGAGTGTCTACTTATTATCGAGAAGGCTGCGACACCACTTATTGAAGCCGCCTCCGAGTCTAGCATGGAGGGGAAGGGCTCAGTCCCCCAGAATCCCGTGTAAGTAAAGAAGATGTTAACTAGACCTCGGGCGTCTTCAAGGTTAAACTCCCGGCGAGCGAATGTTCTCACTTTTTCTTCTGTTAACAAGGTTTGTACCGTTGTCATGACCCACGACAACCTAGCTGGGAAACCGCCGCTGTGTATGGAGTTGCCCCCGTATGTTGTGTAGTAGCTGGAATGGAGAAGCTGTAATCCGTCGCCGTCGCTAGAGAATTTATCAAGCCCGATGAACCCCCATACCGTAGTTTTCCCGGTAGCAACTTCACCGTTAAAGAAGAAGTGTTCAACGAAGGCCCTGGCGCCAGCTAAAGCTTGCCAGTGCCCCGAGAGGAATACAAGCCAAACGGTATAACGTGGAGGGTTCTCCTTCAGGTATCGAGCAAGCTCCATGAGCAAAGCCGGAGCTATAGCCTCAGATTTACTGGAAGCGAGAGCCGGGACCACGGACCACG
>JANXEW010000052.1 GCA_025057995.1 Thermofilaceae archaeon | reverse complement strand
GACTATAGTATCGATAATGAACCTGTTAGTTTCCTGCTCGTTAGCTACAAAATGCTTAAGCGTCGCTCCAACACCAGCCGACTGAACACCTCTAACGTAAGCGACAGCCATTTCTCCAGCTAGTAAAGGGTCTTCGCTATAGTATTCGAAGTTTCTCCCGCACAACGGGTTTCTATGGATATTGATTCCAGGCGCGAGGAGGATGTCAACCCCGTACTCTCTAGCTTCTTCTCCTATCGCTCTACCAACCATCTCCACTATCTCCGGGTTCCAAGTTGACGCAAGCATTACAGGCACTGGAAACGCCGTAGCATTGTACTTTCGAGTGTCCCCTTCTCTTTCAGGGTCAATCCTTAAGCCGGCGGGACCGTCCGCTAGTACTACTGGAGGTACGTTAAACCTCTCGATGGAGTAGGTTTGACCGGCTGCACCTTTCACCCTTGGTTTAGGGTTGTCAAACCATCCCGGTACTCCAACTCCAACTAGAAGTTTAACTTTCTCTTCTAGAGATAACGCGCGTACAAGTTTTTCAATCTCGCATTCTGAGGTCATGCTTCGTCAGTAGTGTTGAAGGAAGGGATGGTAAAAAAATTGACTTGACGGTTGGAGGAGAGGGAAAGGTTGAGTCGTGAAAGCTAAGGTTTAAACCTTAGCTCTTCTCCAATTATAAAGTCCTTGACGAGCCTTATATCCCTCGAGGAGGAGCCCACCTTTATCTGGTAACCGCCTTTTTCAACAACCCAGTAGCCGGAGCTTTCGTCGAAGCTAGCGAGGTCTCTCACGTCTACGACAAGCTCAATCTTCTCAACCTCGCCCGGGCTTAACTTCTTCGTCTTCCTAAAAGCTTTGAGTTCCTGGAAAGGTTTGTCGATCTTGCCTTTAGGAGCTCTCACGTAGACTTGAGCCACCTCCTTGCCTGGGTACCTGCCTGTATTAGCTATTTCGAAGCAAACCCTGATCCTATCACCCTCTTGTTTCACGTTAAGGTTCCTGTATTCGAACGTCGTGTAGCTGAGCCCGTAGCCAAACTCGTACGCCGGCTCTACGTTAAACGTGT
>JANXEW010000051.1 GCA_025057995.1 Thermofilaceae archaeon | reverse complement strand
CAGCCCTGCTCTTTAGAGCGAGTCTCGCCACTCTGTCCCTCTCATCTACAACTCTCCTCCTCCTAGCCTTCAAATTGGGGCAGAGCCAGAAGGCGTTAGCTACAAACCTTTTCAAAACCCTAGGTTCATCGTCGATGACGGTCGAATCAATGCACCCTTTGGCTAGCAGCTCCCCCATTTCCTCTAGCTTCAGGTCAGGAACATCCTTCTTCAATACCTCATACGCCTCCTTCAGCGTGTAAGGGAACTCCAGCCTCCACCTTGAAATCCTGTCCAATTCGAACTCTAGCCTCAACTTCTGCAAGCCTGTAGATGAAGCGAGAGCATTTTTTATCAAGATTTCAGCTCTCGAGAGCTCACCTCTCGCCAAAGCCTCCCTCAAGTACTCGGGAAGTGGAGTAGAGGTAAACCAGAGGACATTGTCATGCATGAAGGGAGAATTAAGCTACCACATAAAGTCTTTACCGCTTAAAGCCTCCTAGGCGAGTGGACTTTCGCTAGAAAGTTTATCTTGACTATCTCTGCGTCTCAACCTTAAGTACAGTATCGAAGCTTTAAAGAGACTTAGCTTGAAGGCGTAAAAGCTTGGGCTATCGCAATTCTCCTTTTAAAGCTTCAACTGAACTGTACGCGGAGATGGAGTTAAAGGATTTGGAGGAGGTCCTTAACGGCGCGCTTCGAAAGTTGCATAGTGAAACTGAAGCCGCGTTACAGGACGCTTTAAAGGCTGTTGAACGCTTTTTCAACTACATCGCCGATGAGAGGCTTAGAGTTAAACGTGGAAGGCGGCAAGAGCTTCTCGATCTACTGTACAACGTGCGGAGCGTAGCTAGAGCTCTCAAGGCTTCAAAGGTTCGCCTACTCTTGGCGAGCTCAGAGGCTGAGAAGAGGTCGATCCTCGCTGAAGTGGAACTAGATATAGAGGAGGTAATAGAGTACGTTAAGCTTCTGAAGAGAATGTCAGAAGAGACAGTATGAGATGATTTAACTAGGTAAAGCTTAATTTCCGGTGCGGAAGTTACTTCCGGTGCGGAAGATGTTATTCGACCCGAGACCCAAA
>JANXEW010000050.1 GCA_025057995.1 Thermofilaceae archaeon | reverse complement strand
AGCAACTTTTTGACGAAAACCCTTTAATTCAGTTTCAGTTATTTTAACTAATCAAGCCTTTATACACCTTACTCCAAGGGAAATGTAGAAGAGCTCATGTCGAAGAGGTTAGATGAGGCGTTAGGTGAGCCTAGTGATGGAAATGTTCCGCCGTGACGATTGGCGTGGGAGAAAAAGGGAAGGGGGGAACCTTCGCTCATCGCCGGTTTCGGCTACGGTTGGTAGAGTTAAGGGGGCTGGATGGGGCTTAGTAGCGAGTCTAATCGTCATCGCAATCACTGTGGTTGCGCTCCTAGCTGTTAGAACGGTTCTAGTGGGCGGTGAAGTTGCAGGCTGGGATCACTCCTTCCACTTCACGAACTCTTACATCACTTACTTCTTCTTTATGTCTGAAGGGGGACCTTGGGGTTACGATCCCTGGCACATGTTCGGTTGGACGCCGAACTTGTATTACAACCCGGGTTCGACGCTATTCGTAGTTCTCACTTACAAGCTTACTTCGTTTTTCATGGACATCAAATCTACCTACAGCTTCTGCGTAGGCTTAAGTTACGCTCTCCTAGCCCCAGCATTAGCTGCTTTCACCTACGCTCTCACGAACTCTAAGCTAGCTGCTATTACCGCTGCGTTGGTAGCAGTTACAGTGTTCAACGAAGAGAACTCTTGGACAGACGTAGGCTGGAGACAAGTTTACTACATCGGTATGTGGCCGCAACGCTGGGGGCTTGTAACGGGTATTTCCTCCCTAGCTTTGCTAGCCTTCGCTTTTAAAGGCAGGAGACCGGTTACCTTTATCGCAGCTTCAGCTCTATTTGCAGCCTGGTCCATCCTATCCCACGTGATGATGGGTACCGCTACAATCCTATTCGCTCTCCTATTAACGATCTTCGAGTTTACAAGTGGAGTTAAAAACCGCGACCCTGCTCCCATCAAACGGGCTATAACGTTAACCTCAGTCTGGCTACTTTGGAGTTTAGCAATCGTAGCCTCATGGGCTGTCCCTTTACTCTCTACAAACGAGAAGTATCACGGGTTGAGAACGTTGACTTGGGAGCTTGGCGTAGGAGT
>JANXEW010000004.1 GCA_025057995.1 Thermofilaceae archaeon | reverse complement strand
GCCGCCTGGGGAGTACGGCCGCAAGGCTGAAACTTAAAGGAATTGGCGGGGGAGCACCACAAGGGGTGAAGCTTGCGGTTTAATTGGAGTCAACGCCGGAAACCTTACCCGGGGCGACAGCAGAATGAAGGCCAGGCTAACGACCTTGCCAGACGAGCTGAGAGGAGGTGCATGGCCGTCGCCGGCTCGTGCCGTGAGGTGTCCGGTTAAGTCCGGTAACGAGCGAGACCCCTGCCTCCAGTTGCTACTAGACACCTTACAGGTCCCCTTGTAAGGTGTCTAGGCACTCTGGAGGGACTGCCGGCGTTAAGCCGGAGGAAGGAGGGGGCTACGGCAGGTCAGTATGCCCCGAAACCCCGGGGCTACACGCGAGCTGCAATGGCGGGGACAGCGGGTACCGACCTCGAAAGAGGAAGGTAATCCCTAAAACCCCGCCTCAGTAGGAATCGAGGGCTGCAACTCGCCCTCGTGAACCTGGAATCCCTAGTAACCGCGTGTCACCAACGCGCGGTGAATACGTCCCTGCTCCTTGCACACACCGCCCGTCGCTCCACCCGAGTTGGGATCAGGTGAGGCCCAGCTCCGGAAGGGGTTGGGTCGAACCCGATCCCGGCGAGGGGGGAGAAGTCGTAACAAGGTGGCCGTAGGGGAACCTGCGGCCGGATCACCTCCTTCCCAAGTTATACCCTGATACCGCGCCGAACCTATTATTTCCATAAATGCAACTCGAGAGGTCTAACCTCTCGGGTGAAGGGCTGAGCAACCGAGAAATCTCGGTTGCTGTGAGAGCCGCGCATAGTTCAGCAGCGACGCGAATTAGGTAAGCATCGGCGAGGTTGACGCGGCTAAGCCGCTCGGTGGATGGCTCGGCTCGGGTGCCGAAGAAGGGCGTGGCAAGCTGCGATAAGCCCCGGGTAGGCGCACGCAGCCTTCGATCCGGGGATTCCCGAATGGGACTTCCTGCTGCGGGTGAATAGCTCGCAGCGCTCGGGAAATCGCTCACCGGCGAAAGTACCGAGTGGGAACCCCCCGAACGGAAACATCTTAGTAGGGGGAGGAAAAGAAACCAACAGGGATCCCCTGAGTAGGGGCGACCGAAAGGGGGAGAGCCCAAACCGAACCTGTGGGCGAAAGCTCATGGGGATGTAGGGTTGCAGGACGCTCGCATATACCCCCTGCCGGGGAAGCTGAAGTGGGTTGGAAAACCCCGCCGCAGAGGGTGACAGCCCCGTAAGCGTAACCCGGCGAGGGTTGCGAGCGTTCCTGAGTACCACGGCTTGGTTTTGCCGTGGGAAGCTGGGGGGCACCGACCTCCAAGGCTAAATACGTCCCGAGACCGATAGCGAACTAAGTACCGTGAGGGAAAGCTGAAAAGAACCCCGAGAGGGGGGTGAAAAGAGCCTGAAACCGGGCGGCTACGAGTGGTGTGGCCCGAAAGGAGTGATCCTCCCCGAAGGAAACCTGGGCGACCAGGGAGTACGTGGGGAGGGTACCGGGGTCGCACCTTGCGTCTAGAATCACGAGCCGGGGAGTTCACGGGTGTGGCGAGCTTAAGGGGTTTAAACTCCGAAAGCGAAGGGAAACCGACATGCCCGCAGCCGAGCACGCATCGGCGAGGGGCGGGGTCTGAAAGGGCCTGGAGTCACACCCGTGAGACCAGAAACCGAGCGATCTAAGCCGGGGTAGGGCGAAGCCGGGCGAAAGCCCGGTGGAGGCCCGAAGGGGTTCTGACGTGCAACTCGTTCCCATGACCTCGGCTTAGGGGCAAAAGACCAATCAAGCTCGGTGATAGCTGGTTCCCCCCGAAGCGGGTTTCAGCCCGGCCCGCCCTGAGGTGGCCGACGGGGTAGAGCACTGATTGGGGGGCCAGGGGCCGAAAGGTCCCACTCTCCTTTCAAACTCCGAACCCGCTGGCACCGTAGACGGGCGGAGACGGGTTCCCCGGGATAAGCCTGGGGGCCGAGAGGGGAACAACCCAGACCGGGGTTAAGGCCCCTAAGTGCCGGCTAAAGTGTCAATCTGGAAGGGTGTCCCCCGCCTTAGACAGCGGGGCCGTAGGCTTAGAAGCAGCCATCGGCTAAGAAGTGCGTAACAGCTTACCCGCCGAGGCGGGGGGCCCCGAAGATGGCCGGGACTAAGCCGGCCGCCGAGACCCCGGGGCACGGATCATTGATCCGTGATCCGGTAGGGGGGCGTCGGTGTGGACTAGAAGCCGGGTCGTGAGATCCGGTGGATCCGCTCCGAACGAAAATCCCGGCGGTAGTAACAGCAAAGAGGGGTGAGAATCCCCTCCGCCGAAAGGGCAAGGTTTCCCCAGCAACGGTCGTCGGCTGGGGGTTAGCCGGTCCTAAGGTGGAGCGTAACTCGCATCCGCCGAAAGGGAAACGGGTTAACATTCCCGTGCCGTGGGGATACGTTTCGCGGTAACGCAAGCTCAACTCCTGACGCCTCGGGATAGGGGGAGCGGGGCTGCCGCCTCGCCTAACAGCTGAAGTCCGGGGAGTGCCGTCATGGCGAGAACCGGATGAAGGCTGGATGGGCCTGCCGTTAGGCGGGTTCCCCTGAATCCTGGGGCCAGTGAAAAGGGAGTTGAGAAGGATTCCCCACGACCGTACCGAGAACCGACACAGGTGCCTCTGGGTGAGAAGCCCAAGGCGTGTCGGGGTAACCCGGGCTAGGGAACTCGGCAAATTAGCCCTGTAACTTCGGGAGAAGGGGTGCCTGCGGTCTTGGGGTTACCCTGGGACTGCAGGTCGCAGTGACAAGGGGGACTCGACTGTTTAATAAAAACATAGGTCCCCGCAAGCCCGAAAGGGTGTGTACGGGGGCTGAATCCTGGCCACTGGCGGTACGTGAAACCCGGGTCCAACCGGGCGAAGCGCCGCCGAAGGCCGGGAGTAACTCTGACTCTCTTAAGGTAGCCAAATGCCTTGCCGGGTAAGTTCCGGCGCGCATGAATGGATCAACGAGGTCCCCGCTGTCCCAGCCCGGGACCCGGTGAACCCGCAACCTGGTGCACAGTCCAGGTACCCCCGATGGGGCGAGAAGACCCCGTGGAGCTTTACCGCAGCCTGTCGTTGGGGTGTAGCTGCGGGTGCGTAGTGTAGGCGGGAGCAATGAAACACCCTCTCTGGGGGGTGTGTATGCGGCAATGAAACACCGCCCATTTGCGGCTACGCCCCTAACCCGGGCATCGTAGCCCGGGGACAACGGCAGGTGGGCGGTTTGGCTGGGGCGGCACACCCCTGAAAATGCATCAGGGGTGCCCAAAGCTCGGCTCAGGCGGGTCAGAACCCCGCCGTAGAGGGCAAGGCCAAATGCCGGGCTGACTGCGCCCTTGGACGCAAGGGGCGCAGGGGGGAAACCCGGGCCTAGCGAACGCTCGTGCCCCCTTCGGTGGGGGCCGGGCATGACAGAAAAGTTACCCCGGGAATAACCGGCTCGTCGCGGGCGAGAGTTCACATCGACCCCGCGGTTTGGTACCCAGACGTCGTCTCTTCCCAGCTTGGCGGTGCAGCAGCCGCCAAGAGTGGGGCTGCTCGCCCATTAAAGGGGAACGTGAGATGGGTTTAGACCGTCGCGAGACAGGTCGGTCTCTACCTGTCGGGGGTGCTGGCCGCCTGAGGGGAAGGTCCGCTCAGTACGAGAGGAACGGCGGGCCGCGGCCTCTAGTCTACCGGCCGTCCGGTAGGGCGCGCCGGGCAGCCACGCCGCATGGGGATAACCGCTGAAGGCATCTAAGCGGGAAGCCCTCCCCGAGACGAGGCGGCCATTCTCGGTCGTGGGGCCTGGCGACGGGTCTTGTGACCGAGACGAGGGCTCCCGTAGAAGACGGGGTTGATGGGGTGGCGGTGTAAGCGCTAAGGGCCTCTGGTCCGAGGCGTGAGCCGGCCACTCCCAATCGCCCGAGCGCGTCAACTGAGTAGATGCTTACCTAAGCGTAATCGCTGCTGAATTATGCGCGGCTCTCCTCTCTACATTTTACTGATACAGTAAACATTAAGTAACTGGGAACGTGATCTATTCTGTGCGCTCCTTTAGCATGGTTAAACGCTACAGAGTTCTGAAGCTGTACACTGTTCTTAAGTCGCATTTGCGATTGTTGACAATCGTTCTTTCTCTATCGTTAGCTGCAACGATACTAGGTGTTCTCCCCCCTCTCATGTCACGTTCTCTTGTTGACCAAGGTATAATGAGAAGCGACTTGTCGTCTATCGCGTTTTACTCTGTAGTGCTAATTGTTATTCATGCAGCTTCAACTGGAGTTGGAGCACTTAGAGGTTACTATCAGAGCTTATTGAGCGGCAGAGTAGCTCTAGATTTACGCTCTAGAGTCTTCTCTAAGGCTATCGAACTTGGTGTAGAGTTGTATCAGGGGGGAACACAAGTAGGAGATGTAGTTACCAGGCTTTACGGGTACGTTGATAGAGTACAGCGTTTTATAGTCTCGAGTTTTGAAACCATATTTTTGAGTACTCTTCAATTAGTTGCTATGATGTTTATTGTTTTTTCTCTTAACTGGAAGCTTTCTCTTGTGCTTCTTATACCTTTACCGTTTTACGTATATGGGTTGGTCGTTTATCAACCCCGTGTAAGAACATTGTTCATGAAAAGGTGGAGTAGGGTTAGCAGGATGTCAGCTCACGTTACATCTATTCTTAGCTCTGTCTTGTTAGTAAAGTTAACGGGAAGAGAACGTGCAGAGATGGAGAGATTCGGGAGCTTGGCAGGAGATGTGTTAAGCGCTGAAATAGAGGCTAGCAAATTCAATCTTAGAGTCTACCCTTGGCTTAATCTTCTGCTTGTGTCGGCTTCTGTAGCTGTCATGTACATCGGTGGTATGATGGTTGTTGAAGGTGAATTAACGATAGGTACGCTTACCGCATTTCTCGCTTACGTGTGGCAAGTTTACGGACCTATCCAATCGATTTCTAGTTTAGTTCCGCAGCTCGCTGAAGCTGAGGCAGCGTACGAAAAACTGAGTGAGCTGCTAGAAGCTGAGCCTAGGGCTGTAGAAGCTCCAAACGCTAAACCCATCGATATTAAAGGTAGGATAGAGGTAAAGGATGTAAAGTTTGAGTACTCGCGAGGTAGACAAGTTCTCAAGGGGGTTTCCTTCACTATCGAACCGGGAGAGGTCGTCGGCATAGTAGGTCCGAATGGCTCGGGGAAAACCACTTTGGTTCGTCTACTCGTCAGACTTTTTGACCCTAACGACGGTCAGATCCTACTGGACGGAGTTAGTCTTAGAGAGGTCAAGCTATCCAGCCTAAGAGGCCAAGTTATCCTAATTCCTCAAGAACCGATGCTTTTGCCAGGCAGCGTTGCTTACAACATAGCCTATGGTGTCTCAGAGCCATCCCCCTTCTCGATTCTCTTTGCGGCTTGGCTTTGTGGAGCTCACAGGTTTATTGTTGAGCTTCCCCTGGCGTATGACAGCGATGTAGGGGAGCAGGGGAGGGGTCTTTCAGGCGGGCAGCGTCAGCTGATCTGCTTGGCAAGAGCTCTCATCTTACGTCCACGAGTACTTATCCTGGACGAAGCGACAAGCAACGTTCACGTTGAGCTTGAAGAAACCATAATGAGGAGGTTGTTAGCCTACCTTAAGGATACTACTATCATAGCGATATCTCATAGACCGACACTGAACAAGTTCGTTAGCAGAGTTATTCTAATGAATGAGGGACGCGCGTTAGGTGAAGCCAAAGGCGGCTTGGATGAAAGACCTCACGTACCGAGCCTCAAAGAAATTCGAGTAGTTCAGGATTTACGGGTTATCGATCGCGGCGCTTGGCTCGAAGCCGACATGAACGGCCATAGAGTGGGAGAGTTACGTGTACGCTTACCATTTCCACTATCTTATCCCCGGTTAGCTCTCCTTTATAGAGATCCAGACGACATGCTCGTAATAGAGAATTGGATGCTCCTAGACCCAGAGTCGAGGCAAGCCTTGCTGAGGCATCTCGTGAAGGAGCATGGCTTAGTATACGCTAAACTATTAGCCTTAACACCGACATCCCGATTCGTGATAAACGCGGCTCTAGAGACAGTCGAAGGTAGAATAAGCATTGAAGTACCTACGAGTAATATTTTCACTGTTGATGGCGTACTCGTCTTAGCTACAGCAACTCAAACGTACATCGTGGATCCCGCAACTTCCAGTAAGGAGGCTGTATGGAAAGCTAAAGCGTTAGCTGTAGAACCGTTAACTCCGTTCAGGATTCACGGGTTAGAAGCATTAGTCAGACACCTAGTTAAAGTACATCAAACCTAATTTGGGAAGGGTTGATCCTGTGATTAATCCTTTGGAGCTGGAAAAAAGAGCGCGGGAAGGAAGCTACGTGGATTCGCGATCCTTCGACTTAGGCTTGTCTAAGGCTGTCGCAAGGCTTGAGAGGGACTACGATATAAGGTATGAAGCAGGAAGCATTATCCCATGCGATCCTACTCTCGCGAAGGATTTGTTCAATGCTGGTTTGGAACTACTTTTAGAAGTTGGCGCATACGTGGTAGACGTTAACCGAGTTGTGAAATTAAACGAGGATGAAATTCGTGAGGCTCTATCTTCAGTTACCACGGAGGTTCACGTAGGTGAGGGGTCTGAGTCAAAAGACCTGCGAGCCCGAAAGCCTGCGACAACTGAAAAGCCCTTCGTCTTCGGAGGTTACGCGGGTACGCCCACCCCCCTTGAGGATTTCAAGGAGAGCGCTCTAACCTATGCTCTTGAGCCACTAGTGTGTGCTCTTGACCATGGTAGCATCACGTGTATTGAAGGTCTCAACGTATCGAGAGGCGCCCCCAGCGAGGTCGAGGCTACTCTCATCGAAATAGATCTACTCCGAGCGGCGTTACGCGAAGCCGGTAGAGACGGCATGCATATCCTAGCGTGTGAAAGTAGCTCAAGCTCTGCCGGTAATTTAGCTGCCATGGCTACAGGAAGATTGAGAAAAGGCGATGCGCAACTCGTTCCGGTGCTTAATGAATTAAAGATTAGCAATGATCTATTATTGAAAGCTCATGTAGCGCTTCAATGTGGTGTTCATAATGCAGCCCTTGTGGATCCGATCGTTGGAGGCTTCGCCAGAGGGGCTGCCGGATCAGCTATTTGTTCAGTTGCTGAAGCCCTTTTAACTATCTGTATGTATAAAGCTTCTTACGTGCTAATCCACCCCTATCACATTCACCTAAAGGCAACCAGTGCGAGGGAATGCCTGTGGGTTGAGGCTGCTATCGGTTTAGCTGGCGAAAATCTCAGGATCCCGCTGGTCGGAGACGTTTGGCCGGCTAATGGCGGCGGAACATTAGAGATGTTGTATGAGGTGGCTGCCAACGCTATGGTCGCCTCATCGTGTGGACTAAACTTGTTAGGTCCCGCGCCAGCTAACGGCGAGAAGCCTCACGGAAGTGGACTGGAGGCCAGGCTGATGGCCGAGATCGGGATAGCCGCCACCGGGATGAAACCGGAGGAAGCTTCTGAAGTTGCAGCAGAAATCGTTAAACTTTATGAAGCGAGTCTCCGCGACCCTAATCCAGGTCTTCCGTTTAGGGAGCTTTATGACCCCAACAGACGTAGTCCGTCACAATGGTGGCAAGAAATGTACGAGAAAGTTAAACGTGTGCTAAACGATTACGGCTTTCGTATCCCTGCATAGTATTGAGTAGCATTTATTTATTCTAGATCGAATAATAAACGTGAGTCTACCAGCGCTCGTGTATAAGGCCGATCCGAGAGATAACGTAGGAACAGCTCTCGCGTCGCTTACTGAGGGTATTGAGTATCCAGTGTACGAAGAGGGAAAGGGTGTTGTTGGTAGAATTAGGCCGATAGTTCCAGTGCCAAGGTGGCATAAAATTGCACTGGAAGAGATAGATGAGGGAGTCGGAATCCTAAAGTTTGGACACGTGATAGGGGTAAGCGTACGCAACATCGAGGCAGGCTTTCTAGTTCACATAACTAATGTGCTACTTGATGACGCATTTGACTTAACTCAAGTACTGAAAAACGGCTTCGTATTGGGTACTACGCTTTCCCGTCTCGAGAAGGGAGATATAGTGCGCGTTGGCGTAAACTTGCGTCCTACGCACTATCTTTTCAAGCACCTTCGAACGCGAACTAAGATAGGTGTCGCAGCAGCTCCTGTTCCCGAAGGAGGTACCCTGAGGATAGGTAACATGATTGAACCTCCTCCGGGCATACGAATAAGCGAACGTTATATTAGGCTTGTAAAAGACTTCTACAGATTCTTGCGTGCAAGCTTCGTTGATTTCACCAGGGTACAGGTGTGAGGGATGACTATCGTACGTGCATACTACAGGGCTGATCGAAAAGTTTACGGAGTTAGGAACCACGTTTTAATCCTTCCAACAACCATCTGTACAAACAGGCTAGCCGAGCTGATTTACGAGGAATTTAAGGGGGAAAGCTGGGGTGAACAAGGCGAAAATCGTGTAGTACTAGCTCGTCACAATGCCGGTTGTTGTCACGTAGGCTTTGATTTGGACGTAGCTTTTAGAACTCTGCTCGGCATTGCCTCTAACCCAAATGTATATGGTGTCATACTTGTAAGTTTGGGATGTGGACAACTATGTAAGAAGCCCTTAGGTATAAATGAGTGCAAGCATGAGAACCTAATGTCTTTTAAGCTGTATGACAGGTTAGTGAAGAGAGGTGTAAAGGTTCGGTGGGTGAATGTTCAGGAACAAACTTTTATGGAAAATGGTTTCGAGAGATCTACCGAGCTTGGCAGAAAATTCGTGAAGAAAATGGTTGAAGAAGCAAGTTCAGCCTATAGAGTGGAAACACCTATTAAGCGCATACTCGTAGGTGTGGGAAATGGCGCGTCTGACCCCACTTCAGGTCTTTTCGCTAACCCGGTCACCGGGTATCTCGTTGAAAAACTAGTGAGTGAAGGTGCGAGCGTCGTCTTCGCTCAGACCACGGAGGTACTGGGGAGCGAGAGTCTCTTGTTAAGTAAGGTCGCAAATGAAACCGTGGCTAGGAAATTGAAAAGACTTCTTGAGGCATCGTATGCAATGAAAGAGGCTCTGGCGGGTTACGCAAGCGAAAGTGATCCCACACCCGGCAACATAGCTAGCGGAATCTCAACGTTGGCAGAAAAGTCGTTGGGTAGCATACTGAAAATTGGGCGTTCCTCTTCAATAAAGCTCCTAGATGTGCTCCCTTACGCTAGTCCTGTGCCACGAGGAAGGGGTGGTCTATTCTTCATGGATACACCGGGAGAAGATATTCCATCGATATCTGGAATGGTGGCGGGCGGAGCTCATGCCGTCATCTTTACTACTGGCTTGGGTACACCCGTGGGTTCTGTTACAATTCCAGTGGTAAAGGTTACTGCTAATAAGGATACATATTCGAGACTCTCGGACATCATCGATGTATACATCCCTGTTGAGGAAATATTTGATGGTAAAAGCTTGAAAAGCTTAGCTATGGATACCCTTTACCCTTATTTACTAGAAGTACTTTCAGGCGAAAAACTGACTAAGAGCGAAATTAACAAACAGATGGACTTTGACGTTAGAGGTTTCTGGATGCGTGTATAGTCTTTCATGGATGTGCTATCCCCTTTAACTCTACAACCGGAGGGGTCCGGCGCTTGTGAACCGTCGACTCAACCCTTGAAATAATACTTTTAACAACGTTCTCTTCGATACCTGTTTCCTCTACAACCCGACTAGACGTGTAGCCTAGATCAAGAACCATATATAAGACAAGATCGGCAACCTCATACGTAAACCCCAGCTCTCCTTCAGCCATTTGGTTCGGCCACAAGCGCGGGCTACTGGGCTTAAATGCGATTTTTTCAGGAAGCCCAAGGTGTATCGCTAGCATCCTTACTTGAGTTTTGTAGAGATCACCTATCGGGAGCAGGTCGGCAGCCCCGTCGCCGTACTTAGTGAAGTACCCAAGTAGCAGTTCGCTCCTGTCGCCAGAGCCTAACACTAACCCATTTAACCTGTTAGCCACATAATATAACATCATCATCCTAATCCTAGCTTTAAGGTTGCCTAAAGCTGGTAAATCCTTAGGATCAAAGAAGGGAAGGTTGCTTGAAGCAGCAGCTACTATTCCATCGATGGGAACAGTGATCCTGTTAATACCAAGTTTATCAGCTAGCCAGTACGCATCCCTTAGATCATCCTCAGGGGTTGCTGTTGTATCGGGCATGACTAGAGCTACTACGTGTTCAGGACCGACTGACTTTGCAGCTAGGGTAGCGATGGTTGATGAGTCAACTCCACCGCTCAAACCTAAAACGTAACAATTAGCTTTTGAGTAGCATAAGTAGTTAGACATAAACTCAGAGATTTTCCTTTCAACAGCTGAAAAATCTATCGACAAGAGCTTTTCCTTAAGCATGCGAAGTACCTAACTCTTCAAGATTAATAAAGAATGCTCTATACTCTTTGGAACCTCTTCTTTGAGCTCACGTAAACTATGACTGGCACACCTAAATCTCTTGCCTTCTTCCTAACCCATTCATCAGCAGTAACTATGAAGCCGTCCAAGGATTTAGCGAGCTTTATGAGCAATTCGTCGACGTCCATTCCTCCAGCATCAATCAACTCTAGTTCCGAGGTCCCTACTAACCTTCTAAGTTCCTGCAAAGCTACACGGGCGAGTTTCCCCTTGCGTCCTCTTCCTTGAGCTAGCGACTCAAGTTCTCTTACAACAGCGGTTGGCACTATTAACCTTGTTTCTGCCTCAACAGCGTCTCTTGCAGCGTTAGCTAGGTCTATACCTTCGGCAACGCAGCATAAGATTGCGCTCGTGTCGAAGATCACTATGCCGGCTTTTCTGTCTCTTATAGACATCATTTCCGTTTTAAGCATCCACTAGACATGAACTAACGCTTTTCGCTTCTAGCTAATGATCCCTAGATATTTTTTCGCATTTCCTTATATTCGATTTTTTTCTTCAAGCGTCAATCCTTAAAAAGAAAACTAGCACTAAGACTAGATGAACGGAAGTCGCCGCAGGAGAGTAATTATAATGGGTGCTGGAGGGCGTGATTTCCACAACTTTAACGTATTTTTCCGAAACAGACCAGAGTATGAGGTAGTGGCTTTTACTGCAGCCCAGATACCGAACATTGACGGCAGGCTGTACCCCCCTGAGTTAGCTGGGCCCCTTTATCCAAATGGGATCCCAATATACAGTGAAACAGAGTTACCGAAGTTGATATCCGAGTTTAATGTCGATGAAGCCGTGCTCTCTTACAGCGACTTGTTATGTGAAGACGTGTTGATGAAAATGAGCATCGTGCTAGCATCGGGAGCAAGCTTCCGTGTACTAGGGGTTAGGGAAACAATGCTTAATTCAGAAAAGCCGGTAATAGCCGTAACAGCCACTAGAACAGGTGCAGGAAAGAGCACTACATCACGTTATATAGTAAAACTACTTAGAAGACACGGTTTGAATCCTGTTGTCGTTAGACATCCAATGGCTTATGGAAACCTTGCTGCTATGAAAGTGCAGAAGATAAGTTGCTTAGAGGAGTTAGATAGGTATACCTTTACAATAGAGGAGAGGGAAGAGTTTGAATGGCATGTTTTAGATGGTACCACGGTCTACGCGGGTGTAGATTACGAGGCAGTTCTCAAGGAGGTCGAAGCCGGACCCTTTAACGTAATAATTTGGGACGGCGGTAACAACGACTGGCCCTTCATAAAACCCGACCTTCATATTACCGTGACTGACTCCACTAGGCCCGACCACGTAATGTCATTCCCGGGTCTCGTGAACCTACTTTCAGCAGATGTCATTGTAGTGAATAAGATCAACGTCGCAGACGAGAACGCAGTAAAAAACACAGTGGAGAAAGTTAAGAGTCTAAATCGGAGAGCGCATGTGGTAATGACAGCTTCTGAGATAACGCTGGATAAACCCCATCTCGTTAAGGGTCGAAAAGTAGTAGTCGTGGAGGACGGTCCATCTGTTACGCATGGTCACATGCCTCATGGCGCAGGATACGTTGCCGCCCTAAAGTACGAGGGTCAAATCGTAGATCCTAGACCTTACACTGTGGGCAGTTTAAAAGAAGTTTATGAAGTCTATAAGCATATTGGTCCCGTTCTCCCAGCTATGGGTTATAGTGAGAGGCAGATGAAGGAGGTTGAAGAAAGCATCAATAGAGTACCCGCTGACACGGTAGTGCTAGGAACTCCTACTGATTTGTCGAGGTACATGAAGTTGAACAAGAACTCCGCTCGAGTAGTTTTTGAGTTACGCGAGCTTGACGGCTCTTTAACTCAAATAATTACGTCCTTCATCGAAAGGTTGAAACGGGATGGAAGGTTACCTTGACCTTTACCTGGAGCCAAGGATCCCCTCCTTCCTAGGTTTCCCCAGAGATATTAGCCGATCTAAAGCTGCGATAATGGGTATCCCCTACGACTCGAGCTCTACATGCAAGCCTGGTTGCAGGTACGCTCCTCAACGGTTAAGAAATGTTTCCCATAACTTGGAAACTTATGATCCCATTCAACGGATAGATGTCGCTGAACTCCCGGTATCAGATATAGGAGATGTTAGAGAGTTTCTAAATCCTTATAGTATGGTGGATATTGTATCCAAAGTATCTTGCGAGCTAAATAGCACCGGGAAGATTGTGATCGGATTTGGCGGAGACCATACTGTCACTTTAGGTCTTATAAACGGGTTAAGGAGAGGAGTATCTCTGGTAATGTTTGATGCCCATCTAGACTACCGAAACGAGTACCCTATTGGAGAAAGGATTAGCCATGCCACTGTTTTAAGAAGGTTAAGGGAGGGGTTGGCGAAAGAAGCTGTTGTTATTGGAGTAAGAGCCTTATCCAAGGAGGAGGTTCGTGATCTAGAGCGCGAGAGCAACGTTCAAGTGGTTTATACATGGGCTAGTGAAAAAGACGTAGATGATTCTCTCAGCACTTTAAGCAAAGATCGGTACGTAACGATAGATATAGACGTATTAGACCCTTCCGTAGCTCCTGGAGTAGGTTGCCCCGAACCCGGGGGTTTTACATTCCATCAGCTCCTAAATATTCTCAATAGAGTGTTTGACGGCAAAGTGCTTGGTATCGATGTAGTGGAGGTGAACCCCCTCGTGGACATTAACGACATAACTAGTTACTTAGCAGCCAAGCTTGTGATGAAAATTCTTTCACTCTTTTTTGCTTAAATAGCCTTAATGGATTTGACAGTTGAAGATCTTAGTTTAACAACGATACGCCACCCGCAGAATGGACACTTGACCCCTGGTAGAATCTCCATTTCCTCTTTAGAGAACTCCTTGCCACACTTAGCACATTTATACATCTTTTCATACATCTTCTCGTCGGTTTTATCGTTTCTTTTCACAGGAGTGGGAAGTATATGGCTTTAAACGTTTTACTATCTTGCTACCCGAGTGGTTGGAGCTCAGCGAGAGTTAAGGAGAGATCTCGTGGGCATGGAAGTTTGCTTAATATCCTCTTTACTTCAACAAACTCACCTTCTATCAACGGCGTCTTCGTGCAGTCTGAGTTGTAAACGCACTTCATATTCATACAATCTATTTTAGAGTATTTGACCTTAATACCCGTAACAGCTAACTTGCTTTCAATGGCAGCAATTATAGGAGCTTCCTCCACTTCAACGACGATCATCCTATCACCGATTATCGGGCATACGTGTGACGCCCTCCTAATCGACACTATCCTATATCTACCTCCGTGTCTTAATGATCTAGCACATGCGTTGTAAATCTTGCATTTAAAGCATCTAGGATCTATTAGTGCTCTGAAAAGAAGGCCTTTTACTGCTTGAGCTTCAGGTACCATCGCTAACTTTGTCACACTTGTCCAAATAACGCTACGTTTTTAAACTACCCGTAAAGTTCCTACTGGGAGCCATGTATACTGTTTCTCCCTTTGACATCAACATGAAGCCTCTAAAGGGTACTACAACCGTAGGCATAGCCTTCGAAGATTTCGTCGTGTTGGCAGCTGATAGAAGGGCGACTAGCGGGTACTATATAGCCCATAAGAAAGCCGAGAAGATACACAAGATCGATGACCACGCTGCAGCTACTATAGCTGGTTACGTGGGTGATGCTCAGTGGCTCGTCGACCAACTCCGAGCCGAAGCATTAATCTACAGAAACAGTACAGGCGAACCTATCAGTATTCCATCCTTAGCTACTTTAGCATCGACAATTCTATTTCGCAGTAGACCTTTCATCATAGTCCAAATGCTGATAGGCGGTGTCGACAACAGCGGGAGTAAGCTGTTTAGCCTAGATTGGCTAGGTACGGTCACGGAGGAAAGGTATACTGCAACGGGCTCAGGCACACCTTATGCCATCAGCTTAATAGAAAGCGAATATAGGGTGGACATGCGTCCCGAAGATGCCTTAAAGCTTGCAGCTAAAGCCGTAAAGGCTGCAACACTTCGAGACCCCGGAAGCGGCGAAGGTGTTGATTTGGCTTTAATAACAGGAAAGAACGGCGTTGAAATAATGAGAGGCGAGGAAATTCTATAGAGGTGCGCATTAATTTATGGAGATATTAGCTGGGAGTATCTTAGATTTAAGAAAGAAGATTTTAGAACAATTACCTCCTAATGCTGAAGTAACAAAGATAGAATTCGAAGGTCCGAAAATAGCTATCTATACCAGAAAACCAGCTATATTTGTTCAAGATGAAGAGAAATTAATTAAAGAAATAGTGAAAGGTATAAAGAAAAGAATAGTAGTACGTGCGGACCAGGAAGCTAGACAACCGCCAGACAAGGCTGAGCAGATAATCCGTGTATTAACACCCGCTGAAGCAGGGATACAAAGATTGTTTTTCAATGATGCCCTCGGTGAGGTTGAAATTGAAGCTGAAAAACCTGGTTACGTGATAGGAAAAGGCGGGGAAACTAGGAGAGCGGTTTTCGAGTTAACAGGCTGGTACCCTCGCATCCTTAGGGCACCCGCGTTACACTCGAACACTATTACTGAGGTCAGAGAGCTTTTCCGTGCACGCAAAGACGAAAGGGCAAAGCTTTTGCGATCTGTTGGAAATAAGATCTTTAGAGTTAAGCTGTTTGAAAACAACTACGTCAGGCTAGTGGGACTCGGCTCTTTTCAAGAGGTCGGGCGCAGTGCGATATTGGTTCAAACACCGGAGAGTCAAGTGATGCTCGACGCTGGAATTAAGCCGACGTCGAATGGAGACGAGTATCCGTTCTTCGAAGCTCCGGAATTAGATCTTGATAAACTCGATGCCGTAATTATTACGCACTCCCACTTAGACCATTGTGGTGCACTCCCCTACCTTTTCAAGTATGGTTACAGGGGACCGGTCTACATGACCGAACCTACCCTATATCTCTCAAAGCTTGTTCAAGAAGATTACTTGAGAGTAGCTCATAGGGAGGGTAGACCTTTACCTTATAGCGAAAAGGACATAGTCACGTCCATATTACACACCTACCCCCTCTCCTACGGAGAGGTAACAGACATAGCCCCCGACGTAAAGCTGACTTTCTACAAATCCGGTCACATCCTTGGTGGAGCCCTCGTTCACTTGCATATAGGTGAGGGGCTAGTCAACATAGTGTATACGGGTGACTTTAAGTTCGAGCACACGCTCATGTTAGACGCGGCTGATTATAAGTTCCCGAGGCTCGAGTTGTTGATAATGGAGGCTACCTACAGCGGCAAAGATGATCTTTTACCAAGCCGAGATGAGGCTTTCAAGCAGCTTGTAGACATTGTAGCTGAGACTGTAAATAGGAATGGAATTGTTCTAATACCTGTTTTAGCAGTAGGCCGGGCTCAAGAAGTACTCCTCACGCTCAGGTTAGCCATGGAGAATGGACAGCTTCCCCAGGTACCTATATTCATCGAAGGCATGATAGATGACGTCAACGCTATACACACGGTGTTCCCCGAGTTCTTTAATACAACCGTCAGTGAGATGATCTACCGCAAAGTCAACCCATTCACGGCACCTAATGTCCATGTGTTTAAAGGAGAAGAGAGAGAAGAGGTAATTGAAGCGAGACCATGCGTGATCCTAGCTACTTCGGGTATGCTGACTGGAGGTCCTGTAGTAGAATACTTGAAACTATTGGCTGAAGATGAGCGCAGTTCGCTAGTCTTTGTAAGCTATCAAGTGGAGGGGACCTTGGGTAGGAAAATACTGCAGGGTTTGAAGGAACTTTCCTTCGTAGATTCGAGAGGAAGGATGGAGTTCAGGGAGATGAAAATGTCAGTGTACCGTGTTGAAGGTTTCTCTGGACACAGCGATAGAAGACAGTTGCTCGCCTATTTGAAGAAGGTGTCTCCTACTCCTAGGAGGGTTGTACTTAATCACGGAGAGAAAAACAAGGTAAAGGTTTTTGCAGGGATTGTATCTAAGGTTTTCCCAAATATCGAGGTTTACGCGCCGGAAAACTTAGAGACAATACGAGCTATTTAGAGCATTAAAAAATATTACTTAATAGAAGAAGGAAAAGATTAAAATACCTCTTAATAATGAGGTTAATTTGATGAGCTCAATTATTGACGAAAAAGACTTGGAAATACTCAAAATGCTCGAGAGTAATGCACGTATACCGTTAACGCGAATTGCCGAAAAAATAGGAATGAGTGATGTTGCTATACGTAAAAGGTTAAAGAAATTGGAAGATGAGGGAATAATTAAAGCATACAGGTTGCGACTTGACCATACAAAGCTAGGTTATCGAGCAAGAGCTATTATTGGTTTTAATGTTGAAGCTTCTAGATTACTAGAAGTTGTAAGAACGTTGTCCGAAAACCCCAATGTAAAGTTTGTTGCTATAACATCCGGGGATCACATGGTTGTCGCAGACTGCTGGGCGCGAGATAACATGGAGCTTGAGGCCTTTGTAAACGAGTTAAAGACAAAGTTTAATATACGGGATTTGATGCCATCTCTTGTACTCGAAATGGTTAAAGAATAAATTAAAAGAATTAAAAAATAAATTTATCTTACATTTTTATTTTTATATCAAACAGGTGGCCGAGGATCGTCATGTACAGTTTTTAATACAAGCATAGTATGAGTTTGAACTACATCATTCTGCTCCGGCATATATTTCACCAGAAAGTTTGTCAGTTCTTCCCATTCCCGCGCCCATACTTTTAGCAGTAAGTCGTATTCTCCTGTTATAATATGTGCCTCTTCTATCCAGGGCAATGCTCTCTTAGTAGAACAATCTTGAATGATTTTCTCGGCTAAGGTCTCTTGGTTCGATTTATCGCCTCTAAAACCTCCTCTTCTAACTTTCACAAGAACAAACGCAATGTACTTGAAACCCAACTTATAGTGGTTGACCTCCACCCTATAACCTTTTATAAAGCCCGTACGCTCTAGCTTTTCTAACCTTTCACTTAGGGTGGTTCTAGCGACGTTTAATCTCTTGGCTATATCAGCTAATGGGGCGCGAGCGTTTGATAGCAAGGCTTGGATAAGAGCCTTGTCTGTTTCATCCAGCATGAGAGTAACTTAACGTCGAACAATAAAATATCTTGCGAAATCGGTTGAGAAGGTCAGAGGATGCTCATACGATTAGATGATTTAACCTTCATCAAGAGAGCTGAAACGTCTCTTATCGTATTTTTATTATCTAAGGTATGGTGGGGCCGCCGGGATTTGAACCCGGGACCTCCTGGGTTCTCGTAGCATCCCGAGTCCTGCGCTGTTAAGGCGTGCCAGGCATCCTACCAAGCTGGACTACGGCCCCCGCATATGGCTGAGGTTGAAGGTGCTTATGAACTTTGCCACAGTCAAGGTCGGTTTAACTCAGTTTAAATTATTAAGAGTAAAAAATGTTTATAACAGCGTGTCGCACAGACATAGATGAATGGTAGATGTTTTTGATTCATACGTTGATAAATTTGCGAGGTTCAAAGATGAAAAAAGGATTAAAGATAGTAGGATATTCGAAGTAGTAGAGGAAGTTTTTGACTATCCCACTCTAATGTCTCTTTATAAACTCCTAAATGAAGGAACAGTGAAGCTAGTCTATGGAGTGGTGGCGACAGGTAAAGAAGCGAGGATTTACTGGGCTGAATCACCTGATGGAAAGGATTTAGCCTTAAAGATCTATTTAACGAAGACATCTGAATTTAGAAGGGGACGCATAGCATATATGGAGGGGGATCCCCGTTTTAAAAAACTTCGAAAGAACACTAGAAAGATAGTGGAATTGTGGTGTTTGAAGGAGTTTAGGAATCTTTACAGAGCACAAGAGGCGGGCGTGCGAGTGCCTAAACCTTTAGCTCGAGCGGGGAATGTATTGGTTATGGAGTTTATCGGTCTCCCGGGGGCGAGAGGTAAACCAGCCCCTCTACTAAAGGACGTAAAGTTAGATCAACCAGAAGAAGCCTTAGAGATTCTAGTCGAATACATTAAACTTCTTTATAAAGAAGCCAGGTTGGTTCACGCTGATCTATCTGAGTACAATGTAATGGTAAGGGGAGAAGAACTTGTAATTATAGACTTTGGATCAGCTGTTGATACTTCGCATCCAAGATCGGCCGAGTTCTTACGAAGAGATTTCATGAACATCTCCTCCTTCTTTACCAGGCTAGGGGTAAATATAATCGACCCAGAACGATTAATCGAAGAGATTGTAGCTAGCTAAAGTGGAATTTCTAATCCCGGGTATGAATGCCTTTTATTAACCTCCCCCTCCCTCTATTACGCGCTTTAGATCCTCCAAGAGTTTCAACTCTTCCAGCTTATTGAGCTCACCGCCGCTATATCTGTAAATTATATCTCCCTTTTCGTCGCGCTGAAACTCCCAAGGCGCGACGAGTACGACATCGCCAACTTTCATCCACATCCTCTTTTTCAGTCTTCCCGGTATCCTACACAACCTTACCTTCCCGTCTGAGCATAGGACCCTCGCTCTGTCATAACCCATAAACTGTTGAATTACGCCTAATAGGGTTTCCTTGTTATCGGGTAGAGGCATCTCTCGTTTTTCCTCGTTTACACCTTTCTTTGGCACAAGTCGCATTGTATGTACCTGATTATACATTTTTCTATTCAGTTTTAACTTAATTTATTTAGGTAAATTTATATCATTCGACTATCGGTAGTAAGTAATACTGTCCGTTTATGTTAGCTAGAAAGGCTTGCTCTTCTTCTTTAAACCGAAATGGGGCTATTTGATAGGGCAGAGACAAAGTTGAATAATTATCTAATGTTACGACAACGTATCCCCCTTTCGTCGAAGCCACTATGACTTGGACAAGGTCTTCCCTTTTGCAAACAACCTTACTCCTTTCAATGAGTGCCCTGCTTCCCTCTACCTTTAATTCGGCCATACTATTTAAGTTAAATACTCTAACTCCTTCCTCACTCATACTAAGTATATAGTATAATTTTCCATCATATTCTATTATATCACCAGGCTTAAATTCTGGCAAAAGTAATCTAACTGTCAATTTAGATAATTTTTTTCCGCTAGAGGTTATACCAGAAATTTTGTGAGTTTCTAATAATGAAGCTAGAAATTTTTTCTTTAAAGCGTTAACTACAAGTCTGGCGCTTGCAAACGAAGAGAAAACAAGATCGAGAACTTGTCCCTCTTCAATGATATCGATGAGGTCTAAGCCCCCACGATTTCTTTCGCTCAATGATTCCTCTAATGTTTTCTTAATCTTCTCCACTTCACTTCGTAACAATTTCCTATTCTTTGCTCTAACTTGTACTCGCGCGGCTTCTCTTTTCGACTTAGCTAGCTTACACTCATCACATAATTCCCAACGAGTGCGCAGGAAACTAGTATACTCTTCTTCGTACGGTTCTACCTCCTCCCGGGCTGACCCCCTAGCCACAATTTCCACTCTCCCGCCTTCGACGTGTGTAACTAATAGCGATGTCGTCCTCCAACGCAGCTTTGTTTCTCTCCTTACAACTGCTTCTGTGGCTTCAAAAAGAGGATTATCTCCCTTAGGTTTCACCCACTTGCCGCCTATCCTATACGAGCCGCAGATTTTGCAGAGAGTGACCTGTATTTTTTCGGGTATTTCTGCCAATGGATGAACCTTCCTAAAGCAGTTTAGACACAGTCCCTCAAATAATTTATCGGTCTTTACTCCGCAGATGGGGCATACTCTAGAAGCCAAGCTGTCAGACATACAATCGGCTGGTGTGTAGGCTCGTCTCTTATTAATTTACTTCAGTAGCAATTGTACATGAGGGATCCCACCTAGGTTAACTGCCGCATAGTGTACGGCGGGTATTCTCTCGGCCAGTTCTGAGACAACTGCATTGCCTATTGCGTTAACTATAGTAGCGTCCTTCATAAAATCCCAAATCATTTTTATAGGAATTCTTTCACCACCATAAAACTCCTTACTTACGTGTATAACTAGCGTGCTTACGTTAATTTTTTTGTCTAAGAGCTCTTCGTCACACACTGCAACTAAAACGTCCTCACCTTGCCTGTGTACCTTCACGTAGCAATAGTCTGCCACAGCTCCCGCCTATAGCTCGATTATAGGTTTATTAAGTAAGCGGCCCAATAATACGCTTCTCTTGTGAAACAGAGTCACGCTAGATTGATTACCCCCTTTCTCCCGTTACTCATGCCCCCGTGAGGAAGGCTGGTATAGCTGTACAAGGATGAACGACACCAGAACTGAGGGGCTGTAGGGTCGATCAATATTTTTTGGTAAAAATTTCTATGCTATTTTTTAAGCTAAGCGTTTATCACTTTTTACCACTATACCTTTTCCGGGTACGATATCAAATTCATATACAGAGGGGTCGGCGGGTCTCCACCTCATTTTACGAATCCAAATGGTTCTAGAGTATCTTCCTCCAATATTCCTTAAACTGAGGACGAGCACTCCTGTCGCCAGAAATTCCTCCACGCCGAAGCGGCTGAGTTGGACTGTTCCAGTGGGTACCTCGGATGTAACTAGAGTTGTCGTTCGTATTTTTCTCTCTATATTCACGAGGAGGCTTCTTACATACTCTCTCATTTTAACTATACTCTCCTCCCCAACTACCAGAGGAGCTATAGGGTCGATAACGAGACGACTTGCATTAATTCTGTAAACTTCCTCCCTTAGGTTATCTACTATTGAGTCAACGATGGTTTCTACAGGCTTATTTCTAACTTTCTCGACGAAATCCGGCAAAAGAGTTACTATACTTAAAAGTCCTTGTTCTATTAAAGGCTGAAGATCCCAACCAAAAGCTTGAGCCCCCTCTATAAAACTTTCATATTCTTCATCAACTAGAAGGTAAACTCCCCCCTCACCTTTAGAAGCTCCGTGAAGCAGGTAGTTGAGTGCAAATATGGTTTTACCGGTTCCTGTCTCACCAGCAACTAGGTATGTTCTCCCCTTAATGATACCTCCACCAATTAACTTATCTAAACCTTCGATCCCAGTTTCTACGATCTCCATCTTTTAAGCACCCACCGTCTCTTCCACCCCATGTTGTTTTAAACTAAGCGCGTTGTTTACATAGTACTCTTTTGCTTTCAGCACGTTAACAGCAACTTCTCGTATAAAATCGTCAGAAGGTGCAGCTTTCACAGCATCAAATTTTAAGCAAAGTGCATGCTTTAAAGCTTCCTTCTCGTATCGAGTTTTCACGTTGCCTGCGACTATCTCTTGTGCCAACTTAAGAGCTATGTAAAACTTCTTAAAACCAGAGATTTTGTTATTTAAATCAGGAAATAAATCGTTCAACCTCTTTAAGAGATGGGCGAGTCCATCCTCTTCTTTAAAGCCGAGAAGTACAGCTGTCGCTTCAAGACGGGCTATCCGGAACACAGTGTTTTCATCAACGCTCCCAACCTCTTCGAGAATCGCTTCAACCCCCTCTCCTGATTTTAATCTCTCAGCAGCTCTCTCAGCTTTTAACTCCAGTCCGAAAAAAATTCTATAGAAGTCGTTGTATTCTTCCACATCTAAACCTAAGCCGTACTTAGCTACGATGTAAGCTGTACACATTTCTTTCTCAAAAATGTTTATTTTAGTCCATCCTCGTAAAGGTTCAACTCCACTGCCCTGGTAAATTTTCTCAAGAGCCTTAACTGCCTCCTCCCTAGACTTATACTCGTTTTTCAAAGCTCGAGAAATAAGATCTATACAAGCCTCTATTCTCCTACTGTGTACCTTCTTCAAAAGCCTTACCCCCGGCTTCCACGAAAATCCTGCAGGTAAGTGGTATTTTGGTAGAAGCCCTACGCAGGGCTTCCTTCGCGTGTTCTAGATTATTAGACTTCACTTTCACAAGGATTAAAGTCTGCCCGGTTTCCACTCTTGCAGCTCTGCCAACGGGAGTTCCAAAAGAGAGCCGCATACCATCTTGGAGACGGTCGGCGCCCGCCATAGCCATCATCTTGTTCTCTCTAAGTATATGGTGGGGGAAAATGTTGATTCTCATAAAATAATTCTGTTCACCTATTTTCGATGAAAGGTACTTATTGGCTATCTGCCTGGCTGCCTCAATGGAGTTTTGACGTATCTGTCCAGGCCGCAAGGTTACGAGTTTAAGCGTGCAGTCGTAGTCTCCGTTTGGATTACCTAGATCGAACTTCGGTATGGTGACAGGTGGTATGCTCTTGATATACTTTAACCTAGTATAGGGTGGTGTACCAAACTTTCTATAACATCGTCCAGGTCTTAGTGGCATTTTAACTCGCCTTCCTATCGTTAAAACAGGATTTATATTTTTACCCTACATGTGGGCTACCTTGTTTTCTACAAATGTTCTCGTAAGCCCTACGGATAACGCCCAAAAGCATCCTAACGTCAGAGTCAGTTGGATGGGATCCTCCAACAATCCTTCTCATCATTAGGCAAGCTCGCTCAGCGCGTTCCTCTCCTTCACCCAAGTTAAGAAGAAGTCTTCTCAGGTAGTAAAGAAGAACTTCTACTTCTTCTCTACTCGGTAATCGTTGGGATGGAAGGACTCTGGCAGCATGCTTATACGTTTCATAAAAAAGGATAGCAGCTGCATGAGACACGTTTAGGATAGGATACTGGGGGTTCGCAGGTATGAAAACCACTATGTCGCAGAGCTCTAGTTCTTCGTTGGTGAGTCCTATATCCTCTCTTCCCAGTACAATCAGTACCTTACCCTCTTGGTTAGCTAGTCTATCAGCAAATGTTTCCGGGGTTATCCACCTCCTTGCCTGACTTAAGCTCTTTGTTACGACACCGGTTGTGCCAGCTATCAAATCAAAACTGTTTTTTAACTCATCTAGGCTATTAGCGATGCGAGCTTTAACGAGGATCTCTTGAGCGTGTGTAGCAAAGCGGAAGGCTTCACCACCTAGTTGGCACCTAGGTTTGATGAGAATTAAGTTTGAAAGCCCAAAGTTTTTCATGCAACGAGCAATATAGCCAATGTTCATCTCGTAAAGTGGTTCTACGAAAGCGACAGATACATCTTCAAGCCTCAATCAAATCACCATTCTCGTAAGGTGGGAGATTATATAGACATGCTGCAAAAACGTACATAAAAAGCAATAACAAGATAGCAGTTCAGCCGAGACTGGTCCGTTCATTCTTCACTCCGTCTCTTCGTCATCATCTCTACTGAATTCATGAAGCCAGTTTTTTTAAAGATACCCCTGCGTAAGAAAGCTACCATAGGCGTAGGCTCCTAAACTGTTTTAACTTTTTGACCTCTAATACGCGAGCCTTATAAGGAACTGCTATCTGAATCGAACCGGGTGTAGTGAGTGATGGAGGGCTACGTAAGATCTCCCATACTTGTCGTGCTCGGGCACGTCGACGTCGGTAAAACTACTCTTCTCGACAAAATAAGAGGGACAGCCGTTGCCAAGAGAGAGCCCGGTACAATGACTCAACACATAGGAGCATCATTTTTGCCATGGAAGGCACTTGAGGAGATGTGTGCCCCCCTCACAAAAGCGGTTAAAGTAGCTGTGGAGATTCCAGGTTTCCTAGTCATAGATACACCTGGCCATGAAGCTTTTTCGAACTTAAGGTCAAGAGGGGGCAGTATAGCTGATCTAGCAATACTAGTCGTAGACGTAAACAGGGGGTTCGAGAAACAGACATACGAAGCCTTAGAGTTACTAAAGTCCAGGCGTACGCCTTTTGTAGTCGCAGCTAATAAGGTTGATAGAATTCCAGGTTGGGAATCGCATCCTGGAGAGCCTTTTGTTTACAGTTTTTCTCGTCAAAGCCCTGACGTACAGGGTAAGTTGGAGGAGCTACTTGTACCTATTATCGTGGAGTTAAATAAGGAAGGTTTCTCAGCAGACAGGTACGACCGTGTCAGGGACTTTACGCGAACTGTGGCCATAGTTCCCCTTAGCGCTGTAACTGGCGAAGGTATTTCCGATCTGATGTTGGTGATCGCCGGACTCTCTCAAAAATACTTGGCAAAGAGGCTAATCGTGAAGGAAGGACCTGCGAGAGGAGTCGTGTTAGAGGTACGAGAGATGTCTGGTCTCGGAACGACAGTTGCTGCAATAATCTATGATGGTTTACTAAGGAAAGGTGATACCATCGTTGTGGGAGGTATTGAGAAACCTGTCGTCACAAAAGTAAAAGCCCTGCTCATGCCAAAGCCCCTTGACGAAATGCGGTCCCCTGAGGACAAGTTTCTGACAACAGACGTGGTGAAGGCTGCAGCTGGCGTTCTTGTAGCTGCTCATGGGTTAGATAATATTGTTGTCGGTGCCCCCCTTCTTTCAGTCACAAGCGAAAACGACATTGAGAATGTTGTTCGCGAAGTTGAGGAAGAAGTTAAGGCCGTAAGGATATCGAGGGATGTAGCTGGAGTTGTTGTTAAAGCTGACACTTTGGGAACTCTAGAAGCGCTTGTCGGGTACCTTCGTAGAAACGGAGTGCCGGTTAGGTATGCTGACGTGGGTCATGTCGTTAAGCGGGACGTCGTTGAAGCCTCTCTGGTTAAAACCATTGACAGGTTTAGAGCTGTAATACTTGCCTTCAACGTTAAGGTGACAGAGGAGGCTGAAGTTGAGGCAAAAGCCTCCAATATCAGTATTTTTCAGGGCAACATCATTTATCAACTAGTTGAGGATTATGTCAAATGGTACGAGAGTGAAAAAAATGCCGATCGAAAAATGGAGTTGAGCAAACTCATCCTACCTGGAAAGGTGGTATTGCTGCCAGGTTACGTCTTTAGGAGGAGTGACCCGGCAATAGTCGGTGTAAAGGTTGTGCTGGGACGCTTAAGAAAGGGTTATCCGCTCATGACCTCAGATGGAAAGAGGGTGGGTGAAATTATGCAGATACAGGAGCATAAAAAGCCACTAGAGGAAGCCGTAAAAGATCAGGAAGTCGCTATATCCATCAGAGGTAAGGTCATCATTGGTAGACATGTTAAGGAGGATGATGCCCTCTTTGTCGACGTACCTTTAGAGCACATAGATAGACTATTGGAAAAGTATGTTGATACCCTAAGTGACGAAGAAGTTTCACTTCTCAAGGGGATCAGGGCTTTAAAACTTGGCTTAATCAGCAACCTTCCTGAATAATCTTCGCTCGAATAGCAGAGTATTATTCGTCTATAAACAATCTTCCTGTTGAGACTCTGGCTGATGCAAACAAAGCAAGTTTCAAATAGTTCTAGGGATCAGGTCGTTGATGCCTGAGTACAGAGTATCGATAGCTTACCCCAAGACCGGAAAAGCTGAACAGATTGAAGTAAAGGGTCAAGCGGCAAGTTTTCTACTTGGTAGAAGGATAGGGGATGTTATCGACGGTAGCTTAATAGGCAAGCCGGGCTTACGATTAAAGATAACAGGAGGCTCCGGTAAAGCTGGAGAACCTATGCTGCCATTCCTTCCCGGCGGCGTTAAAAGGTTTTTGATACTGTCGAAGCCTCCCGGTTATCATCCGAAGGAGAGAGGAATCAGGCGAAGAAAGTTTGTAAGAGGTAACATGATTACTGAGGACATTGTACAGATAAATATGGTGGTTTTGGAGGGTGGTGGAGAAAGTGCAGAAACAGGAGCTTCTACAGCCTCTAGTTAATATAGGTACAGCTGGCCACGTAGATCATGGGAAAACAACTCTTGTCGAGGCCATAACGGGTATCTGGACTTCTAGGTACTCCGAAGAACTTAAGAGAGGAATAACTATAAAACTAGGCTATGCGGATACGACAGTGATTAAGTGCCCCTCGTGTTCGCCTCCTCAAGCATATTACACGTCTGCAACAGCACCACCTAACGGGAGATGCAAGTACTGCAACAGCGAGTTAAAGCCCGTGAGAAAAATATCTTTTGTCGACGTCCCCGGTCATGAGATGTTGATGGCGATAATGTTGGCTGGAACAGCTATAATGGATGGCGTTCTCCTAGTCATCGATGCTTCACAGCCATGCCCGCGCCCACAAACAAGGGAGCATTTTATGGCTCTCGCTTTGTCTGGAATAAAAAACATAATTGTTGTTCAAAATAAAGTTGATATTGTAACTAAGGAGAGGGCTATAGAAAGCTACGAGGAGATTAGAGAGTTTCTTAAGGGAACCTGGGTCGAAAAAGCACCCATAATACCTGTCTCTGCTCTGCATCGCGTTAATATTGACACCCTTATTTGGGCTATTGAGGAGTACATACCAACTCCAAGCCGCGAGGTTAATGTCAGTCCTTTAATGTTCGTGGCTCGCAGTTTTGACGTTAACAAACCTGGTACACCAGTTGAGGACTTAAAGGGAGGGGTTTTAGGTGGCATGATTGTACAGGGTATATTTGAAGTAGGTCAGGAGATCGAGATCCGCCCGGGGATAAAGGTGTCTATGAAAAGAGGTGAAGTACGTTACGAGCCGATTGTAACGGAAATAACTAGTTTAAAATCCGGAGATCAGGATATAGAAATTGCTTACCCTGGTGGGCTGGTAGGGGTGGGAACGAAGCTTGATCCAAGTTTAACGAAAGGAGATAGCATGATGGGTAACGTTGTTGGACACCCCGATGCTATGCCTCCCCTTCTCAATCAAATAGGTCTTGAATACGCCTTGCTGGAGCGCGTTGTCGGCGTGGAGAAAGAAACTCGTATAGAACCATTACGTAAAGGAGAGCCTCTCATGCTAAATGTAGGTACGGCGGTCACCATAGGAATTGTCTCGTCCTTGAGCGGCGACACGGCTAACTTGACTTTACGATCACCGATAGCCGCATATCCAGGCACTAGGGTAGCAATCAGCCGTCAGATAGAGGGTAGGTGGCGCTTAATAGGTTACGGGAGGATCTCCTAAAATTCTCGCGTCAGAGATTTCAGAGCATTCCGGCTGCTTTAAATACGCTAGCTAAAATCCATGATATCATTATAGCAACTGCAGCTCCTGCGCAGGCTCTTTTCCAGCTTAAATCGCCAACTACCCTAAACATTAAGAGGGTGAGTATAGCATTCCATACGGTTCCAAAGTATTCGAATAAGTCTAAGATGATGGATAATGGGAGTCCAGCTTTTTCCGATCCAGCGTCTAGCCTGTAAAGATGAGCTATCCACGCTGTGAAGCGTGGATAGGTGCCTGTAATACTCATTAGTTTTACGCCTTGTAGCGTTTGAGCTGCGTAGAGGTAGATCGCTAGAAACACTGAGAATACTATCAGCTGGGAGGATAGTATGTAACCAGCGGCAGAAAATACCGTGAACCCCTCTATTCTTGAGCCTAAAATATACATTACGAACCAGAAAATGATAAATAGAATGAACCAGAATACAAATAATGAAGCTATTCTTATTGCGATATATGTCAAAATGTTTGAATAGAAACCGTTAATGAGGTGAACTTCTTCATTACCTGTTTCGATACTAACTCCCATCAGGAGCGCTGCTGCAGTTAATGTTTGAATAGTGAACGTAAGAGCTAGAAGTAAGCTAGGGCTTGAAGCATCTGGCGAGTGTTTGATTTCTTCCAGCATATCCAGGGGTTTAAGATAAAGTTGATATACCCTACGATCAGCCCTTAAAGAAGCCCTAGCAATCGAGGAAAACAGCGATCGAGCTACTTTTAGTATTTCCTCGGCTCTAGACAATTCTATACACCTACGAGGGTCGTGGTGTTCTCAACCCCTTTTATACTTCTTATGAGTGAAACTACCTTATCTAACTCATGTAAGGATTCTACTTCAACTCTTATCACGGCATCCCAAACACCATAAGTTATATACGCTTCCTTTACGCCTTCTATTCTCTTAACTTCCGATATAACGTCGTACTCCAATCCTGTCTTTACGCTTGCCAGCACGAAAGCTAACACGAACCGCTTCAAGTGCCCCTTGAAACCCTCTACTTCCTCCCTTTTAAACTTCGCTTGCGGAATAGAGGTAGGGCGAACATCCCTTAGGTAGCCGCTAGTTATAAATTATCGTATTAGGGTATAGTCAGCGGAGGTTTATGAGTGAAAGCTCTCTTATGGAGCTATGGATCGAAAAGTATAGGCCTCGTAGGCTTGAGGACATGGTCGACCAGAGAGAAATAGTGGCTCGCTTGAAAGAGTTTGTGAGAGATAGGAATGTTCCACATCTACTCTTTGTAGGACCACCAGGCACTGGTAAGACTACGGCCGCTCTATGCTTGGCTTATGAATTATATGGAGATCTTTGGAGGGACAACACGCTTGAGCTTAACGCTTCAGATGAGCGTGGAATTGATGTTATCCGTACGCGGATAAAGGACTACGCTCGCACGGTTCCTTTAGGCAAAGTACCTTTCAAGATCATAATTCTCGACGAGGCAGATAACATGACCGGAGATGCTCAACAGGCTCTTCGAAGAACCATGGAGTTATTCTCAAGAAATACTCGCTTCATCCTTATAGCAAATTACGCGTCAAAGATAATCGAGCCAATTCAATCAAGGTGTGCTATCTTCAGATTTCAACCGATCCCGAAGGAGGATTTCATTGGCAGGATAGCCTATATAGCGAAGAACGAGGGAGTAAACGTAACACATGACGGTTTGGAGGCTATATGGGAGGAGAGTATGGGAGATTTGAGAAAGGCCATAAACACACTTCAGGCGGCGGCAGCGCTGGAGAAGCTTGTGAACGCTGACGTAGTTTATAAGGCCGTAGGCAAGGTTACACCTACTGAAATCCGGGAGATGATAAAATTAGCTTTTGCAGGTGATTTTATAAATGCTCGTGAAAAGCTTCGAAGTCTCCTCTACTTTTATGGTCTCTCGGGAGTCGATGTTGTAAAGCTAGTTTACAGAGAGATCGCTTCCGCTAGAGGAGGGTTGGAGATCGATGATAAAGGTAGGCTTGAGCTTATCGAACAATTAGGAGAAATTAACTACAGGTTGGTTGAAGGAGCAGATGATGAAATACAACTTAATGCCTTTCTAGCTAGATTGGCACTGCTGGGAAAGGGTCTTGCTCATGGAGGAACGCATTAAGGTTCCATGGGTTGAAAAGTATAGACCTAGCACAATAGATGATGTAATAGGGAACCCTGACTCAAAGAGGGAATTTATTGCATGGCTTAATAAATGGTTGGCTGGAAAGACTCCCGAGAAAAAGGCTGTTATCCTCCATGGGCCTCCAGGCTGTGGTAAGACGAGTTTAGTTCATGCTGCTACAAAACAATTGGGCTTGGAGCTGGTGGAAGTTAATGCGAGTGATGTACGAACGTCTGAAGCTCTCCGCAGAAGGGTTTTGAGAGCAGCGATAGAAGGGACACTTAGCGGGGCTAGAAGTAAGATCATATTACTAGACGAGGTTGATGGTATAAGTCCACGGGAAGATGCTGGTGGACTTGAAACTATCACGGAGATAATACGATCTTCTCGACACCCAGTCGTTTTAACAGCTAACGATCCCTGGCATCCGAGTCTACGCGACCTCCGAAACCTTTGCGAGCTGATTGAGTTTAAGAAAATCGGCGTCCGCGAGATTGTGAAGGTCTTATCCGATATATGTAAGCGAGAGGGGGTAGATTGTGATCCAGCGGTCATTAAGGCGATAGCCGAGAATAGTGAGGGAGATTTGAGAGCCGCGATCAATGATCTACAATCGATAGCAGCGGGAAGACGCGCGGTGACGCTAGGAGATCTGGAGATTCTAGGTTATAGGGCTAAACAGCTGAACATGTTTGAAGTTGTACGCATTGTTCTTACATCGAAACGTATTGAGTCGGCTAAAGCTGTCCTCAGCATGCCTTCGCTCGATTATGAGATGCTTATACAATGGCTAAATGAGAACATCCCTTACCAGTACTCCCCAAGCCTACTTGCAATCGCAGATGCGTACGAGGCTCTTTCCAAGGCGGACGTTATATTAGCTAGGATTAAACGAGAGCAGGCGTGGACACTATTACCCTACGCTCTAGACCTTATAACAGCTGGCGTAGCGGGAGCCCGGGATAAGCCGCCATTTAAGTTCGTTAAATACAATTTTCCATACAAGCTCAGGGCTCTATCATACTCACGCGAAGCTAGGGAAGAGAAGATTAGAATAGCACGAGCTATTGCTCGAGCTTGCCACACATCGGTACGTATAGCTTTAATAGAGGTAGTTCCTTACATCAGGTTGATATACGAGAATAACCCTGAAAGGGGAAGTCTGATACTGGGGACGCTGGGGATACCCGAAGATTCCTTCGCGAGGGCTTTTGGAGTTACAGCCGTAAAAACGAGAGAGACATCTTCTTTCACTCGCGCACGTTCCCGCCGCGCTTGAGATCTTCCCTTAACATCTTTATCAACTCCTTCTCAAGAGTCTGTAATGGTATCACAGAGAGACCCACAAGGGTTGTCCTTCCCCTCTGACCTCTCCCTGACCGCTCGGCGGTAATTACGCCCATGCCGCTTAACTTGCGCACGTATTCCCAGACAGTCGTATGACGTTTGGGTGGTACACCGTACTCCTCACATACTTCCTGATATTCCATCTCCAGCAAACCTATAGGGATCTTACTTACAAACTTCTTCCTCTGTAGCAGCCTTGTCAAAGCGAGGAGCAGTAGCTTCTCTTCCAGCCTGAGATTGACGAGAGAGTCCTTCGGCAGAGGTATTATATCGCTGTATGCTCTCCTTACGTCTTCTGGAAGTATCTCTTCCCTTCCTTCACCTTCAGCATACTTCCCGGCTCTATGTAACAACTCTATGGCAAGCCTAGCGTCTCCCCTGCCACCTTTGTCGTGTCCAACTAGTTCACCTATCATATCGATTACTTCATCACTTACCGCGTTCTCGTAAATCGCCCCCTCTTCAGTTATCCTAAGCCATAGTATTTCCACAAGTTGCTGACACGTGTACGGGTAAAACCTTATGAGATTATGTTGAAGGGTGCTCCATATCGAGCGATCAAGCGTAAGTTCCAATTCCCTGAAGACGAAAATGACGCCGATTCTATGCACAACGTCCCCAACAACTTCTGTCAAGCGCGAGAGGTTATAGAGCGTATCACTTTCTCCGCCCTTTGCTAGAAAATCTGCTTCATCTATGGTCACTATCAAGTACTCGTTAGCGCCCTTCAAGTGACTCCAAAGCATATATAGAAGTTCCTCCCTTGAGTATCCTCTTCTCGGGACGCTCAACCCCAAATCTCTACCGATCTTCTGTAGAATCGAGAAGAAGGATCTATGTGCGTGACAATTAACGTAGGAAAATTTAATGAGCGCCCCTCCTTTCGTTTTCAACCCATTCACGCTTAAACCAAACTTCTTAGCAACCACTGTTTTACCACTGCCCACATCCCCTAGGAGTATCACCTTAACAAATATTGAGCCTGGATTAGCTATGAATGGTTTGAAATAATCCCGCAGAAGCTTAATCTGATCTTCCCTGTGCGGGAGAGACTTTGGTACGTAATCTACATCTAGCTTGCTTTCGTCACGAAATATCCTACTCCTTGACCAGGGGATGGCGTTTGACATGCTTTGCAGCCCTTTGTCTTATCATGTAAAGACTCTTCTGATTTTTTAAATTTGCCCCCATATGTTAAGTCTTGCAGAGAATCGAGGAGTTGCCTAAGACTAGGATGCGTGACTTAATTCCCTCTCGGCTGAATAGTCCAAGCTCTTTCGCTTTCTCCACAGCTAATGTTTCGAGTGTTTTCCGCGGGGCCCCTCTGCTCCTAACCTCTAACTTAGCAAGCTTATAGCCTCTTTCAGCGGCCCTTTCCATCAGGTTTACTACCGCTTGCTCGGGACTATCCCCTTCGGCATAGAGGAGAACCTGTCTCACTCTTAAAATACCTCGTATAGGAAACTCCTGGAGCAGTTTAACAAGCATTTCATGTTCTAGACTACTGTAGACTACTATCAACCCATCTATAACATCGATTCTTATGCTACGGTCGTAAGGGTATAAGGCATCTAGAAGGTCCCTCCTCACGCGTCGTTCCTGACCAGCTCGAACACTGACAACAAGCGTCAGCTTCCGCACGTCCAATCCTCTAGCAGACATGAATAAATCTCTGATATAGAACCATTTATACTGGTGTTGATTTGAAGCTGAACGTACTACTAAACGATAGAAGCTTTGGACTAGAGATAACCGTGAGCAGAGTAGAGGATCTTCATCCACACGAGGAAGTTATTCCCTCCCACCTCGAACATCTGATTAGAGCCTTTAAAGATAGTTTATACCAACGAAACCCCGTGATCGTAGATTCCTCCTCAAACATAGTGCTAGACGGGACTCACAGATGGGCAGTTATGCGAGCGCTTAACTACGAGTGGATCGCCACGTGTAATATCGACTACTGTGATCCGCTAGTAGAGCTTGATAGCTGGTCGAGGCTATTTCGCCCGCCTCGTGATATTAATCTGGATTTAAGTAAAGTTCTTGAGGGTTTAGAAATAGAACCTATTAGCTTTCAAGAGATAGGAAATAGGGATCTTGTGGTGATAATTTATAATAACGTATTAAGAATTCGCTTCAGAGAAATTCTTGAAGCTTTCAAGAAGCTTCGCTTCATTGAAGAAAAACTCACTAAGCTGACGGAAAGTAAACCAAGTTACGTTCTTCGCACTAGCGTAGAGAGACACAGCAGAAGTGGGATCGTTGTGCTGCCACCTCGACCATACAAGGAAGAGGTCGTTAAAATCGTACGTGAAGGTCATCTTTTTCCTCCTAAGAGCACTAGACATGTAGTGCCAGCCCGCCCAATGGGGGTAAATATACCTCTCAAGTTCCTGCGCAGCAAGTTACTAGATATTGAGTTAGTGGAGGAATTCCTGAGACAAAGGAGTCCGCTGTTGTTAAGACCACCGGTTCTTCTGGATCGAGAGTATCAAGAAGCAATAATTTACTTCATATAGGTTGGTGTTGATATGTTCAACGAGTATCTTATCAGCTTCAAGCTCGCTGGAACTGATAGGTTAACCGATGCAGTGGTATTAGCTCTCGATCAAGTGAAAGGGATCCTTGAAAGTCGAGGTGTGCTATTGGAGGGTTGGGACTATGATGGCACTGAAGGTTTACTCTTGATACACTTACGTACTTCATCTGACTGGCTAGGAAAGGTCTCAGCTGAGATCGAAAGAATAATAAGGGAAGCTACCGGGTCAACGGTTGAACTCGTATCTCTCTCTTCTCAAGGTTTCGTTGAAGCTAAGGGCCTCCTTCCCAGCCCACTTATTCTCGGGTTTTTGATGAGGGCATGGACGATGCGAGGGAAGTACAACAACTTAAACGAAGTGGACGTGATGGCGCTGCTCCTTTTCTACTTCACAGGCTATGATAGGGCACGCGCCTTTCTCACTGCTCCCTTTATAGGGATCGAGCCAGAATCCATCGAAAAGGCTCTGAGAAAACTTGTGGAAACCGGGTACCTGAACAGTGACCTTTCATCTCTCAGCAAAAAAGGGGAGCAGTTGCTTGACACCCTACTCCCCAAGCTAAGGGTCCGACCACTGAGACCTATCGAGAGCCTTAATGTTATTGATGAGGAGGGTAGACTCGAACCATTCAGTCTAGATCGCTTAGCCTCCTCACTTTATAGGAGCGGGGTACCCCCAACTTTTGTCTACACTATACTTAAGGAAATAACTAGGATAGTGCGTAGGAGACGTTACATTTCGAAAAAGGCTCTAACAACCCTAGTACAGAGTCTGCTCGAAGAAGCTGGTCAATCTCCGACGCTGGCAGTAAGGTTCTACAATTATGTATATGCTCTGGATAAGCTTTACATCACGCGTGATGGAGAGTCAACTCGAATGAGTTGGAGCCAACTCCGACGCCTCTCTTCTGAAGTTCTAGGCGAACGCGGCCTTAGCCCGCCTCCACGAGTGGTTGAGATTCTCTCGGAGCTTGTAGCGGAAGAAGTGAGAGCAAGAGTCTCAGCCCTATACTGGAGACTCGAAGGGCAAGCTATAGATTGGGAGGAGTTGAAACAGCTGGCGAAGCTGAAGATACTTGAAGTTTCTTATCCTTGGGCTGAGCTAGCCTCTACACCCTTTGACCAACTCTCCCAGAGTTACAGGCTGTTAGGGGAAAAGTACTTACAAGGGGCTTTGGAGAGTGACGACTTCGGTCGACGGAAAGAGCTAGCTGTGCGGGGTCTACTATTTCTCTCATCTAGCATGCTTCTATCGCTCGGCACTCTACCCTCGAACATCGTGGAAGTGAATTTGGGTTCTCTCCGATCTATGGTGAGAAAGGCTTCCGTACAAAGTGGTGTAAAAGCAGACCTTGCGAGGTTTTGTAACTTAGCTAGGGATGTGCTTCATTGCCCTGCTGCAGCGACTCCAAGCGAGCAAAATAGGTTGCGACGCGCCCTTCATGAGATCATCTCGTTGATGGAGAAACTAGAAAAGGGCTTTAAAGCTCAAACTTAATAACTTACTTGTTCAAGCTTGACTGATGAGCAAGCTAATCTACTTAGTCATCGATGGAGCTGCAGACTCTCTCTCAGACTATACCACCAGCTTGGGGATGGCGAACACGCCAGCTCTAGATAAAGTAGCCTCTCTATCCCTGTGTGGTTTGATGTATACTATAGGGAAAGGGGTTGCGCCTGAGAGTGATGCAGCTGTTATGGCGTTATTAGGCTACGACCCTCACGTGTATTATACGGGCAGAGGCCCGCTAGAAGCGCTAGGAGCCGACGTTGAAATAAAAGAGGGTTACGAGGTAGCGTTCAGAGCGAACTTCGCTACAATCAACGAACAGACCTTAGAGATAGTGGATAGAAGAGTTGGTAGAAGCCTGCTCTCAGAAGAAGCGAGAGAATTAGCAAAGGCTCTTGATGGGATGAAGTTAGGGCTTTATGACGGATACGTTCGCGTGAAGGCTACAGTAGGGCATCGAGCTGTGGTAGTAGTGGGTAGCCACAGCTACAGATTATCAGATGAAGTTGATAACACAGATCCAGCGTATGCCAAGGTTGGTAAAATATCGGTCGCTAGAGCTAAATTTGATAAACGAGTAGCCGAATGTAAGCCACTAGTTGATATCCCTGAAGCTAGGAGGACTGCGGAACTCGTAAATGTGTTCACAAGGAAATCCATTGAGATCCTCAGCCAGCACCCCGTAAACCTCGCCAGGGCTTCTCGAGGTCAACCTAAGGCAAACGTGATCCTGGTAAGAGACTCGGGAGGTTCTCTACCTAGGGTAGACCCAATTGAACGAAGGTTTGGGTTAAAGTTCGGCGCTGTAGTAGAAATGCCTGTCGAAAAAGGGATAGCTAAGTTATTGGGTATGGAGGTGGCGGAGGTAGGAGAACCGACTGGCGATAGAGCCCGCGATTACTCCGAGCGCCTTAACGCTACTTTATCGTTGCTAAAGAAGGTTGACGCCGTCTACGTCCACCTTAAGGGGCCTGATGAGCCTGGTCATGATGGCTTACAAAAGGACAAAGCTGAAGCAATCGAGGAAATAGATGCACACTTTGTTAAACCTCTACTTGAAAAGATGGATCTAAGCGGCGTTTCTATGATAGTGACCTCAGATCACGCTACTCCACCTAAGGCTAGATCCCACACTGACGACCCTGTACCTGTACTTGTCTACATACCGGGCTTAGAACCGGATGGGATAAGCCGTTTTACTGAGCGGGATTGTTCACGTGGCAGCTTGGGGGTCATAGAGCACGGTTGGCTCCTTCTCCCGCGAATAAGAGAACTTCTAAAACATAGGGGTTGACACAATACTAATTAGTCTCTTCGTGTTTTCTTTCCTATGGTTTACAGCAAGGAGTTAGCGGCAATATATTGGACAATGAAAATCGATGGTTACGCCAAGTTCTCGGATATAAATCGGAATTCAAAGCGTGCACGTAAGGTTGCACGATTGCTAGAGGAAATGGGATTAGCCCAAATTGAGTCGTTAGGTAAAGTGAAGTTGGTAAGACTGACAGCAAAGGGACACAGAGTCAGATGGAGAATGTTGGAGCTGCTACGTGACATAAGCGAGGTACAGACAACCAGCAACATCTCCGCTACTTCCGATGATCACTTGGAGACGCAAACTCAGCAAAACTTTATGCCAACTTGGCTTTATGGTAACCCTTGGCTACAAGTCATTGGTGAGAGGGGTAAGGCTTGAGGCAAGAATACGTAGAGGTTGGCAAGCTGCGGTTATCCTTACCTCACCTTAAATGCCTGAGACGTGAAGAGCTAGAGCAGTGGGTTGGAAACCATGAGGCTGAACGCCTGCTCGCAAAAGCTTTCAAACATAAGGTGGTTCTAAAGCCTATTCACGCCGAAATCCGGTACGGTTATGGTAGGCTCGCGTTATCTCCCGGAGTAACGCTCGTTTCAGGTTTAGAGTTTACCATAACTCCTCCCCCCATCTACCTAAGTGGAGATAGGGATGCAGACTTCCTCTGGAATCTACTGGTAATATTACCTCAGCGGCTGGACTCGATGAGAGCACCTGTGTATGTGGAAGAGCTAGAAAACCGCTTTTCATGTAACGTAATTGAAGGAGCTAAATATGCATTAGATGTGATGGAGCGTATCTCTAGCGTCTACAAGATCCCCTTCGTCGTCTCTGGCTCGGCGGAGCTCGTAAATTTGTGGGGTTGGTTACACACTTTAATCAAAGCGAGGGGTAGTAGGGGCGAAGCGGTATTATTCGTAGACGGTGAAGTAAAGGTGTTTCGATGAGGGGGGAACATACGCCTGTCAAAGAAATGAAGGTCAGCGGAGTTGGTAAACTCACTCTCGAGAAGGTATCTGAGGTTGTTGAGTACGTAGAAGACCTAGCGCTCTTCAACCCTGAGGAGCTCGCCGAGAGGGCTGAAATAGAACTAGACAAAGCTGTTGCTCTTGTGAGAGCTGCACGCAAGCTTGTAAAAGCTAAACTGGGTATCAGGCGGGCTTACAAGGGGTCAGAGTACGCAAGGATTCTCGAGTCGCGTGACGCTCTCACCTCTGGCGTAGAGACCATAGATGAGTTGCTGGGAGGTGGTATGTTTATTTGGGACATCTATGAGTTCGCTGGCGAGTTTGGTACTGGCAAGACCCAGCTTTGCCATCAGCTAGCCGTAACTGTTCAGCTGCCTCCCGCGCTTGGTGGTTTAGCAGGCAAGGCTGTGTACATCGACACGGAAGGGACTTTTAGTCCTCAAAGGGTTGAGGCGGTAGCAGGAAGAGTCGAGGTCGCTAAACCCCTAGAGAACATATACGTTGTCAGGCCGATGAATGTAGATGAGCTCGAGGAGACTGTAATCGAAGACCTCCCGTCCCTCCTCCGGGATAACGCGAGACTCATTGTAGTCGATAGTATAATAGCGCTTTATAGAGCAGAGTTTAAAGGACGCGAGATGCTTGCTGCGAGGCAGCAGCGTATAAACTACCTACTTGATTGGCTTAAACGCTATGCACGGCACTACAACGCCGTCGTAGCCATAACGAATCAAGTGCTTTCCCAGCCTGTACCGTGGGGAGTTGCGATGAAGATACCTGCGGGCGGTAATATCATCGCTCATGCTTCGACACATCGACTTGTGATGCGCCGCGCTGGTGATGTCTGGGTTGTTGAGGTCTTCGATTCTCCTACAATACCTCGCGGTGCAGCCGCACGATTCGTCATAACAGAAAAAGGTTTAGAGAAAGCCTAGCTAGATGACCTCCGATCGGAAACCTTCTCAGCATACTTAAGCGCTGCAATGGTTCTTCATCGGTCATGTTAATTTGTAGTACACGTTTTTAAAGTTAAGCAAACGTTGGGATGGTCTAGCTCCAAAGCATATTGGAAAACCTTAAATTAAAAAGTATGTTGCCCCGCTGGTATGTCTCACGCTGAGGACAACTCTATACTCGTGTACCCCTCGCCAGATGAGATCCCCCTCTTTGTTAAAGATCTTCTCCAAAATGGCGAGGAGGTCGTGGCTGTAGTTAAAACAGACTTGGTTGGCGGAGACTACGGAGAGGAGCAGGTTGTATTAACAAACAGAAGGATTATGGTAGTTAACGAAAAGCTCTCGAACTCGCTACCTTTGTCTAAGGTTGTGGCAGCGTCTATAAGGGGTTACATAAATACATGCGTTTTGACAGTGGACACAGAGGAGGGTTCGAATAGTTTAGCAGTTTTCACGAGGGGTAGGTTAGAGGCTTTCGATAAATTTGTAACTATTATAAACAATATGGTAGTAGGTAAAATCCCCTATGAATTGTTGAAAAACCAGCTTCTCAGTAAGATGAAGGAAGGGCAGAAGCAGAGAAGCGTAAGAGCGGCTATCTTACGGTTGCTTGGTCTACTGAAGCCGATAGCACCACTGCTTGTAGCTTCAGTAGTGGTTGCTGTAGCTATTAGACTTGTTGGCTTAGTTCAACCTTACCTTATGAAGATACTTGTTGATGACGTGTTAACCGCTGGTAGAGCCGATTTGCTCATCTATGTGATCGTGGGTTTGCTCGCAATAAACTTGGTAAACACTTTGCTCAACACTCTTAACGCATTTTTCGGTACAAAGCTTAACGTAGCTATAGTAAACACGCTTAGAAGTAGGGTTTACAGAAAACTTCACGAACTATCGCTCACTCACTACGATAGGTTCGGTAGCGGTGGACTTTGGTCGCGTGTCGTAGACGACGTTAACAGGGTTCAATGGTTCCTAACTTCAGCTTTCATACCGTTATTCATCAACGCCTCAATGGTAGCTTTCGTTGGGGTTACTTTAGCCACTTTGAATTTATGGCTCACACTTATCGCTTTGATGCCTATACCCGTTAGCGTAGCTGGCAACCTTATTTACAGGAAAGCAGCAAGTAGGTATTACCATAGGCTTTGGCGTAAATGGTCTAGGATCGTCTCAGTGATTTCAGACACCATAAACGCTGCAATACTAGTGAAGAGTTTCGGCAAGGAGGAGGACTTTACAAAGAAGTTCGAGGGTTATCAGACGGACTATGAACGAGCTCAAATGGACGTGTTTAAGTTTGAACAGCAGATTTGGCCAGCTGTGGGGCTTGCGTTCACGGCTAGCAGCTTGCTTATTTGGTGGTTCGGTGGACATGACGTGTTGAAAGGTTCCATGAGCTTAGGTTCGTTAATGGCTTTTACAAGCTACATGTGGCAGTTCTACTCTCCTGTTTTTGGACTTATAGAGAACGTTCGTAATTTACAGCTGCTGGCTGTGGCTGCGGGAAGGATATTTGAAATACTCGACCTGGAGCCTGACGTTCAGGAGGCACCCGATGCAATTGACGTGGAACTAGACGGTGGTATTGAATGTGAGAACGTGTGGTTCACTTACGACGGAATCCACTATGCTCTCAAGGGCGTTACTCTAAGAATTAGAAGAGGTGAAAGAATAGGGCTTGTGGGACCGAGCGGATCAGGCAAGACGACGCTGGCTAAACTGTTTTTACACCTCTACGATCCGCAAGTTGGGTCGATAAAATATGATGATACAGATGCGAAAAGAATCAAGTTAAACTCTCTCAAAGATCAAGTAGCAATAGTGCTTCAAAACCCTGTCCTCTTGGACGCTACAATAGCTGATAACATAGCCTTGGGGAAAGGAGATGTTGCGCCCGAGGAAATAATCGCGGCAGCAAAAGCTGCTAAAGCTCACGACTTCGTGATGAAGTTACCCGAAGCTTATGATAGTGAAGTAGGCATGCAGGGCTCAAGGCTCTCCGGCGGAGAACGCGCTAGAGTAGCGCTGGCAGCGGCCTTGCTCAAAAACCCAAAGGTACTTATACTGGACGAGCCAACCGCGGCTCTAGATGCATTGACGGAAGACGAGGTAACCGAGGAATTAGAAAAAATGACAAAGGGGAGGACGACAATTATAATAGCTCATAGACTCTCAACTCTTCGTTTCACCGACAGGATAGTCGTGATGGAAAACGGTAAAGTAGTTGAAGAAGGAACTCATGAAGATCTTTTACAAAGGGATGGTCTCTATAAGAAGCTTTGGGAAGCCCAACTAAGAGGCTTGACTCGTATGACTACAATAGAGGCTAATGAACAAGTGAGCCGTGAGGAGTATGTTACACAAGTTCAGTGAGCTAAAGATCCTTGAACCTTCGAGAGTCAGGGTTTCCGAGGCAAGGCTCGATGAAATCGACGTGGAGATCGACGGTGAGTTGATCCGCGGTGTAAGACCGAGACGACCCTTCCCCTTTTCCTATCCGGAGATAGTGATCCTATACAAAGATAAGGAAGAATTGGGTATCCTTCGAGATTATAGAAATTTAGATACCCGGTCGCGAGAGCTCCTCGAGAAAGTTCTAAAGGTTGTCTATTTCATGCCGAAAATACGTAGAGTGTTAAACATACGAAGCGTAGAAGGTAAGTACGAGTGGAAGGTTATCACGGATAAAGGTGAATTAACATTCTTCACGTGGGGCAGATGCGTACGCGTGCTCAGAGACGGTAGACTCCTCGTGCGGGACATTTATAGTAGAGCTTATATCGTAGATGAGCCGGAGAAACTAGATAACAGGAGCAGGCTTTATCTTAGCATGATGATCTAGCGTTACAGTAGGTTGGTGACCAGTTTCCAGATCTTGTCGCCAGCATAGTGGAGAGTGCAAATAGCCTTCCCCTTCTTTGCTCTTCTAAGCTCCTCACTGCTTATAATAGCTTTTCCAACCGCAAAAACTCTCCGCTTATTGATATCGGCTACGTAGACTATGTCTCCTGGTTTAAATTCTCCAAACTCTACAATGCCGGGCACCATGACGTCGGCGCCGTTGAGTATATGGGGAACGGCCCCCATGTCAACGATAACTGTTGCAAGAGTTAAACCGAGCCTGTAGGTAGCCAAAAGCGTAGGGTATATGGCGTTACCGTCTCGTACTAGAGCAGGGATACCGTTTACGATTATCAACTCAATACCGATATCTCTTACGCGAGCCACTTCTATATTTGCAGCTCTATCGATTAAGTCGACTGCCGAAGCGAGAGAAACTTGTAACTGGTCGACGAGCTTCTTTCGATCGCTTTTACTTAGTGAATATCTGGAGCTAAACAAATTTTTATCACCCCATACTTTTCTCCACTCTATAGTATGACACGTTACCTTCCTTGTCGATTATAGCTAGAACAAGGTCCCTCTTAGATTCGAGAGCCCTTCTAATGTACATCTCTAGATCCCTGAAGCCAACCCTAACCCCTTCTTCTACACAAAGGACCATGTACTTTCTCTCCCCCTCCTTCACTTTTCTTTCAGCAATCATGACTGGACTTCCTTCTATCGGCTTAACTCTCAACCCCCTGCTTCTTAAGTCCGAGTAGACTAGTAGCTTGATCCAGAAAACGGGATCCAAGGCTGCAGCCAGTCTCGTTAGCTCTTCGAAGCCTAAGATTCTCCCTTCTTCGTCCTTCACCTGAAGCTCGCCCTTGTATAAAAGGTAAGTAGCTTCAATCAAGCTTAGCTCTAGAACATCACCACGCTGAGAGCCGTAACCCCTTTCCAAGAGTTCCTTATTGGGAGTAACTTCAACATACGACCCCTTCATTGTTCCTTCGAGCCTCTCGTTGCTAGCCATCATGTGTCCGATAACCTATATGATGAATAAATAAGCCTTCTCTACATTCCGGAATCTTTTTATTTTGCTTGCATCATCATGTCCAGAACAAATGAAATTGTTACAAGTGTCGGCGATTTTAGCGTCTACCTCGGTGTTACTGCTGCTACTGAATCCTGAACCACTTTTCTACGAGGTATTTGATAAGGCGAAAACAGTAGAGTTCTCTAGAAGCCTAGAGGCAAAGCTGGGCTTGATCTCGGGCTACTCAAGGGTCACTTACTTTGAGATCAAAGCTACTTGTTTGTGCACCTCAGTTGTTGAGAAGGCACGGTCGCTTAACGAGTATAGAGGGAAGGAATGGGTGACGAGATTGTACAAGGGTCAAATCTTAGCTTATGAGCTTCGTATGGATGCGAGCATGGGTTTCAGTTCAATATACGTAAATTTTTCTTTTGTAGATCCCTCAGTTGCTTTAAAAGTAGCTGCTGAACTGTTGAGCACAACAAGTGGCGGCGTATACGTATTCGACTTTCACGCTGGAGGGTTAAAGGTGTATGAATGGCAGCAGACGCCAGCTTTCTGCCTTAAAGCGGAGGCTGAGGCTTTAAGCTGGGAGGATATTTCAGTTATGATAAACGCAAGCTTGGCTGCCTTCCTTATAGTCGCTTTTATTCTGGTTCTTACGTTGGATACACCGGGTTTACGTAAACGGCGAGTCGTGCTTTCAGTTTTCCTTCTTCTTTTCTTAGCTAACTCTTCTCGAACTATTTTAAATCTTCACTATTGGATAGGTAAGCGTCAAATTCCTCCAACATCCCGTTCCATAATTCAATTTGTTCATGGCGATATTATTTCTTCCCTTCTTGTATGTGTTGTAGCCGTTGCCGGTGTAGCTTTGAAGTCCAGGAATACTCCATTTAGACTGCCTGAGTCGAACGAAGTACTAGACAGCTGGTTCGATGGTTTATCAGCGGGAGCGTTTCTCGCAAGCGTAATGCTAACGACGTTGTTTTTCGCAGCCCAAGCTGAAACTATTATGCCATTGGCTCTGCCATCGATTGAAGAAGCTTTAAGTACACAGCATCCGGCTTTGACAATTATTCTATCCACTGCTCTCACAGCTATAAGCTCTGAAACGGTGTTCAGGCTACTACTTCTTCCCCTTCTCAACGAACTTACGGGAAAAGCGTGGCATGCAATTGTACTCTCCTCTGTAATTTTCTCTTTATCCTATATAGGTTATCCCCTATATCCACCTTTCGCAAAGGTTCTCCAAACGCTCGCTTTCTCTTTAGTGGTATCTATACTTTTCATGCTTAAAGGCTTCCTTACAACTCTATTCACAAGCTACGTTTACAATGTTATCTCAGCGGCGTTATCCCTTTTCGCAATAAGGCCGTGGGATGCTTCATTGTTGGTTATCGCTTTACCTTTATCTATCTTTTTCTCTTTAGCGATTATTAAGCTCGCACGCTACGTGATTTAAGAGAAATCAACTATACTCACTAAGGGATAGGAAATTTTAAACAGGGAACCGGGTGAGCGTAACGTGATCAACTTCAGTAGTTTAGCATATAGAGACTGGAGGGAAATGGTATTTGGTAGATCCGCCCACCCCTTACGTTACGGTCTCGGTTTGGAAGTGGGTGCTGGTCACGTTGTACCAGAGCTCAAGTACTGGCCCAACAGAAGTGCCGACGAAATGGGGAGGCTGGTAGAAGAGTTTGCCTCTATCACCAGGGATGCTTTAGATCGAGCTATAGATCTCGGAATTAGAGCTCTACAGTTAGAAACGGAGTTAAGTCACATAGCTACGCTCAACCCCAAGTTGGGTAGGGAGATAGTAGAAACACAGCGTGACATCGTTGAACGATATCATTCTGAACACGGCATTAGATTGGCTCTTCGCGTTACGGTCGCTGATGTGCGGTGGACGAGAGATATAAGTAGAGAAGACGCTTACTCCAAGATGCTAGACGCATTTGAGGAAGTGGCTTCGGCTGGCGCAGATGTTCTTTCAATAGAGTCTATTGGAGGTAAAGAGGTTTTCGACTACTCTATAGTTAGAGGGGATTTGAAAGGTATCTTATTAGCTCTAGCAGTTTTAGCGCCGGCAGACGTGGCAAGGCTTTGGGGAGAGGTTTCCTCGATCACTGTTAAACATGGTAGGCTACCGGGAGGCGACTCAGCTTGCGGTTTTGCAAACACGGCGATGAAACTGGCTGGAGGGTTTAAACATAAGATGCTTCCACACGTGTTGGCAGCCTTTGTGAGAGCTATGAGCGCTTTACGTACACTTAAAGCTTTTGAAGCGGGCGCGAGGGGGCCAGGCAAGGACTGCGCTTATGAGAACGTTATACTGAAGGCTGTTACGGGTTACCCGATATCGATGGAAGGCAAGAGCAGTGCTTCAGCTCACTCAAGCCTAGTGGGTAATGTTGCTTCGGCGGTCTGTGATTTGTGGTCCAACGAACAGATTGAAAACGTGAAACTGTTCGGTGGAACAGGGCCACAGGTCTTCTTAGAAATTCTTCACTATGACTGTGAGCTCATGAATGCGGCTATCCGCGCGGTTAAGGAAACTGAGCTGAGAGACTTAATGGTGGAATCAAACGCTTACACCGATCCTCAATCGCTTGTATTGACCCCACGATCAGCTTGGGAGATAGCTGGTTCGCTTATCCTCGAACGAGACGATTACATGCGTGCCCTAGAAGCTGGTAGAAAAGCTCTTGAGATAATTGAGCGAGAGTTCTCAAAGGGTCGTTTAGTATTAGATGGAAGAGAGGTAGCTTATCTAAGAAGGTTATCTCGTGAGCTTGAATCTCTGCCTGATAGTTCTGACGATCTTCTCGAGTTCTCAAAGTTTTACGAGGAAAGGGCTGGATTTAAGATTTCAGATTACCTTTAATTAACTTTATTAGAGCTGTTTTCCCAACCCCAGCCATGAGCGTTATAAAGTTCGAGGATTTTCAGAAGCTGGACTTAAAGGTTGGGAGAGTAATTTCAGCCGAGAGAGTTCAGAGAGCCCGTAAGCTTCTCCTCCTCAAGGTTGATTTAGGTGGCGAAATCAGAACCCTCGTCGCCGGGTTGGCTGAACATTACACACCCGAACAATTGCTAAATAAACAAGTTATCGTCGTGGCTAACCTCGAGCCAAAAGTCGTTATGGGCTTAAAAAGTGAAGGTATGCTCCTAGCAGCGGTCACAGCTGATAAACCGGTACTCATAGTGCCAGAGGAAGAGGTCCCTCCAGGCACGAAAGTATCTTAGCGGCTTATACCTGACTTTGGTTGCAAATCAAGGCTTGAGAATCTAAGTTGTGTGTCGAATGCAACTCCGTGACAAGGTCATAATATAGTTAAAACTTTATACTTTTTAACTCGAATAAGAATTCTTTCGAATGTTACAAAAACATATGTTTTAATGATTCAGTTAGCGAAGCCCGTTGAGAGCTTATATAACGTGTAGGCTTCTTCACATAAGCTGTTTGAAGTTCTAAAAAACTTATAGCTTACATAGTAAAAATTTCAAAATATAACAAACTATAGAGCTAAATTAGTATAGTACTTCATGTATATAGCAAGCGTAACATATATTAATCCTATGTAAGTTAAGACTAGTATGCCGTGCAAGAGAAAGAAGGAAAACAAAGAAAAGAAGGAAGAAAGTAAAAAAGAGTCTAAAAATTAGAAATAATTAGAAGATTTTAGAGGTTTTCTTTTTTATATCCACGTTTTATAAGGATAACATTATTTAAATCCCTTACAGTCGGAGTGGCAGCATGGTTGGGCTCTTATTCCAACACGATAGCTATGTACGGGAGTTTGAAGCGACTATACAGCGGGTTGATGGGTTGAAAATCTTTCTCGACCAAACTGCTTTTCACCCAGGACCTAGCGGAGGGCTTGATACTGATAAGGGGTTTTTCGAGCTCCCGGATGGGGAGAGGGTTGAAGTCCTACAGGCGGTGGAGGAAAATAATGATGTGGCTCATATAGTTTCTGAAAATCCCGGGTTAAAGCCTGGGGATCGCTTGCGGGGGGTTATAGACTGGGAGAGACGGTACAAGATGATGCGTCTCCATACAGCTAGTCATGTCTTGCTTGCCGTCCTGTATAGGCTCTACGGAGCATTGGTTACAGGAGGTCACATAACACCAGAAGGTGCGAGAGATGACTTCGACCTTTCAGGGGTCGAGGACTGGAAGAAAGCAGTAACAGATGCCGTAAAAGAGGCAAACAGGATCTTGAAGGAGTGTAAGGAAGTAAAGGTCTACTGGCTTCCCCGTGAAGATGCTCTAAAAATAAGGGGGATAGTCAAGTTAGCGGATCGTCTGCCTCCTGACGTTCATGAAATTAGAGTTGTCGAGATACCGGGCGTCGACATACAGGCCGACGGTGGACCTCACGTTAAGAACACATGTGAGGTTGGGTACATTGTACTCCAAAGGCTTGAGAGCAAAGGAGCGCGCAGGAAGCGCGCTTACTACACACTAGAACTGTAACAACTACTCATAGAAATTTAGGTGTCAAGTTATTTTCATGGTATTAGTCTGAGTATTGTTAGAGGAGCATCTCGTGTTAAATATCTAAATACTATAATAAGTTATTACAATTCTACTTTTAATCTACTTTCTCTAAGGTTATAGTTTGTGCTCCAGAGCGCGCAGCCATGAAGCTTTAAAATCTGCTACGTCATCCCAATTAGAAGATTGCGTTAGAGGGCGAAGTGCTTTGCCTAAGTAACTGGATCTGAGATCTTAGTTGGCCTAAGGTATTACCTCTATCTTAACTCAACGTAAAGAATAGTCATAGTAATTAGTCGACACCTCTTATTCTAACTATTTTTTCCAAAGCCTTAAGGCCGGTCCCCGTCAATGGGAGAAGAGTGCGTTCCCCTGTTTCAAGCAAGCCTTTCTCCTTAGCTTTTTGAAAAGCGGCTAAGGCGGTTGCTGAGGTAGGTTCTACTAGAAATCCCGTCTTAGCTAACCTTAATAGAGCGTCGAAAGTCTCACGATCATCTACCACTACTACATCACCCTTCGACTCCCGTATAACTTCCACTAGCTGCCTCAGTCTCGGCGGGTTGGGTATTGCTATGCCGTCGGCGAAAGGTTCAGTCGGCGGCTCGACACCATAGGGACCATAAATTGCATCATACAGTGGCGTAAACCCTACACTTTGCACGGCGATTAGCCTCGGCACGTCTTCGATCAAACCTATTTCTTTCGCTTCTCTAAAGCCCCAGTAGACGCCTAAGAGAAGTCCTCCGCTTCCAACAGGAAGGATCACGGCGTCCGGCGCTCCAGTCTGCTCGCAGCACTCGTATGCAATAGTCTTTAAGCCCTCGATAAAAAACGGGTTCCACATGTGACTTGCATAGACCGCGCCTCTCGATACTTCCTCTATAGCCTTTTTCGATATACTGCCTCTAGGCCCCGGTATCTCAACTAGTTCAGCTCCGTGCAGTAGGATCTGGCGTTTTTTCGCGCTCGGTGCGTTGAATGGTACGTAGACCCTACAGCTGATCCCCGCTGCAGCACAGTATGCCGCTACGGCCACTCCAGCGTTTCCCGATGAGTCTATTACGACATTCTCAGCGTTAAGCGCCTTTAAGTTGGATATCATTACCGATGCCCCTCTGTCCTTGAAAGAGCCCGTCGGGTTCATGTACTCCAGTTTCAGCAGTACTTCAACCCCCTCGATCTTTCTACTAACTATCGGCGTCCCCCCTTCACCCAAGGTCACGACATCGTCGGCGAGAAGCGGGATAAACAACTTGTACCTCCAGATTCCCCACCCTTTAAGCTCGCCCCCTCGTTCAAGCTTCTTCTCGACGTTGAGTGGCGAGTCGCATATACATTTCCAAAGGTTCAAAACAGGTTTGTAGCGTTTTCCACATGATGGACAATAGAGATTGAAGTCCATAGTAGAAGCAATCCGGAAGAGTTTATATACTCTATCCGAGAGATCGAGCCTGAGTACCTGCTTGTATCCATAGCCTTAAAAGTACCTTGTCGTGTGAACAATGAATGAGCAAGTCTTACAAGAGAAAAAGCCCCAGATCATTATCTCTATAACGAGGTAGTGCTTAAATACGCTTGTAGGCTTCTTCCATGCATGTTGTTGACAGCCGAAGAAAAAAAGCGTTTCCTTCGTGCTTTAGAGGAAGATCGAGAATTTAGGTACTCGGTAGCAGGTTTGCTCGGATATGAGGAAGTGTTGAAACGACTAGATTCCCTTGCTGAAGAGCAGGTTCGGTTGGCTCAAGAGCAGATGAAGTTGAGGGAAGAGCAGGTTAGGATAGCTCAAGAGCAGGTTCGGTTGGCTCAAGAGCAGATGAAGTTGAGGGAAGAGCAGGTTAGGATAGCTCAAGAGCAGGCCAAGTTGAGGGAGGACTTTAACAGAATGCTCGAACGTATCGCTAAGATTGAAGATGAGCAGGCTGAGCTGCGAGAGGGTCAAGCTCGGTTGATGAGACTTTACGAGGATATACGGGGAGCTATGTTTTATGGCTTCAGTCAGTTAAGCAAGTTTGCCGGTGTCACATTTGAGGACTTTGTCAGAGATCTCTTAACGAAGCAATATGTTGATGCTGGCTTCCTTCCATATGGCAGGGAGCTCAAAAAGGTGGAGATAGAAGGCGAGGAGATCAACATCTTCTGTGAGGAGCCGCTACTCGTCGGTGAGGTAACCGCTCACGCGGAGAGCGTCGATGAAGCAAGTAAACTGCTTAGGAAGGTAGATGTTGTGGAAAAGAAGTTCGGGAAACCTGTGTCACGAAAAATCCTCATCGTGCTTACCGCTCCTAAACGGGTTGCGGACGAGTTGCGAAGGCTTTGTAGAGAGAATGGAATAGAATTTTTTATCGGAAAAACTCTGTAGTAACGCTCACCGGGGGTGCCAGTGAAAACTCTCATCCTCTCTCACGGTGACGCGGACGGAGTAACAGCAGCAGCAATAGCAAAGTCGGTATTGGGCGGAGAGGTCGTTTTCACGCACCCAGCTGGCTTGCTAGGCGACTTTAGGGAGTTCGCAAAAGGCTTTGAGCGCGTAGTTGTACTAGATATCTCGCTCGACGAAGCTACCCTCCACCTCCTTAACGAGGAGCTGAGAGCTTTTCCAGGAAATGTCATCTATATTGATCACCACCCCTTGCCACTAAGCGGAGCTCTGAGTGCTCCAAACCTCGAATTCCTTCATGAGGAGGGTCCTTGCGCGGCTGAGCTCGTTTTTAGGTTTCTTCAACCGAGCTGGGAGATGAGTCGAGTAGCTTTGTATGGAGCAATTGGCGACTATGCTCTCGCGTCACCGTGGGTTAAGAAAGCGCTTGAGAAATGGGATATCAAGAGCCTTGTCATGCAGGCTGGTGTATTGGTACTAGCCCTTGATGGTCTCGGTAGGAACTATCAGGCTAAAAGGTCTGTCGTGGAGAGCTTAGCGAGAAACGAGCTTCCCAGTAAGATACCCGGACTCCTTCAACTTGCAGCCGAGCAGTCGGCGGCGATTGAGAAGATGCGTCTTATGCTTCCAGAGCTCGTTAAAACCACCGATCTACTAGCGTTCGTCATCAACCCTCCTGCGAGCGTCGGTTTGGCAGCTTTCTACGCTGCTGTAATCACTGCGAAGCCCGTCGGAGTCTCTGTTGAAGAGAAAAAAGGCATGTACGTTGGCAGCGTGAGGACTAGGGATCCAAGAATCAACCTTAACTTGGCTCTTCGTGAAACTGCACTTAAGGTCGGCGGGTCTGGAGGCGGCCACTCCTTTGCAGCAGGCTTTAGGATACCCCTCGACAAACTCTCGAACTTCCTTTTGCTACTTGAAGAAGCCATAAATAACCAGTTGGAGTCTGGAGCAAACGTAAATACCTCTCTCCCCAGTATGGAGATGTGAGTCAGCTTAAGGTCGGCATAGCTGAAAGGGTAATCACACCGCCCATTGGAGTTCCGATGGGCGGCTATGCTTTAAGGTCTGGTCCTGCGAAAGGAGTGCATGACAACTTACACGCGAGAGCTCTTGTGATAGAGTTAGGCTCAGAGTTGTTCGTGTTAGTTTCGCTCGAGTTACTCTACCCGACGCAAGAGATTGTTGAGAAATTGAGAACCGTTGTTTGGAGGGAACTAGGCGCGAATGTTGATAACATAATGGTCACCGCCGTACATACACACTCCGGTCCTTCAGTATTTGGCATCGACTCCGAGCCTGAAAGAAGCTGCCTGGATCACTACTGGAGGCTGGTGCCTTCTCTTGTCGCTAGCGCGGTTCTCGAAGCTAATGAGCGCGTTTCAGCGGCTAAAGTGAGGCTCGGCAAGGGGCGGCTCGACGGGTGGACTGTAAACCGGAGGAAACCGCAAAGTATGTTGCTCGACAATGATGTTCTAACGATCCTGTTTGAGGATTCCGAAGGACCTAAGGCGGCTATTGTCAACTTCGCGTGCCACGCCGTCGTGCTCGGTCACAATAACCTCTTTATTTCAGCGGATTACCCTGGTGCCGTATCACGGACATTTGAAAGGCTTACCAGTGCCAAGACGATTTTCCTACCCGGCGCTTGCGGCGACATCAACCCCATGACTCCGGGAACTTCGCTAGAGAACGTATACGACAGATCAATTGGGACTTTCAGGGACGTAGAGGAGATGGGAACGGCTATAGCATGCGAAGCTGTAAAGTCTATTATGGGACAGAAGCCGAGCGAAGTTGATGTTCTCTCCTCTAAGCGCTGTAGAGTTGAACTCGAGACGTTGAAAATCCCCGAAGTCAAACCAGAGGAGGTTGAGATTCTCGAGAAGGAGTTAGAGAAGAAGTCAGCGGAAGAATTGACCACAGGTCAGCTTCGCACAAAGCTTGCTCTAGCCAGATGGTCTCTTGAAGCCGCCCATAGGCTCCAAATGCGTGCACGTGGGAGCAGGCTGACGACAGAGGTGCAAGCTGTGCGCTTAGGACAAACCGCAATTGTCGGGTTGCCGGGTGAGCCGTTCGTCGAGGTGGGCTTAGAGGTCAAATCCTTCTCTCCCAGCCGCTTGACAATCGTGGCTAGCTACACGAATGACGCGATCGGCTACGTACCCACCCTTGAGGTCTACGACGAGGGTGGGTATGAAGTAACACCACCGGCATGTCTTGTGGCTAAGGGATCGGCTGAGAAGCTTACAGAGGAAGCACTGAGGCTACTCAGATCGCTATTTCAAGGTGGTACGCCCTGAAGGATCTTCTCTCGTTTCGAGTACTCCCGCGCGAATACAAAGAGATGTTGCAAGAGCACTACGCTCGTCTTTGTAGGGAGCTAGATGAGCGAGTGAGAAGACCTTCTGTGTCCTCTGAGTTTGAGGAGTGGAAGCAAAGATTGAGGGCTAAGCTTTGGGAGGCAATGATGGTGGAGCCAGAGAGGGGTGATCTAAACGCGAAGGTTGTAACAAGGAGAAAAAAGCGAGGTTATATCACTGAAAACGTTATATTCGAAAGCAGACCAAACTTCTTCGTTACCGGAAACTTATACTTACCCGAAGGTGATGGACCTCATCCAGCTGTCCTGAAACTCCATGGTCATTATCCGCGTGGTAAATATGAGTATCACGTGCAAGCAATAGGGGCCACGCTAGCTAGGGCTGGAATCGCCGTTCTGGCTCTCGACATGGTGGGCTATGGAGATCGCTGGTTTCAAGGACACAAGGAGGGTGTCCGGCTTTTGGCTACGGGAATGAGCTTACCTGGACTTATCTTGTGGGACAACATAAGATCCCTTGATTACCTTGAAAGCAGAGACGAGATTGACGCAAAGCGAATCGGTGCTACAGGCAGCTCTGGAGGCGGAAATCATGCGATGTACCTAGCAGCCCTAGAGGAGAGGGTTAAAGTCGTTGTACCGGTGGCTTCAACGGAGGTTCTCGAGGATCAAGTGGTCTCTGGTCGCTGCTTCTGCGAGTGCGTTCCGAACATGATGCTTTTCGCGAATACAAGCGATGTGCTCACATTGATAGCGCCAAAGCCATTGATGATAGTAGCTGGCGTTTACGATGAAGTCTTCCCAGTGCTAAGGGCTAGGCGGGCATACCTGAGGATTAGGAAGGTTTACGAGATGCTGAACGCCCTGGATAGGTTAGCCTATGTGGAGTTGCTCGCAGGCCACGGCTACAGTTACGAGATGAGGTTCGCCGCTTATAGATGGCTTACTCGGTGGCTGAAAGGTGTTGAGGAGCGGTTGGAGGAGGTTGATCTCGATCTAGAACCGGACACTTCCTTCTCTCTATCCTGCCTCGTTCACCCGAAAGGGGAGACGATAGCGTCTCTCTACTCTAAAAAGGCTGAACGGTTATGTTGGGCGAGGAGAGTGGGCCTGGAAGAGTGGTTCCAAGCTGTGCCCACTTTACGGGGCACGTTGATTAGGGAAGTTTTTGGAGGTTTCCCCGAAGAACCCTTTAGCATCGAGGAATTGGGCTCTGAGTCATTTGAAGAGCTCCAGCTCGATAAAATGGTTATAAGAACGGAGCTTGACGTGGTAGTGCCTGCGCTTCTCATCAAACATACGACGTCGGAGGAGGAAAAGTGCCTTCTCTACCTAACACCGAGAGGCGTCTCAACCTTCTTGGTGCAAGAATGGATTAAGGAATGGCTGAGGACGGGCGGCGCGTTGATGGTGGTCAACTACAGGGGAAGTGGAGAGACATCATCCAACGAGGAGGTTGCGGTAAAGAACTCGATTCTATTAGGTCGCCATATACTTGGTTTCCAGTGTTTTGATACGTTGCGGGCTGTTGACTACCTATACAGGGAGCGAGGGTTCGAAGAAGTACATGTATACGGTGAGCGGGAAGCGTCTGTCGTAGCTCTTTTTGCCGCTGCTTTGGACGAGAGAATAAAGGCCGTCACCCTCTTCTCGTTGCCCTCGACGCTGACTTCAGCGAGCAACTTCAATTATCCTGTATCTCTCTTTCCCCCGAACCTGTTAAAGTATGCTGATATCCCCGAGGTGGCCGCGATGGTAGCGCCACGCCCCTTTACACTTATAAACCCTCTAGACTCTCATTTGAGACCCATGGTTAAGGAGGAAGCGGAAAAATGCTTCGAGTTCACAAGAGAAATATACGCGGCAGCTGGAGCTCAAATGAATTTCTCAATTGACACGATCGAAAGTCTTAACTAAAGGTCTTGAGCCATGGGTATAAATCGTAGAGTCTCTGAATACTCTTTTCCACTTCCTCCTTCGGGTATTCATAGGGTTTCAGTGTTCCACTCAAATACTCATCAAAGGCTTTCAAATCGAGCAGCCCATGTCCGCTCAAGTTGAAGAGAATAACTTTCTTCTCTCCAGTTTTCTTCGCCTCTAATGCTAAGTCGACTACCGCCCTGATTGCGTGGGCACTTTCCGGTGCTGGTACTATCCCCTCAGCCTTAGCGAAGAGGTCAGCGGCTTTGAAAACTTCCAACTGGTTGTAGGCGATGCTTTCGAACTCATTGTGTTTGATAAGTAGACAGAGGGTAGGTGCTTTCCCGTGGTACCTTAAGCCTCCTGCGTGAATGGGTGGCGGAATAAAGTCGTGGCCTAGCGTGTACATTTTTAGAAGAGGGGTTAATCTAGCTGTGTCACCGTGATCATAGGTGTATACTCCCTTTGTCGTGGAGGGGGCTGCAGTTGGCTCAACTGCGATAAAGCGTGCTTCATTCGGTGCTTTTCCGACCTTCTTGTAGTAGAAGAACGGGTAACTAATTCCTGCGAAATTGCTTCCCCCACCAATGCAACCAACCACATAGTCAGGGAAACGGTCTAGTGTTTCAAGCTGCTTATAGGCTTCTAATCCGACGATTGTCTGATGAAGTAGTACGTGATTTAGTACACTCCCGAGCGAGTACTTAGTCCGCTCGTGCGTTACCGCATCCTCTATTGCCTCGCTGATCGCTATCCCCAAGCTACCCGGGTTACTGAGGTCTTGATCGAGTACCTTCCTCCCGAAGCTTGTTTTATTACTGGGGCTCGGCACGACCTCAGCACCCCATAGCTGCATAAGCACTCGCCTGTATGGCTTCTGCTCATAGCTTACCCGAACCATGTAAATCGTACAATTAAGGCCGAAGAAGTTGGTAGCAAACGCTAGAGCACTCCCCCATTGACCAGCCCCGGTCTCAGTCGTTAACCGCTCAACTCCCTCCTTCATGTTGAAGTACGCTTGTGCAACAGCCGTGTTGGGCTTATGGCTACCAGGGGGGCTGACCCCCTCATATTTGTAATAGATCTCGGCAGGTGTTTTAAGAGCTCTTTCAAGCCTATGAGCTCGAAATAAGGGGGTAGGTCTCCAAAGTTTATACACTTCAAGCACTTCATTGGGTATCGGTATGAACCGTTCACTCGACATCTCCTGCCGGATTATCTCCTTAGGGAAGATGGCTTCTAGATCCTGTGGTTTAACAGGTGAACCATCAGGTCTCAACGGCGGCGGTAAGGGTTCGGGCAAATCCGGTAAAATGTTGTACCATGCTCTGGGCAATTCTTCCTCCCCAATCACGATTTTGTACTGGGGCACATGAGGTGCTTATGAGTACCGAAATAGGCTTTTTTGTACATTTATATACTCCAGTATCAATCAATCTTCGGAGAAAGGCTTTAGAAACCATTATGAATATTTAAAAACATGAGACTCCGAGAGGAGATTAACGAGCGTTTTGGAGTCGGTGGCGCTAAGGCAAGAGTTCTTGTGGAGCTTTTACGACATGGTTTAAGCGTTAAACGTGTACCTGGGTGGAGCGCTCCTAGAGTGTTTCTGGGCGACATAGCGATCCCTTACAAGAGCGTAGCTCAAGCGTGTGGAGTCGATTGGCGCACGGTGCGTGAAACGCTTCGTGAAGTAATGGAGGAACCTTTCTTAAGGGAATTTTTCGAGAAATTGGAGAACGCAGGTCCATTTTTACGAGGCGTGACTAAACTGCTCGGTTACCGTTGTATTGTGGTTGAAACAATACATGACCAACCAGGGATTTTAGCTTATGTTTCCGGGATATTGGCTGAAAAGGGGATAAATATCCTGCAGGTAATAGCTGAACATCCGTTACTCGTAGACAATCCGAAACTCTACATTATTATACAGGGTGAGGTTCCAGGAGATTTTGTGCCAAGGGTGCTTCAGCATTCAGCTATCAAGAGCGTTACGGTGTATTGAACTCGGAGCTTCGCCAGTCGCCCTGTTTGAGGAAGTTATCTATCTCTATCGCAGCTAACTTACCGCTCTCCATGGCCTTAGCCACGTTGCTTGCTCCATGGATTACGTCGCCAGCTGCAAAAAGTCCCTTAACGTTAGTCATAAACTTCTCATCTACTTGAATCCTATAGTCTCTTTCCAAGGCTACTCCGAGCTCTTTGAGGAATGGGGGTGGGCTAGGTAGGAGACCAGCAGACACAATAACGGTATCAGCTTCGATTACGTGTTCAGTTCCAGGTATCGGCTTAACTGGCGCGCTTCTATCGCTTATGGCTTCAGTTCTCACAACTTTCAACCCCTCTACCCTCCGACTCCCCACCACTTCAATAGGAAGAGTAGAATCCACCACTTGAATTATTCCCTTCTCAGCTAACCTGCTAAGCGCGACGGCTGCAGGCGCTACTTTTAGAGGTCTCCTGTAGACTAGAATGGGTTTAACGCCGCAGTTTCTGTAAAGAACTTCGCATACGTCTAAACCTGTTAAGCCGGCTCCTATGACGATTGTTTTTTCACCTGTTGCAGGCGGTGGAGGCCCATAACCGAGAAGGTGAAACATATAGTTGAACATCCAGTCGAGGCCGTAGTAAACGCCGGGTAGATCCTCACCCTTTATTCCCAATTTAACGTTCCTCCATGCGCCCGTGGCGAGCAAGACCGCATCATAGTCGTCTAACATTCTCTGGATCATTTTACCGTCTACCTCGGTTTTCTTGAAGGTGACACCCAGCTTTTCTAGCTCTCGAATTCCTGAACGCACAAGGTTTTTCCTAAACCTGAAATCGGGTATCGCGAAAATAAGCATGCCGCCGGGCTCGGGTAGCTTATCGAAAACGTGAACATCATGCCCTCTACAAGCTAACTCTCCTGCCGCCGCGAGCCCGGCTGGTCCAGCCCCAACTATCGCTACGTGATAACCGCTTGTAGGAGCTCGGAGAGAGCACCTAGCAAACTTCATTACATACCTTTAAAGTCTCCAACTTAAAAATGATCCTCAGCGTAAGCTTATTAGCTTGTTATTTCATTCTTCTATGGTAGGATGTCTTTCAGCGAGTTACTTGCTATGTATGCGGTAAGGGTAGCTGAAGCTGTACAGCTCATAGAAGAATTTCTGAACGGTGGCGGTCTTCAACTCTTGTACAACGCCGCAGCCCGTCTGACGGAGTTAGGTAGCGAAACCCATACAGCTTTCGCTTTCCACGGGCAGGCTATCCTTGCTGTGATGAGCATAGACGCTGGGTTGAGGTTGAGAGAAAGGGCGGTCGAGATAGAAAAGAGAGGGTTAAGGATGAGCGATTTGGAGTATTTAACGGATGTGAAAGACGTGCTTGAGAGAATGGTTGAAACTATTGAAAGCGGCGAGTATGAAAGGAGCTATCATCAAATGATCGAAAAACGTGAACAGTAGTTTAGAAAATAAGTTGTTTAAATTAGTTTTCTAACCTCCGTAAAGCCTCTTAAGCCAATCCTCCTCCCTATGTGCTATCGTAATAGCGCTGGTTGGACAGTTTGTGATACATGCTCTACACATTACACACTTCTCCTCGTTCACTGGGTAAGATTTCCCACGCTTTATTACGAAAACCCCACTAGGGCAGACCTTATAACACGTTGCACAACCAGTGCATCTCTCGTGATCAACGATAACTCGCGGCATAATCAACCTCTACGGAGTAACTTCTATGAGTTCGTAACTTCTTGTGCCTAAACCTGCCTTTTCTGCAGCCTCTACCTGCAGGTACGGGTCTTTACCATGGATTTTCAGCCACTTGTTGTCTCCGGGCTTTACACCAAGCTTGTCTGCTACAGAGCCTGGTATGTTGGGAGCTTCATCTATCATTTTCAGGGAGGCGTATTCAACTGCAACTATATCTTGGGAGATTAGAATACCCATATCGGGTACTATTGGGATGTCAGACCAAGGTGCACAATCGCACATCGTCTGTACGTCTAAGACGTAATTGATATGGAGCGCCTTTCCTCTCTTATTCTTAAGGATCGCTCTTACAGCATCTACACACCCTTCTTGGAAGGCTTTTCCGATACTATCAAGTTTCTCAAGCTGGTGTATTTCGCCTCTCGTCCGGTAGCTGGTGCATCCCATGGCTAAGTTCTTGATAGCTCCACCAGCGCCGGGGCTAATGTGCCCCTTAACATGAGAGAAGTTGATAAGTACATCAGCATCATGAATGTTCCCCGCTACTTGAATTCTCTTTAAATGGTATGGTTTTTCCACCTCAACTTCGTAGAAGAAGTTCTCTTTAATGCCGTTAGCTGGGAGTAGAGGAGCTCCGATAACGTCGAAGCCGAAGCCGTTCTGAATTCCCATATACACATGCCTAAGACCCCATGTATCAGTTATAAATGGAACAGCACCCAGTTGCTTTAAGTAATCGACGAGTATGCGTACGAAGAGGGGTCTGATGAACCGAAAGCCCCCCTCTTCCATTGGACCCACGTGGACTTTTACGGCTACAATGTTTCCCTTATCGACAATGTCACTGAGAGGCGATTCCTTGAGGGCTTTCCCGAACTTAAAGGGGAGGCTTCCTTCTCTAGCGCGGTGAAAGTCTCCACCAACGGGAGGAGTAAACTGTGCTCCAACGAAGTAGACCTTGCTCGTCATGACCAAACTCCTTTCTTCCTACTTGATAAGCTTGTCGTGTATTCAATCGCAGAAGGAGATCTTTGCAGTTTTAAACATACTTATATAACGGTGAATCATGGCGGTAAGGGCCTAGATAATGGGAATACCGTACACTGTAGATCAGATAGGCTTAAAGGTGGGACGCCCCCGCGTTACGATAACTCTAATAGTTATCAACGTAATAGCTTACGCTATAACATCGCTTGACTATGGGTTTATGCAGATTAGCGGCTATTGGTTATGGTTTGGCGGCTTCGTGCCAGCTTACCTCGCTGACGTCCGGCAACTTTATAGGTTCCTTACGTCAATGTTCCTGCATGGTCACTTTCTCCACATTTTCTTTAACATGCTCTTCCTCTATAACTTCGGCAGACACGTCGAGAACGCCCTTGGGGGCAAACGCTTCCTAGCACTTTACTTGCTATCCGGTTTAGCTGCTTCCATCTTTCACGCTGCTTTCATTCCAATCGAAGGGGCTATATCGATGGCTGTTCCAGCGGTTGGGGCTTCGGGAGCGATTAGCGGGCTTTTAGGAGCCTACTTGTTGTTGTTTCCTGGCAGTAAATTGACCATGTGTTTCTTCTATCTCTTCTTTCCAGTCTGTTTCACAGCGAGTGCTTCAGCCTACCTTATTTTTTGGTTTATTATGCAAGTGATAGAGGGTTATGCCAGAACTAGCACTGGCGTCGCAGTCTTCGCTCACGCTGGAGGTTTCCTCGCTGGTATGGCACTGCTTCCACGAGTGATAAATAGGGAAAGACACCACCTTCTTAGAGCATTAACCGCTAGTCAAAGAGCTTTCAAATACCTTTTTCTAGGATCAACGGGCCTCGGACACTTCTCCAAGCTTTTCCTGATGTTAGCGATTTCCGCGGTAGCGGTTGGAAGTCTCTTTTCCGCAGTAGCAGTTCGCGGGTTCGAATCTCCAGTTAAGGTTATCAGTCTATCCACATCGTATAACGTGTATTGTTCGCCTGGAGACTATTTATGTGACACGGGTTACTCTGAAGATTTTATCCTGATAAGGTTAAATGGTGTTCCCCGTCTCTTGTCCGAAATATCATCGCCCAGCGTAAGAATCGTATTCAACAGGCTCGAAGCGCTTAACGTGATCTTTGATAAAGGTTTAGCTGGCTCAACTACGAGGACAACGTTGAAAAAGACTGCAATTGTGATGGGAGTCCCTGTGAACGTAGAGCTGAACATGAATGCAAGCTACGACGAGATCGGAGTCTTGGATACTGCTGAGGGCATAATGAAGGCTACAGTACTCACCTGCAGCGGCGGCACCTGCTACCCTTCAGGAAACGGGGAGTTTGAATTTATGATAAAAACCTTTGTTCGGACTAAAAGGAACCCGCTGTTAGTATCGATTCTAACGACTTTCTCAGCGTTATCTATAGTGACATGTCTTCTGGCTCTCGATAGTCTTCTGAGAAAAGCGCATGAGCTGGAGCTGGTAGTGTGAAGAGAGTATGCGGCAAGGCAGTATCTCCGCACTATTTTTAATGATCTCTGCTTTGACCACTTTCTCTCACTCCCTTTGGTATACCTTATTTCCAGTCTACCTGAGAGAAAGTGGTTTAGAAGTCTGGCAAGCCGGTTTGGCTACAAGTTTGACTATGACTCTATCGTTCGTGTTAGCTTTCCCGGCTGGTTTAGCAGCGGACTCTATTTCAACTAGAGCATCCTTTCTACTTGCTTCACTTGGTCAACTGTTTACGTTGCTCATTATGCCGATAATAGGATCGCCTGCGCTACTAATGTTGCTTTTATCAATTTATACCCTTTCCATGACTTTGAGGGGTCAAGGAGCCCTACGTTTTCTTTCCATCAACAGTTCACCTAACTTGTGGGGCACCACTTATTCTATCTACCTTTTACTAATCGGAGTTAGCAGTGCTCTCGGGTCTTACCTAGCAGGGTACATGGCACAGCAGTTTAGCCTCAAGGAAACTTTCACTGTAAGCGCAATACTTTTTGCCCTATCAACCCCACTCGCTCTCCAATTTAAGGGCGTTCAAAGAAACAGTTCGGGGAGAATCCCGTTACTGAAACCAAAGTTTCCTAAGGGTCCCGATTTTCTAAACTTGACAATTTCTCTAGCTTTACACGATTTCGCTGTTTTCTCAGCGATGTCTTACACTCAGATCTTCCAACGCGAGGTTGTGACTTTATCCCCGCAACAAATTGGAACTCTCTCAGCCTTAGGCACTACTATATCGCAAGCTGTTCAACTGATCGCAGGTTACTTCACCGATAAGTTAGGAGCAGGGAAAGCTCTCATACTCCATTACCTGGGAGTTTCAGCTGGTTATGCGTTGATGGGTGTCAGCGACAGCTTCGAAGAGATGATAGCAGCTGTAGCCCTTCAGAGCCTATTCCTTCCTTTTGACATGCCTGGTAGAAGGAAGATGCTTTCTCTCATGGCTCCACCCGATTCCGTCGCAACTGTAAACGGTCTCTCCGACGCTGTAGTTGGTCTAGCCGCTCTTCCTTCACCTCTAGTTGGGGGCTACCTTTGGTACAGCGTAGGTCCGCGCAACATGTTGCTAGCTTGTGCTCTCTTCAACTTAACGGCTTTTGCTCCCCTAGCTTTGCTCAAAGAGGGGAACACTCGTAACTGAGATCCTCTGCTTTCACGACAATGACCTCATTCCTTTCCATCGGTTTCATTTTAAATCGGTCGCCTAGCAGTCTAGCCAATGTGCTAGAGGCTACTGCAAAAAGGTTATCGTCGCGAAGCCAGTATAGCTCACCATACTCCAGCAGCGTTTCATCAAGCACGTGGCGGACCACGCCTAACTCAAAGCTCCAGGAACTTTCTCTTTTTTCTACAAGCAGCGAGGCGGTATTAGCCATGTGACGTATGGCTTCCCGATTCTCAAGCTCCCTGTGCAATTCAGTTAAGGCGTCCTTCAAACCCTTCTCCTCTACTATTTCAGCAAGAGCTACAGAGTAAACGAATGAATCAACGTTATTATCGCCAGGTTTCTTCTTACAGAGTTCCTGTGTTTTTTCTATGTTAACTCCCCCGTTCTGGGCTACAAATAGTATCTCACCGCTGCGCAGATGGAGTGCGAATGGGTGGGCAGCCCCCACCCCCAGAGGCATCCCTTTACTGGCCTTGCGAGCGTGTGCAACTACCGCCATGGGGGGTTTAAGATTCTCTGCAATGACGTTCGCCATGCAGTCGTTCCAAATGCATGAAGGGGATTTGTAAAAGATTAAACGATTCTGGGTGAATGCCGCAGTCCCCCATCCATCCTTATGCGACGCTTCTGACCGCCCTTTCGGCATGGTTGGATCATTCTGAGCAGCTTTTCTTAACGCTGTAAACCACTCCTTTGCATCGTACAGCTCTCGAGCGGCCAAAGCGAAAAACCTACACAATGTTACCCTCCTACTTTCCCAGCTTCTCTAGAAAGACTCTTTCAAAGACTTCGTAAGCCTGCCTACCGTACAGGCAAACTATGATGTTCCTTAGACTCTTCGCCCTCAAATCGAACTCTCTGATCACATCAGCCATAATACGTGCGCACGCTTCATATGGGTAACCGTAGACCCCTGTGGAGATCGCTGGCAGCGCGATACTAGAAAGTTCAAGTTTCTCAGCCGCGCTCAAAGCTGAAATTATGGCTGAAGCAAGTTTTTCGTCACTTCCTTCCCCGTACCTTGGGCCAACCGCGTGGATTACGTACTTGGCTTTCAGCTTCCCAGCGCCTGTGACAGCGACACCTCCGACGGGTACTGGACCGTGCTCGCGAACGTACCTATCGCTTTCCTCTTGTATCTCCAAGCCGCCTTTCCTCAGTATGGCTGCAGCCACGCCACCACCGTGTTTTAAATATGAGTTAGCAGCGTTAACGATAGCATCAGCTTCAATCTCAGTGATGTCTCCCTCCATTAGCTTCACTGTAAGCCAGTTAAGAGTGAACTCTCTCACCATCAATGTACCTGTATAACGCTCCGGTAAAAAGATATAGCGCACTATTCGAAGAGGCTTTATTCACTAAATTAAAGGGGGATGCGATGGCTTTGCTAGAACTCAGACAACGCGGTGAAGTACTACCCATTAGCGTCCTCATCCCTTCCTACAGGGGCGGTATGCGTCTAGTCAGGCTAGTTAAGAGCTTGCTTCAATGTAATCATAGCCCGTTCGAGATAATAGTTGTCGCCGACGAGCCGAGCGAAGGAGAGCTAGCTGAGTTAAAGGAAATGTGTGAGCACGCGCCGATTAAACTCATAGCTAGAAGCGGTAGACTGGGGAAGGTTAGCGCTTTGAACGAGGGACTCAAGCTAGCGCGAGGTGACATCGTTCTCTTTCTCGATGACGACGTATTGATCGAGGATCCCGACTTCCTAAGGAAGATTGTCGAAGCCATGGAGTCCTACGACATCGTGGACATAAAGAAGGTTGTCATAGGCAAAGGTCTGCTATCGAAGCTAGTGCACATGGAGTACACGGCATACAACTTCGCGAGCAAGCTCATGGCCAAGCTAGCTGGGAGAACGATAGCGATCAACGGTGCAGCTTTTGCGATGAGACGTGTTGCTCTCGAGGAGCTAAACTATTTTAGGCCAAGGCTCTCAGAGGACTTTGATTTAGCTCTTCGAACGTTCGTTAAAGGTCTCCGCTTCTCCTACGTGGAAACAACTCACGTCTTGAATTATGCTCCACACAGCTGGCAGAAATGGTTTAAACAAAGGAAAAGGTGGGCTGTTGCTCTTGCAAGCTGGTTAAAGGAAAATTATCGTGACGTGCTTAAGGCCGTGTTGAAGATGCCCCATGTTGTCGCGATAGGGCTGTTAGCCTCTCTCCCTTCTCTCTTGACGACAGCAGTGATATACACTCTATACAACGCCTCTTACCCTAAAGCCATATACCTTGCCTTCCTATCGTTATCCTCAGTTATCAAGGACATTATTCCCTTCGCCTTCCTCCTCTCGTTTACTTTACACATAGCTTATGCTGTCACCACCCTAATGCTAGCTCTATTACTCATCTCCTTGGGAGTATTCCATGCGGCAGTGGCAAGGTACGTTAAGATGAATTCACACGTTCACCTTCTTCCCGTTTACCTGCTATTCTACCAGCCCCTCTGGCTGACCGTGCTCTTAGTCGGCTTTGCAAGAGTGCTCATACTAGGTCACGAAAGCGTGGAAGACTGGGTTGTCTAGCGAAACAATTTTATTTAAGGGAAGCCGAAACAAATTCTCCATGAAGTGGATTTTGTTAACGTTAACTGTTTTAGCACTGTTGATAGGAGCTACTATCGCTTGGTGGGTAATGGAAAAGCGGAATAGAGCTGGTGCAACCCCGCTCTTCCCCTTTTACCTGCCATGGGATGACTCGTCTGAAACCGTAACAAGTTTCAGGAGGTACCTACATACCCCAGCTGGAAAATACGGACACGTCTACGTAGGTCCTGATGGACACCTATACGTAGGAGGGCAGCGGATAAAGTTTCTCGGTGTAAACATCTGCGGAAGTGCCGCCTTTCCCACGAGGCACGAAGCTGAGGGCATTGCCTCTCGACTGGCGAAATTCGGCGTCAACATCGTCCGTTTCCACCACATGGACGCGGCTTGGGAGAGCTTCAACATCTTCCAACAGCCAGGCACAAGACGCCTCAACCCAGCCGCGCTAGACAGGTTAGATTACCTAATAGCAAAACTCAAGGAGAACGGGATCTACGTGAACCTCAACCTTCTTGTTTCGAGAAGGCTTACCTCTGCTGACAACTTGCCCGTCGAGATCGAGAGAGTAGACTGGAAGGACCAGCAGGTGCTTGGCTTTTTCGACGACGAGGTAAAAGAGCTCCACAAAGAGTACGCGAGACAACTCTTAACTCATAGGAACCCATATACGAATACAAGTTACGCGGAGGAGCCTGCGGTGGCTTTCGTTGAAATCGTTAACGAGCAAGGTTTGATACACTCCTGGCTCGACGGGGTAATAGATAGGCTACCTGAGACATTTAGACAACGTCTAGCTGAGAAGTGGAACCGCTGGCTCAAGACGAAGTACGGTAGCACAGAGAAACTTGTCCAAGCTTGGGGGGGAGAGACCCGGCTGGGGGAGGAAGTTTTAGCCAACCCGAGGTTCGAGCGTGGTTTAACTGGCTGGGTCGTAGAGAGGCATAGCACGGCTCAGTCGAGCCATGACATAATTGAAGTGAATGGTATGAAGGTTTTAAGGATACGGGTCATAAGGAAAGGGGGTGCCGGCTGGCACGTCCAGTTCAACTACCCGCAGTTAAAAGTCGCGGAGGAGGAAACCTACCTTGTACGTTTCATGGCGAAAGCGGACTCTGAGGCCTGGGTTACCGTCTGCTTGCGTCAAGCCCACGACCCCTGGCACGCTATCTCACAAGTTGTATCGATCAAGCTAACACCTGAATGGAACACATACGAGGTTGTATTGGGAGTCACAGCATCTGATGAAAACGCTAGGCTTGATATTTCAAATCTAGGAGCTTTAGAGACCATATATTATTTCGCTAACTTTACAATGAGACGCTTTCAGGGCGCGGGTTTAAATGAAGATGAAAGCCTTGAAGCTGGTACCGTAAGGATCTTATCTCCCAAAGACTTTTTCGGTAGACCCTTAGAGGCTAGGAAGGACTGGTCGGAGTTTCTCTGGGAGACTGAGAGAAGTTACTTCGTAGAAATGTACGATTACTTGAGGAGCTTGGGAGTTAAGGCGTTAATCATAGGGACCATAGCCGGCTGTAGCACTCCCGTTATAATGTCCGAGCTCGACGCAGTTGACACTCATGCCTACTGGCAGCACCCGATATTCCCCGGCACGCCCTGGGACCCTCAAAACTGGTATGTGGTAAATGAACCCATGGTCAACCAACCTAGAGAAAATACGATAACGTGGCTCGCCTCTAGAAGAGTTTTAGGGAAGCCTTTCACGGTGACGGAGTACAACCACCCCGCCCCCAACGTTTATGACGCTGAGACGTATCTTATTTTATCAGCTTACGCTGCGCTACAGGATTGGGACGGTATCTACGCTTTCGACTACGGTGGATCCCCGAGGGACGCGAGAAGGATTAGGGGGTATTTTGACGTAGACCAACACCCTGCTAAGATGGCTTCACTCCTACTAGCCCACGCGATATACCTGAGGGGTGACGTTCAACCCGCTTCTAAGCTCGTCACTTTAACGATAAATCGCGAAGTTGAGCTCGACTTACTCGTCCGCGGTAAGCTTAGCGCGTGGAACCTGCCCGGTGCCAATCACCTCGGATGGAATCCTGTGACACCTCTTATACACAGGTTTGCTCTTCAACTCGGTGAGGAAACAGTTAAGAAAGCTGAGGTGGAGGAAAAGGGGCCCGTTTACAGGTCTGATAACGGCCACGTTATATGGGATTGTAGTATTAAAGGTAGGTGCGTGATTATGATAAATTCTTCAAAAACTGTAGCCATAGTGGGCTTTGGAGCCAATAGGACTTTCGACTTTGGTAGCGTTGTAGTAGAGCCAGGGAACTCGCTCTTAAACGGTTTCAGTGTGTTAGGGTTAACCTCAGTAGACGACAGACCATTAGACTCTTCAAATAGGATGCTCTTCATAGCACTCGGCTACACAGCCAACAGGAACATGGTGGTAAGAAGGTACGATACAGGGATGGTGGTTTCAAAGGTTCAGGAGACTAAAGAAGGTTACACCTTAGAGTTCGAACGGTTTAACGGAGCTGTCACTTCAGCGGGCAGTTGGGGGTCCTCTCCTACAGTCGTAGAAGGTGTGAAAGCCCGCGTGCGAATCAAAGCTCAAGGAGGTTGTGAAGTTTGGGCGCTCGACAATACTGGCAAGAGAATGAAGAAAGTTGCGACACGCGTGGAAGGCGAGTGGACGGTGTTCGAGATAGGACCAGAGTACAGGACGATATGGTATGAGATTTCAAAACCCTAACTAGCTCTCAGCAATCCATGGTTCACTACCCATGAAGTTTCTGAAAGCGTCTCGGATCTCTCTGTACGTGATGAGGATCCATTTTTCTTCCAGGATTCTCCTTATCTCCCTATCTGTGAGAATTTTGTAATCCCCTTCTCTGATCCCAATGTCGGGGAGATCTCTTGTCTCGTCAGTGAAAAAACACGAGTGATGAACAACGTGATACACGCCAGGTTCTGCTTCGAGCAGGAAGTCTCTGAAAGCGCGCCACCTTGCTTCCAAATCCCAGTTAACGTAAGGCACTCCAGCAAGCCTCAACCGCGGCATCCTGACCTTGTTCGCCAGTGCCTTAAGACTCCGCTTGTATTCAGCTGGCACGGCGAGATTTTCAACGTCTTCCAGTATTAGAGCTGGCAAACGATACTCGCAGGCTAACTTCAGGTATACTTCAGCGAGATCTGGGCGTGCGATAGAGCCCATGTGCGTGTCAACATGAGTCACGTCGACGCCAAGCCTGGCAACTTGCTCAATCTGAGCTCTAAACTCAGCTTCGGCCTCTTCAACTCTAACACTCCTCCAAGCCTCATCTAGAGACTTGAACAAGTAGCCTTGTTCATCCCTAAGGCTTCTACCACAAGTAAGTGGTCTAATCCTGCAGTGTGACCACTCACTGTTCAACGTGAGGTGTACTCCCAAATCCGCGTCAGGCTTCTTGTTTACAATTAAGTCGGGTACCCATGGCGCAGGCGCCAGAATCGATCCTGTAGCAAAGGGAAGCGCTCGATAGGCGTCGTTCTGGGCGTGAAACATGCCAAGGTCATCATGATGAACGACAGCTACTCTCTTACCGCTTAAGCCCATGAACTCCCAAAACTCTTTCACGCATCCACTTAAATGAATGGATAAAAATGCCTTTCCAAACCAACGGCGTTGTTAATAGGTTAACGTTATTAGAACGCTTGTAAAGCAGGTTCGTGCTTCTCCGCTACGTCCGCGCAGCTATAAAACCCTTCCTAACAAAGCTCGATAAACGGTTTAAAGTTCTCATCGCCGCAACTGGTATTTTCAATTGGGCTTTCGCTCTACCGGCTACGTATAGCCAGCTTTACACAGCTTTGCTTGGCGCCACTCCGTTGGTACTCGGTCTTCTCTCCAGCCTAGGGAGCTTGATCGGAGCTTTAGCAGCTATACCGGCAGGTTGGTTCATGGATAAGTACGGAACAAAGAAAGCTTTGCTTTGCGGTTTGCTCTTGTTCGCCGCTTCCGCTCTTATATATGCTCTGGCTGTAAACTGGCTTCTTCTACTGCCAGCCACTGTCCTTCTATCGGTCGTACCCACTCTCGTTTTTCCAATATCCGATATAATAATTGTTGAAACCACTTCCAGCGGCTCAAGGGCTAAGGCGATGGGGATGTCACGCTCAGTCTGGAGCATATTTAGCTCTTTTTCACCGCCCGTGGCAACAATGTTAGTCGTAACCTTCGGCGGTTTAACAGTGGAGGGCATACGCCCGATTTTCTATGTCCAGCTTTTCGCAGCCCTTTTAAGTGCAGCTCTTGTAGCTCTCGCGCTTGAGGACACTGGTAGAAGAGGTTCGAGTGGATCGAACTCGAGCGTCTCTTCTATACTTAGAGGATTTAAGGTCGTTCTCTCGAGAGGGGATTACATGATCTGGATACTCGCCGTGACTTTTTTACGATTCTCCATGAGCGTCTCGTTCTCCTACCTTCCCCTATGGCTTGTTGAAGTTCGACACGCAGACCCCTACACTATAGGTCTGATGAACACAGTTGGTCTTGCCGTGCTTGTCCTGTTCTCAACTGTAGCTGGCGCACTAGCCGATAAGTTTGGTTGGTTAAAGGTATTCATTACGACGCGCACGCTGCTTTACGTTGGCACGATTGTTATGGCTTTCATAGATGACCCTAGAGCTCTAGTCTTCGCTGGAATTACTGGAGCTTTCGGCTTCATGTATGGCGCTGGAAGCGTTAGCTTCATACCCTTCATCACCGCATTCTGGGAAGCTCCAGAACCTGATCTGAGGGGGTCTTGGCTAGCAACCTCTAACCTGTTAGCCGGACTGATCGCAGCTGTAGCCCCTGTCGTGGGTGGAGTATTATGGGAGTCAGGCTACAAAGATTTTACACTCCTAGCTCCTCTCATTATAGACATCGGCGTGATCCTTTTAACTGTAAAAGCTAGTAAGTTGAAGCGTTAAACCCTTAAAGGTAGCAGGTTGCGAAATCCTCTTAGCCTCTCCGCCTCTACCCGCTTGTGCTTAAGCGGAAAGTGGCTCAAGCTATATCTCTGTTAACAGCGCCTCAACTATATGGTGGGTTTATAGCCCTGCTAATATGGCATAAAGCTAACTTAGGTGGGTTCGAAGCGTTGTTCGTACTTATTCTTACGCAAACGGCGCTACCTCTCTTGCCAATAATAATTGACTCAGGTAAGCAGAAGGTTGACATTTTCGTCTCTAATCGAGAAAAGCGTTGGAAGTACTATCTCATCAGTATTCTATCCTATGCCTCAGGCATCCTTTACTCGCTCTGGCGCGGCTACTGGATCTATGCCGTACTCTCCCTCTCCTATATGTTAAGTAGTGCGGGGCTGGCAGCTGTAACTGTTTTCGCCCGGTGGAAGATCAGCGTTCACGCGGCTGGCATAGCCGGTCCCACTACAGCTCTAGTGCTGGTTAGAGGCCTAGAGACTTCACCCCTCTACATTCTCTTAATCCCAGTGGCGTGGGCGCGTCTTGAACTTAAAGCCCACGATCTTAGGCAGTTGATTGCCGGCGCTCTCCTAGCTTTTTCGACTACTCTGGTGGTGTTCTCTTTACTCGCTTAACAAGCGTTAAACTTTTCCGAATTAGCTGAGAGAGATGCCATGGGTTGGGTGACAGAGGTCATAGTTAAGACCTTTGAAGAAGCTCCGTTGCTTCTTAGGGTCTTGGCCGTCAGCTCGATACCAGCGGTTATGACGGCAATCGGGTCTATACCGGTTCTACTAGGCTCTAAGATGAGCGAGAGGGCTAGGGACACTAGCATGGGGTTTGCAGCTGGCGTGATGCTCGTCGCCTCCTTCACAAGTCTCCTAATTCCAGCTGTCGAATCCGGAGGACCCTTGTCAGCTACGCTAGGCTTCCTCCTTGGTGCCGCTCTCATCAAGGGCTTTGACGCTGCTCTACCCCACTTCCACTGGGTCAAGGGTATGGAAGGGCCGCACAAACAGATTAAGAAGGAGCTACTAGTGGCGTTAGCCATGGTTGTACATAATATACCTGAGGGGATGGCTGTTGGAGCAGCTGCTACAAGGAATCTCGCAGACGGGTTAGTCATAGCTCTAGCGATTGGTATGCAGGATGTGCCTGAAGGTCTAGCGGTCGCGCTACCCCTTGTTCCCGGCAAGGGAAGCCTCTTAGCGTTCTCTGTCGGCATCATGAGCGGCGTCGCTGAGGCACTCTCAGCCCTAATCCCCCCTCTTATAGTGGAGCACGTGGAAGCAGCTCTACCCTTCACAAGCGCGCTAGCGGCTGGAGCAATGATCTATGTCGTCGTACACGAGGTAGTGCCTGAAATCTATGGCCATGAACACGATGAACCTTCAACCATAGGCTTCTTTGCAGGCTTCATCGGTATGCTTTTACTAGACACACTGCTCTCTGCAGGGTAAGAAGGACGTGTTACCCTACTAGAGCGTAAAAACCTCTGAGTATCAACGGGTTCAGGTGAGTAAATCGAGAATTTTACGCATGTCCTTTATCACGCAACCTTTCCCCTTGAAATAAACTCCCTCTTCCCACTCCCCCCGTCGATCCACTAACACGCCCTTGAGGCCGGCTGACATCGCTCCAAGGAAGTCTTCACGGAAGTCGTCACCAACGTGAATCTTAAGCTCTACAGTAGAGCCAGCCATCTTTAAGGCTTCAGAAGCTTTCTGAAAGACTAGCGGGTCAGGCTTAAGCGCTTCAACCTCGTCAGCGTACAGTTGCGCGGCCAACAGATACCCGATCCCGGCTTTTTCGACCACAATACGAGTAACAAAGCCAGGCCACCACATCACGTTGCTGACAGCCACCACGGGTATACCCTCGTTGTGCAACTGTTTTAGAGCCTCCACCGCATCCTCGTAAACGAGTCCCTCCCGCCTTATGTCTAAGGTAGACTTTGCTATCCCTCTCTTCAACGCCTCAGGAGTCGTTGCCAACTCTACAGCTAGTAGGCTCAAGCACTGGTCTACAATTCGTTTAACATCTATCGAGCCCGCAACTCTGAGATGTTTCACTTTAGCTCGCGCACTCTGAAGAGCATTGAGCACGTCCCTCGAGCTAAACCCAGTGACCTGTGAGATGGATTCCGCCAAGCACGCATAATACCTGTCCAGCCTGAGGAGAGTATCCCAAACGTCAACGCTTATAGCCAAACCCGCCGACACCAGTTTACACCTTTACAGGGTTAAGCCAAGCGGAGCAAAGCCCTTCAATTAGTTCTAACCGCGCGTAACCTCGTGCGGGGATTTGGCCGCGCATAACCACCTCTACGAAGAGGTTCGCTCTCAATTTCCCTTCAACAGTTACTTCCCTTGATTTTATCCTGAAGCCTTCCTCCCAAAGCTCAACATCGAGCGGCAATCCCTCTGTGTTAGCGAGCTTACGTAGTAGGTTGAAGCTCAAGTATGCGCCCTTCGTGTTTCCCGAGAGGAGCTTTACCACGTTCGCTCCACAAGTCTTAATGCGGACAAAACCGTTCTCCCACTCGAACGACTCGACCTTTACGCCACTTGAAGCGTAAAAGTGCCCGCTCTTGAGAGCCTTGATGACAGCTTCAGGGTCGAGGCTTTCCGCGTCCACCTCCAACCACCCGCCGAGGCTGTCGACAGTGTACGTGTGAGAGTCGTCGACAGCCAACCCCTGGAGCATAAGCCCCTTCGAGAGAACATAGTCCCAGTGATGACCAGAGTATCCTCTACTGATCTCCACCTCACAGCCGTGGTTGTAGACTTCGACACCGTAGCAACTCTTCAGATTCAAGAGGTCGCCTGCGTTGAGCATGCTCCAGTATGGATGCGCCAGGAACGCGTAAAGATCGTTGTCTCGGCACCACTCGAAGACATGGGACACGCTGCTCCGCACAGCCATAGGCGGCAGCTCTTCAGCTCCTATGACCACTATATGGAATTCATCCCCATTTTCACGGACAGCTACTTCAAGACCTGGAGGAGTCAAAACGTGGGGATGTAAAACCTGAGTGATCTTGTTGTGGTCGGTGATAGACACTACGCTGAAGCCTGCGTTAGCGTAAAAGTCTACAACCTTCTGAGGTTCCAGCCTGCCGTCCGAGCGCGTCGAATGAGAGTGAAGCTGAACCTTCAACCATCCATGCTGTGGAAGCTTCATGAGAACCCTTCCAAAATGGAGGTATTAAACATCAAGCTTTTACCTTCGAGCAGAGTGGGCTAGAATGTGGACAGAGGGGAGGCTTTCGAGCTTCTGAAGAAGCACTTGAAGAACGACAGGATGGTGAAACATTGTCTAGCGGTCGAAGCAATAATGAGGGCAGTTGCGCGGGTTTTGGGCGAAGAAGAGGAGACGTGGGGACTGGTAGGACTTCTGCACGACATCGACTACGACGAAGTTGGGCAAGATCCTAGCCGACACGGCTTGAAGGCTCTCGAAATCTTAGAAGGGAAACTGCCTCTACATGCTCTAGAGGCGATTGCAGGACACAATGAGCACAACGGTTTTAAAGCGATAAATCCAGCAGCCGAGCGTTTAACGCATGCATTAAGAGCAGCGGACCACGCGAGCGGGTTAATCATAGCTACCGCTCTCGTGATGCCGAGCAAGAAACTAGCTGAAGTAAAGCTCGAGAGTCTGTTGCGCAAGTTTAGACAGAAAGATTTCGCTAGGGGTGTGGACAGAGATCGTTTGAAAGAATGCGAGCTGCTAGGTTTGAAGCTAGAAGACTTCCTAGCTACCGCCCTCGAGGCGACGAATCAAGTCGCAGAGTGTATAGGTCTCTAACAAATGTACGCTTCAGCTAGTGAAACTTCGCCCTGTCCGACGGGCTCTAGCGTTAATCTGACGAACGGCTCGCTCACGACCTCCGACCATCGCAGAAGCTTTCCAGCTTTCAGCTCAAGCTCATCCAAGACTACCCAACGACCGTCGAGCGTGCAAGCCTCGACGCGCGCAAGGTTCACTGTGGACACCACGCTGAAAGTGACTCTGGAGCCTGCTGCTGGTACAGGGTGGGAGACGGTTACCCCTTCAACCTTGCCCTCAAGAGTCTCGTCTCTGCCGTAACGGTACAGTTTGAGAGCTAGGTATGGCTTTGCGCTACCCTCAAGGACTCTAAGCCCCCATGGGTGAAGGTCGTTCCAAACCCATTCCCTCTCAGTTGTCCCGCCGTCGATGTCTATAAGGATGGCCATAGCGCTTGGTTTCAGCACGGTTACGCCCAACGAGTATGGCATTCCCTCGTATAAGACGAAGTTCTTCTCACTATCGGTGAGAGCCATCGCGGCGCTCAACCTGTTGTCGATAAACCACAGGCACAACCTGTCATGGACTCTTACAGTATACGTATGACGCTTGGAACTATAGTCCTCCGGAAGACCTGCGAGGCGGAGGCTGGTCGGGTGCGGCCAAGCGCCTGCAAAGGCCCTAAGCTGCCCACCTTGTAGCATGAAGTGGGCTACACCGCCTCCAAAAAGGTCTTCAGCTTCGAACCCGAACCACAGCATCGGACCCTGGGGACCCCAATCAGGTAGCTTAGCGTGCAGCTGAAAGACACCGTTCTGAAAGACCTCACGCGAACGCAGTGATAGCGTTACCAGACCTGGCGGCCTCTTATAAGTAGCTTCCGTAAACTCCGTGTAGATTTTCTCATCCCAGGAAAAGCGCCAGAACTTGCTAGGGTCCTCAAGCCGGAAACGTTCTGCCCCTTCTCCTATCGCCTCCCTTACCCAACAATAGAAGGATTCCTGAACATCTCTCTCTAGGATTCGACCAAACCTTATCCCGCTCACGTGAGGGATTCATTCTAGAGGCTTATTTCTATATCTCCCCCTTTTCTAATCCCACGGTGGTGAACGCAAGTTCGTGAGTTTGCTGAGAAGCGCGTCGTATCGCGCTGGCTCGAGAGGCAACTTTACAGTCGTATGCTCTGCGGCAGACAGTATGATGGCGTTCACAAGTTCAACGGATTTCATTCCTTCTTCACCTGGCACCTCGGGCTCACGGTCCTCAAGCACCGCTTTTGCGAAGTCCCTGAGCACAGCTTCATGCGACGACCTCGTAGAGGAAGGCTCTTCTGTGATCTCTTCAATCTCACAGCCTAACCTACGGTATCCGGGTTTGAGCGAGGAAAAGATAACTCTCCTAATAGGCGGCGAGTTTCTATAGAGGTAGACGCGCGTCTCGTTTCTCAAGCCCCCCTCTACGTTCTTGGGGCTCGTCTCCACTAGCAACATTCCTCTGTCACCGCGAACCTCGATGTTTATCATATCGGGGTAGTCCAAGGTTGAACACTGGATGACCCCCTGGCAGCCTCCTTCGAAGAGTACGGCGGAGCTTACTAGGTCCTCGACTTCAATTTCGTGACCAAGCGTGCCAGCAAAAGCGAACACTTCAGTTGCCCTTTTCCCAACCATCCAAAGGAACAAGTCAACAAAGTGTACAGCCTGGTTAATAAGCACGCCACCCCCCTCTGTATGCCACTTTCCGCGCCAAGCGGCGCTAGCGAAGTAGGCCATATCCCTATATGTAACATATCGAAGCAGACCTCTGTACACGTCGCCCAGCTCCCCAGCTGAAATTAGTGCCCTAGCTTTGCGATAGCGTGGTTCGAAACGGTACTGGAAGACGACTCCAAGCTTCACCCCCCTCTTCCTCGACTCCTTAATCATCGCCTGGCATTGGTTGACAGTTGCCGCCATCGGCTTTTCAGTCAAGACGTTAACCCCGCGCTTCATCGCTTCGATCGCCACTTCGGCATGCGTCGGGTGAGGTGTACAGATTGAGACGACGTCCAACTCCTCCTTCTCGAGCATTTCAATGTAGTTTGTATATGCTCGGATGTTGAACTCTTCGGCCAACGATTTGGCTTTCTCCTCAACTATGTCGGCCACCGCGACCAGTTCATACTCCTCGAGTTTAGCGGCTACTCCAGCATGCTGGCATCCTATGATCCCCGCTCCGATGACAGCGTACTTAAGCTTCTTCACAGTAGTGGATCCCTAAAGGCTAACTAAAATAGTTACGCTTATAGCACCCTGCAAAAGTATTTCAAGGTGAACTCTATTTCAACACGTTGACATGAGAAAAGTATGCAGTAGCTGCGTCTACTTCCTTAGCAACGAGAGGTTCTGCTTACTCCTAGGAGTTAAAGTGGAAGACCCGAATGCCACATGCTCCGTAAACATGAGAAGAGCGTGTTCGAAGTGCGTCTTCTACCTCGCCCCGACAAATAATTGCGCACTCCTAGGAACCAGGGTTCAAGACCCTGAAAAGCCCCTCTGTCGACAACCAGGGGTGAAAGCACACGCTTTAGCGCAGAGAGTTCAGAAAAACAGTGGACTAGGGGTTAAACTATACGACGCCATAAGGAAGGGGGACGTAGCAGAAGTTGAAAGATTGCTGAACGAGGGGGCAGACACGAACGTGAGAGATTCACGAGGGTTTACCCCACTACATTTGGCATCTGCGAGAGGTCAAGCGTCAATCGTCAACCTGTTGCTCGAAAACGGCGCTGAAGTTAACGCTACCGGAGAGGATGATGTAACGCCTCTTCACGTAGCTGTCTTTAGCGGTAGCAGAGACGTAGTCAGCCTCCTTCTCCAGTACGGCGCCGACCCGAACGCTAAAGACTCGGGAGGTAGAACACCTCTCGACTTGGCGAGGGAATTAAACCTACAAGAGTTAGTGGAGCTCATGGAATCCTACACTAGATTATCTTCACTGAACGCTAGAGGAAGAGTTTAGAGGTGAGCTTTGATCCAGGCGGTTATTTCGCTCTCTATCCTCCTTCTAAGCCAGTAGTCCATGAACACGTGCCCGCCCGTCACCTCTAGAAACTTTTTCTCCACTTTAAGTTTCTCGTAAAACCGCTTCGCGTGATCTATCGGCACGAGGTTATCGTCGGTAGCGTGAACGATAAGAGTAGGAGCTTTCACTTGGTCGGCTAACTCCATCACCGAGAACTTGAGACTGTCCCTTAAGTTATCAAGCCTCATTCTATACCAGCCTTCGTACGCGTAACCCCCTTCCAGCGTAATCCGGGTCACATAGCCTCTCAACGGCCATAACTCGAGCCAGACGAGTCCCGGAGACAACAAGACAAGCGCTGATACGTCGTCGCGACCTGCGGCCACTTTGACAGCGACCCCTCCTCCCATACTTAAACCCACTACAGCGAAGCGTGACGCATCCACCTTATCGATGGATTTCAGGTAACTGATAGAATTTTCCGCGTCTTCAACGGCTTTCCAAACGCTGAACTCCTCAAACGGAAGCGGCGAGTCTCCGTGGCAGCGGAAGTCAAAGCGTAACACTGCATAGCCTGCGGAGCAAAGGGCGCGTGCTAAGTCGGTAAAGAGTCTGCCTGCTTCACTCTTGTTCCCAGTGAAGCCGTGCAATAGGAGGACGGGCTTCGACTTGGTTGCTTCAGCGGGCAAGTGCAGAACCCCTGCTAACATGTAACCTGCACTCGGGACTTGAACTAATTCTTCAAGGCAGCTCATATCCGAATATAGTTAAAATCGCTGTAAAAAGTTTTGCGAAGGGTTAGGGTAACTCATATATAAGTCAACTCACAGTATATACGTGATGAACTACGTCCGCCTAGGTTTGTCTGGTCTCAAGGTCTCGAGGATATGTATAGGGTGCATGTCTTTTGGAGACCCTTCTCTACAGGTCTTTGGAACCGGTGGATGGGTGGTTGGCAGAGAGGAAGCCTTCAAAGTGATGGAGAGAGCTTGGGACTTGGGCATAAACTTCTTCGATACAGCTAACGTATACTCTAGGGGCAAGTCTGAAGAGATTCTCGGCGAATTCCTGCAGGGGAGAAGGGATGATGCCGTGGTTGCCACAAAGGTCTACTTCCCCACGGGTCAGGGTCCCAACGATAGAGGTTTATCAAGGAAGCATATAATGAGACAGGTAAACGAGTCGTTGAAAAGACTTAGGACTGACTACATTGATTTATACCAAATACACAGATGGGATTACGAGACACCTATCGAGGAGACGCTTAAGACGCTTACAGATCTCGTACACAAAGGTAACGTGAGGTACATAGGGGCGTCAAGCATGTACGCGTGGCAGTTCGCTAAGGCTTACTACATCGCCGAGTTTAAGGGTTACGAGAAGTTTGTAAGTACGCAGACCCCTTATAATCTTCTCTACAGGGAGGAGGAGAGGGAGATGATACCCTTCTGTAAGGCGCATGGTATCGCTTACATGGTTTACAGCCCTCTAGCGGCAGGCGTCCTAAGCGGAAGGTTTTACAAGGATGGGAAAATAGTCGTGCCACCGGATGGACCTGGGCGTCTAACCGCTGCAGAGTTTTACGCTTACAAAGCTTACGTGGAGCCTCCTGAGAACGCTGAGATAGTTCGGAGAGTCATCGAGATAGCTGAGCGGAAAGGAGTTAAACCTTCTCAAATCGCGTTAGCTTGGTTATTCTATAAGGGCATTGACGTAGCGATAATCGGCACAAGTAAGGTCGAGCACTTGGAAGAAGCTGTAGAGGCTCTCAACATAAAGCTCTCAAACGACGAAGCGAAGTACCTGGAGGAGCCGTATAAACCGAAGCCGATACTTCATATACCGCCCCCCACGTTATAACAGAGACCCGTTCGAGTTAAAAGAAACCGGCTTTCGCACCAACTAGTTCACTTGGTGCGGTAATCTTAAGCTAAGCTGTAGTATAGAACGAAAAGCTTAAACCGGGGGTGTGGATGCACCTCTCCGGGGTCGTGCGGACGAGCATCCACCCCCCGCTACCATTCAAAGCGGGGTGGGGAAGCCAGGTATCCCGCGGGGCTCATAACCCCGAGGTAACCAGTGTGAGGAACGCACCTGGTCTCGAGCGGTGGTTCGAAATCCGCACGACCCTTAACCTCTCTCTCGCGATATAAGCTAGAGAAAAAACCTAAGGGTTTATGGAGTCTAGCCTGGAGGAGGCGGAGGTGGCGGGGGAATCCTCTCCCTCGTTGCGGCTTTCCTACAACTTAGCGTTAACGCTACGAGCGCGCCGCCCAGGATGAGAGAAAGAGACGCGAGCATGATCAACAAGACGGTTAGTCTTCTAGCATCGGTCTCCCTCCTCTCGAGCAACTGTCTCAACGTGTTCCTCTCCTCTTTAACCGTAGAGCACTCAGCGTAAAGTTGGTCATAAGATGTCTTCAAGCTTGAGAGATTAACCTTTAGTCTCGCTGCCTCCTCCTCTAGCGCTTTACACTTCTGGAGTAAAACGTTAATCTCATTGGAGGCGTTAGCGTAGAGGAGCTTGTATCTTTCACTTTCGTTTAAGGCTTGTAGGTACAGTGTCCTCCAACGTTCCACGCTCGGCTCGTAGACTGTTAGAACGTGTACCACATCGTACGTTGCGTAGTACATTCTCCCGTTGACGACCATATAATCTTGAGCGCTTACGAAATCGACAGCAACCCATACGACGTAGCTGCCAAGTCTCGGGGGCGTCTCTTCACTAGCCTCAAGGATTTTCGTTTCCCCCCTCTCAAGTCGCCCCTCCCACAACGTCTTCCAGGTGCTCTGGTCGCCACTCGGCGGGATGACGCTAGCCCTGACTCTGACATCCACCTGTCTCGACGCCGTCACAGTGACACGGTAGGTGAGGGGGCCGGCCGGACTCTTTACGCTGGCATCAACCATAAGCGATACTGGGAAAGGTTCACACAATACCAAGTGAACAAGCAGCAGCCCTGTCAAGAGCAAAATTAAACTCCTCATAGGGTTGCGCGGTGAACTCATCTACTAAAAAGGATAGCTGATTAGGGGCCCGAGATACTCGATTCTTAACGAAGTCTCTTTCAGAGTTGCTCAAGGCACAAGCTCTGGCGGTGAGATATCAGCCACTCCATGAGATCTTCTACAGCGGCTTTCCTGCGGTGTAAGTCTTCGGCACTCATTTCCTTGCAAAGCAGGACTTCTCGGACGATTTCAGAGAGTTGTGGCGGACGCAATGGTAGGCTGAAAGCCACGTTGATAAGCCACTTGTCAGGTGGCGGGGGTACGTTGTTTAGTGCAGCCAGGGCTCGAAGAAGGTGTTTGAAGGCTGTAGTTACGGCATAGTGAGCGCTCGGGATGTCTCCCCTGTATAGCCAGGCGTCTATGTCGCCTATACTCCAGCTTGCCTTGCAAGTTTCATCTCTTAGAATATTACTTCTCTCGTTCTGGCTTAAGGGGACCTTGAGATTGAGGAGGTCCTTAATCAACCCTTCAGGGTCAAAGTGTATTTTAGCGTGGGAGAAAACCCATCTTTCTTCAAGGGTCCAAACTCTGTATAAGTCTCTCTCATAGTTCCTCACTTCAAGGTCTATGATAAAACCCCTATACTTGAACTCTTTTTCGCGTGGCCAACAGAGCATCACCCCCTTCCTCTTGTATACGACTATGTCGATGTCTGAATAATCGTCGAAATAACCCCTAGCCAGGGCGCCGAGGAAGACGATCCCTAACGCTTTTTTCCTGATAAACGATGAAGCGAGATCCAACGCTACCGCTTCTGCCATCTCCTTTCTCGAGTTGCTTAAAGGCACGCGCTCAGTCAGAACGCAGAGTGGAAAAGGTTATCGATAAGTGTGTTTGAGGAGTCGGCATGCGGCTACAGAGGCTCTGGATGGCCATGTTTCTACTGTACGCAGCTGTTGGTGCAGTAAACCCGCAGCTTCCGGTCTACATGGCTTCAAGAGGTCTTAGCGACGTTGAAGTCGGCCTCCTAGCCTCTATATCGTCTGTTGTGTCGCTGTTCGCGACTTTCCTTTTGAGCATCCTGTCAGATTTCATGGCTAGAAGAAGTGATCTCCAAGCCACGTTATGCCTAGTATTAGCAGCAGTCGTGTTAGCTTACATCCCAGCTTCGAGCTTCTTGAGCTTTCTCTACATCCACCCAGTATACGTTGCACTTGCTTTCACTTCGATGTCTCTTAGCGCTGCTGTTGCCATGGATTTCATCGGCGGAAGGCGGGGTGCGAGTTTCGGAGCTATGAGAACGTCAGGAGCTGCAGGTTGGGTCGTCGGTACGCTAGCGGGTGGTCTCCTCAAACAGTACTTAAGCACAATTTACACCTTTCTGTTCTCGGCAATAGTCTTCGTGTCTTCAGCCCTCCTATACGGTCCCGGCCTCCCCAAAATGACTAGAAACATCAAATCCCCTGGCTCGCTTCAACTTTCCGCCCTAAGAAGAGGAGGCGTTCTCGCGGTGATGATGGCGCTTTTAACAGCTTCGGTGGCGAACCCGGCTTACTATACTTTCCTCCCCCTATACATTGTAAAGGAGCTTAAAGCCCCGGATTTGCTGGCGTCCGTAGCCTTCTCCGTAACTCCTTTCGCTGAAATCCCGGCGATGGTGTTTCTCGGCTCCTTATCGGACCGCTTCGGACGAAGGAAGGTTATGACCCTTTGTTTAGCAGCCTACCCCCTCCGTTTCGCGCTTACAGGATTGTTAAGGGAACCTGCCCTGGTAATAGCCGTTCAACTGTTACACGGTCTTACATTCGGCGGGCTATACGTTGTCGCCACAGCTTACCTTACGGAAACATTGATAGATGCTAAAGGCGTGGCAGCGAGCTTGTACCCGATTGCGTCAAACCTCGGCGGTATGATAGGCGGATACCTCCTTGGTGTCCTACTTTCAAAGCAAGGTTTCTCAACCATGTACCTGACGGCTGCTGCGATCTCTTTCTTCTCAATACCTCTGCTTTACGCTTACAGGCCCCCGGGGGAAGCGCTCAAATAGGTAGGACTATAAACCAACACTTCTTTAAGATCCACCTACCCTGTTCTCCGGAGCTAACCCTCTCGTGTCGCTTTAAAAGCAGTATCCAACCACTCTAGGAAAACGTCAAAAACGTTTGCAAGGTAAGTCAGGTCTTCGACTTCCAACTTCCTAAGGATTCGCTTCACATTCCTTTCCTCTATCTTAGAGAATTTCGGGTTCCTTCTCAGCACGTTTAGCAAAGCTTCAATCAGCGCATCTTTCTCAACTTCTCGCGAATCCACCAGGAACCCCAAGGTAAGTTAATATCTTCAGCTTTTTAACCGCTACTCAACGATCTGGAACCTCCTTAGGATTACTTTCTCAAACCCATTCTTCTTCAACTTTACAGTGATCTCACCCTTAGAGCCTGGGAACGCATAAGTAGCAAAGTACCCGTCTTCCACCGGCACCGGCTTACCATTCACCTCCACTTCTGTACCCTCTTCACAGACTCCCCTCACGAGGACCATGAGCGGGCCCCAAGTCAAAGGCTTCCACTCGGGAGGTTCTGTAATGAGGAGAGCGAGCGGCTGTTTCCTCACCTCTTGGATCTCGTTGATCACCTCTTCGCGCAGCTCTATGAGCTTACGAGGATCCCTGATGTAGCCTGTAATTGACGGCATTGCTTTACGGCAAAGCTCTAAGGCTCGCCTCTCGAACGGTAGCTTAAGTGCTTTCCCACCCAGCTCCCTCTTGACGAACAGAATCTCTTCCTCTAAAAGCTTGAAGAGTTCGTAGTCCTCCAACCCATCCCGCATTGCCTCTAGCCGCAAGCTTGGGAGAGGTCCTTCCCTGCCGGGATAGACGATGTGAGTGTCACCGGGAGGTAGGTTAGGGTTAAGATCCTTGAAGGGGTTCCCGTACCACCAATTGTAGCCCCAATGCAAAAACCCTCTGAGACCGTAAGCCATGTTAATCCAATGCAGAATACGAGTCTTGATTAACGGGAAGTCTATGAACCTGTTAGGGTACCTGCCTTGCGGGTTGAGGCAAGTGTAGAACCAGAGTTCTCTCCCTCTCCTCCTAGCCTCCTCGTACTCTTCAAGCCACTGGTCGTAGTGGTGAAGAGTCGGGACCCAAATCTCTAAGTCGTCGTCAAAGCCCGTCGTCTCTACCGCATCGATCCGGCGTAACTGTGGCGCATGTTCCTTCACTATTCTTGAAACTCTCCTCCATTCCTCAATCCCATCTTCCGTCGGCTCGTCAGCAACATGGATCACCGTCCTCTCCAACCACCCCTTCTCGCGGAGGTGTGTTTCAAGAGCCTTCAACATGTGGGGTAGCACGCGTTCACCCGGCTCCGACTTAAAGGACCCCTCCCCCTGGATGACTTTGAAGCTCCTCAACTCGATTTCCCTCCCTCCCCACCGCTTGAAACCAGCGACGTGGGTGATCTCAATCAGCTCGGCGCCGTTCTTTAGGAGGGTTTCCACGTAATCGTCGAAGATTGAGAAGTCGAACCTGTAACCCTCCTCGCTTGCGTAAACCCTAACTGTATCGAGGGGAACCCAGAACACGTTCTGCCCGTACTCCGCCATGAACTTAACCCACCTCCCGAAGACAACCCAAAAATCATCTGAATAGAGCTCGACGCCGTGGACTCTCGCGATGTCCTCAACGCTAAACCAGTTCGTCACATAGAGGCTTCTTCTGCGGGGTAGAGTGAGAGGGTGTACTCGCACCTCCACTTTCAACCTAGCCTCCACACCAGGGGCTTCCGCCTTGACGAAACCCTCGTACTCTCCGGGCTCCGCTTCCGACGGCACATAGACGCGCAGGTAGCAGGGCTGCGTTACGCCGGCTTGGAGATCCATTTCCTCTGCTTCAAGGATGGGATCCGGTACTTCACAAGGCGCTTTCCTTTCCAACTCCTCTAGCGGCGCGGGAGAATTGAAGGCCAGGGGTATCGAGCCAACGAAGTGTGCTTGCACGTTGTGAGAGCTTATAGTTCCAACTTCGGATTTTAGATCCGATACTTGAAGCCTAACTTTCTCGACGTTCACTTCTGCACGTAAACCGAACATGCACCCCTCGTACTCGTTGCGCAAGCAGGATAAACGGAGGGGCTCCCCGACGCGAGATGGTGGAGTGTCTTTGTAAATCCTTTCAAGAGGTCTAGCAGGCCAAATCAATAGTTTAGACACGTTGGTTATTTGCGTTTGGCATCTAAAAAGGCTAGTGTTTTTCAAGCGCTGGAATACGTGATATGTCGACGAAAAAGCTTTCGCTATATTTGCGACTGGGTTGAGGTCCCTTTAAAAGAGTTATACGTATCCCCTTTAACCGGGGATAGCTTCTAGCAATCGATACAATCCCATAAAGTTAACTATTTTAAACTCACAAGGTTTTCGAGTTTGTGGAGTTCTACGAGCTTGTCAGAAGGAGGAGGAGCGTGCGCGCCTACAAACTTGATCCGGTTGAGGAAGAGAAGTTGATGAGGATCCTTGAAGCGGGGAGGCTGGCTCCCTCGGCAGCAAATAAGCAGCCTTGGCACTTCATCGTCGTGAAGGACGCGAAAGTCAAGGAACAACTTCGGAAGGCTTACGACAGGGAATGGTTTGTAAAAGCTCCAGTTGTGATAGTCGTCTGCGCGGATCCCAGTGCAGCGTGGAGAAGGCGTGACGGAGAGGAGTACTGGAAGGTTGACGCGGCTATAGCGATGGAGCACATTATCCTGGCTGCAGCGAACGAGGGTTTGGGGACCTGCTGGATTGGCGCGTTTGATGAGAAAGTCGTTAAAGAGGTGCTGAGCATACCTGAGCACATACGCGTTGTAGCCATGACTCCGCTCGGATACGCGGCGGAGGAGAAGGGGCCCGTAACCGATAGAAAGCCGCTTGAGCAGATCGTACACTTCGACAAGTGGTAGCGTTGAAGATCTCTCTCTGCAATGAACTCCTTCCCCTACCGTGGCATGAATCGGTGGAAAAGATAGTAGAGCTGGGTTTCGAGGGGGTGGAGGTAGCCCCCTATACGTTCGCTCCAGACGTTAGAGTAATTTGCAAGCACGAACGATCGAGGATTCTAGAGATAGCTAGAAGCCACGGTCTTGAAATATGCGGTCTTCACTGGCTACTCGTCTCGCCGCCCGGTTTAAGTCTCGTCCACCCGGACTTTAGCGTGAGGGACAGGACTGTCGAGTACTTGGGCGAACTAGCTCGTCTCTGCGCCGACCTTGAGGGAAAGGTTATGGTACTTGGTTCGCCGAAGCAACGTAGCACGCTGCCAGGTCAGAGACGCGAGAGCGCGTGGACCTTTTTAATCGATAGCCTGAAGCGCGCTTGCAGGTATGCTGAAGACTGCGGCGTTGTCATCGCCATAGAACCTCTAGCGCGTAGCCTTACGGACGTGGTCAACACCGTGAGCGAGGCTCTACAAGTGCTAGAGAGAGTGGGTTCCCCGTACCTGCGAATAAACCTCGACGTCTTCAGCATGAGCGATGAAGCTAGAGAGTACTCTGAGATCATTGAAGAAGCTGGTCAATATCTCGTTCACTTCCACGCAAATGACACGAACGGTTTAGCGCCGGGTATGGGGTCAGCAGATTATAACGATATAATAAGAGCTCTCAGGAAAGTTGGTTATGACAGTTGGTTATCTGTTGAAGTCCTCTCTCCCGTGGAGGACCCGGTTGGTGTTGCTAAGACGGGTATTCAAAATCTTCGCAGCTTCCTTTCCACCAGCTGAGCCGTTCTAGTTAACCGTGAGCTAAAAGCAAAGCTTTTATACCAGTGTCATAAGAAGTATCTTGTGAACGGAAAAACTATTCGGTTTAAAGTAGTAGCTAACCAAGTAGAGAGGTTTAGGATAGAATCAAAAGCTGGGAAGTTTACTATCGTAATTGATGAGCCAGAGGAAATGGGTGGGTCGGGGGCTGGACCGAACCCGATTGAATACCTTCTGGCTTCGCTCGCTGGTTGCTTCATAATAACCACGGTGTACCACGCGGCGGAGAGAAAGGTGCGGATCAAGTCTATGCAAGTAGAGGTCACAGGAAAGCTGGATATCTCCGGCTTCACCGGCGCTGCAGACGTGAGACCAGGTCTTCAAGAGGTCATCGTAAACGCGACCGTAGTAAGCGATGAGCCGGTGGAGAGGGTAACTGAGCTACTGAAGTTCGCGGAGGAGCACTGTCCAGTTTACGATACGCTCACTAAGGGTACTAGAATCACTTCAAGAGTGGAGGTCAAGAGGAGTTAGTCACAACCTCACTTCTTTTTTCCTAAGACCTGGTATAGAAAGTAGTGAAGCTGCGGCGGCAGAAGCCGGGAGAGGTTCAAAGCCTACCATCTTTGCGCCCGAGCCGAACAAGGGTCCAACAGAGTAGCCGAGACCGATGAAAGCTTCAAAGAGCGACGTGTACGCACCCTTAGCATTGAAAATTTCCTCGAGCGCTAGCGTGTAAATGATACCTTGACCAGCACCGGCTGCAGCCGCCAGGATCGCGTGGACGGTTACGCTCGTGTTGAAGGGGGTAGCAGCTATCGCGAGAAGTAGGGGGATGCTCAGCACCGCCGGCGGCTTCGTCTCTTTGAGAATGTAAAACGTTGCTGTTCTAGCAGCCATCATGATGAAGACTACAAGTGATACGCTGTAACCGGGTAAGCCTAGACGCTCAGCCAAGAGAGGATAGTATGTGAGGACTCCACCGGCTGAAGTGGAGTAACCTACGCTAAGTATCCACGAGTGCCAAAGGCGGCCAGCTTTTACTGCCCCCTCATTCTGCAGACTGCGTTTGGCTAGCTTGAGAGGTAGGGGGGTTAGTGATAGAGCGGTCAATGAGCAGGTGATGTAGATCGCTTCAAAGCCCAGCTGGAGAAGAGGTGAGATTACTATAGCCCCTGTAAGGCTTCCTGCGCTCCAGGAGATGGAGAACGTGTTGGCAGAACCTCCGCTAGCCGAGACTGCCTTCTCGACGGAGGGCCAGAAGATGCCGTAACCGAACGAGACTAGGCTAGCTGCTACTAGGAGCTGGAGGGAGGTTTTAGAAACCGATAGGAAGGCGTAGCCTGCAGCTATGGTGAAAAGTGCTGCAGCCATGGGAGACCTGTAACCGTATCTGCGCGCTATAATCTCAGAGGAGAGCGAGACGGGGACGTAGAGGAAGGTGCCAACACCGGCGATGACTCCAGCTTCCGCTTCGCTCAGACCGAGGGTGCTAGCGTAGAGTGAAAGCATAGGTAGGAAGAGGGCTTGAAGGAACGATGCAGCATAGGATAGCAAGTATGCTGTCAGCACGGCGCACCCTCACCACTTCTACGATTTAAAGATGTTTGTACGGGAAAGAGTTTAACAATCGGATGGAAGTTAAAGCGTGGCTGACATCAAGGTCTGCGTGATCGGTGCTGGCAGCGCGGTTTTCTCTCTTAATTTAGTTAGGGATCTAGTGCTCACGCCAAGCCTCTACGGTTCCTGCATCAGCCTCGTAGACGTGAATGTGGAGAGGTTGAATGCAGTGTATGCTCTGATGAAGCGCCTCTGTGAGGAGGTGGGCGCCAAGTACAAGCTGGAGAAGGCTGTAGATAGGAGGAAGGCATTGAGAGACGCTGACTTCGTCGTCAACACAGCCTTAGCTGCAGGGCACAGCAGGCTTAGAGACGGTTGGGCGGTGGCGAGGGATCTTGGTTATAGGTTCGGCGGGAGTCTCCACGTAATGCATGATGAGGCGTTCTGGATCAACTTTTATCAATTCAAGCTGTTCGAGGAGGTAATCGAAGATGTGCTTGACCTTTGCCCTGACGCATGGTATATCCAGCTCGCGAACCCCGTCCTAGCAGGTATTACGCTCCTCGGTCGCAAGTACCCCGAGGCGAACATCGTGGGACTCTGTCACGGCTACACTGGCGTCTACTATCTTGCGGACGCTATAGGTCTCGACCCGGCTAAGGTTGAGTTCACCGCCCCCGGCCTAAACCACTTTATTTGGTTGACAGAAATACGTGTGGATGGAGAAGACGCGTATCCGAAGGTCAACGATTGGGTGAATAATAAAGCCGTAGAACACTGGAAGAAGTGTTATCCCAGCGATGCTCTCGGTCCCAAGGCCGTGGACCTCTATAGGAGGTTTAAAGTTTTCCCCATCGGTGATACTTGTACCCCCGGGGGCGGCTCATGGCCTTGGTGGTATCATGTAGACGAGGAGAGAGAAAGGAAATGGCATGAAGATCCGGAGTCTTGGTGGGCAAGCTACTTCGCTTGGCTGAACACGAGGGTGTCAGAGGTTTTAAAGGTTGCCGAGGACCCGTCCGCAAAGGTTACCGAGAATTTCCCACTGGAGAAGTCTGGCGAGGACACTGTGCCGTTGATAGAGTCGATCGCTTGCAACTTTCCTCGTAAGCTGCAAGTTAATGTGGTTAACAGAGGTTACCTCGTTCCAGGTATCCCGGCAGATTTTGAGGTAGAGGTTCCTGCGATCGTTGATGGTAGAGGCGTCAGAGGGCTAGAGGTTGAATGCCTACCGAAGCCGGTACTAGCTTTCGCGTTAAGAGATAGGGTGGCGCCTGTCGAAATGGAGTTAGAAGCGTATGAAGGTGGGAACAAGGAGCAGCTAGTTGAACTTGTGTTAACGGATCCTTGGACTAGATCGAGCGAGCAGGCGGAGCAGCTGGTTGAGAAAATCCTCCGACTCCCCTTTCACGTTGATATGCCTAAACATTACAGGTGAGGGGCCGTTCAATGCGAATTTCTTTTATACTAGCTTAAGGCTTTTTTTACCGTGGCCGCCCTCTTTCAGGATGTCGTCATTCGGCTCCAGCCTTTGAGGCTGGACGATCCCGTTTCTATGGCGGCCGAAGTTATGTGGAGGCACGAGACCCCATCCCTTCCCGTCGTAGACTCTGACAACGTGTATGCAGGCGCGGTATCCATCTTCTCACTACTTAAGCGGAGGGCTCACTCTCAGACCAAGGTTAAGAGCTTTCTTGAAAAGGTACCGATCCTTGAAGACTTTTCGGATCCCATAAAAGTGGCTAGAGCTTTTGTTCGAACGGGTTTCCCGGGTTTGCCAGCGGGAGAAGGAGGGAGACCAGCGGGAGTCATCTCGGCCAGGAGGTTAATCCTATCCATGGGTTTGAAACCTCAAGTTCCAGCCGGCTTGCTCACTTATCCCTTAAAGCCCCTGACCCCCGATGACCCTATTGAGAAAGCTAGGAAGCTCATGGCTGATGTAGGGCTCAGGCTCCTACCGGTTGCTTCTAGCGGTAAGCTGGTAGGTGTTGTGAAGATCTACGACCTAGTAAGGTACGTGTATGTGACTCCCGTAGAAAGGAGGCGCAGCGGCGAGGTAGCTGGGAGCGTTGAGTACTACCTGGATCAACCGGTTAAAGGTTTACTGGTTGAAGCTGAGAGAGTTGTTGAGAGTGGAACAGTCCCGACAGTGCAAGATATAGCGGAGGGTTGTATCGTGACAGATGAGAAAGGCGAGGTTATCGGTGTAATTTCGCCCTACCTTCTACTTCGACGCTTGCTTCCAGCCGTTGAGGAGGCCACGTTGCCTTTGCGAGTAGAAGGCTTAGAGGGTCTGGACTTCATAGCTCAGAGGCTCATATACGTGAAGAGCTTAGAGACGGCGAGAAGCGTCGCCGAAAGAGCTAGGCTCCTAGAAATGAGCGTCGTTTTGAAAGGGAGGAAGAAAGCTGCTAACGTTAGATATGATGCTTTTGTTTCAATAAAGTTGGATGTTGGCGTTCACTCAGCCAGAGCGGAATCTTGGGAACCCGTTCAAGCAGTCACTCAAGCCTTAGACGCCGCCTATAAACGCTTTAGTAAGACGAAGGAGAAGATTCGCGAGAGGAAAATTAACATGGAGAGGATAAAGAGAAGGTTGTTTGGGGAGTAGGAGTTTAGCTCTTTTTCACTAACCACGGGTGCGTGTGTTCAATGGGAAGGAAGCGGGGGTCGTAGTTCTCGCGTGGCACTAGTCTTCGAGCGGCTCGGGGACATCGGTAGGTACATAAGCCGCAGCCCATACACTTGTTAACATCAACGTTTGATTTGCCGTCGTTGGAGGACACGGCTTTGAAGGGACAAATATTCAAGCAAGTTCCACAGTCTTTTAATCCAGAGCATCCCTCAAAATCAACCTGAGCTACTAGGGGGCCAGGATAGACCCCCTCCTTAGTTAAGATGTAGCTTCTCGTGGGAATGCAGTAGCGGGCATCGCAGTTACATATCACAAAAGCCCAATTCTTCGATCGGAAACATGCGAAAACTTCATGAACTAAATTATTCTCTCGAAAATCTTTTAAAAGCTTCTTAGCTTCTTCCTTGGTTAAAAACTTGAACTCATCGGGGTGAGCTGTCTTGTATGCTGAGGCTCCATACATGATTACCATATCTGTATAATATGGTTCCGCCTTAGCCCCAATACCCATCTTACAAATACAGGGTCCCACAGCTATATGCGAATCCTCTGGGATCTCATCTATAAGCCTTAAAGCAGCCTCATGGTCGATCACCACCCCGTGAGGTAGGAACCATAGAGCCTTCCCTATCAGCTTGAGAATGAATCTACCGGGTCTTGTCCCGCCTAGTATCCTCGACTTCAGCAACTTATCGATCAACCAGACAAACCCCGGCTCGATCTTCGCGTAGAAAGCGTGCAGGTAGAGCTGAAGTTTAGATTCCTCAGCGTATCCGCTGTCGCTAAAGATATGAAGGGCGGCTATCAAAGGCGTAACAAGCAATAGAGGTACTATAGTGCTCATGGGGTAGGGTTTAAGACAAATGGTTAATATATCTTAGCCAAGTGTTTAAAACACCAGAGGCTAGAGAGACCATTTCTTCCCACATGGCCAATCCATCAATTGAGCGTGAAGAATAGACCAAACGATTTCGAATCATCGCTGCCGTAACTAAGTGTCCTTTCTCGCAATATATGCACCGGATTATAGCGTTCAACTTTAGAACAGTTGAAAGCGGCTAGCAGTCCCACGATAAGATGGTAGCTTCATGCGCATCCTCTTATCAGCCTTTAAAACTAGCTCAAGGACGTAAGCTGCCGAGAGACAGTACTTCCTACCCAAGCTCTCGCTCTCAAGGGTTAAGGTAGCTGAAGGCAGTGGAAACGCAAGCTCTAGTGTGTGACTTTTAAGATTGTTAATCGGCAGAAGGGGGGCACTGTCCTCCTTATAAACGCCTAAAAGAGCACGAACATCGATGGAAAAAGGAGTGCGAGTTAAGCTTGAGAACAGGCTGGAGTATGGAAAACGGTTTTTACATAATTCTCATGTGAACTCATGTATATTTTTCACAGCCAGTTTGAACTGCTGACCCCTAACCCCCTGCCTTTCCCTTTCCGGTCTAGTTAGGTAGAAGACTCGCTCAAGCAGGTGCTTAACGTTGTTGCTCAGCGAGACCCCTCTCCTCTCCATCATTCTCGTAGCCGTTTTAATAGCAGACTCTAGAGTCAATTCGACAGGTTCGCAACCGAGCGACTTAGCGTAGATCGTGAAGCTCGGCACATCCTCGTGCACAAGACCGTGGAGATGCGATGCTACTCCAACCCGCTTACCAGTGTAGATGAGGGTTCCAATACTAGTTTTAGCAAAATCGGCTATAAACGAGCCTATCTTAGTTAACTTCGTGTCAACTATCCCTCCGCTCATGCTCATGCGCACGGTTCCGTACGTGTTCTTCAAATCGCTGTTCGTCGTAAGTGCGCCCAAGTTGACCCATTCGCCCACGTAAGCGTGGCCGAGGAAGCCGTCGTGGTACTTGTTACTGTAGCCGTGGATGATCGACTCTTCTACCTCTCCGCCCACCCTGCACACCGGACCGATCGAACATCCAGATCTCACTCTAGCTCCAGGCATGATGACTGTCCCTTTCGCAATGTATGCTGGCCCCTCTACGTAAGCGAAAGTTTTTACGTGAGCCCCCTCTTCCACCAGAATAGGTCCACCCCTAGCGTCGAGTACAACGTAGGGTTCGATGACAGCCTTCTCTTCCACCGTCACCTTATCTCTGCCGAAGATTTTTACAGTCTCGTCGACTTCACCTAGTAGACGTCCCGTTCTGCCAAGATCTTTTGCTAGAACATCGCTGTTAAACTCGATGAGATCCCAAAGGTGGAGCAGCGCTCGGGCATCTCCCACTTCAAGGATAGGCAAGCAACCTCTGACCTTATTCAGGAAGTCCAAGATGTCAAGGTGCGTGCCGATAGCCTCCTTCGCGATAGAGTAAGGTATGGCGGCGCCGATGACGTATCCCCCCTGCACGAGCACAACCCCCTTCTTTTCTGCGTTAAGCTCACCCAGTTTTAGTAACGTCTCCTCATCAAGCGCGTACCTCGCGTTAACAAGCAAGAGGTCGTCCTCTATATCGTCGACTCGCGTCTTTAGATCCCGCTCAAGTCGATAATACTCAGCAAGGTGAGATCTAACTAAAGCTAAGTCCACCTTACCCAAGAGCGAGCTGATGCGCTCGACTAGAGTAAAACGCCCTACTCTCAAGTCGAAAACAGCCTTCGTGTACGTGAGAGGTAGGAAATTGTTGACGAGTTCATCTTCAAAGATTGCGACTTGCATAGCAAGGCTACAGCACGTTTTATTTTATTCTTTCCTGGGAAAGAAAACTGATCAATCGTTTCGCTCTTAAACACTACACATAGGGTTTTAAAATAAAGTTAATTATACCGTTAAAAGATCCTTTAGAGCAATGGCTGGCTGGCTAGCAGTGTCCAACCCATCTAACGGCAGATTGGTAGGATACGTAATTGAACTTTGTGACACAGAGTCTTTAAAAGCCCTAACCCACCCCATCCGGTTAAAGATTATGAGCCTGATCTCGGCTGAGCCCCGCTACTCAATGGATCTAGCGAGGGAACTGGGGATAGATGAACAACTTCTCTACTACCATGTTGCTAAACTTAAGGAGGTGGGGCTCATCCAAGAGTCTGAAACTTCTCGTAGACGTGGAGCGATCGCTATTAGGTACAAGGCCATCGCAGACGGCGCGGTCGTCCTGTTCAAGCGTAGAGAAGAGGGTCAAACTATAACCCTTTCACCTCTCCTCGAACATCTTTTTCAAAACGGTAAACCGGTCGTCATGGTCCTCGGGAGTCCCGAACCTCACGGACCATTTAGGGGCAGGGGTCGTGACCATTACCTGGGAGTTAGCCTTGCTTACTCCATAGGCGTCGCCTACGGTTCAACTGCCCGCCTAGCCGTAACTCTTGATACAGACCCGCGGCTCGACCTCACCTCCTCTAACCTGATAGTGATAGGGGGTCCAGCAGCTAACATGATTGCGGCACGGGCGAACGACTTTCTCCCAATACGCTTCGATCATGAAAAAGGGTTCTCGCTGTTTTCACTCTGTAGCGGGAAGACGTACAGCGACGACAACTGCGGTGTAATTGAACTCGTTGAAAACCCCTTTGGCGAAGGTTTACTCCTTTTAATAGCTGGCGTGCATCTCTCGGGCACGAAAGCAGCTTTCTCGGCTCTCTACAAGCAGGGCGTGAAACTAGCTGAACCCAACTCCCACGATCGCGGAGCGTACGCTCACGTCGTTGAAGGACTCGACGAAGACGGAGACGGCGAGATAGACAACGCGGTAATCTTAGAGTAGCCAGCGCAAGCTAAAACGCGCTCGATTTAACTCGGTCGTGTTTAGGTTCAAGTATCTATGATGATAGCGTATGAAACCGTTCAGAAAAACGTCCGTTGAACTCGTGACTCCGAAACCCGGTTAAAATCGTTAAACTGTCATCGGATACCGTTTAATTCCTTCGACACATAACATATGACGTTATGAGATGAAGAAAGGTACGATATGTCGACATTCAAGTTCTTTATATCTATATCAAACCATCAATTGAGAATATCTGAAGTGTTAAAAGGTAAGAGTGGAGTGAGACAAAACTTTTGAAAGGGAGTGTGACGTAGCGAAGAAGTGACCAGTCAGTCGAAGCTTAAAAAGCTTGAAAAGAAACTCAAGCTGGCTTTAAAAGATCTCGAAAAGAGGGAGCAGCGTTCGCTTGTAATACTTAGTAAACTGGAAAGAGTATACGGTAAACTTCTACCTCTATATAACCTATTAGAGAATGTACGCATAGTTGACCCGCATTTCTATAAGATCGCTCAAGTAGACTTGAAGGAGATTAGTGTTGAAGTGATATGTCTGGCTAACGAACTTGAAGAGTTGAGGTCCACGCTAGAGAGTGAGAGAGAAAGTCTCCGCCTTCTCTTAGCTCTCGTCGAGCTGCTTAGGGAGCGTTCGCGGGGGAGGAAATGGTTACTATAGTATACTTTGACGGTCTATGTGAGCCGGTGAACCCAGGTGGGATCGCAGCCTACGGCTTCGTGATCTACAGAGATGGAAAACTGCTTTCAGCTAGAGGAGGCGTGTTAGGCGCAGGCTTCTTCGGCGATGACGTAACTAACAACGTGGCCGAGTATACCGCTCTCATTAAGGCTCTCGAGTGGCTCGTGGAAAACGGGTTAAGTGGAGATGAGTTGGTAGTAAGAGGCGATAGTCAACTGGTGTTAAAGCAGTTGAAGGGAGAATACACCGTTAAGAGTAAGCGCATAACCCCCCTGTATCAGAAGGTTACCGAACTCCTCAAGCTTTTCCCCAAGGTTACTCTGGAGTGGGTTCCTAGACAGTTGAACGCTAAGGCCGACTCCCTTAGCAGGGAGGCGGTGGGGGAGTTTCTGAGAAGGCACCCCGAGGCGTTAAACTTTTACAAGGAGAGGTATAGGCGCGCTAAAAACTAAAACAGTTACAGGATAGCCTTTCTCGTGCGGAAAGTTGTTGTAGCCTGGTCTGCTACAGACTGGGAGCTTAAGGTATTCAAGGAAAAACTCGAAGGTTTGGCTAGGGTAGTGGCAGCGGGTAGGGATACCATAGAAGAGGAGTTGAGAGACGCTGAGGTCGCTGTAGGGCTACCGCCAGACGATGCGATAGCGAAAGCTGTCAACCTAAAGTTTGTTCAAGCTCCCTGGGCTGGTGTAGACGGTTATAACCTTGAGCTTCTCCGGAGCAAAGGGATTATCCTTGCATCAGGGAAAGGGTGTAACGCGAGAGTTGTCGCCGAACATGCGCTCGCCCTAATGTTATCCCTCGCGAAACGAGTCGTCTCAATGGACTTCATCGTGAAGAGCGGCGGCTGGGTTCCATGGACTCCTGAAAACTACCTTTATGATCTTGAGGGCAAGCTTGTAGTAATATTAGGCTACGGTAACATAGGTCGCGAACTAGCTCGAATGTGTAAGTGCCTGGGCATGCGCGTTATTGGAGTTAGAAAGCATGCCCAACCTGATGAGTACGCCGAGCAGGTTGTAGAGTTGGATAAACTAGAGACATTAGTAGGGGAAGCGGACTTCCTAGTGGTTACGCTACCTTTAACGCGAGAGACGCGGAGCCTGGTCGAGGAGCGGCTTTTGAAGGCGATGAAACCAACAGCGTTCCTCGTCAACGTTGGAAGGGGGGTGGTTGTGGATGAAGAGTCACTGTACAAGGCATTGTCTCAAGGTTGGATCGCAGGGGCAGCTCTAGACGTTTGGTGGTCGTATCCGCCTGACCCTAGCGCCCCCTCAAGGCTCGGGATACATAAGCTTCCTAACGTTATAGCTACTCCCCACAAGGCTGGCTGGACGCGTGAAGCTAGGAGGAAATGTCTCGAGTTCGCAGCGGAAAACGTTTCACGCTACCTCAGGGGGGAGAAGCCGTTTAACTTAGTCGACTACGATGACCCATACTGAGGAAACACATCGTTTGCTAATGGAGCCGCGTCAAGTCGACGCCTCGTTAGAGCTCATTAAGCTACTTAGCCTTTAATGTAACCCTAAGGGCTACGACGGAAAGCTCGTAGAGTTCTACTGAGCTCATGGCTTGACAACCACAGAGCCTTGTCAAACCTGACGGCTAACCGGGGTCGGCGACGTAATTATCAGACATGGTCACAGCGACTGTCTGAGAACTCGATAGAGATAGCGTCAGTGAAGAGTGCAATCGTAACTAGAACTCTTGAAATTGTTGAGCGAGTGAGGAAGGTTGGGTTGCTCTTTAGGCTGGAGCACTATAGTGGCCCTCTGACCGTGAAATTTTCAGGGTCGTCTAGAACCATCTCTGCATAGCTGCCGTTACAGGACACCAGTTGGCGTAGCGATACATGGTATTGAAGCTCAAGTATACCGTGATAGTGACACACGGCTTTTCAGAAACATGTCTTTTATCGCGGCACTCTACCAGCTCGTTTAGTGTTTCTCACAACGGGTGGTCGCTAAACGATCAGTGTAAGGGAAGCAGTGAAAGCCGCACAGCCTATCAGAGAGTTTAGATCGTATGCACTGTGGCACGTTCCATTAACTTAAACCGATCCCAAGCTCTTCGAGAGCTTCGTAGAGAAGCTGACGAACCTCTACGCTTCCAAGCCAGGTGGAAATTTCAACTACCATTTAGAACTTTAGAGTGGAAGACTTACGAGTGTGTGCGTGAGGTTCGCCCCTGTAATCCTCGAGTTGTAGGGTTTGGTCGAGACTAGTGCCCTCCTTGTTCGACTCTTGACACGGAAGCGAAGCGTTTAAAGAGAAGAAAGTTCAGGTTGAGAGAGGCTCGTGAAACCCATTTACTCTCTCGCTATAGCCGCCTTAGCATGTGCTTTGACTAGCGCGATGCCGTATGATGTTGGGGCGTATATCTGGGTTAAGCTCACGGTAGCTAACAACTCCTCTAGCCCGGCCCCTCTTCCTCCCTTGTTCATCAGCCTCCCCCTCAACGACACATACCAACACTCCCGGCTTCTCAACTTCACCGTCCGAGTCAAGGATAGACCTGTTGAATGCGGGAGCCAGCTGGTCCGAGGAGACTGCCTAAGCCAGAGCTTAGAAATTTCTTGCCCGGTCCAACTGCCTCCCAGGTCGACGGCTGAGGTTGAAGTGGTTACCTACGTACAGGTTGTGAGGTTTAAAGCACCTAAGCTCAGTTACGAAGCCTCCGGGCGGTTGACAGATGTACCCTCAGGGCTAGTGGACTTGACACTACCCTCAGGACCTTGGCGTTACGATCACCCCTTGATGAAGCACTTGGCTGAGGCGGCATCAAGGACCGTGGGGGATGAAGACCGCGTGCTAGCTATCGTAGCTAAGCTGGTCGATTTGATCTGGAGGAAAGTTGAGTACGAGGTGGGTAAAGGTCCCCGCTATCCACACGAGACTCTACCCCCCGCGAAGTTAGTGGAAGGTAGGGGGAAGGGCGACTGCGATGATCAAGCTAACCTACTTATCCTCATGCTCCGTTACCTCGGAGTTCCAGCCTACTTGAAAACCTCTCTAGTTGCAGATTTCAACTATGGGGAGGAGAGGGTTATATGGGCTCCAGAGGCGCACTACTACTCGGCCTTTTACGGGGTAGATTACGGCCACGCGTGGGCGGAGGTGTACATTCCGCCTTGGGGATGGCTACCGGTTGATTTAACTTTTCACGCGTCCACGGGCGACCCGCTTGACGCAATCAGGACCTCGGCTACTTCCGAGAGCTGGGTTTGGCAGACCATCGTAACAGTGAGGGTGAGTAATATCTGCCATGAAGATTATATCGCCGAGTTCCGGAACTGGGCCAGCGAGACGGCGTCCACCCCCTTCTTCTACTACTGGGAGTACGCTGTGGTTAAGGAGGGTGACAGCCTTTCGCGGGTGAAGAGCTTCCTCAAGCCTCTTCCTCTGCCTTGGGTGAAGGACACGAGTATCGAAGTCTACTACCCTGGCAAGGTGAAGGCTCTACAGAAGCTTAAGATTGAAGGCGTCCTAAAGCCTGGCGTCGGAAACGCCACGGTAACCCTACATGTCAGGAAACCGAGCGGTAGGCTTGTGAGCGTAGAGGCAAAAACCAACTTGGACGGGAGCTGGATGGTGGAGCTGACGCCTGATGAGGCTGGCGCATGGTCGTTCAACGTCACATTCCAGGGTTCTCCACAGTACGCTCCAAGCAGCCGAGAGTTCACGATATACGTGGAGAAGCTGGCATGCACGCTCAACTTTACCGTAGAGCGGGTTGGCAACATAATACACGTCAAGGGGGGACTAGAGCACCCGGTAAACACGTCCATAACTCTCCTGGTCTCGAGACCATCAGGTTCTCACACGTCGACGATAGGAGTGGTGAACGGGTTGTTCAACACATCTCTACCAGTAGACGAGCCTGGAGCCTACCTCGTGAGAGCATACTGGGTGGGGAATGAGGTATGTGAAAGCACAGCAGCTTCCGCTGAAGTGTTCGTCGAGTATGAAACTGAAGTTGTCATTAAAGTAAGCGTTAAGGACAATGTTGCAATAGTCGAGGGAGTGCTCCGTCCGCCGGTTGAGAACAGCATAATCCGCCTTAAAGCCACCTCAGGGGAAGTGGCTGTCCAACGTTCTATAGAAGTAGGAGAGGGGGGAGTTTTCGAGGGAGAACTCGAGCTGCGAGAAGGGCTGTGGGTAGTGACGGCGATTTACGAGGGTAAACCTGGCTACAAGCCCAGCAACGCGACAGCTACTGTTGTAATTTCGAGACAGTTCCCCACATTCCTGTTTCTGTTGTTAGCGCTAAGCGCTATTGTAGCCCTGCTCTTCATCCTATACGCTAGGAGGACTGCTCGAGCTAGTAGGCAACGTTCCTCCTCAGACGTTAGTCAAGGCGGAGGGTCTTAAATCACCGGTTAGATGACCTTAGTTAGTTAGAACCTTATTTCGAAATCGCTGAACTCTCCAGTATACTCTTCCCAAATCACTTCAACTCTATCCACGACAGCCCATGAGGGACCGCGCTTAGCCCATTCAATGAGTTCTTCAACTCTTTCCCTGGGGCCCTCGAGCACGGCTTCTACGCGTCCATCACGAAGGTTCTTTACCCAACCTTTAACTCCAAGCCTTCTAGCTATCCTCTGCATCGAGTAGCGAAAACCCACGCCTTGGACCATCCCTTCGACAAAAATGTGGGCTCTAACTAAAACCTCTTTCGACATAACCTTAAGCTCGTTTAAGCCACGGTCTCTAGAATGTTTAAAAGGTTTTTGAGGCAGAGTTCAACACACTTTAAAGGCGGGTACTTGTAGGATTCCTGTTCCACGATAAACCACTCCGTGCCACCCACTTTCATACAAGTGGATAGGAGTTCAACCCACTCCACCTCTCCTTCGCCTAAGATCGCTTGAGGATCTCTCCGCGAGAACTCCTTTAGATGAACAGTCTTCGATCGACCGGGGAAGCTTCTAATGAAGTTGAGAGCCTGTTCCATCGAAACTCCTCCATGCATAGCATTGCCTACATCAAGCTGAAGCACGACCTCAGGCGCGGTAGCTTTCGCGAATAACTCCCATCCAGTTTCTCCGTCAAAGCGTTTAAACTCCTCCGTATGGTTATGGTAACCGGTGAAAATCCCTTTTCCTTTAAGCTTCTCGGCTATCGAGTTGAAGAAACTGGCCGTCTCAAGCCAAGCCTCCCGGCTGTTACGCATGTTTTCAGGTATCCAAGGGACTATAAGGTACTTCAGACCGAGCTCTTTACTGAATCTCACGGTTTCAGAAAAGTTGCTCTCAGTTAAGGCGTCGACGCCTATATGTGATCCAGCAGCTTCCAACCCCAGCTTCTCGAGGAGTCCGCGAAGTTCATGCGCGCTCTTGCCGTAGTATCCAGCGAACTCAACTCCCTCGTAACCCATTTCAGCCAAGGCCTTCAAAGTCCCGGGCAGATCCCTTGCACAATCCTGCCTGACCGAGTAGAGTTGAACTGCGATCTTGGGTTTCGTCACGAAGCCTACTTTCTAACATGAGGTATTTAAGCGAAGCGTGAGAAACTGGCGTGTGCCGGGTCTCGAAGTAGTCGCTATTACGGCCCTTACGCTGCTCCTAGCTGAGCTGGGAGACAAGACTCAACTCGCTGCTGTAGCCTTAGCTTCACAAGGCAGATCCCTCACTTCCTTCGCTTCCTCAACTTTAGGCTTCATCACCGCGAACCTTTTGACGATACCCTTGGGTCAAGCTCTCAGGATGCTGATACCTCAACGCTTGATAGGAGCAGTAGCTGGCGCGTTGTTCCTAGTAGCAGGCTTGGTCACGTTACTCAAGAGATCTGAAGAGAGTTCAGGCGAGTGTGGATTCGCGCGAGGTTTCACACTCATGTTTCTAGCTGAGCTTGGAGATAAAACCAACCTAGCAACCTTAGCGATAGCAGCTTCAACGGGCGCTTTGTTGGAAGTAGTCGCCGGGCTAGTCTTGGCTGCAGTAGTGTTAATGGGTATAGCGACTTCTCTGGGATCATTTCTTTGCAAGGTTATACCTAGGGTTGTGATGAGGAAGACTAGCGGAGCCTTGTTTACCATCGTGGGTATCGCCATGCTACTAAGTCAGATTCTGGGCTCCTAACGCGCGCTTCAACTTAACCTCTAGTTCCTCAAGCGTCTTAAAGGAGATAATGTTGTTTACACCAAACGTTTGTATCGAAGGCGTGAGAGTGGCAAGTACCTCCTCTTTGACCAGGAGGATACTGGTAAACCCTCTCACGTCGTAAATTTTCGCTAAAGAAAGTAAGAGATCGGTAGGGGTATCTACAAGCTCTATTATAAGAGAGCAAACCCCTTTCTTAGCTACAAAATGGAAACCGTGTGAAAGACCGCTAACCCCTCTCTCGATAGAATCTCTGTACACCTCGAAGCCTTGCCCTTCGAGAACTTTCTCAACGCAGGCGTATATCTCGCCCCTATCCATATTAAATCCCGTGATCAATCGCTAATATTTCACATTAGAGTTTGGTTATAAAAGTATTTCTTGTCTTTATAATAATATGGGTTTGGTTATAAAAGTGAATTAATCTAAGTAATTTTTATGTTGTAAAAGATATAGGGTGTTTAGATCTCCCAGGTTACTATTACGTGTGTAAATTCATCGTTGTCCTTTATTCCTCTCTGTATCTCCGTTATGTGAGCGTGTTTTGCCTCTAGGCTAGCGAGTATCTCGTTGACGGCTTTCTCGGGGTCTGAAGCGGTTCCACACACGTATACGTCAACTGCAGCGTAACCGTGCTCCGGCCACGTATGTATAGAAACATGCGACATAGCTACGATCAGGGTTCCGCTAACACCAGTTGGTGTAAACTTGAAGAAGTAGCTGCCTTTAATATCCATGCCAGCGGTTTTAGCGGCTTTGATCAACAGCTCCTTAAGCTTGTTTACGTCCGCTAAGAGCTCAGGGTCGCAGCCTGATGCTTCTACCACGTAGTGGTATCCTACTGTATCCACGTCTAACCTTTGAGCAATAGTTCAAATACTTTACCCCCTAACTGAATCGATCGTCTTGCCCCTACGGAGCGATAGAATGCGTTGTGCAAAGTGTAAAGGAGTGGGGAAGCTATGTGGTAGACCGGTGTGTCCAATCTTGAAGCGTTTCATGGATTCTGCGAAAGTTTCGTCAAGGCTTGGGAAAAGGGAGATTCAAACTGCGACTCCCCCTTCAGTACTCGTCGGCGAGCACGGCTACCCTACAGTCGGTTTAGGTCCTATCGCGGCGCCTGAGGCCGGGGGAGTCTGCCTCCCGTTACGAAGATTACAGAAGCTGGTGGGGAAGGCTGAGCCTAGAGGAGATAATCTCCTTAAGGGCCTCCACGGTGTACTCCCGTTTCTCTGTAAATGTCAAGGAGGCTAGGAGAGAGGGTGGCAAGTTACTTGAGGCGACGAAGGGAGCAGCTCTCTCGATAAAGCCGGTGGACGCTGAGTTCAGGTTTGAGAAACCGCCGAGTCTTCAGTTGACCTTCGACGGGCTTGTCGCGCCCGTAGGGCTTAGCGGAAGGTTAGAGTCCCTTAATCTATATACGAACCCAGTTATCCCTAAGCGCGTCGACCAGGTCGTAGAAGACCTAGATATCAAGGCTGGAGACGCGATCTGGGAGCTTTACAGCCTGGGTTTAGACAACTACTACATTACGCGGCTTCTGAGCCTAGGTATGTTGGGTAAACGTAATAGTAGGAAAATTGTTCCGACCCGGTGGGCTATCACAGCTGTTGATAAACTTCTCGGTGACCGCCAACTGCGTAAAGTGAAGCATGCATCTGAGATACAGCAGCTACAGGTTCACTATGTTGAGTATATAGGTAACCGGTATATCCTAATTCTAGCGCCAGGTTCTTGGGCTTTCGAGGTTATCGAAATATGGTTACCCGGTAGCGTCTGGGTTAATGCAGCTGAACCCTATCTAACTGTGAACTATGAGCTGTGGGAGGGGAAGGCACGCTACCCTGAGGCTGGCGGTGGCTATTACGCGATAAGACTGCCTGTATTGGAGTATTTAAGCAGGATTGGGAGGTGCGCTACAGTGGTGGCGATAAGGGAGGTTACGCCCCGATACTACGCTCCTGTAGGGTTTTGGCAGATCCGCGAAAGTGTGCGCTCAGCCTTGTCATCTAACCCTGTGTACTTAGTTAATGCAAAGGAACTTGTCACGTGGATCAGAGAGCGGATCGAAGTGAGCGTAGAGACGGTAATAAACGCCTCTAACGTGCTGGAACAGTTATTAAAACCAGGTGTGAAGCTTCTATGATGACGGCTTAAGCTCGGGGTCTACCCTCTCTTTTTTCAGAAGGGCTTAACAGGATCACTTTCTCATCGTCTTCGTCAAGTTTGAATAGCCCGAGGTAAGCCCCCCAGACGAGTATGTTGTGTCTCGCTTCCTCGAAATTCGTTGAGTAATGCTTCTCTACGATGGTATTGAACTCCTCAACAGGGATTTCACCCTTCTCTTTCAACAGCTCAACTATCTCAGCTATTGGTTCGAGCTTCAAAACGACTTCCTGGAGTAGCTTTTTCACAGTTTTCGGGTTACCAACAGCGATCCTTCTCCCCCGTTCAGTCAGTTCTAAGTTACCTCCTTTCTGTCTGACTAGGCCTAAAGCCTCGGCTACGTCTATCGCATGGGGTAGCATCCTGATGTCTTCGCTTAAGGCATCGCCTACGTACATGGAGTCGATCCCGCTGCCTAGGCTTCGCAGTAGCTCAAGGAGACCTAACACATGATCGGGGGTTACATCTGGGGGTAGCAACATCCTCCGGCTACTACTGCTATCGTTTTGATCCACCCCCTTTTTCACCTGTAGAATATTGTAAAGAGATATTTTTAAAGGTACCGGAGCAATCGCCTGCGTAGATCGGTGAGCGAAATGCTTTACCTGCTGTTGTGCGCAGCTGCAAGCGTGTTAAGGATGCTTGCAGCGTACGTTCTCTCAGTGCTCCTCGCCCTGGTTTTTGGCGTTGCGATGGCACGCAGCAGGTCCGTAGAGAGATTTCTTCTCCCAATCCTAGACATACTTCAGTCCATCCCAATCCTCGGCTTCTTCCCGGCGGCTCTTGCTTTCTTCGTAACCGTTCTGCCTGCGGGAATTGGGGTTGAAGCGGCGGCTGTATTCCTTATAATCACAAGCCAGTTGTGGAACCTGATCTTCGGCGTCTACTCTTCGGTTAAGAGCTTGGACCCGATGCTTTTTGACATGTCGAAGGTTTACAGGATGGGTCGTGCAACAGTTTTCTTCTACCTTTGCGTTCCAGCTTCCCGAAACTCTCTTGTGGCCAACAGTTTGATATCCTGGGCGGGTGGCTGGTTCTTTCTAACTTCGTCGGAGATCATAACGATGGGAGCTGCTGAACATAGGCTTTTAGGATTGGGGACCTTCATTATGGAAGCTTTTGAACGCGGCGACTCCTATGGCTTCTACTTGGGCGTCGCTTCGCTTCTCACCGTGATCCTTGCCACGTATATCCTGGTGTGGAACCCGGCGGGGGAAACTATTCTAGAGAGGGAGCTAATATCGCTTCGCCCAGTTTATAGTACTATAGAAAGTTCCGTAGGGTCGCTTTGGAGTACCTTAGGTAATTTGATGATTAAAGCTGAAGCAAGGATTCGCTTACCAAGCTTTGCGGGGAAAGCTATAGTAATCGCGGTTTTAACGTCAATAGCTTATTTCCTCGTCGGCGGGCTCAAGCAACTCCCCTCTTTCGACATTGAATCGGTTTACGGTAGCCTTTTAGAGGTCGCCTATGAACTCCCCCTCAGCCTAGCCAGGGTTTCAACAATAGTTGCATTTTCAGTCTTTCTCTCTCTCGCAGCTACGTATGCTTCCTACGCTCGTAAAGGTATAATGTTAGTAGTACTTCTAGTTGGTGAAGTGCTTGCTTCCATCCCAGCGGTCGTGTGGTGGCCTCTTCTTGCTTCTATAGCTCTAGGAAGTCCTTTAGGACCCTACATGGTGGCAACGGTAGTAATGCTGCAAGGGTCGCTATGGTACCTCTACTTTAACCTCATAGTCTACGGTCTGGCCGGCTTGAGGAAGGATCTCGAGGAGATGTCTAGAGTGTACAGGATAAGAGGGCTATGGTACCTTAGAAGCGTTTTCATCCCGTCTCTTCTCCCTTCTCTCGCTTCAGGAGCTTTAAGCGCGTGGGGCGGCGCGTGGAACTCAACAGTGGCTGCCGAGTACGTGAGCTTCGGGGAGAGGGTTATCGACATCGGGGGTGTCGGAGCCGTGTTGAACAGGAAAGCGGCTAAAGGCGATGCTCTCGGTGTAGCGATGTCAGCGTTGCTACTCTCCCTGGTTATAACGGTCTTCAATAAGGCCTTGTGGAAAAGGTTTTTCGAGTTTATCGAAAGAAGGTACGGGGGTGGGGAGTAGTGTCTCCTGTGCTTTCGCTTGTTAACGTCACGAAATCGTACAAGCAAGACGGACGTTCCATCCAGGTTCTAAACGGGATCTCTCTCGAAATAGGTGAGGAATTCATAGCGATGCTAGGCCCCTCAGGATGCGGTAAGACGACGCTACTGAGGATCATAGCCGGGCTAGAGAAACCTGATAGCGGGAGAGTTGACATTCCGGAGAACGCTAAAGTAGGCTTTGTCTTCCAGTTCCCCACTCTGCTACCCTGGATGACAATTCTGGATAACGTCGCGCTACCCTTGAAAGCTCAGGGTATGGGGTGGGGGGAAGCGAGGGAGAGAGCACGCAAGTACCTCTCTCTAACGGGTCTTCAAGCCTTTGAGGACTTCTACCCGAGGGAGATGAGCGGAGGTATGAAGCAGAGGGTAAACTTAGCTAGAGCTCTCGCAGTCGAACCGATGATCCTGCTTATGGATGAACCGTTCTCCAATCTCGACCCTCTTACCGCTGAGTCACTGAGATCAGAGATCCTAGACCTCTGGACTCTAGGTGTGACGACAGTCCGATCGATAATCATGGTTACGCACAGCGTAGATGAGGCAATCCTCATGGCGGATAAGCTTGTCATCCTTACTCCAAGACCGGCTAAAATTGCCGGGGTAATTGAAGTTAGAATCCCGAGGCCAAGGGACCGCCGCTCGGCGGAGTTCCAGAAGCTAGAGGACAGGGTCTACGAGCTGATCGCGGCCTAGAGCGCTAATCATTTCTACTTCCTCGACGCTAAGAGAATCCATGGTAAAAAGGGTTAGAAAGAGCTCGGGTTCTCTCGAGGACTTTGATCCCCGGAAAGTGTACGAAGCGTGTGTCAGTGCTGGTGCTCCCCCGGAGATAGCTCACGAGATCGCGAAAGAGGTTGAGCAGAAGGTTTACGACGGTATGACCACGGACGAGATCAGGAGGTACGTTCTAGTTCGGCTGAAGGAGCTCGCACCACACGCTTACGAGTCGTGGACTTTCTACGATAGAGTCGTTAAGGGTAGGATAACGTTCGAGGATGGGAAGGTCGTCGTAGTGGAGAAAGGCCGCGTTTACTTGGGTAGGGAGGTTAAGGATGTGGGTCCTACGGGCTTAAGCAGTGCTGAGGAAGTGGAAAGCATACTAAAAGAGCTTGGGGAAGATCTGACGTTTGGTGTATCTAAAGCTACGGTTAACGCCCGCCTTTACGCATTGTTCATGGGCGTACTCAAATCCTCTAAGATGCCGAAACAAGAGAAGGAGAAATCGGTACAGTTAATAAATGAGTTTCGAGTAAAGCTAGGCTGGAAACCCTACGAACTCAAGAAACAGTTGGAGTAATACAAGTATCTAAAATCCTTAAAGCGAACGGCTACGCGTTGAGTTCTTAAAGCTCGCTTAGGAAGTGTATCGTTTAAGCAGATGGCGTTCTCCAGAAACTAATTAGAACGCATGTTTCGATATTCTTGTCACGACATTCTATCCTCGATGGTCAAGTATTTTTACTAGCGACTAAATAAGGGCTTGTGAGAAAGGTCATCGCTTTTACACATTCGGCGGGCTTTAGGCACAGCTACATTCCTACTGCCGTGGAGGTGCTAGTAAAGCTGGGTGAGAGGAGTAAGCTGTTCGAGGTTTTCGCAACTGAGGAGCCGTCAGACCTAGACCCGGAGAGATTAAGCTCGTATTCTGCACTCGTCTTCATTACAACCGGTGAGTTGCCTTTAAGCGATGAACAAAAGCGTGCGATTGTAGACTTTGTTCGCGAAGGCGGAGCCTTTATAGGAGTCCATAATGCTGCAGATACTTTGTACAATTTCAGGGAGTACGGGGAAATGCTTGGTGGATACTTCATAGCTCATCCGTGGACGCAAGTGGTGAAAGTTAGAGTCGAGGACCTTACACACCCATCGACTAGACACTTGTCTCCGACTTTTGAAGTTCTCGAAGAAGTTTACACGTTCAGAGATTGGAGTAGGGAGAAGACTCACGTACTCATCAGCCTCGACAACTCTTCTGTAGACTTAAGCAAGGGGACGCGTCCAGATAACGATTACGCGCTCGCTTGGTGCCACAACTACGGTAGAGGCAGGGTGTTTTACACAGCCTTTGGGCATTTCACTTGGCTTTGGAGACAGGATTGGTTTCAACGGCATTTGCTCGGCGGACTAGTTTGGGCTATGGGTCTATAGCAACAGTTTTTAGATGGTTTTCTCTTTTACTTGCGATGAGCCAAGTTAAGCCAGTTGTAGTTCCCGAGCCAGTTAAACTCGAGTTTAAGGAACGTTGGTTTGACTTTGACGGTTTCGTGAACCTTGACGATTTTATCGCTTCAGAGTTCTGCATCCCTAAGGGTAGCTGGGAGATAAGGAGAGTGGATAGAAGGGGATCGGGGCTTGAAGTACGCGATGGCTACGTTGAGGTGTGGGGAGTTCCGGGAGTATACACGGCAACTCTACTCCAACTAGCTATACAGGGAGGCTGTTGTAAACTACCGGCGGTCAGAGTTGAAGAGGAGTTGCGCTTCGAGTTTCGTGGCTTTCACCTAGATGTCGCACGCGGCGGAGTCGCTACAGTTGAGGAGGTGAAGAAATTGCTCCGTTGGCTTTTCCTACTCAAGTACAATTATCTAGCTATATACGTTGAAGACCTCTTTCCCTGGGACAGGTATCCTGACATAGGTGTGAAGAGGGGTAGATATACGAATGAGGAGTGGAGAGAAGTGGTCGAGTATGGTAAGAGGCTAGGGATTGAAGTCTTCCCGTCTCTTGAGTTGTGCGGTCACATGGAATGGATACTCACGCTTCCCAAGTACTGGCGGTTCAGCGAGTGGCATAGACCTGAAGAAGGTTGCTTGAACGTTAGTGACCTTGAGGCGAGGAAGTTTGCAGAGGAGCTGCTTGAGGAAGCTATTTTGAAGACTGAGTCAAAGTACTTACACGTTGGCGGAGATGAAACTTGGGCTCTCGGTAGGGGTAGAAGCTTGGACAAAACGCTAAAGTTTGAGGGTCCGAACCTCTACGCTGAACACCACTCGAAGCTTATTCGGATGGTTAGAGACAGCGGCAAGATACCGATGATCTGGGGAGACATGGTGGCTGGAATGTACTTGCGAGAAGAAGAGCGCGAGCTCTGGAGAAAGATATTGGAGAACCCAGTTTGGCGCGAAGCTTTGATCGCGAACTGGGATTATACGCCTAATACCCTTGAATACTTTAAAGAGAAGGTTAGACTCTTTAAAGAAAGGGGGTATGAACAGCTGGCTTGTCCAGGCTTATGGAACTGGAACAAGTACTACCCTGATTTCGACATAGCTCTAACTAACGTGAAAAACTTCCTCCAGGCAGCTAGAGAGGAGGGTGTGAAAGGCTTTATGGTTACAGCTTGGGGCGATGACGGCGAAGAGTGTTTGTACTCGTTCCTTTACCCTCTTATCCTAGCTTCAATGGAGTACGCTGAAGGTAAAGGCTCTTGGGAGGAGAAATGGCTCGCGTTGAGCGGAGAGTCGTGCGATGTTCTTGAAGTGAGGAAGATGTTCGGAAAAAGCTCGATCGCTAACAACATTAAGAAAGTGTTATTCTCACCAACGGAGGAAGTTAAAAATTTGACTATCTTCGACGAATGGAGACAAGCGTTGAAATTAGCAGAGGGGGTACTCCTCCCTCGTGACCTGGAATTCATCAAGCGTTGCTTGGATGTCGGGCTAAGGAAGGTTGAGGGAAAGGCTACGGTCGCCGACTTCATAGGTTTAGCGAGCATTTACGCCGACTTGTGGCTTAGGGAGCGAAAACCGGCCAACCTAGCTAGAGTCTACACTCGCTTCTACAGTGCTGCGGCTCTTCTCGAACTTGAAAGGAAGGTAGGCGAAAAGCGTTTACAAAGTCCTTGAAACTTTTTCAATTAAGTTAACGTTAACCATTTTTACTATCTTGAGTAGAGAGTAGATGTGAACCATTCTGTAGGCCACTTGGAGGAACTCGTTTGGGTTCCAAGCTCTGATTTAAGGCTAGCTGGAGTCCTCCACCTTCCCGATAAAGCACCTAAGCCTAAACCGGTTCTCCTTCTACACGGTTTCACGGGTAACAAGAGCGAGGCGGGTAGGCTCTACACGGATATGGCACGTGTCTTATGCTCGGCAGGCTACGCCGTCTTACGCTTCGACTTCCGCTGCCACGGAGACTCACCTCTCCCGTTCGAGGAATTCCGTGTCCGGATGGCTGTAGAGGATGCTGAAAACGCTATTCAATTCCTAAAAACTCTCGATAAGGTTGATGCCTCACGTTTTGCTATTGTAGGCCTCAGCATGGGAGGCTTTGTAGCGACTAGAGTGGCTGCAGGTCGCAGTGACATAGCAGCTTTGGTTTTGCTCTCAACTAGTCCTTTCGCTCCCTTTGAACGTCGCTGGGAGCGTTTTCAGCGTGGCGAGTATGTTTACTTCGGTGCCCTAAGGATCAGGGTAGAGGGTCTAGAGGACTTAGTTTCTTCACCAGAGCTAGCCAGTTTGATTAAAGCGCCCACTCTACAAATTCATGCAGTTGACGACGAAGCTGTACCTCTGGATAGAGCAAAGGCCTCCTTCGAGGCATTGAATGTGAAGAAGAAGTTCCTCGAAGTGAAGGGTGGCCACGTTTTTAACGACTACAATGTTCGAAGAGAGGTGGAGGCTGTGGTCCTATCGTGGATTAGAGAACACCTATAATCGTAGGAAAAACGAAAGAAGGTAACATTCACGTGTTGTAGCTGGTTAAGAGTTGACTCTCCTGAACAGCGTGGGGGTAAGTGCTTAGTAGAAGCCCGTTCTCAGCTTAGGAAGCCATTTTCCTCATACCACCGTAATGTCTCCCGCAACCCACTACGCAAGTCGTAACTTGGACTATAGCCTAGCTCCCTCTTGGCTTTCTCGATGCTATAGGCTCTGTCCCTCGTAACCGAGTCGACAAGCGCGGTACGGTGCATGAGGTTACCTTCGCCTTTTAAGACATCGTAGATCTCCAGAGGGATTAGGAGGAATTTAGCGAGCGCGGGATGCAACTTGACGTGTGGTGGACCTTTGCCGCACAACTCGTACAAGATCTGGTAGACTTGATTGAACGTGTACCACCTGTCCTCGCTTATGATGTAAACTTGATTTACCGCCGCCTCTCTTTCTAGAGCGAGGATGAATCCTTGAACTACGTCTTTGACGTGAGCGAACTGAACCAGGTTCTCTCCGGAACCTAGCGCGATTCTACTTGCTAACCCGCCTTTAGCGTAGCTAGTTATGAACCAGTAAGATATATCGTCGATATTTCTGGGTCCGTATATGCCGGATGGTCTTATGATCGTGTACTCTAGCCCCTCCTGGGCGAGGCTCTTGACTACGTTCTCAGCCTTGGCCTTAGACTTCCCGTACTCAAACTGTGGGTTAGGGCTTGTGTTTTCATCTCCGGGAGGGTTCCTTACGGGACCGATCGCCTCCGTACTACTACAGTATATGAAGCGCTTTACGCCGTTTTCGAGTGCGGCGCGAGCAGTCCACTCCGTACCCTTCACGTTAACGAGCTCGTAGAGCTCTTTTTTCCCGAAGAAAGTATAGTATGCCGCAAGGTGTACAACGGCGTCAACCCCCCTTGTAGCGGGATCTAGTGTCTTAGGATCAGTAACATCACCAGTAAAAAGTTCGACGCCAAGCTCCTTCAGGAGTTTCGTGTCACTTGTCCTCCGCACGAAGGCTCGTACTCGGTAACCGCGGTTGACTAACTCTTCGACGAGGTGTCCGCCGAGGAAACCGGAGGCTCCAGTGACCAGGATTTTCAACTCTACCTCACCCTCACGTACGCAGCGTACGAGAACGCCGAGGGGATGAAGAAGCCGTCGTAGGGTTCCACAGGAGTTCTCAGAAAACTTTCGCCCAGAGGCACGACGCGATATACTCTTAACAGGTGTAATGAGTTGGTAACCTGTTTAAGCACGTCTCCGCTAACTGCTATAGACAACGTCTGAACCTTGTCCACTCCAGTGTAAGCGGGGTTTTCGGGTAGATTCCTTATCAGCTCCATGGCTTCGTTCAACGTCTGGACTACAACTAGTTCAAGGAACCTTTTTCGAGCGTAAAAGGGGATGAGTGTGTTCTGCGGTACTTTATCGAGTACCGACCTCTTACCGGCTAATACTAGTGTCCACGGGTTGCGCGGGTCGCTGCTGGCGTACACTTTAGCTCCAACCAGCTCCAAGCTCTTGCGTAGGACGAAGAGGGGGTAGGGGATGCTTTCAAGGCTTAAAGGGTGCTCTCCACCAACCTTGTCGAGTGCACTACAAACCATTTCAGCAAACTGGAGCGCATCCTCTCGAGATCCAAGGAACGCCGCCTGGGTAGGGCTACTGCAGAGCTGTTGATCGTAAAGCACCATCTCCAAGGCAAGCTTTTCTGCGACCTCCATAGTAGCGTTGGCAGAATCGATTAAGGCGAATCCCGTCATAGGTCCATTTACTATGAACCTCGGTCTATACCGGTTTGCTGCAACGGCCCGAGATACCGCTGTTCTTCCCGGTTCCCCACCCCAGTAGTTAACTAAGCCTACGGGTGCTCTCTCAAGCAGGTACATGAGATTTCTACTCTCGTGAGTAAAGTAGCTAACGAGTAGAGCGCGTCTTAAGGGGTTATCTTCCGGCAGTTCTTCAAGCGCGCTGTAAACCTCTTTAACAGCTTCAAAATTTGCTAGAGAAGGTCTGAGGATCGTGAAGTTGCCGATCGTGAGGGAGAGCACGGTCGGGATAAGCGGTGGGATGACTGAGTTGCCTGAGCCTATTACTAGCACGGGACCGACTGGAAGGTTACGAACAAACTCTCCAAGCGCTACTTCTACGGGTTCCTCTAAACTCCTTGAGCCGCCTACGAGACCCGAGTCGAGTACCTTGCGCACGTTCCCCGGATTAAAAACTTCTGTCACAAGCTTCATCTCCATTTCTACGAGAGATGGACTGTAGCCTGTGGCTTTTACTAGATCCTCCTTAACCCAGTACAGTTTGCCTTCCTCAAGCTTCTTTCTCCAAGTATCTCCTATCAGTTGAACTGCTTTCAACCTCTCGGAAAGCGGTAGATTTGACAGCTCATGCTGCAATTCGACTGCATTTTGTAAAAGAGAGGATAACCACTCTTCCCTAGGCTCGAGCAATCTTATATCCTTGAGCCTGACCGAATCCAAGTTCTCCTTCTCGACGCGAGGGTACAAAGGAATTATTTCACTGTTCATCGCATGGGGGCACCCTTATACATCAGTTCCTCAAGCGTACCTCCGCACGCTCTTTGAAGATCCCACCCTTCCTCCGCTGTAAGCCTCCTCACGTAGATAAACTCCCTACCGTAATACTTCTCAGACGGGATTTGTCTTACGACGTCGCCGGGGATGAACACCTCCAGCCAGGATAAGGCAAGTGGGTCGAATATAGCTATGAGCCCGTCCTTATTGAACTCATTCATGGGCTTGTAAGTCTTAGGGTCTAGTAGGAAAACCTCCTGTAGCGGGTGAGGTATCTTATGCATTACACCGTACTTGTCTAGCAACGCCGTCAAAGTTTCAGTCATGCCTAACACATCCATAAAGGGAACTGGAACCTCTTCTCCCGTTGACGCGTCCTCCGCCCTGAAGACTTTCCTCGCCTCTTCAACTATCACACCATACTCGGGGACTTCGAAGCCTTTAGCGCCGCCTCCGGTCACTATTACACCCCCCCTCCCTAAGTTTATTGGCGGAGCCCCGGCGACGAGCTTGTAGACCATTTTCTTGAAGAAGTTTAAGCTACTAAATTGTTTCGATAAGAGGTGTACGCCAGCTGGAGCTGAGAAGAAGAGCTTAGGTTCATCCTTACTCTTGATAAACTGAAGTATTCTCTCCCTGTTGGGGACCAGTCTTTTCCACATCGGGGTTCCGCTAGTGTCTTGGACGAGATCCATTCCATAAAGCAGCTTTATCTTCTTGTACTGTAGAGCTAGGTCGACGAAAGCTACGAAGTTCAAGTGGTTCTTCAGCTCCTCAGCTGCTAGGAAGAGGGCTAGACCCTTGCCCGGCTCGAGACCCCTTCCGTAAACGTACTCGAAGAGGTTGGCGTTAGCTACGGTCATCATAACTAGCTCGAGCGGGCTTCTGTAGATCTTTACCGGCTCCTTACCGCTTGTGCCGCTTGATCGGAATGTAAAACCGTCTCCATCCCTGTTGGGTATAAGGAACCTAGCGTAACCTTCACCTCTCAACATGTCAGATGGAACAGCCAGCTTGGCAAGATCTTCGAAATCAGCCGCTTTCGGGTCAATGTCATGAGTCTCCAGAAGCTTCTCGTAGAACTCGTAGTTTCTAGCGAAGAAATCCAGTGAGCTCCTCAGCAAATCCCTCCTTATTTTTGAGAGATGCTCAGGCGATTTCTCGAAAAGGCTTTTATCTTGCGCCAGTTCCATCAACTTCTTCACGTGAGGCTCGTTGAGGAACTTGCTTTCTCGTGCTTTCTTCTCCAATGCTTCGTACGTGGGAAGGTTTCCCATAATGCACACGCTTTCATTTTTTGGCTAAATAAACATTGTCGTTTGACGATTAACTAAAGTGTCGGAAAGAAAACGTTTCAAGCGCGTAATAACTCTCTTCTCGTTATTCTACACTAGTTCCTCCGGTATGTTATCAGGCGCGTAAGCTTTCCTAGGCCGAATCCCTGCTTTCGTCAATTGTTTAACTACGTGAGGGTACAGGAAAACGTACTCTTCTTCAAACTCGGCGACTAGAGTTTTATCAATGTCGGCGAGCATGGATTTCAAACGTTCAACGTTTCCAGGTTCAGTGAAAGAGACCATTACAGCCGGATGGGCTGTCACATTGTAGTCGAGAAGGTTTTCGAGAGCCTTAAGTTGAAAGTAGAAAGCTTCAGGCACGGCGCCGGTGAGCACGTGGAACTCCTGAGGGCTAGTTCCTTTTATCGAAACTCTAACGTGGAGGTTAGAAAACTTGGATAAATCCCTCGCGTAGCTTTTATCGCTGCCTATCAATATACCATTCGTCTCTAGAATAAAGCTTAAGTTAGCAGCTTCAATTTGACCGATCACCTCCAGCAGATGCCCCCATGAAAGCGTAGGCTCGTTGCCGCTGATCCTAACCTGTGTGTAACCTTTGCGCTCAGCTATTTGAAGAAGGTTCCTAGAAACTTCTTGAGGAGTGTAGAACCGTCCTACGCTACGGGGTTTATCGCGAACCTGCCAACCCCAGCAGAAGACACAGCGCAAGTTACAGCCTACGCAGTCCGCGGTAGCTATCCCGCCGTACCAGCGTCCTCCTCGAAACCTGTAGTACCTTCGTCGATTCTCTATACAAACGATGTTTCTAAGCACTTCTGAAGTCTTCAAGGGGTCGTAGCCTCTCCTCTCCATCGCGTGTCAGTAGAGACGGAGGTAGTTGATATTGTTTTACAGGAGCTGGAGAGCGGACAGCTAGAGCAAGCTCTAGTCGAGCAGAAGGTTTTATCGTGAAGGTAGAACGCTGTCTGAACCCATCCGGCAACCGGATGGTAGAGCTTTGCTAAACGCGATCTAAGACATTGCTCGGATAGCGGACAGCTAGGGCAAGGGTATCTAAGGCAGAAACTCTTTCTCGGGGGTTTCCCAGTTATTCCGAGTCTAGAAGCCATGCGTAGTGCATGCCTGTCGATGGGAGCGGCGTTTGAGTCTAAACCGGAGAAGATTAAGTAAGCGTCAGCGAGCTTCGGTCCCACGTTCTTTATATTTAGAAGCCTTCTCCTTGCCTCCCAAACATCCCTAAAGTCGGCAACTTCCGCATAACTCATTAATGCTCTCTTGAGTTGGGTGAGTTGGAAGCTTCTCTCCAATCTGGAAAAGTCGAATTCAAACAAGTCATCCAACGTCTCAGCTCTCGAGAAAATGCTTCTACACCACTTCAACACGTTTCCCTCCCAATTCGTCGCTCTGCTCAGGAACACAGCCGTGAAGATCAAATGTCGGTCGAAAGGGTCAACGGAGAGCCCTAAGCCCTTCTGAGCTTTCGCTAGGAGCGGAGCTCTTTCTTCAACAAGCCCCCGGTCTAGCCATAGCCCACTCCAGAAAGATAGCTCTTCTCCACTACAACCTTCGCAGACTACCCACTCATCCTCTTGATATATGACGGCTTCTCTGCTTCTTCCAGCGATCTTCACGTAGGATGAGCCTCTTTTCTCGAAAAGGGCCCTTATGAAAGATGGGGCTAACGTTATCTCGAGACTGTACCCTTCCCAAGCCCTGAGTCGAGGCACTAATCTGACCTACGGGTTGCCAAAGTACCTTTCAATGTTAATCCTCTTCAACCAAGCGGACACGCTCGTTTCAGCTGTGTGCACACCCTCTTCGTAGACGACGAGTGGCTCGAGCACGATTGATTTAGGACAGAGTTGTTTGACTGCTGTCAGCATACGCTGTAGACCTCCTCCCCCGTGAGTGAAGAAGGGCGCTATCACTTTACCTGAGAGATCATACATGCTTAGGAAACTAGCCACAGGCGGTGCTACAGTCCCCCACCAGTTGGGGCTACCGATGAAGATAATCTTGTAGGGTTCAACCGTTTCCAGTTTAGACTTCAACGCTGGTTTAAACCCCTTCCGGATCTCTTCTCTGGCCTGCTTCACGGTTTCGTCGTATGAGCTAGGGTAAGGTGTCTGGGGCTCGATCTCGAAGAGGACACCTTTGACGAACCGGTGTATCACTTCAGCGAGGCTGCGTGTGTTCCCTGACCAAGAGTAGTAGGCGATCAGGATGTTCTGCTCCATGAAGGCTTCTAGTCTTTCAGGTATTTATGGCTTGTCGGCTGAGCGATGTTAGCTGACTCTCTACAACCACCTTTCGATTCACGATGTGTTACGATAAACCTGAATAGCGTAAGCTTATTTGGCCACCCGTAAGATGGTATGTTGATGAAGGCCTATATTTCAGTGGACGTAGAAGGCATGCCTTTCATCGTTTCTAGAGACCATCTCTCTCCGGGCAGACCCTTCTTCGATGAGACTAGGAGGATATCAACCACGATTGTGTCGACGCTTGCTGAGGAGCTTCACAAGCAAGGTTTCTCTGAAGTACTAGTGGCGGACAGTCATGGCGAAATGGTGAATCTAGACGTTGAGAAGCTGCCGGAGTACGTTGAAGTCATCAGAGGCTTCCCAAGACCTACGAGCATGGTGGCATGCGTAGAAGAGGCTGAAGCGGTGCTCTTCGTAGGTTACCACGCGAAGTTCGGCACAGAAGGTTCTGCTTTCGATCACACGTATAGTGGTAGAGTTTACCGCTCCATCCATATCAACGAGGTAGAAGTTAGCGAGTTCCTCCTTAACGCGTACGTTGCTGGCTTTTACGGTAAACCCGTAATCTTAGTGGCGGGCGACGTTAAGCTGCTTGAAGACGACGTAGCTAAGCATGCGCCGTGGGCGGTTAGAGTACCGCTCAAGACCAGCTTGAGTCGCTTCTCAGCTAGAAGTCCAAGTCTAGAACGGGTTAAACTACTGCTTAAGGAGAGCGTAACAGAAGCTGTTAGAAGATTAAAAGCCGGTGAAGCTAAACCGCTCACCGCTAGGGAACCTCTTGAGCTGCGCGCAATCTTCAACTCGACTTCCTACGCTGAAGTAGCTAGCCTTGTGCCAAAGACTCGGAGAACAGCACCGCTTACCGTAGAGTATACAGCCCGAGACATTGTCGAAGCTTACAAGCTCGTGGAACTTTGGGCGTTGGCAGCGATGGCGATGGAGCGCTAGGGCTTCATTAAAATCACGCTACAGTTTTAGAACCGCTTAGGCGATTATAGAGCTGCAAGAGTCTAGGTGAGCGGCTTTCTCCAATACGTTAACGGTGGGATCTAAAAAGCGCCTGCAGACGCAGCTTTTCACGATTGTCCCACTGATGTGGAAGCGTGACCTCAAGATGATCTTTTCTTCTTTTCAATGTTCTGCTTTATCTCCACGATCTACGTTAGTGTCGGCAGTAGCCCTCCTAGTCAAAACCAGCTGTTCTACGAATGCTCTTAGTCATCGTCTGTTCCGATGACCATGAATACCTGTAGGGGTTTAAGCACAATACATTACTCAAACCGATACAGTATCGTCACGTACTTCTACGCCAAATATATAGACGTCGAGCTCTTGAGATTTAGGGGCGATGACGGAAGATGTACACGCAACCATTGACGGGGTTAATTCACGGTATCTGTTCTACCCTCTCCTGCGGATAAACCGTTCAACGGGATACGGCTTAAATCTAAACGCTTCACTCGATCAAATCCTAATTATTTTCTGTTAAACTCTCCGCATAGCCTGCGAGAGAGATTCTACAGTAGCTATGAAGTACCTGTACATTACATCATACCTATTAGTGAACTTCGGCTCGAATATTCTCAAATCGTAACTCACGTTTCTTAACCCTTCCTCAAAACTCCTGTAGACCCCTGCTCCCTTAAATGCGGCAATCGCAGCTCCAATGACGGTAGCTTCACTCCACCTCGGGGCGGAGACTGAAAGCCCTAATACGCCCGCCCTAATCCTGTTCCACAGGTCATTTCTCGAGCCGCCGCCTACCACTCTAACACCCCTAGCTTTGAACTTGTAAGCCCTCTCTAGCGACTCAAGAGCTAAGCGGAGCTGCATTGAAAGCCCTTCTAGCGCAGACCTGTACAAGTGGCCTCTACTCGTCCCAAGTTGTAAACCTTCTATAACCCCCTTCACTCCATACTTAGCCAGGGGACCTGAGTCGGGGACGAAGCTGGGGACGAAGAGTAAGCCTCCCGATCCTGGTTCAATCGATTCCGCCTCTTCGACCATCTTCCCGTAATCGCCCGGCGTTAACTCAGGGTATACTAGTCTTTTAAGCCACTCTAGGACAGCTGAAGCAATCATTAGTAGTTGCGGGTTCCACTTACCTTTCTCCACGTCGGCTTCTATTAGTACACCCAACTCTAGAGCATCATCGTTGGGGTCGAAACGGTTGAGGCGCAAAGCCAGTATCTCCCAGGTTCCACTAGATAGGACAGCTTCCCCCTCTTGAGCGTGTGCGGCTAGAATCGCGAACTGCGTGTCGTGGCCTGCTGAGACTACGGGAGTGCCAGCGTTGATACCTGTCTCGCGGGACGCCTTCTCCGATACGTAGCCGACGACCTCGCCGGGTTCAATCCACTCGGGGAAAAACCCTGGATCTAAACCTGCAAGCGCGAGCATCTCCTCGCTCCAATCTCTCTTCCCCATGTTCATGGCCATGGTCGTTGAAGCGCTCGTAGGGTCCACGTGGTGCACTCCACATAACCTTACGGCGACCACTCCGGGCATCATAAGCCACGTATACGCCTGTTTAAAAGCCTCGGGAACATTTCTCTTAATCCAGAACCATTTAAACAGCGTATTAAAGTGGATGACTTGGTAGCCGGTGATCCTGAATATCTTCCTAGGATCGATGAGTTCTAGAACCTCGTGGACGACCTCGCGAGTTCGCTGGCACTGCCATGAGATCGCTGGGTAGGCGAGGCTCCCATCGCGTTTTATGAGGGCCCCGTCCGCTCCCCAAGTCGTAACGGAGACCGCAGCGACGTTCTCTGAACCAACCTGTTTTAGAACCTCTCGCGAAAGCCTACAGAGAGTCAACCAAATCCCATCTACGTCCCAGACTAACCATCCCTCAGACCCGGGCTGGGGGATTGGACCGTTTGGCGCGCTCGCTTGAGCCAGGATTTCTCCTGATTCATCGACGGCTGCGACCCTGATGTTGGTGGAACCACAGTCGAATACCAACGCTACGCTCACAGATCAACGGTTCTCCTCTGGTAAAATACGGTTACTCTTAACCGGGGGTACACCGAGCTGTACAGCAAGTCTCTCCAGCTTACTGATCTGCTCGCGTCTGAAGCCCAGGAAGATCCCTCCCTCCTTACCGCCCACGTAGACCGTGTCTCGCACCGAGCCCAACGTCTTAGCCAGCTCAGGGCAGTAGATTACTAACTCGCGGACTACGCTAGGTCCTTCCTGTATCAACGGTTCCTTAAAGAGCAGTCGTATCGACGTGTCAGTTGAGTACAACTTGGCGTACGTTGACGCCCTCGGAGGTATCACAGTGTTCAACTCGTCGCTTTCAAGGTCTACATGTGTAACACGTGCCATCGAGTATCCTTTAACGTGAAGGTAGACGTCGCAGACGATATACTTTGAGCCGAGTCGAACCTTAGCTTCAAGGGGAATCTTACCCTCCCCCGGGCCTGTCATACGCTAAACCACTGTTGTAAAAAGCTTAAGCCTATTTAACCTAAGTTCTACCGCGCTACCGGGTTTATGATGCCGGGGATAAACTTACGCGTTTCTCTAGAAGATGAAACTATCGGAGACGACTTTAGTTAAGGTAACCGCTAAAGATTTTTACGCCGCGCCCCCGCTTTTAACGTGCGGCGGTTTTTCATTCCTGAAGGCGCAGAGTCCGTCGGCATCTACAAGGACGGCTGGATCGATTTCAATAAGAACGGCGTCATGGATCCCTACGAGGATCCTTCGAAGCCTGTTGAGGAGAGAGTGGAGGATCTACTTAGCTTGATGACATTGGAGGAGAAACTCGCACAGCTGCGCTCCAGCTTTGAATTCGGTGAAGTTGGGAACCTATCTATCATCCTTAGAGCCATGCCCCCGAAGGATGGAGCTAAACTAGCTAACGAAATTCAAAGGAAGATGATAGAAGGGACGAGGCTAGGCATCCCTGTGATCATCCACGACGAATGCCTCCACGGTTGTATGGCCATGTTTTCAACTCAATTTCCTCAAGCTATAGCTTTAGCAGCGACTTGGGATCCTGATCTAGTGTATAGGGTAGCGAAAGCGATAGCTAGGGAGACGAGGGCTAGGGGTATACACCAGTGTCTCTCCCCTGTGGTCAACCTAGCCAGAGACGTCAGGGCTGGAAGGACTGAGGAAACGTACGGCGAGGATCCCTACCTAGCTTCGATCATGGGTGAAGCTTTCTGCAAGGCACTTCGCGAAGAAGGGGTTATCGCCACACCCAAGCACTTCGTCGTAAACTTTGAAGCTGAAGGAGGTCGCGATAGTTTCTCTGTAGACCTCTCCGAGAGGATCCTAAGGGAGATCTTCTTCCCTCCCTTCCGCGCGTGCGTAAAAGCTGGGGCTCTCTCCATAATGGCTGCGTACAACTCCCTTGACGGAGTACCTTGCTCTAGTAACCGTTGGCTTCTCACGGATGTGCTCAGGCGAAAGTGGGGTTTCCGAGGCTTCGTCGTCTCCGACTACGGTTCAGTGAGTGGTATCATTACTCATCACTATGCTACCGATCTAAAGGAGATGGCTGCAAAGCTCGCTCTCGAAGCCGGTCTCGAGGTTGAGCTCCCGAGGGTCGACGTTTACGGTGAAGCACTTGAGAAAGCTGTTAAGGAAGGGTTGATAGCTGCTGAAGTCATTGACGAGGCTGTCCGGCGCGTTCTATTCGTTAAGTTCACGATAGGCCTCTTCGATAACCCCTTCATCGATCCAGATGAAGCGGAGAAAATAGTGGGCTGCGAAGAACACAAAAAGCTCGCCCTAGAGGCGGCGAGGAAAGCTATAGTCCTCCTCAAGAACGATAGCGTGCTACCGCTAGATAGGAGAAAGTTGCGGAGGCTCCTAGTGGTTGGAGGTGCTGCAAAACACTTAAAGCTCGGAGGCTACAGCGGAACTCCTCGCTCCACGGTTACCCCGTTAGAGGCTATAGCTGATAAAGTAAAGGATTGTGGCGTGAAACTTGATTACGTTGAAGCGGTGCCCATAGGGCTTGAATGCTCGAGCGGCTTACACAACTGGCTTCCCGGCGTTCGGTTAAACTACATAGCTCCTCCCAGAGGCGTGGAGGGCGACGGTGTCCGCATCGAAGTATTTGACAACCCGAACTTCGAGGGGAAGCCTGTGGTTGACTACGTTGGACTATACTGGGGTGGTTTCAGGTATGAGCTCGGTTATAGGAAACCGCACGCTTCAGTGATGTCTGACAACTATTCTGTTCGGTTCTCAGGGCGTCTACTTCCCCCTAAGCAGGGTAGGTATAAGCTCTGCCTCAGCGTTGCGGGGGGTAGAGCGAGGTTGATCTTGGATTCTCAAGTATTAGCTGAGGTGGATGCGACGGGAAGAAGCCTACAGAAGGTCGTGGAGATCGACTTGGTGAGGGAAGAACACGACCTAGTCGTAGAGTACTCGAGGACGCGCGGTTACGCAGCTGTGAGGCTTGGTTGGGATCTTGTAGAATCTGAAGAGATGAGGAAAGCTGTGGAATTAGCTAGTGAGGCTGACGCAGTGATCTTCTTCGCTGAAGTGATAGAAGGCGAGGAGAAGGATAGGGCTTCCCTCAGGCTCCCAGCATCGCAGGAGAAGTTGATCGAGAGGCTTCTAGCCGCGAACCAGAAGCTTATCGTAGTCCTCATGACGGGAGTACCTGTAGTAGGTGATTGGGTTTACAAGGTTCCTTGTTTAGTTCAAGCTTGGTATCCTGGTGAGTTGGGTGGTTTGGCTGTTGTTGACGTGCTTTTCGGCGATTATAATCCTGCTGGTAGGCTGCCTTTCACTTGGCCTCACCATGAGGGTCAACTACCACTCTACTACAACTACAAGCCTTCCGGTAGAGTGTACGACTACGTAAACATGACTGGAGCACCACTATTCCCATTCGGACACGGGTTAAGCTACACAAAGTTCGAATACAGCAACCTGAAAGTTGAAACAGAAGAGGAAGGAAAGAGGATTAAAGTCAGCTTCACGGTAAAAAATACAGGAGGTGTCGAAGGGGAAGAGGTTGTTCAGCTCTACTTAAGGGATCAAGTGTCGAGTGTAGCTAGGCCGATCAAGGAGCTTAAGCGTTTTAAACGCGTAGCTTTGAAGCCTGGGGATGAGACTGAAGTAGTCTTTACCTTGACTCCGGATGACTTGGCCATGTACGATAGAGAGTTGAGGAGGGTCGTAGAGCCGGGTAAGTTCACCGTCATGGTCGGTAGTTCTGCTGAAGACATTAGGCTCCAGGGGGACTTCGAAGTGGGAAGGTGGTTTAAGGCTTGTTTCAACATGCTCGGTGTAGAGGTTGAACAAGCCGGAGGGTACGTCAACCTGAAAGCGCGGGTTAGGAACGATGGTGACGTCGCCGACTTAGCTCGAATTGCGTTATTTCTAGACGGTACGCTGGTAGACGAGTACCCGATAGAGGTACCTCCGCAGGAGGTGAGGTCAGCTGTACTGCGAGTGAAGAAAGAGGATGCCGTAGGCAGGATCATTGAGCTAGCGTTAAACGGGCACGCTTTCAGGATAACATTCGACTGAGAGACGGAAGGTTGTGCCCGTCAACTCCTTCTCAATGCCTCTATGGTTTCAACAAGTGCTCTCGAAGCTATCTCAAAGACTCTCTCACCCCTACCCTTGCAAGCTGTAGTCGCTACGCCGAAAACTCCAGTTTTAGTACGGTCGTCGGTGTACTCAGGGAAGTACGCTAACCCATCCGTAGGGAGCTTTCTCGGCTTCTCGTCTACAACGGAACTCATGTCAACACTTTTCCCATTGAGGAAGAGGTTGAGGGAGGTTTCAGCTGCTGCAGCGTGACCCAACTCCTCCCTAGTGAAGAGGTCGCTGAGCTTCGGAAGAGTCCACCACTGGAACACTACGGTGAGAACTCCCTCTCCCCTGAGCTCCCTTGAGAGGGACAGTAGGGCGTTGAGGTTCCCCCCGTGCCCGTTCACCACGACAACCTTTTTCACACCGTGTTTTTTCAGCGAGAGAACGATGTCGCGAACGTACTCCTTAAACACTTCTTCACGAACCCAGACAGTCCCTGGGAATGCTGAGTGGTGTACGCTGACGCCGTATGGGACAGGGGGTAAAACAGCGACCCCGGTTCTCCTTCCAGCTTCCAAAGCTAGCTCGTAAGCTATCAAATGGTCAGTACCCAAAGGGTTCTGTGGACCATGCTGCTCCGTTGAACCGACCGGTAGGAGTACGATGTCGTTCGTTGAGAAGTAATCCCTAGCCCTCACCCAACTAAAGTTGGAGAGCCTAACTTCGCCCATGTTAAAGCATCGATAAACTGTAAAGAAAAGGTTATCTGTCCTACAAACTATGAGACAAGTTTTTCTACGAGTTCCCTCAATTTCATTAGCTTTTCAGTTGCCCTCTTCAAATATTCAACTCCTTCTTCCGTAATTCTATAGACTCTCCTAGCTGGACCGCTTCCGGTAGTATCCCAAGTCGCGATGACGAACCCATGGACCTCTAGCTTCCTCAACGTCCCGTATATAGCCGGTCCCGTAACCTCGAAGCCGAACTTCTCCCTCAATACTCGTTGGATCTCGCTTCCGTGAAGAGGCTCCTCTTTAAGGATTTTAAGGACAGCTAAGTGGAGCAGACCTCTAATGTAGAACGCGTGGGGAGATGGCGGCCAAGCCCCAGGTTGGAACCAAGGTGGAGGTAGTGGCGGATAATGGTGTTCCTCATGGTGTCCACCTTCACACCCGTGGCCGTACATATTCTCAACAAACTTAGATAACTTACTTATATAAATTTTATGTTATCTCACTTTTTGTTAAAAGAGTAAGCGTAAAATCCCTTGAAGCTGGTAGTAAAGTCGTATGTTAGCGGCAGCCTACCACGGTTTCGGGCTTCGAGTGGTTGAAAAGATGTACCAGCTCTTGAGGCAGGGGCGTAGCGCGTTAGATGCTGTCGAAGCGGGTATTGCTGAGGTAGAGAGAGATCCTAGTGAGAGGAGCGTAGGCTTGAACGGATTCCCCAACTGGTTGAATGAGGTCGAACTAGATGCGGGCATAATGGACGGCGATACGTTGAGAGCTTGTGGAGTAGCCGCCGTAAAAAGGGTTAGGAACCCTATAATCTTGGCTAGAAGGTGTTTAGAGAACCTCCCTCACGTCCTCATAGCAGGCGATTCGGCTACAAAGCTGGCTGAAGCCTCCGGGCTTGAGGTGGTCGAGGACTCTAAAGCGCCCCCCGAGGCTCTTGAAGCTAGAAGGAACTTGGAAAAAAGGTTAAGGGAGGGTTCGGCGGAACTGCTTCAGTATTATTCTAAACTTTTCAAAACTGCTTCAATGACTTGGCATGATACCGCAGGGGCGATAGCTGTTGACATACGCGGAAGTGTCGCTGCAGGAACTTCTACAAGCGGCATAGCTTTCAAGTTTCCGGGCCGTGTCTCCGACTCAGCCGTAGTCGGCGCAGGTTTCTATGCTGACAGCCGATACGGTGCGGCTGTCAGCACTGGAGTCGGCGAGGTTGCGATGAGGGTAGCCGCAGCTTTCAAAGCTGTTTTCCTCCTCTCAAAAGGTTACAAGCCACGAGAGGCTGCCGAGTTGGTGATCGATTCCGCAGCTGAGATAGCTGCGTTCGACGGCGAAGCCTATAGTCTCGGCATAGTCGTAGCCTCCAAGGACGATGTTGGAGCGGCGGCCTTAAACTGGCGGAACTTCAAGTACTTCTATCTCCTCGACTCGGAGATTACTAAGGGAGAAGTGGTTTACGTCGAAACTTAAGCGGTGGGAACTCTCCAGCCCCAAGGCTCTAGCGAGTGGGGTTTTCAGACTTTTCTAGAAGTATAAGGAACCTCTAGAAGCTTAAAGAGGAAAACTTGGAAATCTTCAGAATGTAATCGCTAGTAACGTTAATCACTCGACGTCCAATTAGTTAAGCTCCCGAGTTGAAAGCCGCGAGAACAATCGCGCTACCTACCACGTTGACTTGCGAACCTCTACCACCTGTAAAGAACGGTCGGAGCCGCATGTTGAAGTTTTAGCTTCGCTCCTGCTCAAGCCGGAGTCCAGCAGCGCGGTTTCCCCTCTTGAACCTCAATTCCCTTGACGCAGTTAATTCGAAGCTGCGTCGACGGCGATGGGATAAGTTACCTACATTCCACGTCAACGTAGATGCCTTAAATCTTGGGGGCTATGACTTACGCTCCTTTAAGACGACTTACCCCGTGGACAACGCCTCGTACGATCGCGAAAGCCTCAAAGTGGTCGAGGGTTGTAACCCCTTACTATGAACCTTGAGTCAGCTGAGACGACTTTAGCTACCAGTTACGTTGCCGTCCCGTTTTCCGCGACGGTTATAGGCTTATGTCGAAGTTTGAGATGAGCTTCCCCCTCTGTTTCTACACCCACTATGACCATGTCTAGTCAGTTGCTTACGAGACTAGGCAAGGTACAGTTGACTTATTGGGCGAATGTCTATACGTCTTCTCCGGTCGCGGGGTTCTTAGACGCGGCGTCGGGCGTCAAGTGTTCAAACAATTTTGGACCCTTGTTTCCCCTAAGGTCAAGCCTTCTATAGAGTTAGGGCGGCGGCGGTGGGGGTAGAGGTCTCGGAGCCGCCTTCTTTTGAAGAACTAGTAATACTATGAGAGCGACGACTGTCGAGGCTGCTACAGCGAGAGCTACCTTAAGAGTTGACGCTTCAGCTAAAACGCTCTCGTACTTCTGCTTTAGAGAGTTTAACTCAGCTTCTAGAGCGGCATAACTGTCTTGGACGCTCGTTAACCTAGATGAAAGACCACCTTTCTCCTCTCTCAGAGAGGATATCTCGATCCTAAGTGCAGAGTTCTCCTCCTCTAGCTCCGAGATACGGTTCTTTAGAGCGATGTTCTCAGCTTGTAGAGCGCCAACCTTCTCCTTAAGGAGATTCCATTCGCTGCTCAAACCCTTCAACTGTTCGCTTATCACAGCGCACTTTCCACTCTCGTTAGCCAACTTGATCTCGAGGGTTTTCACTTGCTTCGCCAGTTGGTCTGCAAGCTCAGCTTTCTGCCTCGCCTCACTCAAGGCTGCCTGCAACTCGCTATAGGTTGCCGGAGGAACGATGGTTATCGGAGCCTTATACTCTAGGAACTTAACTACACCGCCGACAGAGTAGTTGACGATCAAGTGGAGTTCAAGGAACGGGTCTGCTGGAGGCCTAGGAGCGGGTATAGATGCTTGAAACTCGATTACCCGTTGCACTTGACTGCCTTGAGCCATAGCCTTGGATTGAATAATTAAAGCTTCGTAGAGCGTTACAGAACCTCTATCGTGCACTAGGACCAACCTGACTGCAAACTTGTCTACGGTGACGTTGGTGATCGAAGTTACGTCAAAGACTACTCTAACCCAGCTACTGTACTTAACTTCAAGTGGGTACGAGACTATTATCTTAAGATCCCTGTTAACGTTCAAGACTAGAGGTGTCGGAGTCTGAGCTAGTACTGAAGCCGCTAACAGCAGTACTAGAGGTAACAAAGGTAAGGTTAACCTACCCATGGAGCCTCATGAATTATAACGCTTTAACGGTACTAAAGCTTTCCCGTGTTCACAACTTTGAAAGACCCCTTCAGCTCCCGTTAAGACGTCGTGCAACGTCTCTAATCGCTTCTAAATAGAGTAGACCTTCATTTAACGATGGTTCAACGTACGTACCTTCATAGAAGTCGTTCCACGTATCCACCCTCACTTCACCGCATTCCCCGACGTTAGCGAGAGACGCTTCTAACATAGCCTTAAATCGCCCCACGTCTCGAGGGATGGGTTCGGGTTGACCGAAAACAGGGTCGTGAGTTCTATCGAAGCCGGGGCTTACAGTGGGAACAACGCACTTTCCCCTCGCGCGAGCAAACAGCCTCCACGAATCGAGATGCCGCTTATACGTTTCAGGAAATAGCTCCATCTCCCCGCTGGTCAAAGCTCCTGAACCCTGAACCGTGTAGAAACCAATCCAGGAGGTATACGCGTCGATGTACTTGTCCCCACCGTCTCCACGCCTTAGAAGAACATTGTCAACATACCATCTACCTTCTGGAGTCCCCGGTGTTAAAACCCCACCCTTCCCAACTCTTGGGAGAACGTCAGTGATCACGTAAGGCTCCACGCCTAGTTCTCTCACAACCATCTCCCGCATCCTCTTGTAGACGGATTCCCTGTTGTAGAAGGCAGCCTCGTTCCAGATAAGGATAGCAGGACGTTCACCAACCCTGTAGTAGTTTGGATCCTTCATCAGCGTTAAAGCTCTCTGAACCAAGTTCAGAAAAATACCAGCGTTCCAATCGTCGCTTAAGTCTATAGAAGGGTAGCCGGGTCCCCAATGCATGTCTACCTGAGGACCAAGCATAACTCCTACAACCATCTCCTTCTCCAACAGCTTTTGCGTGACCTTGAATATCCTGTCGCCAGCCTTTGAACTCGCGTACATAGTCCAGTCCACCCAAAACAAGTGTATACCGTGCCCCCGCGCCCAGTCGACGTGCTTCCACTGAATATAATCGTCTAACGCGTCGTACAAGCCTAGAAGCGGCACATCTCTACGCCAGCTAGCGCCCAAGACTTCCCCCATACTCCAAGGCATGTATGCGGCGCTAACCACTACACCTTCCTCAACGAGTTTCGAAGCTAGGTCGTCAAACTCCCTCACGTAAGGCACCGTGAAGGACTTCTCCCCACCTTCCCAACTTACGAGTACGGTGTAACCCCTGCCGCCGACCACTTCGACTTCTACAGAGCAGAGACCATCACACTCTACCTCAACGGTCTTTTCCTTCTCAACAGTTGAGGGAACGTGAGTCTGCGGAAGGTCTAACGGTTTAACCGCTACCCTTACTCGTCCACTGAAGCTTAAAGTGACGCTCAACCTCCTAACTCCAGCAGAGGTGTTGACGTTAAGCTGCCTAGCCCGTTCCCTCCTCAAGTGCCAGTACGCAGTCAGTAGCGCTACGGAGAATAACGCGAGCATAGCGGCTACAGCTACTCGCGGCAGCTTCATCAGGAAGTCTCGCGTGAAGCCCGTTAAAAACGGTCACGGTCGAGGCTCCACTGCATCGGGAGAGTAGACTAGGCCCTATGCAGGGGAGTCGAGGAGCGCTAAAAGACGATCGGCTGGACGAAACTTACACGGATGAGAAACGCTAAAGATTTTTCACGGCGGGTCGCCGAAAACCCTTAGTTCAAAGCCTTGCACGCCCGTAAAGCCAACGTAGCTTAAAGCTCCGGCTGGCGCACAACCGTGTCTCGCGAGGATGTTGCCGCTATAGTCACGGAGTATCACCTCCCACAACCCGCTCAACGCTCTTAAGTCGACGTAGTAGGCTGCCGTGAAGCTACCTAGCATGGTTTCACTCCCCCCGCACCTAGCGTAGTACACGTTGCCGCTCCTCCGCGCCCCTAACAGCGGGCTTAAACCTGAGCTGAAGAGGTAGAACCCGCCATCGCCTGTGAAGCTTCCAGCGTAGACGATCCCCCCGAGTACTAGTGGACGGTAAATTGTGCCGTCACCCCTAATCCAGCCGGGTGGCAAGGGCGTACAAGCAGCGTAAGCCACCGCAAAGTCATCCCACCACACCCAGAAGTCGTCACTCGTGCCAGCGCTCCAGTAGCTAGCATCAGTTACTGCGAATGCGACTTTGATGACAGTGCCGGATTGGGTATAAGGTACTGTGCCGCTCCACCTGTAGCTGCTGCCTGAAGTCATCGTGCCGAGGTTGTAGACCTTGTAGACTGGGCTTGTAGGAGTGCAGGAGCCTCCTGAGCCCACCGTGCAGACCACAGCGCCGGGGTTTAAGAGCACTGAAACGATAGCGCCTGAATAGCCTGTAGCGATATCGTACAGGTAGAAGAAGTACTCCGTATCCACAAGCCCGTTACCGTCCGAGTCCACGCCGACAGATACGTAGGCGACGTTGTTCCTAACGTCAGTCGCGTCCCTCACGTACAACCCACTTACGTTGAAGGAAAAGCCGGCGGCGTATACAGTACCCCATTTCTCAGCTACGTTATATATCGCAGCGGCGACGCCGTAGTCGGCTAAGGGGTTACCGGTAGAGCCGAAAGCGTCTACTTGAGTTGCTAAGCTGGGCGGAGTAGAAGGACTCGTGATGCGATCCACGTAAACTACCGTAAAATCCCTCCCTCTCCTGTAAGCGCTCAAGTAGCTCGGTAGGGTGCAGCTGTAGAAGGATACGTTATCCCACCATATCTTCGTCATACCCTTCTCGCATGTGGTTGCGTAAGCAAGACCTACGACGTAACCGGAGCTATATATCCGCGCGATAGTGATCGTATACCAGATGTTCGCTCTATTCACGAAACCGGGTGCTACGTACAGGGTAACAGGCAAGCTCCTACCGTAGACGACTGGTGCCAAGGGCAGAGGGGCCGTGCCTCCCCCGCTCCCATAGTAGATTACCTCGACGTCCGGGCCCCCATCCATGTTCGAGTCTATAAAGAAATGCATTTGCAGGTAATCCGTATCTTGGAGAGAAGACCTGAAGAAGTACTGGAAAGAAAAGCTTGATGCAACGCTAAAAGGATGCGTAGAGTAGTTAACGAAAAGAGCCGCGTAACCGCTATGAGACAGGGTATACAAACTAGGCGCCGGGTTACCGTGCCACATGTCGAAACTTACTTCAGACTGTATACCATACGTGTAGATTCGGCTGTTAGGTATGCTCGTGTCAAAAGAGTAGCTTACGAGAGTACAAGCGTCTTCAAAACCGTCTCTACGAGCGTATGTAGCACAACCATAGCTAGCGTTGTACAAAAGGCTTAAAGGTCTAGCGGAGAAGTTGATTAACTGTTGAACTCTCGAGCCTCCAACAGTGAAACGCGCTGTCGTAAGCAACCAGTAGCTGCCCGTGGCCGTACTCCTCCAGACTAGGGAGGCTGGCAGAGATACTAGAGGACCGTAAACTTGCGTGCTAGAAACCTGTAACACGTTACCGAGGTAGATCCAATAGCTCGCAGCTCCAGACTGAGCTTCCCGGTACAAGTAGGTTGAAAGCTCTGGAATTCTCTTCTCCAGTCTACCGACTGCGTACTCTTCCACCCACCCTGGCACAAACCTTAGAGTATACGCGGTCACGTTCAAGCCGTCGTAGATGCTAAATGAAGAGTGAGAGATAGGGTTTACCGAATAGTTACCCAGCTTGAGTAGAGGGCTCGCCGACGCTCGAACGCGCCACTCGCTGATGTTCGTGATCGTGACAGCAGCTAAAACAAGAGCTCCTAGAGAAAATACGAGTATAGCCCCTTTCCTCACTCAACCACCTGGGAAGCTGGAGACTCTCCCCCTCACGTGTGATACACTCCCCAGCTCACTCCACGTGAAGAGTAGAGTGAAATAGCCGAACCGGTGGTCTCCAGGCTGCCAGTAGTTTTCACAAAGCTTCACCCCCCATCGTTCTAAACTTAACGGAAGCTCGTCGCAAGCAGTTCCACAGACTAAACTCACCGATACACCTTCTGCAGCGACAAGAGGAGTGGCCCAGTCTAGAATTATGCCCCTTCTAATAGACTTCGGCCAAACCGTAGCCTGTAAGGTTTTAAGGTTAAACCCCCAGACCATTAGATACGACTCGACACTATAGCCGGATAAACCGCTTGTGTTGAAGACAGCTACAATCCTCACTGGGCCGACTACAACGCTTCTCCAGCTACCCCAGTCACTATAGTATACAGGCGCCTGAAGGTAGGGGAAAAGGATCCTCCCCGAAAGGTTCACGTAGAGGCTCGGCGCGCTAAACCCGTACTCGTCAAGCTCAACTCGCAACCCTTCAACATCTATCACATTCCCCCTAGCGTGGCCAGCTGGCTTGAACTCCTCCTCAAGCCTCCCGCCCACGTAAACGTCGATCCTCGAAGAGTTCGTAACGTAAGCTGCGAAGACAACCCTATCGTGTTGACCCACCGGCCCGGACCTCAAACCCTTCGGTTCAACTTGACCGTCCACCCTCGCCTCCCACGCTTCAACTTGGAAATGGAGCAGGTAGTTGGCGCCGTCCTTCACGTAGACTACAGCCAGTGAACCAACGTCGACGCCCCTTAGCTCATGTACTCGACCGACAAGCTTACTATTAACGTAAACTTCGCCTGAGCCGAGCACCTCGAATAGAGCAAACCCCTCCTTCTGAACAACGTAAGTTAAAGAAAGCCTCCTGGAGAACCGGTTGTTCCACCAGTCTGTGTTGAAAACGTTGATCGCTACAGAGTTTTCAGTAGCCTCCCTAAACCTCTCGTCGAGGAAAACCAACTTCAACCTACTGGGAGAAGGTCCTAGCATACAAGCTGTTAAACTAGCTGAAGAGCCTGGTTCAAGCCTAAGCTTCTTCTGCGATAAACCTTTAGAAGATACGACGAGTATAGGCTCTCCACCCCAACTTAAACTAAAGAAGGCGGGCGAATCCTCCAAGTTGAAAAACAACTCGTAAGCTAATCCAGCGTTCCCAGAATTCTGAACCTTGAAAACGTCCTCGTAACAAAAGAGAGAAGAGTTTGAAACGTAGAGAGTCAGTGTAGAGGGGTCTACTTCAACGTCCTTCAACCCCCCTACAAGAACCGCTTGAAAAGCGACCGGGTATAGAAAGAGGAGAACAAGAAAGACTGTTACAGCTACAACTAGAAAAAACAAGAAAATTATTTTACGTTGACCAAACATAACTAACCCCAGTAAAAATAAAAAAATTTTAAAAATCTTATGGTTTAACAGATTTTACGTTTATCGCAATCGTTAGAATATCTTGACCTAGCATGTTGTCCGGTAGGTTTCCACTCACGAGTACCTCCACAGCCACGCTAGCGCACTGTCCAGCTGGGATCGTCGTAACAGCACTTCCCGAAGATCCTGTTCCGGTGATTGTTAGAGGACCTTGATTAGCGATCCAGAATTTAACCCACTTTACGTATGTCCAACCGCCGGTAACGGTTCCATTGTACACCAGGCTAACGTCATAAGAGACGTTATCCAAGTTGCAGATCTTTAGTATTTCATCGTATTTAGTAGGATCGCCTCTGAAGCCGGTGATCGTGATGTAGGTCCTGTTCGTCCCATCTGTCGCGAATCCGTGAGTTACACGTGTGTAGATGTAGCTTGTATTTACCGCGTCTGCGCCTCTCACCTTAACGATCGGCGGGTACTTTGCTCTAACGGTCCATTCGGTAATGTTGAGGATCGTTATAGCTGCCCCCGCAAAAGCTACTAGCGACAGTATTAGCAGGGCTGTAAAGCTTATCCTTATTCTTGTCTTCGTGTCCATATGTAGGTATGTTATTTACCCCTTTATAAATCTATTAGTTCAATACTCTCTAGGTTCATTAGAGATGCCATATCCTTCTCAATGGATTTTTCTTTTCTTAGAAAAAGTTTCGGTATTAAGCTTTCATCAACTTTTAGGTAAATGTTGTAAAAGTTCTTCTTTTGATATGCTTTTGTCAAAGTAGTAGACGTATCTTCCTATTTTAACGCTTTTTATAATCTCTAGTCTTTCGAGGATGCTGAGGTGCCATTGGACTTCTCCGTAACTTATCCCCGTCTCTCTTGAGATCCTACGGATCGTTGCTCCAGGATGCGTTCTAATATACTCGAGTATCTTCATGCGTTTCGGGTTCCTCTCAACGTCTTTTCTATTTACCACTAGGTAGGCTGCTGGGATAGATATCGTAGAGTACAGCTTTTGCCGACCGTTCTCCGTTAAAGCAAGGTACGATGATACCGCTACAGCTGCTATAGTCGCGGCTGTTAACACTGGAGGTTGAGGAGGCGGCTGTGGCCGCTGAAGCTCAACTCCCTTCAACTCTACCGTAACGGTAAGTGTTCGAGGTGACGGGTTGTCAGCTGAAAGAAGTAGGCAGCCTCCTTCAAACGTCGTGTTACCCCATTGCGTAGATACCTCAGTGACGTTTATTCCGTAGATGCACGCTAGCTTTTCCGAGGTCAACCTGGTGAGAGGCGGGATCTCGACGGTGATCACGTAGACTTTACCGTGGTCGCTGTCTAGTTCCTTTACTTCAACTACGGCGGCGCTCGTGACAGTTATCTGCCGCTGAGCGTACGAGAGAAGTGCCGCAGCCGTCGCAGTTAAAGAAGTTACCAGTATCACGTATAACGGGGTTTTAGACTTGAACAACGTAACATGCACGAGGTTAAACTCTACGTGAACTAAAAATTTTTTTACCTGGCTTTTAAAAGGTTTACGTGCTAGTTCCACTGCTCACCGGTTTGCTAGCTTCAACGTGTGCTCTTATTCTCCGCTTGCTTAAGGGGAAGCCGGACTGGTTGGAGGAGTTTACTCAACTGGCGCTCATCCTCGCTATGTCCTTCATCGACGGCTTCATGATCGCTTACCTCGCGCAGTTTCTCCCGGTGTTTATAGCTCGCCTCTCTTTCCACTTGTTTCTCTACATGCTGTTTGCGAGTTTAACGATCACCCTGTACGCTTCCTACAAGGTCGTAAAAGACGTAAGAGTCTACGCTGTAGCAATGAGCCCCTGGTTCTTCATTCTAGCCTTAATTATAGCTTCCGGTATAATGGGTACAAACTTGGTTTTCTTCTTTTAAACTACAACGCTAAAGTTAGCGTATGGAAGTCGATGCTAGAGCATAGCTCGTGTGTCTTAGATTAAAATTTTAAGAAACCCTTTTCCTCACACGTTAGAAACAGTAAGCATTTAGAATCTACGAGTTAATTTTATTATCATGATTTACGGGATGAGGGTTTTAGAAGCCCACCATTTAAAATCCTTTTTACGTTGAAGTCCACGAGCTGACTTCTTAACATATTAAGTTCATATAGTTGCCACGCCTTCGCGTCGCCTAGGTTTAACGTTGTCTTCGACTGTACTCTAATTAGTCCCTCTGCAAAGTTGTTGAAAGCTCGTATCGTCACGTAGGGTGTGAAGCATGGGGTTTTAAACTGCGTGCGGTTAGAGCTCTAGTGTTGAGTGAAGCGAGTAAGTACGTTGCGAGCTTAGAGTTGGACCGTTTACTTGCCGCGTCGTTTAACTTAGCTTCAGCATGTTGCTTGAAGTATCTGAAGCCTAACAGTATAGTTAAGTTGAACTTGCCGATGAACTTGTGCGTGTACGCTCAGGCTTCGTTGACAGTCGACGTAGTTAGAAACGTGCTTCACGTGTACTACTACAGGGATTACGAAATGCTGCCGGGCTTTAAGCCGGAACCCGGCTGGAGGGTTGTCGATATCGGAGCTTTCATCGGTCTCTACTCTTTAAGGGCGGCTAAGCTAGTCGGGGTGGAAGGGTTTGTCTTAGCAGTTGAGCCACTGCCCTCCACATACCGCGCGTTGAAGTTGAACGTAACTGCGAACAAGCTTAGTAACGTTGAGACGTTGTGCGCCTGCGTGTCATCGAGCACAGGTTTGAGTGAACTATTGGTGCCAGTCTCGCCGTTGAACGCTTCTCTCAGGCCTGATTACGTTGAAGCCTACGGTGGCGTGCACAGGAGGGTGAAGGTGCGCACGTTCTCCTTAGACACCATATTGAAAAAGTTTGAGCCTGTACACTTGCTGAAGTTAGATGTAGAGGGCGTGGAGTTGAACGTCATCGACGAGTCGAAGCTTCTGAACCCTCGTCTTGTAAAACGCGTCGTTGTTGAAGTTCATCCACCGTTTGTTAAGCCTATGGATGTTGCGGAAGCCCTTGAAAGGAAAGGCTACGGCTCGATCGTTCACTTACCTGAAGATGCGTTTAATCAAGCGTTCGTGTACGCTTTTTAAGTGAAATTTAACCGGGGATAAATTTTATATATTATACGGTGTTTTCAACGCGTGAGTGTTAGAGAGGATGACTACTTGGCTCTACTCTACAGGCTTATGGAAGCTGGTCTAGAAGCTAGGTTGAGTTTAGTGTCAGAAGAGCTTAAGGTCTCAGCTCCCGCCGCAGCTAAAGTCCTAGTCAAGTTGACTAACGAGGGGTATGTGGAGAAGAGAGGTTTAACCTACGTCTTGACGCCGAAGGGGCTCGAGAGGGCTAGGGGTGTAGTGAAGAATCATAGAGTGCTCGAGAAATTCCTTGCTGACACCTTAAAGGTAGGCTCTCGCGAAGCACACGAGCTGGCGCACGAGCTTGAACACTTGGAGAGGTTTGCGGAACTAGTTGACAGTTTTCTAAAGTTTCCCTGTCAATGCCCTCACGGTAACCCGGTGCCCGGTCGGGAGACGGTGAGCGACGTCCCGTTGAGTAGAGTGGGTAGGGGCGTTTACACGCTTGCGAGAATAGGAGAGGTTAACGAAGTTCTCGAGTGGCTTCATGCGCTTACCTTGCAGCCGGGTAAACGAATTGAGGTGGTGGACGTCGGCTTAGACCACATGGTTATCAAGTTTGAAGGTCGCGAAGCTCGTTTACCCCTGCGGGTGGCTAGTCTAGTCTTCGTTAAGAAGGGGTGAGAAAGTGACGGTTTCTCTACTTGATGTCTCCGAGGGTGGAAGAGCTATCGTCGTAGACATCTGGGAGGGTATAGGAGCTAAGAGGAGGCTACTTGAGATGGGGCTTACACCGGGAAGCGAAGTTGAGGTTGTAAGCAACTGTCGCGGACCGGTCGTCGTGAGGGTGCGTGGTGTAACAGTGGCGTTGAGCCGGGGCGTGGCCGGGCGGATAAGGGTGAAACCTGCCGGCGGTGGAGATGGTTAAGGTGGGGCGGAAAACTCGATCGCAGAAGGGCGGAGAGGAGCGCGGGTACAAGGTGGCTATCCTCGGAAACCCGAACGTGGGTAAATCTACGCTGTTCACGAGCCTTACCAGCGAAGTCGCCCACATAGCGAACTGGCCTGGAACTACGATCGAGAGGAAGGAGGGTGTGTTACGTTTCGACTCGTGGAAGCTGGTTTTCGTCGATCTGCCGGGAGTATATTCTCTAGCTGGCACTAGCGTTGAGGAGAAGGTTGCTAGGGACTTTATACTCGAAGGCGATTGGGATGCGATACTCGTTCTCGTAGACTCCTTGGCCCCCGAGAGGACTCTCTACCTAGCGTTGCACGCGCTCGAGATCACCGGTAAAGTCGTAATAGCTTTGACGAAGTGGGATGCTGCTCACTCTAGCGGTGTTCACGTCAACGTTGAAGAACTTAAGCGCGCGCTCGGTGCGCGTGTTGTCCCGGTTTCAGCTGTGACGGGCGAAGGGTTGGACGAACTCACGAGAGCTCTGCTAGAGGTTGTACGAGAGGAGGGGACTAAGCCTTTAACGGTGGACTATGGTCAGCTTGAGCCAGCTGTCGCCGAGCTCGAACATGGGTTGAAGGGCATTAACATGAGGCTTCGAGCCCCCCTGCGGTGGATCGCGTTGCGGTTACTTGAGGGTGACGGGTACGTGGCTGAAGTAGTCAGGAGGGCTGGCGGTGAAGAGGTTCTTGGGAAAGCGGGAGAGCTTAGGGAAGCGATCACAAAGTCTACGGGAGTGGATCCCGGGGAAGTAATCGTATCCCAACGATACAGGTACGTGGATTCGATCAGCAAGAGGGCGGTTTTGAGGAGGGAGGTTGGGAGAGAGGCCGGTAGGCTTGAACGTTTTCTCTTATCCCCCGTCTGGGGGCCTCCTTTCTCCCTAGCCATCCTACTGTCCCTCTACCTAGCCGTCTTCGCCTTGAACACCGGCTTTCCCTTGAATTTGATCCTAGAGTTTGCAGGCTTCCATGAAGCGGCTGAAGCGTTGGAGTCTTACACTCTCTCAGGGCTCGTATCAAGCTTCTTCGGTTTGTTAGCGGATCATGTAGAGGCGAGCGGCATTCCGGAGCCTTTGGCTAGCTTCTTAGCTGAAGGGTTGATCCCGGGGTTGTCTCTCGTCGTATCGTTTCTACCCTTGATACTAACGGCCCTTATAGCACTCTCGTTCCTAGAGGATAGCGGCATCGGACCTTATGCGGCGGCGTCGCTCCACAAGTTCCTCCAGCGCCTCGGGCTCTCGGGCCGGGCCGTATACCCTGTGTTGATCAGCATCGGTTGCAACGTTCCCGCGATAATGGCTTCCCGAACTGCGCCCGACGAGGTGGAAAGGAAGCAACTCATGGTTTCCGTGCCCTTCGTACCCTGTCAAGCGCGCCTACTGGTCCTACTTGCGTTCGCGTCAGCGTATTTCTCACGAGACCCTCTTTTCGCCACCTTAGCCGTTGCCCTAAGTTATGTCGCGGCTTTCGCCCTCCTCGGCGCGACATCTCTACTCGCCAGAAGAGCCCTAGGGAGTTACGGTGCACCCGAGTTGATTCTCGAGCTCCCCCGCCCCCACATGCCTTCCTTGAAAGTCGTCTGGTGGATAGCATGGGATTACGCTGAACACTACGTTAAGAGAGCGGGGTTGATCATATTCGGGTTAAGTGCCCTCCTATGGTGCCTAACCAGGCTCGGTCCTGGAGGTCTAGCGGCGAGCCCGGGGGAGAGTTACGCTGCGAGCCTAGGCAGATGCTTAGCGCCGCTTGCAGGAGTCTTCGGACTCTACGGGAGCAGAGCGGAGATAGTAGCTTTCGCAGCTCTAGCAGGGCTCGTCGCAAAGGAGACAGCGGTGTTGTCGATAGCCGTGTACACTGGTTCTGCTGATCCGATTGAAGCCTTGTCTAAGCTCGAGTTAACTCCTCCTCAAGCTCTAGCCCTAATGGTCTTCTTCTCCACGTACATGCCCTGCCTAGCTGCGATAGCCACTATAGCACGGGAGTCCGATAGCTTGGAGATGACTTTAACTTCCGTGATCTGGTCTATACTAGCTTCACTTTCGGCAAGCTACGCGGTTTACGCTCTCGCTTCAATGTTCTTCACTTAACTAAACTGGAGGTTGTCAAGTTTTTCAGGGAAAATAGGGTGTTGCCTTATGTTCCTCCTTCTAGAGAAGGGGGAAGCTTAAGGAATTACTGAGGCGAATCCTTATTAATGTTATGGAATAGTATAATATGTGGATGATTTGAGGATAGAGAAGTATCTGTCGAGGAGGTCTTCTCTGCTCAAAGCTTCGCAAGTGAGAGAGCTCCTCAAGTGGATTGGGCGTGACGTTATATCGCTGGGTGGAGGGGTGCCAGACCCCGCAAGCTTCCCCCTTGATGAGTTAAAACAGATCCTCGTACAAGTTATCGAAGAGAAGGGGTCTTCCGCTCTCCAGTACGCTCCGACAGAGGGGGTAGAAGAGCTTAGACAAGCCCTAGCTAAGTTCATGGGCGAGAAGGGCATTAAGGCAGAGGCTGAAAACATTTTAGTCACCTCCGGCAGCCAGGAAGCTCTCGAGCTTGTAGCTCGAGTCCTCTTCGACAAGGACGATACCGTCATCTCTGAGAACCCCACTTACCTTGGTGCTCTCCAAGCGTTCTCTCTCTACGAGCCGCGCTTGGAGGGAGTGCCTATGGACGATAACGGTTTAATCGTCGAAGCCTTGGAGGCGAAGATCAAGAAAGTTGTCGCCTCGGGTAGGCGGGTGAAACTTGCCTACCTAATCCCGACTTGCCAGAACCCCACTGGGAAAACTCTAGATGCCAATAGGAGGAAGAGGGTTCTCGAGCTGGCTGAGGAGTACGACTTCCTACTGCTCGAAGACGACCCGTACAGTTACTTCTATTTGGACGGCGTCGAGCCGCGGTCACTAAAGTCCATGGACGCGAGCGGCCGCGTCATCTATGTGTCAACCATAAGCAAGGTTCTCGCTCCGGGATTGAGGATGGGTTGGGTAGTCGCTGAAAGGGACTTAATTGAAAAACTGGTGTTAGCCAAGCAGGGTGTAACGCTGCAGTCGACCACTTTATGCATGTACGTTCTTCTCGAGGCACTCAAGCGAGGCCTAGTAGCAGGCCAGATGCCCAAGCTGCGGGAGATCTACAGGGTGAGGAGAGATACTATGCTCGAAGCCTTGGACGAGTACATGCCCGAGGGCGTAACTTGGACTCGACCTAGCGGCGGCATGTTCGTCTGGATCGAGGCTCCGAGCAACATAGACATGGACGCCTTGCTGCCTGTAGCATTAAACAAGTATAAAGTCGCTTACGTTCCGGGAAGCTCGTTCCACGTCGACGGCAGCGGGCGTAACACGGCTAGGTTAAGCTTCTCTTACCCGCCCTTAAACGCCTTGAGGGAGGGGGTCGCGAGGTTGGCTAGCTTGCTCGTAGAGCACATGTCCCGCGTTAGCTAGAAGAGCCGTCCCCCTCTTTCGAGGGTCGCTCTTATCCGGCTCCAGTTTTCATCAACGTGTTTTTTCAACTCTTCTAGCATCCAACGGTTCTCAGGCTTGAACAGGTGCGCGAACCTTCCTTGAAGCTTCAAGTAGTCTTCCAACGGCTTACGTTTGGCTGGGTCCCAGAGGCCTGTACTTCTCCCCGTGAGCTTTAACAGTCCATTTTCAACCTCGTAGAGTACCCACATCCCGGTTTCAACAGCAGCCTTACCCACTTCTATCGTCTTGCTCGGTGGGAAACGCCAACCGGTGGGGCAGGGCGCGTGGAGGTGGATGTACTTGAAACCCCTCTTCGAAGCCGCCTTCTTCACCTTCTCTACAAAGTCGAGAGGGTAGGCTACCGACGCAGTAGCCACGTAGGGTACCCTGTGTGCGGCGACGATGAGGGGTGCCTCTTTCCTTCTTTCACGTTTCCCGAAGGGCGTCGTCGTTGTCCACGCTCCTATAGGCGTAGCCCCACTTCTTTGTATACCGGTGTTTTGGTAAGCTTCGTTATCGTAACAGATGTAGAGGATATCCTCTCCTCTCTCAGCTGCTCCGCTTAAAGCTTGAAGGCCTATGTCAACAGTGCCCCCGTCTCCAGCCCACACGACGACGGGTACGTCCAAGTTGCGAACTTCAAAAGCAGCCTTAAGCCCTGAAGCTGCTGCGGCGCTGGCTGCGAAAGCTATGTTTAGAATCGGTACTCGTGAAGGGGTGCGTGGGAATGTACCCTGTATGACCGTCGTGCAACCAGCTGGCACCACTAGAGCGAAACGTCCTCCAAGTGCTTTACCTAGCATCCTTAAACCTAGGGACGCGGGACAGCCCGAACAGGCTGCATGCCCTGGAAGCCAGTACTCTTCCTTGGGTAAACTTTTAACAGACATCTCTACCACCTTTCAACCCTAACCACTCTACGCGACTCCCTCCATCCTCCTTCGCTTTAAGCGTCGACTCAACCGCTGCCTCGAAGTCCAGTGGGGTTACGTCCCGACCTCCGAGGCCGGCGATGAACCCCTTTACGTAAGGTTTCTTCCCGTTATCGTACAAGGCGTTCCTAACTTCCGACAAAAGAACGCTGGGCAAACCGGGTGATAGGCTTCTGTCCACTACGGCGACGGCGTCCATACTTTCCGCCACGCTCGCAAGACTTCTACTGGGGAAAGGTCTAGTGACTCGAAGCCGGATGACACCAGCCCTAACGCCTTTCTCTCTAAGCCTGTCAATTGCTTCTTTAGCGTCGCCAGCCCAGGAGCCCACGACAACTAGCCCTACTTCAGCGTCTTCACATTTATAAAGCTCTAGGAGCCCACCATAACTCCTTCCCGTCATCCTACTCCACTCGGCGTCTACTTCTTCGATGACTCGCGCAGCTTCGTCCATCGCAGCCTGAAGCTTAAAGCGAAACTCCATATATGTGTCCGGCGAAGCTATTGTTCCGTACGACTTGGGGTCAACTACGTCGATCCAGTATGGAGCTGGCCTCTTCTCAGGTAGGAACAGGTCCACTGTCTCCTGCGTAGGTACTTCAACCGGTTCGTAAGCGTGGGAGAGGAGGAACCCGTCAAGGTTTACCATGACCGGGAGTAAGACGCGCTCGTTTTCTGCCACTTTATACGCGAGCACCATCATGTCTAAGACCTCCTGAACGCTCTCAGCCCACATTTGGATCCAACCCGCATCCCGTAGCGATAACGCATCGTTGTGATCACACCATATGCTCCAGGGCGGAGCTAAGGCTCGGTTCACGACAGCCATGACAATGGGGAGACGTGCGCCGCCAGCCCAGTACACCATCTCTCCCATGTACAACAGTCCTTGGGAAGAGGTTGCGGTAAAACACCTGGCTCCGCCAGCGGCTGCGCCAATGCAAGCGGCCATCGCGCTGTGTTCAGACTCGACGTTAATGAAGCGAGCCTTGAGTTCTCCCTGCTCCACGTAATCAGCGATTTTCTCGACGATCGTCGTCTGAGGCGTTATGGGGTAAGCTGCAACTACGTTAACTCTCGAAAGCTTAACTCCAACTGCTACAGCTTCGTTGCCTGAGAGCACGACACGAGGCATTCAACTCACCTCCTCAACCATTGTTATGGCTTTAGCTGGGCACTCGTTTGCACATATTCCACAACCCTTGCAGTAGTCGTAATCTATCTCTACGCTGTCATCCCCCCGTCTAACGACCGCAGGCTCAGGACAGTAAAGCCAACATATGAGACACTTTACGCACCTCTCATAGTTGATCACGGGACGTTCCGTTCGCCAAAGCCCGGTGCGACCAGCTGACCCCTTAGCGGGGTAAGCTATGGCAGTTAAGGGCAGGTTACTCACCTGTCATCACCTCGTTGTATGCCTCTTCAGCAGCTTTAGCGTTAACCTCTCCAAGCTTCCCCGTCCATGCATCTAATATGGATCTTTTAAGTGAGCTTAAGCTTACGAGACTCCAAACTTTGGTTAACGCGCCTAGCATGGCCGTGTTCACGACAGGCCAACCGGCTACGACCAAGCCGTTCCTTTTAGCGATTGCAGTTGCATCAACCCAGTAGACGCGATCAGCGGACTCCACGCTCGGCTTTGAAGGGCTGTTAGCTAGAACGAAGCCCCCCTTCTTCACTTTAAACGTGAGAGCGGATAGAAGGGCTCGGTCGAAGACGATGAGAGCATCGGGCTCTCGTATCTGGCTTCGAACTCTCACGGGCTTATCAGAGATTCTAGCGAAGGAGTAGACGGGGGCGCCTCTTCGCTCACCTCCGAAGAGGGGGAAAGCCTGGCCCCATAGTCCTTCAAGAGATACGGCATGGACGAGGAGACGTGCAGCTACAACTGCACCCTGTCCGCCTCTAGCGAAGAAACAAACCTCATGGTATTGCATACTTCATCTAATTAAGATTACTGCAATATACTTATAAAAATGAGTGTAAAATATCGTTTATGTGAGAAGGGAGGGTATACAAGCGATTATTCGCCCAAGGAGCATAGCGGTTATAGGTGCTTCAAGGGATCCATCGAAGATAGGTTTTAGGATATTACACAACGTTCTTTCTTCTGGTTTTCGTGGTCCTGTTTATGCTGTTAACCCTAATGCTGATGAGGTTTTGGGTTTGAAGTGTTATCGTAGTGTTGTCGACGTGCCTGGTTTTGTCGATTTAGCTGTTGTAGCTGTTCCCGCTCGTCTTGTTCCTCAAGTCTTAGTTGAGTGTGGTTTAAAGAAAGTTTCAGCTGTAGCAGTCATATCTAGCGGTTTTAAAGAAGTTGGAAACGTTGAACTAGAGGAACAAGTAGTCGAAACAGCTAGAAAATACGGGTTCAGAATCCTAGGACCAAACATCGTAGGCATATGTGACACCGTGGCTCCCGTGAACGCGAGTTTCTGTCAAGGTTCACCTTTAAAGGGCGAGATAGCTTTCGTCTCTCAGAGTGGTGCGCTCAGTATAGCTCTGGTCGGTTGGACAGTGCTTAAAGGTGTGGGTCTCTCAGCTCTCGTAAGCCTAGGAAACAAGGCCGACCTTGATGAGAACGATTTCCTTGAGTTTTTCGGGCGTGATCCTCATACGAAGGTCATAACAGCTTACTTGGAAGGTATAGAGGATGGAAGAAGATTTATCGAAATAGCATCAAAAGTTTCTCTAAATAAGCCAATACTCGTGCTGAAGGTTGGAAAGTCTGAAAGAGCCATGGGAGCTATAAAGTCGCACACCGGTTCCCTAGCGGGAGCGGACGCTGTAGCAGAAGCCGCTTTAGAGCAGTGTGGAGTCATTAGAGCGCCTTCTTTTGTAGAATTGTTTGACTGGGCGGTGGCTCTAGCCAAAGTACCAATCCCAGTCGGAGAAAATGTCGTCGTTATAACGAACGGCGGTGGAGCTGGGGTGATGGCTACAGATGCTGCCGAACAATATGGGGTAAAACTTATGGACGTGCCGCATGACCTGACTGAAAAATTCAGGAAATATATGCCTCCCTTCGGTAGCGTATTTAACCCAATCGACCTCACGGGAATGGCCTCTAAAGAATGGTATAAGGGGGCCGTTTATGAAGCTTTAAGGGATCATAGAGTTCATTCAGTAGTTGTCATCTATTGCCATACCGCGGTTACAAACCCGAAGGAGATCGCCGACGCTATCCTCGAAGCTAGACGCGAATCAAGCGTAGAGAAGCCCGTAGTCGTGAGCCTAATAGGTGGGGATGAGTGCTTTAAGGAGATACAGCGCTTAACTAGTGAAGGAGTTCCCGCTTACGAGTCTCCTGAAAAAGCCATGGCCGCCTTAGGCGCAGTCTACAAGTACAAGAGACTAAGGGATAAGCTACTGGAGACTAAAACATATCCGGATCTCATAGTGGATAAGACCACGGCTAAAACTATTATCGAAGCTGCTGTGAAGGAGGGGAGAACAACTTTAACGCCCTTCGAAGCTGCTAAGCTCGCTAAGTGTTATGGGATACCAGTTCTGGAGAAGAGGCTGGTCACTAGCAGAGAGGAAGCTGTTAAGACGGCTGAGGAGATAGGATATCCGGTGGTGCTAGAGATCGAGTCGCCTCAAGTTATACATAAAACAGATGTAGGAGGTATACTGTTAGACCTCAAAAACGCCGAGGATGTAGCGAAAGGGTTTGATGCTATCGTAAAAAGCGTGAAAGAAAAAGTGCCAGGCGCCGAGATAAGAGGTGTTGTAGTTAGGAAAATGGCGCCTAAGGGCGTCGAAGTACTAATAGGTGTGCATAGGGACCCGTTCTTCGGGCCCGTTGTCGCGTTTGGAAGCGGAGGTGTGCTTGTAGAACTTGTGAAAGATGTAGTCTTCAAAGTTGCCCCGTTATCCATCGAAGAAGCGAGAGAGATGGTGGAAAAGACTAAAGCCTACGCATTACTGAAGGGCTACCGGGGACAAGAGGAAGCGGATATAGATGCCATAGTGAATGTCTTAGTTCGAGTTTCTAAGATGGTAACCGACCTACCCGAGATCAACGATGTTGATATCAACCCATTCTTCGTATACGGTAAGGGTGCCGGAGGCTTAGCCATTGACGTCAAGATCCTACTGAAACCCAGCTAACCCCCTCTCTCTATAACCCTTTTCACGTATTCTTCAGCTGATAGTAACTTATCTAGATCAGCAGGATTGTTGACTTCAAGCTCAACAATCCAACCTGCCCCATAAGGATCCCTGTTTACTAAACCAGGGTCGTCGTCGAGTAGTTCGTTGTACGCAACAACCCTACCCTCTAAAGGGGCGTAAACTTCTCCTACAGCTTTAACCGATTCTAGAGTAGCTAGGAGATCCCCTGCCTTCACTTGCGTGCCTACTTGAGGAGGCTCGATATAAACCACTGCTTTAAGCTTTTTTTGAGCGAAGTCAGTGATTCCTACTCTGACTCTATTATCAGTTAACCGTTTAACCCATGAGTGTTTTTCACTATACTTTAATTCTCTGGGAAAATGATAACCTTCGTGTTGTAAACTTTCGGACACAATGCTTCGAGTATCAACTGATTAAAAAACTTGCGCAGTATGATGTATCAATAGTGTTTTATTATAAATATAAAGAAAAATTACTTTAAATATAAAGGTTAGACTTTATACTTTGAGTGAAGGAAAGCTATTAGAGAAAGTTGAGGGTATATTTTTATACGGTTGAGGAAGGCGGGGCTTATATGAACTCTGGAGAGATTAAAATTGTCGCGTATCTAATCCTAGTGGTTGAAGCTGGTAAAGAGTATGAAGTCCTTAGGAAGTTACTTGAGATAGATGCAGTAAATGAAGCCCACGTAGTATATGGTGAGTACGATATAGTTGCGAAGCTGGAGGTTAGTGACCTAAGTGAACTTGAGAAAACAGTAATGAACATAAGGAAAATACCGGGTGTAGAGAGAAGTACTACTTTAATATCTGCATAAACTGTATAGAAGGGGGATGAGGAAAGCGTTAGTGGCCTAGATGTGTGGTTTCCGATGGGCGGACTGACCCCTTAAGCGTTTACCATTGCGTTGTAAATCATGTAAACCGTAATCGAGAGTAGAACCGGTATAGGCAGAGCGGGCGCGTAACCTTTCTTTTTTAAAAGCTTGAGCGTAAAATTCATACCGGTACCTATAGCGACGATCACCGCTAACAGTCTAACGAAGTCAAGCCTGGGACTTAACAAAGCAAGGGAACTGAGAGCTCCGTAGAGTACTATGTCGCCCATTCCGAGAGCAACCTCTCCAAGATTGACCGCGAAGGGAGTTAATGGTGACGGAACGGGTGGATCAACAAGGTTCTCTCCAGGATCTCTAGGTTTTACGAATCTTTCAAGGAGATGCTTAAGAGGGCCCCAATAGACGGAATAGAGGTCGTACGCGGCTGCTGCTGACAACATAGCGAGCACGCTTACAGGTGGCACCATAGCGGCTATTATAGAGCCTGTCAATGATCCAACAGATACTTGAATAACGGCTAAGACCCTTGAGGACGGCTTTGTAGCCAGTGAGAAAACCGTCACGGTGGTTAGGATCAACGAGGCAACTGTAGCCAGGTTAGGCTCTGCGCCGAGTGCTAAGCCGTATGTTTCACTGACCAGGAAGACAGCCATCGCGAAAGCTATGTAACCTAATACTTTCAATAAAGAGACTTTGATGCGGATTAGGACTAGCAAGAGAAGTGCCCCAGCTAAAAGAAGTGATACAAAAAGAATGGTATTATAGAGAGTGGCTTCGATACCCTCTTTCTTGATAAAGGGACCTTCAAGCTCCTCAGAGAGACCGGAAGCATTTAACAACAGACCTCCGAGCGCGCCTAGAAGCGAGTTAGCGAGTATTGTTAACTGAATCTTCACATGTTTTGTTTCCACGCGGGTGATATCAATCTATACTTAAAGCGGTTTCTCTAGAATACAGAAGGTTGGAGGGATTCGTTAGCCAGGTGTTAAATTTCAACCAGTTCTACTATAAGGCGTCGTTTAAGCTTTAGAGAGTAACATAAAAACGTGTGCAGCTAAGATTTCGATGATAGGTGATCGGCCTACCCTTCAGATAATTGAAACACGCCATAGCTATCAGGTCAAAGATGATCTAGCTGTGTTAGCAAAGACGATTATAACCTGCTAGGGCAATCCTTAAGAGAGTGCGGAAAGGGACAAAATGTGGTTCCGCTTAATGAACTGTTAAGGCTGAGCGCTCACGTAGAACCAATGCTTGAAAAATACCTTCTCAAGGATACTGATCCCGAGTTCCGCGAACCGGTTCTCTACCAGATAAAGGCGGGAGGAAAAAGGTTGAGACCGGCTTTAACTTTGGTCGCTTCTATCGCTACTGGGGGTTCAATAGAGGATGCTCTACCTGCTGCTGCTTCTGTTGAATTAGCCCACAACTATTCTCTGATTCTTGACGACATAATCGATCACAGTGAGCTGCGGCGAGGTAGACCTACTCTATGGAAGAGATACGGGCTTGCGACGGCGATCCTCGTGGCCGTACACTACCGTGAATCCATAGCTCAAGCCATCGAGGAGACTAAGAAGCCTAGAGAGTTTAGCGAGATAATGGCCAGGACTCTTAAGCTTCTTGTGGAGGGGGAGAGGCTAGATGTACTTTTTGAGCAAGCAGGTAGGCAAGATGAGCCTTATGTCGTTGAGAAGAGAAGAAGAGTTGTAACATTGAACGATTACCTTGACATGGTGTACAAGAAGACAGGTGCTCTCATAGAAACTTCTTGTATATTCGGAGGGTTATCAGCTGAGGCTGAACCCTCTTGGATCAAGGCCTTGGAAGAGTACGGCAGGAACATTGGGATAGCGTTTCAGGTAGGAGACGACATAATAGACATTTTTGGACGCGAAGAGGCTACAGGCAAGAAGGTGGGTAAGGACATTGAAGAACACAAGCTTGGGAATATTGTAATCCTGCTGACAGCAGACGAACTAGCTTCAAGAGAATGGAGGGAGCTTGCGGAGATTCTCGCTAAAGACGTTGTGCCTCCTAGAGACTTAGAAAGAGCGCTTCAAATAATTTCATCAACAAGATCTCGAGAAAGGGCAGAAGAATTAAGGAAACGCTACGCTAACGCAGCTATTTCAGCACTTCAAAGACTTCCAGCGAACGAGGGAACATCCATGCTTAAGTCTCTCGCTGAGTTTGTTGCGACAAGGGAGTTCTAACATGGAGGAATCACCTTTGGTAGTGGTTAAGTTGGGCGGCGCGTTAATAACTGAGAAGAGGAAACCCTTAACACTTAGAAGAGATAAACTCGAAGCAGCGGCTGAAGCAGTGTCCAACGTGGATGAGGACTATAGGTTGGTCATTGTACATGGTGGGGGCAGCTTCGGTCACTACGCTGTGATTGAAGCAGGAGAATCTAAACAGAAATTCATCACTGATGTGTCGTACTGGATGAGCGTGTTAAACATTGAAGTGGTTTCAGCCTTACGCCGTAAAGGTGTTTCAGCCGTGGGAGTACCACCCCTAACAATTATGCAATACTGTCAACAAGGGTATGTGGTAAACGCGGAAATGGTTAGTAACTTCCTTAAGGCGAAAGTCACTCCCGTTACACATGGAGGTCTAGTGTTAGGAAGAGAGGGGTTTCAAGTGATGTCAGGCGACACGATAGCTAGCGAGTTGGCAATCCAGCTTTCAGCTTCTACGCTTGTTTTCGTAATGGATGTCAACAGCGTGTACACCGCTGACCCCTTCAAAGATCCTACGGCTACACCAATAAGGACGCTTAGCAGGGAACAACTTGAAGGAGTGAAAGGAGGCAGCTCTGGATTAGACGTTACGGGAGGAATTAGTCTAAAGCTCAGAGAAGCCTTTAGAGCGGCTGAAGCCGGTGTTAGGGTCGCCCTTGGAGGGCTAGATGAATTTCAGTTAATGGTTAGAGGTGTTGAGGGGAGTTACACAAGAGTTGTACCCTCCAATACGAGTTATGAAACTGGGTGAAGTACAAGCGAAATTTACGTTCAACGTTTTCCGTGCGCGAGGGCATTGATCATAATTTCGTATCCCCCTTGATAAGTCGATCACTTTATTAAGCTGGGTTTCTGGTAGGCGGGAAACAGATTCGAACGGTGATTGACTTGAAAATTTATTTTAAGGAACTCTTACTAAGAACTCAGCAGAGACGGGAGCTGATAGACATAACTCTTGACGTGGAAAAGGTTGTGAGAGAGAGTTCGATTTCAAACGGTTTATGTCTCATATTCGTCCCGCACGCCACTGCCGCCATTGTCTTAAATGAACATGAGAGAGGTTTGCTCAACGATATTATGAGAAAAATTTCTGAAATGTATCCTGATAACGGTGGTTGGGACCATAATAGGATTGATGACAACGCTGCCGCCCACTTAGCGTCTACTTTTATAGGCCCTGCAACCTTTATGCCCGTGAAGGAGGGCAAGCTGATAAGAGGAACATGGCAAAACATATTCCTTGTAGAACTTGACGGACCCCGACCGACGCGAAAAGTTGTGGTCGAGGTGATAGGGGAGTAGGTATGTCGCAGGAGGTTATCTTTTTCGGGCACATTGTGCTAGACACCATCGTGAAGGGTGACAAGAGATGGCAGAGCTTGGGCGGTACCGTGGTCTACGGCGCTCTCACTTCTCTCAGGTTTGAAGCCAAGCCAGTGGTCGTCTCTAAAGTAGGTGAAGATTTTCCGGATGAGTATCTTATTTTCCTCTCCAGGAATGGTATAGATCTATCATTTGTAAGAATGGTACGGGGCACTAAGACAACGCGTTTTAAACTTACGTATAAGAATGCTGAACGGGAGCTTACGCTTCAAGCCAAGTCGGAAGACATTACATTATTTGATGTTGAACTCGTAGACTTGGGAGGTAAAGTAGCTATCGTAGGTCCAGTGATCGCTGAGGTTACTTTGGACGCTCTAGATTCTATTCGATCTAGAGCTGCTCTAACAGCTTTGGACCTTCAAGGTTACCTTAGGTCCGCTAAACCAAGGGAGCCCGTTAAGCTGGCGCGAAGTGATTCAGCGATTAAGGCCTTGAGCAAAGCTGACGTCGTTCACATGGATGAAAATGAAGCCCGTGTTTTAACGGGCCTAGAACCTAAGGAAGCAGCAGCCTGGGTAGCGAGTAACGGTCCAAAAGTTGCGCTCGTCACCATGGGATATTCAGGGGCTTATATAGCATCAGGAGGGGAGACGATCTTCATACCCGCTTTCGAACCCGATCAAGTTCTGGACACTACAGGTACCGGCGACATCTTCCTCACCGTTTTTACCTTAGAATATAGTCGCGGTGCACCGCTAAAAACAGCCGCGGCGATGGCTGCGGCAGCCGCCTCCTACCGTGTCGAGCGTTTAGGCTTCGACGGTCTGAGGGATCGCTGGACGGTAAGGAATAGAGCTCAAAAATTGCTTGAGAGCTTAGAGTATAACAGCGGCACAAAGACTAATTAGGAGGACAACGGTTACCAGGTTGTGCTGAAGGAAATAGTTTTTACTGAAAGGGCTCCAAAACCCATAGGTCCCTACTCTCAAGCAGTAAAAGTCGGCGACTTCATTTTTGTTTCAGGTCAAATCGGGATTAACCCTATAACGGGTAAGCTTGTTGAAGGTGGAGTTCGTGAACAGGCTAGGCAAGCGCTAGAAAACATTAAAGCCATCCTAGAAGAAGCTGGGTCTTCTATTGAAGACGTGGTCTTAGCCGTTGTTTTCATTACGGATATGGCGTTTTACAGAGACCTAAACGATGTCTACATACAGTATTTTAAAACACCACCTGTAAGAGCCGTCGTGGGGGTAAAAGAGCTTCCTGCAGGAGCTCTGGTAGAAATCCTAGTGGTTGCAGTTAAGCATCGCTTCTCCTAGATTTCAGAACGGCAGTAACTCCATTACGTTTAACCTCTAGAAGAAGCCCTTTTACCCCCTTTTCTCCAAGTGTAGTAAGTATTTTCTCCCAGTCTAAGAATATAAGTAGGATTATGACGACTGCAAAAAGAACGATGGAGAGAACGGTCTCTACTATCAATTCACTCTCTGAAATGCTACCAATTATGATGCCAGCATAAGCTGTGATGGTGGAAATGATAATTTTGCCTAGGGTAACGCCCGCGAACAACTTGACTACATCATACTTCATAAGCCCTAGCGGCAGGATTATCGCATCGTCAGGTGAAGGGGTAACCGCCAGTAAAAATGCAGCAAGTGCACCGTAGTTTCGTAACAGTTTCCCAATCCTTTCATAGCGATCCGCCGTCTCTTTGCGTAGGATAACTCTGGTCCCTCTTCCCAGAGTGTACACAATCATCTTGCCAATAGAGCCTCCAATACCGCTAAGGATGCCGATAAGGAGGGGATTAGCTTCAGGGATCCTAAGACAGTAAAGGTAAACCACAGCTAGGTATGGGACCGATACAAAAGGGATGGCGTTCCCTATTATCGAAATAACGAATATGCTTGCGTAACCCCCCATCCTCATGGCATCGTACAACAAGTAAACCACACGACACCCGTCCTCTAAACTTTTAAAACTTTGTAATGTTCGTTTTTAAATTTTAAAAGTTTCAGTTTAGTACTTCAGCTATGTCATAGATACCTCCGTTAGCCTTTAAAGTAGCTCGAAAAAGCGGTTCTGGGAAAAAGCCTTGAGCTATGAGTATGAGGTGGCTGTAAAAGAGGTTGAAAAACCGTTTAGAGTTCCAGAGGAAGTCAAAAAGAGACTTATTGGTCTTTCCCCTAAGCTCGTTTCTAGAATGAAAAAGGAAGCAGTAGACTGCCCGGTATTTAAAAGAGAGATCCCCTTCCTCGAATGCTACGTGTGTCCAAACTACGTTAGAAGGGTAAAGGGAGTTATACATTGTAAAGGTAAGCCGTTGAAAGCATGAGTGATAGAGCCGTTAAGTTTAGGGGTAGCCGGAACGACCTCACAAAAAGTGAGTTAGACAATCTACTAATATCCTCAACTGAATTTCTCAAGGAAGAACCGCAACTAGTAGAGATTAACAGCGATAAAGTCATCATCGTGGGCGATACTCACGGTGATCTCATCACATCCAGCAAAGCCCTTAGATACGAGGCGGAGACCTACGTTTTTCTAGGAGATTACGTCGACAGAGGTCCCCAACAAATCGAGAATATAAACTACTTACTGCTGACAAAATTAGAGAAACCGGATAATGTCTTCCTCTTAAGAGGAAACCACGAGTCCCCTCTCATGAACGTTTTATATGGTTTCTACCACGAAGTCTTAAGCCGCTACGGTTCTGAGGCGTACGATAATTATCTGAAAGTTTTTTCAAATATGCCCTACGCCGCTCTTATCAACGGAGATACTTTTCTAGTCCATGGCGGATTAGCTAGTAATCTAAACAGCTTAGATGATGTAAGGAGGTTACCTAAATGTGATATCATTCCAGAAAATCCTCTGGCTTTTGAACTCCTCTGGAATGATCCGAGCGAGAAAACCTCCATATTTTCTCCGAGCAACAGGGGACCCGGGATATATCTTTTTGGGCGTAAAGTAGTTGAAATGTTCATGGAGAACACGGGCGTGAAACTGATAGTTAGGGCTCACGAGTTCTTCCCGAACGGTTTTTACGAGTACTTCAACGGAAAGGTTCTTTCAGTTTTTTCCTGCAGGTTTTATCCAGACACTAACCCAACCGGCTTATTGCTAGAAAGTGGAAAATGGAAGGTTATAAGCCTTTTATAAAATGTTTGACTATTAGCGCCGAAAGTGATCCAGCAGCAAACCCGCCGATGTGAGCCCAGGCTGCCACCGTCAAGGGATACCCTAAACTTAAAGTTCCTATCAACAACTGGTAGAGAAACCATGCTAAAACGTAGTAACGCACTGGAATTTTAATAAAAATCATGTAGATGTAAATAATTAAAGTTAATACACGTGACTCCGGGAAAAATACTACATACGCCCCTATAATTCCCGATATTGCTCCTGAAGCGCCTACGAGGGGACGCTCCATCTCTCTCATCAAAATATCTAGTGGCATGAGAAAGATGGACGTGCAATGAAGGAGGGTTCCAGCTAATCCGCTAAGAAGATACAATGTGAAATATGCAAGGTGTCCTACCCTGTCTTCAACGCTTCTGCCGAACACGAAGAGGTATACCAAGTTACCAGCGATGTGTACGACATCCCCGTGCAGGAATAGGGACGTAAAAAGAGTTTCAAGCTTGTAGAAGTCCCAAAGGTACACTGGTCTAAAACCAAAGGACAGTAACGTATGCTCGAGTCCTTTGACTAGTGAATATACAAACGCTCCCACGTTAGAGGCCACGAGAATATAAGTGACTAGAGGTGTACTTTTCCTTCTAACCTCATCATTCAACGGAAACATTAGATAGACTAAGACGATAGGAATATTAATTCTTCCCTTGTTTCTATCGCGTGGAGAAAACGGTTATTTTGATACCGGGTTTACTGGGTGCAGGTTGTACATCTGTGGCTTTTGAGCTTGCTAAACGTGTAGGTTTAGAAGTAGTAAATAGTGAACGCATAATAAGAGAAGTAGTATCAGAGAAAAGGCTCTCTTACCCAGACCTGGCTTTAATGGCCAGAGATGGCGAGATTGACCTCGAAGATCTAGTTAAAAGCGTAGCGTTAGACTACATAGACGAGGGTAACGTTATAATCGAAGGTCGTACCGCTTTCACGGTGTTGGACCACCCCGCTCTCTTAAAGGTGTTCCTTTTTGCAGATAAAAAAGTTAGGGTGGAGCGTGTTGCAAGTAGGCGCGGCATAAGTTTACAGGAAGCTTCATTTGAAGTAGAAAGGAGTGACGAAGACAGAAGCAGACTAGTTGAAAGGCTTTTTAAGAAACCTATAACTGATCCTTCGCTTTACGACATTGTGGTAGACACGAGTAACTTAACATTTAATGAAGTTGCTGCTTTAATCGAGAACATGTTTAAGTGGAGACTTTCTATTGTTAAAAAGTAAAAACTTGTCACTGCTAGGGCCTGACTTTAAGTCTGTATTGTTCTTTTCTATGCCCTTTGAGTTGATTAGCTGATATAGTTTATGCGCTAGTGACTTAAAGGGTCGCCTGTAAAGGGTGTGATGTACCTCAGGGCTTTAACAGAGGATGTATGCGAATTATGTAGAGACGTGAAGGGATACTTTCTAACCTTAGAGAGAAAGCTTGGGTCGAAACCCGGTCAGTTTATCATGCTCTGGGTACCGGGCGTCGGAGAAATCCCTCTAAGTGTCGCAGATGAGGAAGATGAAAGGGTTTTACTGGTGATAGCTCGCAAGGGGAAAGTGACGACCTTTATTCATGACAACGTGAGACCAGGTAGCGTGATGTACCTTAGAGGTCCGTTAGGTAGAGGTTTCCAAGTTAATAGTAACGGTAGAGCGCTGATCGTTGGCGGAGGTTGCGGCGCTGTTCCGCTTCTTTTTCTCACTAAGGTGCTAGCTAGAAATCGATCACAGGTAACTGTGGCTTTGGGTTTTAAAGATAGGGATAGCGTCATGCTGGTTGAGGAATTCTTGAAGTATACGAAAGATGTTTACGTTGCTACTGAGGATGGTAGTGTCGGTGTGAGAGGCACTGTTATCGACTTGATGGAGAAACTGGTCTCAGATGGAGCGTATGATTTCGTTTACACTTGTGGTAAAGAGGCGATGATGAAAGCTGTGGTATTGAAAGCCTTAGACATGGGCCTTGAAGTTGAAGCCTCCTTAGAGAGATTAGTTAAGTGTGGCTTGGGAATTTGCGGCTCGTGCAGTCTTGAGCCTCTAGGCTTAAGGGTCTGTGTGGATGGACCAGTGTTCAAGGGTCGTGTTTTAACTCAACTGGATGATTTCGGCAGGTGGTGGAGAGATGCTTCGGGTCGAAGGGTCCCGCTCCCGGCTTGACCTGTTAATATCAGGGTCAATCTACATAGACGGGGTACTTGTAAGAGCAGCTGTCGGTGTTGAAGATGGTAAAATCGTATGGATAGGTAAACCCACTATAGCTCCCCCTTCTGAGAAGGTAATCAACGTAGAGGAGGGCGTGCTAGTACTGCCCGGTATGGTGGACATGCACGTTCATATGAGGGATCTTCAAGAGTTTGAAAAGGAAGATTGGTTTACTGGTACCTCTGCTGCGCTTGCCGGAGGGGTGACATTCGTCACCGATATGCCCAACAATAAACCACCTGCACGGAATCTGAGTATCCTAGAGTTGAAAGAAGACATCGCCTCTAGGAAGGCAGTGGTGGACTACGGTTTTTACGCCGGGCTACCTAAGGATCCTCAAGAACTGAAACGTATGGCAGCTTTCGGTGTTCTCGGTCTAAAGCTCTACCCGGAAGACATCGTCGATGAAGCTTTACATGAAAATTTGAAAGAGGCTTCAAGGGTCGGCTTGCTAACCGTAGTCCACGCAGAGGACCCACAAGTGCTAGAAGCGGCTGCTGTAGGGGAGAGAAAAAGTTTCGATACGCATGGTAGGATAAGACCTTCGGAGGCTGAAGCTTCTGCAGTACGGTATTTGAGCACTCTCTCTAACAGAATAGGATTTAAATTACATTTCACTCATATCAGCTCCCTAGAGGGGTTACGGGAAGCTTTAGAAGCTAGGAGAACCACTTGTGCTACGTTAGACACAGCTATCCACTATATTTTATTAGACGATAGCATAACGTCTAAGTTAAGAGGCTTATCAAAAGTCAACCCTCCTCTAAGGCGTAAAGACGATGTATGGGGTATAAGGCGCGCGCTAAGAGCCGGTCTCATTAACGCCGTGGTCACAGACCATGCGCCACACAAGTTAGAGGAGAAGCTTCGAGAAAGCTACGACGAAGTCCCCCCCGGCTTTCCCGGGTTAGAGGTCTGCCTCCCTCTTCTCTTCACGCTCATTGTTAAGGGTGAAATCTCCTTTACTGCTCTAGATCTTTATTCGAAACATCCAGCACGTATACTCGGAGTTCCTAAGGGTGAGATAACGGTGGGGAGGGATGCAGATTTCGTGTT
>JANXEW010000049.1 GCA_025057995.1 Thermofilaceae archaeon | reverse complement strand
AGCAACTTTTTGACGAAAACCCTTTAATTCAGTTTCAGTTATTTTAACTAATCAAGCCTTTATACACCTTACTCCAAAGAGAAAGGTAGAAGAGGTTATATCGAAGAGGTTAGATAAGGCGTTAGGTGAGCCTAGCGATGGAAATGTTCCGCCGTGACGATTGGCGTGGGAGAAAAAGGGAAAGGGGGAACCTTCGCTCATCGCCAGTTTCGGCTACGGTTGGTAGAGTCAAGGGGGCGGGATGGGACTTAGTAGCGAGTCTAATCGTCATCGCAATCACTGTAGTTGCGCTCCTAGCTGTTAGAACGGTTCTAGTAGGCGGTGAAGTTGCAGGCTGGGATCACTCCTTCCACTTCACGAACTCTTACATCACTTACTTTTTCTTCATGGCTGAAGGGGGACCTTGGGGTTACGACCCCTGGCACATGTTCGGTTGGACGCCGAACTTGTATTACAACCCGGGTTCAACGCTATTCGTAGTTCTCACTTACAAGCTTACCTCGTTTTTCATGGATATTAAATCCACTTACAGCTTCTGCGTAGGTTTAAGTTACGCTCTTCTAGCCCCAGCATTAGCTGCTTTTACCTATGCTTCGACAAACTCTAAGCTAGCTGCTATTACCGCTGCGTTGATAGCTGTTACCGTGTTTAATGAGGAGAACTCTTGGACAGATGTAAGCTGGAGACAGGTTTACTACATCGGTATGTGGCCTCAACGCTGGGGGCTTGTAACTGGTATCTCCTCTCTAGCTTTGCTAGCGTTCGCTTTTAAAGGCAAGAGACCTGTTACCTTCATCGCCGTTTCAGCTCTTTTTGCAGCCTGGTCCGTCCTATCTCACGTAATGATGGGTGCCGCTACTATCCTGTTCGCTCTCCTATTAATGATCTTCGAGTTTACGTGTGGTGTTAAAAACCGCGACCCTGCTCCCATCATAAGGGCTTTAACGTTAGCCTCCGTCTGGCTGCTTTGGAGCCTAGCGATCGTAGCCTCGTGGGCTGTCCCTTTACTCTCTACAAACGAGAAGTATCACGGGTTGAGAACGTTGACTTGGGAGCTTGGCGTAGGAGT
>JANXEW010000048.1 GCA_025057995.1 Thermofilaceae archaeon | reverse complement strand
TAAGTATGCAACGAAATGTACGATATGACAGCAACTGGGAAAGAATTGAAAGTTTTCGTAGAATCTAAGTATGTTTCCGTGCAATTTAAGATTGACAGCAACTGGGAAAGAATTGAAAGAGTCAGTATGTAGCCGGGCGGGTTCAGTTGCGAAGGGTCTACAGCAACTGGGAAAGAATTGAAAGTTTCTTCCACCTCTTCCGTTTCCTCCCCCTTCAAGAAAGACAGCAACTGGGAAAGAATTGAAAGCCATTTCTTTGAGAAGAGAGGTATGTAACTTACTTTACTTACAGCAACTGGGAAAGAATTGAAAGGCACAATTCTCCAGACGGGGGCTGTGGAAAGATCAGAGTTTACAGCAACTGGGAAAGAATTGAAAGTTGCACGTCCGCGCCGCCCTAGAAAGAGAGAGGGCTGCCGACAGCAACTGGGAAAGAATTGAAAGTCGGCGACTACGCTGCTTCACTCTCCTTCAGCCGCCTATTCGGACAGCAACTGGGAAAGAATTGAAAGCAGAGTAAGTTAAGATCGTCAAGACTTTCGATACTGAGCATTCTTTTACAGCAACTGGGAAAGAATTGAAAGGTAGCTCGTACACCGGAAACGTTACCCTCTACATAGACGAACAGCAACTGGGAAAGAATTGAAAGCGCAAGGGGCAATAGCCGACTGTCTCACTCCACAGCCATCCACAGCAACTGGGAAAGAATTGAAAGGTCGCCGGGTGAAAGCTTCAACTCAGCCGGGTCTGGGACAGCAACTGGGAAAGAATTGAAAGGCGCTGCAAATAGAGTGGGCCCCCGACCGGGAGCTCCATTCATACAGCAACTGGGAAAGAATTGAAAGACAAATGTCATCCCTCTGTCACTCCAGCTTGAACTCGTCCAATTCCAACAGCAACTGGGAAAGAATTGAAAGGTGGAACACGCCGTTAGACAACAACACTAGAAGGGACCTTACAGCAACTGGGAAAGAATTGAAAGGGAATAAGACTACAGGAGAAAGGCGGAGTACTTTCACTGTACAGCAACTGGGAAAGAATTGAAAGTAACATACGGGCTGTTGGCTGTTGGGGGGATACTGGTACACAGCAACTGGGAAAGAATTGAAAGCGCTGAAAGCGTTGATCGTAGACGTAACGTGTAGAAGCTACACAGCAACTGGGAAA
>JANXEW010000047.1 GCA_025057995.1 Thermofilaceae archaeon | reverse complement strand
CATCTAGCCTACAACACTTGGGAGGCTGTCGAGAGGATTATTACAGCAACGATTGACACGATCCGTGGCTTTATAGAGGGACGTCAGCTCACGAACACGATTGTAAAACCTTAAGCTATTTTTCAACCCAACTGAAAGCATCAGTCGTTATCACGCATTTTTTCTACGATTTGACACAAACTAAGTGCATGCCAGTAACGCCAAAAGAATACTTCCTCATTGGATTAAGTATTCCTTATTCAAATAGTTCAGTGAGAACCTTGGAAGTAGCATTCTGTAAAAATAAACACAATATTCTGATTCAAGCGGCCTCTCCAAGGTGATAGTTTGAAGTAATCTCGCTTAAGGTTTCGATAAATGCTTCAGCTATATCCCTGGGTGGTACCGTAACTCTTATGCAGTTGGTACAGAGGGGCATGTGACCTACATCTTTCACCGCGAACCCTTTCTTGAGGAGGAGTTCCCGGGCTAGTTTAGAGCTGAAGGGTAGCCTTACGAGAAGGAAGTTTGCGTCAGATGGGTAAACTTTAACCGGTAGCTCAGACAGTTTAGCTCGCATCCATTCTCTAACGTTCTTAGCTTCTTCTACAGCTTTAAGGACTTCACTCCATCTGTCCAAAATCATGACGGCAGTTTTCAAAGAGAGGCTTGAGCAAGCGAAAACCATGCCTCTCTCCCTTAACAGGTTGGCGAGTCCACGGTTCGTGACAGCGTAACCGACTCTCAAGCCCGCTAGACCCCATGCTTTGCTAAAAGTTCTAAAGACAATCAAGTTATCTCGCGAAGGGGCTTCACCGAGGAGAGTGTAGCGCGCGTACTCAGCGTAAGCCTCGTCAACTACAACTATCCCCTTGAAGCTTTCTACGACTTCTCCAACGCTCTCTCTAGCAAACTGGTTGCCAGTCGGGTTGTTCGGCGACGCCATGTATGTGAGGCTAGCGTCTCTTTCGATTACTCTCTCAGGTATTAACTGGAAGTCTTCACTTAGAAGGACTTTACGATAACTGGCTCCGAGTAGCTTAGCTGCCCTCTCGTATTCTTCGAACGTCGGCTCGACTATCGTTAAGCCTTTTTCACGTCCTAAGTGGGCGGTAAGGTAGATCAAGTAGTCTGCGCCTGCGCCTACAACTATCTCTTCCGTATCTACACCGTGGAAAACCGAAAGGTTTTCGGCAAGCTCCTCACCGTAGGCTTCAGC
>JANXEW010000046.1 GCA_025057995.1 Thermofilaceae archaeon | reverse complement strand
GGGCCTTTCAATTCTTTCCCAGTTGCTGTGGCGTACCAAAGCGAGCCGCACAGGAGCTAACACGAAAATATCTTTCAATTCTTTCCCAGTTGCTGTAAAGGTCTCACAGGTATTTCTGCCTCGCGCATTACTGCCTTTCAATTCTTTCCCAGTTGCTGTCTGAACTAGGTGAACAGGTTGAGATTGTAGATATTGCTGTAACTTTCAATTCTTTCCCAGTTGCTGTCCACCCAAAGATTTTTGGGGGTGTGTTTCACAGTTCTACACTTTCAATTCTTTCCCAGTTGCTGTCGCATCGTTCTCGAGTACAGCCAACTTTATCTCACAGCAACTGGGAAAGAATTGAATGTTAGTATATTTTGAAATATTCATCGACTCTAACGTCGAACAGCAACTGGGAAAGAATTGAAAGGTCTACAAGCCACCATTCGCCAACCCTCCCCCGGCGTGTACAGCAACTGGGAAAGAATTGAAAGAAGTCTATCAAAAAACTTGCAAAGCTCATCGAAATCACTTTCAATTACAGCAACTGGGAAAGAATTGAAAGGTTATTGAAAAGGTTTGCTTCAACAAGTTTGTCAATCCGCTACAGCAACTGGGAAAGAATTGAAAGACGCTAGTCCACTTTCCTTTTCTATTTTCATTTCCTCTACTGCCCTTGGGAAAGAATTGGAAGTTTCAATTAAGTCGGAATTCGCAATGATGAATTCCAAAACAGCAACTGGGAAAGAATTGAAAGCTTGTATCCTTTTCACCACTTGCTGAAACGTCTGCGTTCCCTACAGCAACTGGGAAAGAATTGAAAGCTTGCACTTTTAACTTCCTGATGTCGCTGGAGCGGCGTAGTACAGCAACTGGGAAAGAATTGAAAGACCAGCCCCCCCGCTCTCCCCCCTTACCGTGCTCATAGCTAGACAGCAACTGGGAAAGAATTGAAAGTCTGTCTACAAAGTTCGTAGACGTTTTCCATGACACATCCACAGCAACTGGGAAAGAATTGAAAGAGCGACTTCGATGAACTGTTTATGTATGCAGTTGCCCAGCACAGCAACTGGGAAAGAATTGAAAGGCACATTGCCCCCCTTGCCCTGCCTAAGTAAAAAGAAAGTATACAGCAACTGGGAAAGAATTGAAAGCGCGCTTAAGCGCATCGTCGATGGTTTTCACTTTAACCGCTACAGCAACTGGGAAAGAATTGAAA
>JANXEW010000045.1 GCA_025057995.1 Thermofilaceae archaeon | reverse complement strand
TCGAAAGGTTCGTCAAGGAGGATGTTCCTAGCGCCGCTAGCGAGGGCGAGCGTCGTGCAAAACGCCTTAATGGTGCCCGCAGATAGCTCCCACATCTTTTTCTTCTCCAAGTCTAAGGTAGACAACCCTAGCGTTGACAACATCTGTTTAACAAGTTTTAAGTCGACGTCCATGATATCTGAGTACAAGAGAGCGGTCTCCCAAGCTGTGACAGGAGCTAGGTTATAGACTTCAGGCATGTTGACCGCAAGCATACCTAACCCGCCCTTCATCTTTGAGAGGGGAATACCTTCGATGAGCACTATACCTCTAAAAGGGTATAATCCAGCTATAGTTTTGAAAAGCGTCGTCTTACCGTGTCCATTCGGTCCAAGTAGGATATGTTTCCCCTGGAAGGTGACAGTCACACCTTTTAGAACATCTTTACCTCCTAACGTTACCCGCAAACCTTTCAACTCTATCACAGCGTTTCTATCGCAACGTCTATATACACCCCATTAAAACTTTCTTTTTAGGATTAGTAGACTCTAGAAAAGCTTAACGAGGTATATGAAATTCTTTCAACTATTTAGTGAAAGAGAGATTGTATGAACACACCACTAAGATCGTACTTAGTTGATTGGATTATAGTGTGTTAAACGACGCGTCCTCGGATGCGAAGAGAGTACATCCTACAAACAGTTGGGGAGAAGCTATTAGGAGTCTTCACCCCCTTCACTTACCTTATACACTTTCTCGAGAGACCCGTCTTCTAAAGCTATCACGGTTGTACCAGGCGGCTCTTCGATGTCAACGTGAGTTATCAGAAAAACTTGGTCGAAGAAACTTGTCAATTCTTTACTGAGTAGTTCAACTATCTTGTTCCTACGTTCAGAGTCTGAAGAACCGAGGGGTTCGTCGAGGAAGAGAAACTTGGGGTACGTGCCCTTCGCAGCCGGCAGGAGGGAGAGGGTGAAAGCAACCCTCATGGCGAGAAGGAATTGATCGTTCGTCCCGCCGCTGTAGATGTCTCGACGCACCCATCTCCCGGCTTCAGCGTCGTAGACTTCCACTTCGTACGTCTGCGGATCTATTCTGACAGCCTTGTACCTTCCGTTAGTTATGTAGGAGACGATCCAACTCATGTTGTTTTCAACGCTCGGCGCAAAAGCAGCTCTCCTCCTTGCCGCAACCCTCTTTAAAACCTCTACCGCCAAATCTC
>JANXEW010000044.1 GCA_025057995.1 Thermofilaceae archaeon | reverse complement strand
AGCAGCTCGTAGGGCTGTAAGACGGCGGGTGTCTGCCTCCACCAGTCAAAGTAACTTGTCCGAGGATCAGGTAGGCTTGGCGTGTTCAAGGTTGAGGGTAAGTCAACATCGAAAATTTCCAGGATTACACACTCAGCTATCGCTACTGTCACGTTCTCGTGAGGATGGAGCACGTTAATGATCAAAGGAAAGTTCTGCATCCCGAATTGTCCTAAATCGGTGGCCATCACTATTTGACCTTCCTCGTTTAAAACCCAACCTCGTAGAGTCCACCTCGAGAAGGGTATGACTGTACCACCGTATGCCCCCCTGCCTGCGTGAGGGATTCCGTAGACGGTGAAGCTTCCTTTTTCATCCGCTCTCACTAGGATCTTATTGTACTTGTGAGTGCTTGTGATGAGCTGGACTTCTACTAAAGCGTGGGGTACAGGGTCGTACCAACCTTTCGTGAAGTTGTAGGTTACTACGCGACCGTAGAAGGTAGTGAAGCCAGGGTAACCTTTCTCAGCTGAGAGGTCATAACGCGTGGGAAGTATAAGGTTCCTACTAACCTGCCACTCGGTGTTGAGCAACCTTACGACGATGTAAGAGGCTAGTTCGAGGTAAGGTCTTAGGGCTGCTAGGTTAACGTACTTCGAGTCATCTACGGGTACGCCCACGTAGAGCCTGCTGGAGTGTCTACTTATTATCGAGAAGGCTGCGACACCACTAATTGAAGCCGCCTCCGAGTCTAGCATGAAGGGGAAGGGTTCAGTCCCCCAGAATCCCGTGTAAGTAAAGAAGATGTTAACTAGACCTCGGGCATCTTCGAGGTTAAACTCCCGGCGAGCGAAGGCTTTCACTCTCTCTTCTGTTAAAAGTGTCTGTACAGTTGTCATCACCCACGACAACCTAGCTGGGAAACCGCCGCTGTGTATGGAGTTGCCTCCGTATGTTGTGTAGTAGCTGGAGTGGAGCAGCTGTAGTCCGTCGCCGTCGCTAGAGAATTTATCAAGCCCGATGAACCCCCATACCGTAGTTTTTCCGCTAGCAACTTCATCGCTAAAGAAGAAGTGTTCAACGAAGGCTCTAGCGCCAGCTAAAGCTTGCCAGTGCCCCGAAAGGAATACAATCCAAACGGTGTAGCGTGGAGGGTTCATCCTTAGGTGTCGAGCAAGCTCCATGAGCAAAGCCGGAGCTATAGCCTCAGATTTACTGGAAGCGAGAGCCGGGACCACGGACCACG
>JANXEW010000043.1 GCA_025057995.1 Thermofilaceae archaeon | reverse complement strand
ACTGGCGACGGCGACGCTTACTCTATAGGGTTAAGCCACCTCCTTCACGCCGCTAGGAGAAACGTAGGCATTAAAGTCATAGTACACAACAACATGGTTTTCGCCTTAACGACAGGTCAAGCTGGTCCTACGACCCCTAAAGGGGTGAAAACAAGGTCGACGCCAGCGGGAAACTACGAGGAGCCTTTCAACACGATCTTGCTCGCTCTAGCAAGTGGAGCGACGTTCGTAGCTAGAGGCTTCAGCGACAACGTTCAACATCTTAAAGAACTGATCAAGCTGGCGATCAAACATAGAGGGTTCGCGTTTATAGACGTTCTACAGCCCTGCCCAACTTTCTACGATGTAAGGCAGATACTCAAGCAGAGGGTTTACAAGCTTGATAAACACGACGTCACAGACTTTAAAGCAGCTCTAGAGTTAGCCTTGGAAAGTGAACGAATACCCGTAGGGGTCTTCTACCAAGTGGAGAAGCAGACTTACGAGGAAAACTTTAGACATGCGATAATACGTCAGTCCGCGGTTGGGGGGTTTTACAAGCTACGCTTATCTAAGCTGTTGACTAGGTTCAGTTGAGAACCTTAAGTCCTTTACGCTAGTTCACTGAGCACGGTTCTCGATACTACCAAGAACGCATTTTTCGATTTTTAACGACATCAGACTCTCAACTAGAAAGTTTACCCTTGCGTAAGAGTGACGGTAGCTCTTCGAGCCTCCTAGCCACCGGGATGCCTGCGTTTTCAAAAGCCTTTAACTTGCTCTCGTACGTTCCCGTCGCACCGTAAACAATGGCTCCAGCATGCCCCATCCTCTTGCCGGGCGGCGCCGTACGTCCAGCCACGTAAGCGACCACAGGTTTAGAAGGTTTTGACGAATACATCTTCGCGAACTCCTCTTCCTTCGTCCCCCCGATCTCTCCCACGATAACGACTGCATCAGTATCAGGGTCGCGGTGGAACATCTCGTAAACGTTCCAGAAACTAAGCCCTGTAACCGGGTCCCCGCCGATCCCGACGGCCGTAGAGACGCCGAACCCAGCTGCAGCTAGCTTTACAGCTACCTCGTACGTGAGAGTTCCGCTCCTCGATACAAGACCGATACGCCCATGCTTGAACAAACTCCCGGGCATTATTCCGACCTTACTCTTGCCCGGGCTGATCACTCCCGGCGTATTCGGTCCCACTATTGTTGAACCTTTCCTCATAGCGTAGTTTACCATTAGGAGAGTTTCGTGAACTGGCACACCCTCTGTGATAACTACGACGAGAGGGATTCCCGCATCAACGCTCTCGTAGACCGCGTCTGAAGCAAACTTCGCGGG
>JANXEW010000042.1 GCA_025057995.1 Thermofilaceae archaeon | reverse complement strand
TACTCAAAGCTTCAGCTAACGCTAACGGCGGTGTTCCAGAGGAGGTCAGCAACGATGGGCTAAACCTACAATCTCATCAATACTAGAAAAACCATTTTCCCTCATATAGAGCGCAATTCCACGCAGTATCTCGTCAACCACTTGAAAACCTTTCCTAAGCGCCGTAGCTACCCCCACCGCCCTGGCTCCAGCTAAAATGAACTCAACCGCGTCTGTCCATTTCTCGACGCCTCCAACACCTACGATCGGTACATCCGGGTATTCTCTGTGAAGCTCGTAAACAACCCTCACCGCAACTGGATGTATAGATGGACCCGACAAACCGCCGTACACGCCGCCGAGAACAGGCTTCCTGGCATAAACGTCTATCGCCATCCCTTTAAGCGTGTTTATTGCAACAAAGCCGTCGGCGCCTGCATCAAGAACTCTCCCAGCCACATGGAGCCAGTCCGCATGAGCTGAAAGTTTCACTAAGACAGGCAAGCCGGTATTCTTCAGTGAACCTACGATTAGAGCCATAGCCTCAGGGTCTGAAATAAGCTCTGCCCCCAATCCCTTGACGTGTGGGCAACTGGCGTTTAACTCGAATGCATCAGCTTTCATCAAGTACTTAGCTACTTCAGCGGACTCTTCTGGGGTAGCAGCCCCCACGCTGGCTATTATTGGTACGCTGAGGATTCTCTTTGCTTCCTCTAGAATAAAACCCATCTCCCGGGCGCCAGGATTCGGTAAACCCATAGAGTTTAGTAACCCACAATCAACTTCGTAAACCACTGGATTCGGATGCCCCTGTCTTGCCTGTAGAGTAGCTGTTTTCATCGTTATAGCAGCGATCCCAGCATCCTCCGCCCTCTTCATCAAACCAACGCTTACACCTAAAACACCTGAGGCGACTATGAGAGGATTTTTCAACCGCAGTCCAGCAAGATCAACTCTAAAATCCATTCAACGCCCGCCAACCCGGGAAGGTCGGAAGGTAAAATTTTAGCGCTTAAGGGACAGAATAATATCCGGGACAACTATCACGTCGTTAAACTTATTCAATGATTGATACAACCCGCTTCCGTCTTATTTAGTCTTTTACCAAAACCCTTGTCAACGAGCAGTTCTCCCCGATCATAACATAATACCCCTCTTACAAAAACCTTAGTGACCTTTCCAACGGCTTCGAATCCTTCAAACGGCGTGTACTTCGCTTTACTTCTAAAGTTTGAACCTCTAATAACCCACTTTTCGCGAGTATCTAGAAACACGAAATCTGCATCCCTCCCCACCGTTATCTCACCCTTAGGAACTCCGAGTATACGTGCTGGATGTTTCGAATA
>JANXEW010000041.1 GCA_025057995.1 Thermofilaceae archaeon | reverse complement strand
TATTCGAAACATCCAGCACGTATACTCGGAGTTCCTAAGGGTGAGATAACGGTGGGGAGGGATGCAGATTTCGTGTTCCTAGATACTCGCGAAAAGTGGGTCATCAAAGGTTCAAACTTTAGAAGTAAAGCCAAGTACACCCCGTTTGAAGGGTTCGAAGCCATAGGAAAGGTTACCAAGGTTTTGGTAAGAGGGGTATTGTGTTATGATCGGGGAGAACTGCTCGTTGACAAGGGTTTTGGTAAAAGACTAAACAAGACGGAAATGGGTTGTATCAATCATTGAATAAGTTTAACGACGTGATAGTTGTCCTAGATACGAATTTGCCCCTCAAACGCTAGAGTTTTACCTACCGACTTACTCGGGTTAGTGGGCGTTGAATGGATTTTAGAGTTGATCTTGCTGGACTACAGTTGAAAAATCCTCTCATAGTTGCCTCAGGTGTTTTAGGTGTAAGCGTTGGTTTGATGAAGAGGGCGGAGGACGCCGGGATCGCTGCTGTAACGATGAAAACAGTTACTCTACAGGCGAGGCAGGGGCATCCGAATCCAGTGGTTTACGAAGTTGATTGCGGGTTACTAAACTCTATGGGCTTACCGAATCCTGGCGCCCGGGAGATGGGTTTTATTCTAGAGGAAGCAAAAAGAATCCTCAGCGTACCTGTAATAGCCAGCGTGGGGGTTGCTACCCCAGAAGAGTCCGCTGAAGTAGCTAAGTACTTGATGAAAGCTGATGCATTTGAGTTAAACGCCAGTTGCCCCCACGTTAAGGGTTTGGGGGCGGAGCTTATTTCAGACCCTGAGGCTATGGCTCTAATCGTAGGTTCGTTAAAGAATACAGGTTTACCTGTCTTAGTGAAACTTTCAGCTCATGCGGACTGGCTTCATGTGGCTGGGAGAGTTCTTGATGCAGGCGCCGATGGTTTTGTTGCAATAAACACACTTAAAGGGATGGCGATAGACGTTTATGCCAAGAAGCCTGTTCTCGGCGGCGTGTACGGCGGTTTGTCGGGCCCGTCTATACATCCAGTTGCGGTGAGGGTTGTTTACGAGCTTCATAGAGAATACCCGGATGTACCGATCGTAGGTGTTGGAGGCGTCGAGAAATGGACAGACGCAGTTGAATTCATTTTAGCTGGAGCCAGGGCGGTGGGGGTAGCTTCAGCGCTTAGGAAAGGTTTTCAAGTGATTGACGAGATACTGCGTGGAATTGCTCTCTATATGAGGGAAAATGGTTTTTCCAGTATCAATGAGATTGTAGGTTTAGCCCATCGTTGCTGACCTCCTCTGGAACACCGCCGTTAGCGTTAGCTGAAGCTTTGAGTA
>JANXEW010000040.1 GCA_025057995.1 Thermofilaceae archaeon | reverse complement strand
CAATTGGCTGATTCTAGCTCAATGGACATCCCTAGTCGTATATGATTTGAACAGAGGTGTATTGGACTCGCCGGTAAAAACTATTGATTACCAGCAGCCATCAGATAGTTGGTTAGGCTGGGGTTTCTCCAAAAATGGTGCCTACTTTTTCTACATATTCAAGAAAGAAGGTCAAGTTCTCACTCACGTCGTAGACGTTTCATCGGGTCTAACAAGAAGTTTAAAGCTGCCCATATCTTCAGCTGTTACGAGGATTCAGGCTACGCTTAACGACGAAGGAAAGTTAGCTGTTATAGGCTACGATTCTGGCTCGGGAGTCGCTGAATACTGCTTGGTTGATATATTCTCTGAAGAGGTTTTTGTAAATAATAAAAAAGTTCTCTTACCATTTTTCTTACTGAAGATTTTCGGGGGATTTGCAGGCTTTATTCTTGGAAGCGAAGCCATAATTGTCCCGCCCTCAGCTTTTAACTTCACGGTTGGTGTTGAGAGTGATGATAATGTTTCTTCTGTCAACATTAAAGTCCTTGACGATGAGAACAGACCGGTTTCAGGCGCTCTCGTTTGCTTGGGCTCGACGTGTGCTACTACATCCTGCTCAGGGGACGTAACTTTTAGAGTAAGTAAAAAAGTGTATACACTGCGAGTAACATACCCCTATGCCGAGACCATTGAATACAGCTTGGACGTAGGCAAGGAGTCCTTTACTCTACTAAGATTGAGGAGATTGTACAAGCTCGCTGTTCAAAGTAGCTTCAGCGGAAGTTTCAAGCCTGTAGCCTGTTCCTTTATCCTATTGAACGGAAGCCGCGTACTTTCGAATATAACGACGGCTAACTGTTCTTCAGTTATGATGGTGCCGAAGGGGACTTACACCCTTAGAGTTGTTGCAGATAAACAAGTATTTGAGCAGTCTGTCCAAATCTCAGGTGACTTGACCCTTGTCTTACAGGTGCCAGAAGCTAAAAACAGGCTTACTGTTTCGACAATACTCGAGGGGTACTTGTCTCAAGTCGTAATAAGAGTCCATGACTCGAACGGTGGGCTTGTGGCCAGGTCAGATGCCGGTACTCTATCGATAGAGCTTTCTCCGGGACTTTACACGGTTTACGTTGAGGCGCCAGGATACTATAACTGGAGTGCAAAAATTGAATTAACTGGCTCTCTACATCTTCAACCAACGCTCAAAGCTGTCATCCGAGAGGAGAGTGAAACGAAGAGCAATACCGGTTGGGGCTTAAGCGTTCTTCTGTTAGGTGTAGCAGTTCTCTTATCAGCGGCTGTCGCCTATCTCCTGGGTGCTTCGGGTAAAGGTTTCAGAGCATGGAGTAAGTTGAAATCCTTAGTAGACGCTAAGCTAAAGACTAGGAGATC
>JANXEW010000003.1:169822-171871 GCA_025057995.1 Thermofilaceae archaeon | reverse complement strand
AGCCTACCTGATCCTCGGACAAGTTACTTTGACTGGTGGAGGCAGACACCCGCCGTCTTACAGCCCTACGAGCTGCTCAGTAAGAGCCTACCGTTAAGCTACGGCTATTACTATAACGGTTGGGAGAAGGTAGCCCTTGTATGGGCGCAACCTAACATCAAGTTCTCTGTCATCGGTTATACAGGGATGGGTGAAAGAGCAGCTTTAACTCCCTTCTTCATTTTAACGAATTCAACAGAGGACAACACAGAAGGTTACGGTTTCACCGGCTCGCCCGGTACTAGGATCCGAATACCTTCGAGCGCATACGTCATGGCGAGGGATCTCTACTATGTTTCGTTCGGCAGGTATAAGACGTTCGTAGACAGGCACGTTGGGAGCCCTAGCGCAGATGCTACACTTAGGAAAACTAGAGAATATATTGAGAAAGCTGAGTTAGCTTTCAACTCCAAGATGTACAGTGACGCATATGCTTACTCTCTCGTAGCTAGAGCATACGCTTATAAAGCATACTTAAGCGACGTAATGCCACTTGTAAACGATGCAGCCCGATCTATGCTTTACATGTTCCCGTTAGTTGCTTTCGCAGCCTTTTTCATAGAGAAAATCTTCTTCCACAGCGAAAGCACGCGTAGGATAGTTGTGATAGTGTTTGTCGCAAGCCTACTCGTGTGGTTCTTCTCACTAATACACCCTGCATTCGCTGTAATCAGCAACATCTCGCTGGGGATGATTGGTTCTCTCATAACCATAGTCCTCCTCGTTACCCTAATAGTTTTGGCATCCGAGGGAGAAACGTTGAGAAGTACTATAGAACGCAGGATCTTGGGCGTTCACAGAACGGAAGTAAGCAGAATGGACACTGCTATTACAGCTTTCTCCATGGGGAGCGAGTACATTAGGAGAAGGCCACTACGTACGGTATTAATGCTTGCTACGATTATAGCGATGACTGTGGCCTTAACTTCGTTTACGTCTCTAATGCCAGCGCGAGTAACATTGCCCGTTACTCGCTACGGTTACCAAGCTACCTTGGACGGTATACTAATCAAACTAGGGCGTGGTGTCCCGCCCTCCACCTTAAGTGAAGACATAATTAACGTGGCTTCAACGATAGCTGGAGCCCAGTATGAGGTACTACCTAGAGCGTGGGTCTACCCTCCTGTTGACAGGGCTCTCATGCAAGTTGCTTTCACAGTCGTGAGTGAAAACGGCAGGAATGGGTCCGTCGCCGCCTTAGTAGGGATCACCGTTAAAGAGTACGAGATGTTGTATTCAAAGTTCACAACAGGTCTTGGCATCAGAATGAATGAGGGTAACTACGCTATCATATCTAGACCGCTTGCTCAAAACCTCAGCGTTACACTAGGCGATAGAATCATTCTCCTAGGACAAGATTTCATCATATCGGGGATTATAGAGACACCTGAAGCTTTCGATAAAATAACTGAGGCTGACGGCTTCAGCCCGACGCCAGCCGACCCAATCTTCTTCCAAGTGCTCGCTAAAGATAACGCTGTGTCTCTACAGGCTGGCGCTGTACCACCTAACCTTGGTGTTTCGAGGGTACTTATTATCCCATACAAGAAAGCCCTCGAGCTTAACGGTTACGTAGCCAGCCTAGCGCTTCTACCGAAGAATGGGGTAAAGTTTGATGACGTATTCGCTACAGTTAAGGAGCTAGCTTATGCACTTGATGTAACCCTCTGGTTCGCCAGCGAGGGATCACCTTACGTTGCTTCAACTTTCACAAGCATTGCGGTAGGCGGTTGGGAGATGATACTGACGTTACTCGTGATCGGGGCTTTGAACGTGGCTATAATGGTTCTGGGTAACCTGAAGGAGAGGACTAGAGAGATCTACGTTTTAAGCGCCGTAGGCCTCTCCCCGATGGGTATAACCGTGTTCTTCATCGCTGAAATCCTAGTTTACGTGACGGTGGGCACCGTGCTCGGCTACCTCTTAGGCTACGGTCTCACACAGCTGATGATCATCGCTGGAGCTCTACCCTCAGAGCACATATTCAACTTCGCTTCCGCTTTCACAGTT
>JANXEW010000003.1:168870-169724 GCA_025057995.1 Thermofilaceae archaeon | reverse complement strand
CGGTCTCACACAGCTGATGATCATCGCTGGAGCTCTACCCTCAGAGCACATATTCAACTTCGCTTCCGCTTTCACAGTTGTGGGAACCCTGACGGTGATAGGAGCATCACTGGGCGCTGTAGCGTATCCTTCGTACCTTGCTTCACGCTTGATAACACCTTCTCTCGAACGCAAGTGGAGACCACCCACGAAGCCAAGGGGTGAAGCGTGGGAGATACCGTTGCCGATGAGTGTCCCCAGCGAGGTGGAGGCAAAGGGTGTACTAGCCTATCTCTACGAGTACTATAGCGGCGCTGGAGCTGTTAAAGAAGGTGTGCATGTGGTTCGAGAGTTATCAGTTCCCGACTATGCATCGAGAAATATGGCGATGACTGTTGCGTTAGCTCCTCTTGAAGCTGGAATACAACAAAGGGTTGTCGTCGAGGCTATATTTGAGAGAGGGGGTAACAGGTACGTGTTCGTTACCCACTTGAAGAGACTTTCAGGAGCCGAGCGACCATGGATTGATGGAAACTATAAGTTCATTGACGACTTGAGAAAACAGTTGCTCATGTGGAGCTCTCTGCCATCGGAGGAGAGGAAGAGGTATATTGGAAAAGTTTCAGCGTAGACTCTTTTAATGCCTCACTTAGCTGGACAGATAAAAGATAATTTTTCAAGATCTTTCTAGGCATTTGAGGGGAACCGTAGAGGAACTGCGCTTTAAAACACCAGGCCAACCGCTCTGGTTCAACAAGATATCTAGAGATAAGCTCTTTGACGAATTCATTGAAAGGAGCTCCAGGTGACACTAAGAAAGCCTCCATGTAACTTGGAGACATAAACTCAGGGAACACTTCGAGAAAGTTAGGTGA
>JANXEW010000003.1:0-168862 GCA_025057995.1 Thermofilaceae archaeon | reverse complement strand
GGGCTCCAGGTGACACTAAGAAAGCCTCCATGTAACTTGGAGACATAAACTCAGGGAACACTTCGAGAAAGTTAGGTGATGCTTCTTTAAGCTTTTCAACCAGGTTTCGATCGCTTTTCAAAGTCTCTAACAGCCTTAAGTCAGGGCGTACAGGTCCTAAGAGAGACTCTAAGCGATGCAACTCTCTCCAGCTCCTCCACACGTACGTTCTCCTCAACAAGCCTCTTGCCTCAACCTCGAAGGAAGATAACATCATCTTTTTCAAAGTCTCGCCCACTCCTGGGGGGCTAAAGGATACTTCCGAGATTGCAATAACTTCTACTTTCCGGTCGAAACTCATGTGAAGCCTACGTACAAGCACTATGACTCTTAAGTTACCGGTTTCAGGTAATACCACTAAGCCTCTCTGATCCTCCTCCACAGTAATTCCAGAATTCTCGAAAACCTTCCTTACGGCATCCTTCCACGACACAAAAGCCTGGCCAGCAGCACAAATATAGCTCTTACTTAGTCGACTAAAGGTCTTTTCACAGCCTCTAACTCAACCCTGCTGTCCAGCACGTCGAGACAGAGACTCAAGAAGTTACCTACGAGCGAAAGCAGTGGATCTGCTAGTATACTTGAAGAGCCCCTCTGCTCAAAAAAGTCCCGATGAATCGACATCAACCTCCTAGGGGCTTCGAACCCGGTGCCTTTAAACGATCGTATTGAAAGGTCTAGGGCTTCAACCATGGTAGTCGTGAGGTCCCTGTTCAAGTCCCTCCTATTCTCTCTAACGTACATCGCTAACTGCACGAGAGTATCTCCCATCCTTTCCAGAGTCTTTCCATAGTAGAGGAAGGGTAACACTTCAGCAGAATCGTTGATACCCAACTCGCGCAACAAGTGAGGTTTTCTAAAACAGACAGAGGAGTGGCGAACGAGGAGAAAGTAAAACTTGTCCAGTTCATCATCTCTTTCGATAACCCTCGCTAAGTAGAGGGTGTCGCCCTCTCCTGCGTAACGAATGAAATCCTCCAGAGATAGACGCACGAGGGTCGCCATCCTATCCAGTATCTTCCCAAAGCTCAAGCTACTGTGGTCGAGAACAGCTTCTAGCGTGACGTAATTCTCCCCTTCCTCGATCACTTCAACGCCGCTCAACCTTCTCCAGAGCCTAGAAACAGCCCTCAAGGCGTCGGCGGGTGCACTAACCACGATTACGTCGTAACCGGCTTCGTAGAGGGCGATTATACCTCTCTCAACTTCCGCCATTGTGCCGTCAGGTAGGTTCAGGTGAACCTTCCACCTTACACTAGGTGTTGAAACATCATGCTCACTTCTTAAGAGTAAAGCTCCGTCGGGGAGCTCATAGATAACTAACCTAGCACCCTTACCTATACCTCTCTTCTGAGCCCACTTCTTTGGTAACGATACGGAGAGGGTTGAATACCCTACGCTTTGAACTCTTCTTATGTAAACTCGTGAGCTCATATGTATATAGAGAAGGGGATGGATATATAGAATACTATCAACTAGCTTATCAACACAGCTAAGCTGAGGGGGTATGTCTTTCAAGGATAAAGTGGATAGGGCGCCTCTCGCCTTGAGCTTAGACGATGTACTACTAGTACCACAATATTCTGAGGTGAAAATAGATGAAATAGACGTTTGCACTAACCTTACGAAAAGGATCAAGCTAAGCTTACCCATCGTAAGTTCCCCCATGGATACCGTAACAGGCAGAGCCATGGCGTTGCGCTTAGCTGAGCTCGGCGGTCTAGCCGTTCTCCCCCGCAACCTCGAGATCCAAGAGGCTGTGTCAATAGTCGAGTGCGTGAGAGAGAGAAATCTTCCTGTTGCTGCAGCGGTGGGACCTTTTGATGACGATCGAGTGAAAGCTCTCGTGGAAGCCGACGTAACGATGATAGTCATAGACTCAGCACATGGGCACAGCAGGAACGTCATCTCTGCCACTAGAAAGTATAGCGATTACGGCGTCGACATAATGTCGGGTAACGTCGTTACGGCAGATGGGGCTCTCGCCTTGATAAACGCCGGGGCTAACGCGTTGAGAGTGGGCATAGGCAGCGGTCACGCCTGTACTACGAGAGAGGTAGCGGGTGTCGGCGTTCCTCAACTCACAGCTATAGCCACAGTAGCAGACGTAGCCAGGGACTTAGGCGTCGGCGTAGTAGCTGACGGAGGCATCGAGAAGCCAGCTCACGTTGTGAAAGCACTCGCAGCAGGAGCAGACGCGGTCATGCTTGGCTACTTGCTAGCTGGGACAGACGAAGCGCCCGGTGATATCTACGAGATTGAAGGCCGGAAGTACAAGCCGTACAGGGGTATGGGTAGTAGGGGGGCTTTAGCGGCGGGTTCGACGCGTTACGGGACTTTTAAGCGGGTGCCTGAAGGCGTCGAGGGTTACGTCGAGTATCGTGGACCTCTCTCCCAAGTCGTAGACGTGTTAGTGAATTCGCTTAAACAAGGAATGGGGTATGTGGGAGCGGGAAACCTTGAGGAGCTCAGGAAAAAGGCAGTGTTCGTCAGGATTACGGAGTTGGGGTTGCGCGAGAGTTCACCGCGAGGTTTCATGGTAACAAGGTGGCTTTAGCATGGAAGTAGAAGTAGGCACGCTTATTACACCTTACGGCGTACGACACAATGCTAAGCTTCAGTTGGAGGGGGAAGGGTCGTTATACGTTGAGACAGCCATCGTCCCAGGCTTCTCCGATGCACACGCTCACCCGCAAGTAGTCGACGTGGGCGAAGGCTTGTGGAACGACGCGTACGAGTGGATTGCTAAAAGGACCTTGAAAGTAGATGAGGTGGCGTTGAGAGCTGATCTAGAATTTTCATCTAAGCTTGCGGCAGCGGTTATGGTCAAGGGGTTACTTGAGGGGGTAACCATGATGGCTTTAGTCGGTAGAGGTGAAGCTAATGTTTTAGCATATAGAAGACTTCCGGCGAAACCGAGGCTAGTCATCCTGCCTACTATACTGGACTCGAGGGCTGGATGGCTTAACTCTTGGAACGCTTTAAACCTCGCCATCTCCCTCTCATCATTGGACGGAGCCGTGCCTGTAGGGCTTTTTGCGCATTCTCTCGGGCATGTAACGCCAGCATCTTTGAAGGCTGCTTACAGGGCAACGAGAGAGCTAAACATCCCCTTCGGCTTGCACTTGAGCGAAGGTATCGACGAACTCTCGAAACTCGTCTCATTTCTGGATCTGAAAGAGGGGGACGACAGTCGAATAGTTGCCGTTCATTGCATATCGGGAAGCGGCTACAAGAATTACGGTATAAGGGTTGTACACTGTCCACTATCAAACCTCAAACTCTTTGGTAGAACTCTAAGCAACGTTAAGGAGGTAGATGCCTTAGGCAGCGATTGGCCACTGTTGCTCGGCAGCGTTTTGTCTACGTATAGAGCAGCAGTAAAACTGCATGGAATGGAACACGCTCTCTACCTCCTAGACAGGGCTACTGCCGGAGGTTACAGGATCTACGGTTTAGACTGGAGGGGGGATGTGGTCGCCTTCGATGAACCACTCGAGAAGGTAATAGAGGGAGAAAGCACACCAGTCTTCGTAGCTGTTAAAGGAAAGCTTCTTGTAAAGGAAAGAGTTGTCACAGACTTAAGCTTAAACTCGACTGAAATCGATAAAACAATCGCCAAGCTACTGCGGTTCGCGAAGGATGCTTACCCGGCAAAAGAAGGGTAGCGGCGTAAAACTTAAACAGCGACTCTAGACGCAAGAAATTGTGAGGATTCGAGGGCGTAGAGATCTTGTGAGATGTCCACAGTGTGGACACGAGTTCAGCGTATCCTACTCGCGGGCATTCGCTTGTAGCGGCTGCTACATGGCCAGCTTCAGTTGCGACTATATTAAATGCCCCGAATGTGGGCATGAGTTTACGCAAAAGAGTTAAGGCGACCTACCCTCATCCCACAATTCGATGAAGTATTCTGTAGCTTTCTCCGCTAGATCCTTAGAGCGTAAAACAACAGATCCCTCATTATTTGATGAGAGAGCGGATTCCGTCCAGTTGTGGCTTCCCAAGACCACCCATTCCCCATCTAAAATGACCATCTTCGTATGTGTTGTAACGCCAGCTCTAGGATCAAGCCTGACCGGAACCCCCTCTGATTTCAGATACGTGATAGTATCCGGGTAGCTCTGCTTCGTCACGTCGTCAACTATAACGCGTACGTCAACACCCCTATTCTTCGCTTTAACAAGTTGAGAAATCAAGTAGTTTACTGGATCTCTACTTGGGTCCTCTTTCGGATCATACTTCATGACGTACATTATCACGTAAATACTCTTATTGGACCGCTCCATTAGCCTTGAAACAAAATCAGGGTACTCCTGGTTAAACAAGAGATTTACTTCTACACTTCCTCGTTCAACATTTTCTAAAACGTACCTTGACTCAGAGAACTCTAACAGAAAGTAAGCTAGAGCCGCGCCCAATATAACACCTAAAACAAGGCCAACTGCTAAACTGGAACCTTCTTCTCTCTGTTTCACAGTCTTAGGCGATTTCGACCCCCTAGGCATTACCCTTTTCTTCGCTTTCCTTCTTAATAAGTTGATCTGTTGCAGCTGAGCTGCTCATCTTGCCTCAAAAGCTTCAAACAGGTAGTTCCCCGAGCCTACTTTGAAAACCAAATATCCCTCGTCTTGAAATACTTCCTCCACTCCCTCTGGAAACTCCACTACCTTGCCATCACTCCAGACTATCATCCCCGACTCAGTCACGACGGGGTTCCTCCAACCGTGTACGGGCACGTGAATTAAAGCTAAGGAACCAACTGGAACGGAAGCCTTGACTATGACTTTACCACTCTTCCTTATTATCTCCGCAGATATAACACCGGTCAACGGTCTAATGGAAGCCGCCACCCTCTCCAGTTCAATAGGGTCGGGTTTCACGGCGAACTCTTTAAAACCAGGCTTAAGCCGCTTAATACCAGCTAGGCACTTGTAGAAGTATGTGTCGATCGACCCGAACATGTGGTGGTTGTGAGAATTCATAGCGCTTCCGCGGAGAAGCTCCCACCTCTCCCATAAAGTTGTGGCTCCCTCGCGTACCATATATCCCCAACTGGGGTAACTAGCCTGCGTTGCTACAATGTAGGCGAGGTCCGGTCTACCGTACTCAGATAACACTGTTAGAAGGTACCTTGTGCCTATAATCCCAGTGTCCAAGTGTCCATCCTTCTCAATTTCTACGTCTCTAACCAATGTGCTAAAAACCTCCTTGACAGCTTCTTGAGGCACTATATCGGACGCTAGAGGGAGAACGTTACAGGTTTGGGAAGAGGAAGAGACATAGTATTTGTTATCGCGTAGAAACTCCTTGTTGAACGCCTCTCTCACCTTGTACGCCAACTCTTTGAACCTACTTGCTTCCTCAACCTTGTCTAAAACAACAGCGGCTTCGCTCAAGGTTACTAGATCGTTATACAAGACCCACGTTGAGATCAGCTCTCCAGGAGTCTCTAAAGCCTTTATCCTACGCGGCGGACACCAGTCTCCGTACTTGCTGAAAGATAGGATATACCCATCTGTCCTACCTAGAATGTACTCTACCCACTTCTTGATCCTTTCATAGTGCTTGCTAAGAGCTGATCGATCTAAATAGTACTCGTACAGGAGCCGGGGGATTAACACGTAAGCTTCACCCCAAGCCGGGTCAGCCGGGTAAAGCTTCCAGTAAGGGGGAACAACATCTGGAACGCTGCCGTCACCTAATTGAGCGTCAGCCCAATCATCTAACCATTTTTCATAGAAACCAGGCATCCAGAAGTTGAGCATGGCGACTTCCGCCGTAAGTTGTGCGTCGCCACCCCATCCCATTCGCTCATCGCGTTGAGGGCAATCGGTTGGAACACCCATCAGATTCGACTTAATAGACCAGACTACGAGCTTGTGGATTTCGTTAAGCAACTCGTTAGACGACGCGAAAGACCCAGTCGGCTCCACATCGCTGTGAACAACTACTGCTTCTATACTGTCCAGAGTTGGAACACCCGGGAAACCTGTTACCTCAACAAAGCGGAAACCGTGATAGGTGAAACGGGGTTCGTAAAACTCCACACCTCCACCTTTCATCACGTAAACATCCGTGGCTTTTGCACCGCGAAGGTTTCTTACGTCAATGTTACCCTTTTCATCTATAAGCTCAGAGTAGCGTAACTGGATCCTCGTCCCACGAGGTCCGATGGCACGTATCCTCACCCATCCAGCTATGTTTTGACCGAAATCGAACACGTAAACGCCTGGACTCGGGTTAAGGATCCTTTTAGCTGGAATTCTACAAACTTTCTTTATCGGCGGTATTGCACCGCTGGGGACAAGTGTAGCTTTATGATCTACTACGTCGACGTTAGCCCAGCTTGAGTCGTCGAAAGCCGGCTGATCCCAGCCGTCCTGTTCTCTCCTCGCATCGTACACCTCTCCGTTGTAAATGTCGTCCTCCAGCACGGGGCCTTCAGAAGCCTTCCAACTCTCATCAGTAACGAGTTCAATGACCTGCCCGTTTACGAGTTCGATCTTCATCTGTAGAATAGCTTTCAATACTTCATCGTAACCGTACGCTTTAACGTACCTGCCTCTTCCTAGTATCAACCCAGCGGCGTTGCGACCTTGTCTAATATACTCAGTTACGTCATAAGTAGCGTACAACACCCTCTTGTTATACTCTGTCCACAGTGGATCGAGAACCCTGTCCCCAACCTTCCTTCCGTTAATCCGCAACTCATAGTAGCCGAGCCCTGTGACGTGGACGAGGGCCTTTTTAACCGGAGCCGGCACCTCAAACTCCTTCCTCAGTAGACGTCCACCCGTAACCCATTTCGCTTTCCAATCCCCTGGTCGTAAAGCCGTGGTGAACTTCGCTATGCTACTCCACGAGCTAACGTTACCGTCTTGATCCCACCATCTGACTCGCCAATAGTATTCCCTTCCGCTTTCGAGTCTAATGCCAGAGTATGTTGTAAAGTTTTCAGCCGATTCAACTACGCCGCTGTCCCAGACGTTCCCTAACCCCTTTTCAACAAGCGTTATAGAGTCGGATACGATTACTTGAAAAGCCTTCTGCTTAGCCCCTCTCTTAAAGTGGTAAAGTATCCAAGTGAAGCGTAAAGGGGCATCTGGGTCGACGCCCACCGGGTCAGTAAAATACTCGCACCTTAAGTCGCTCGGGGGAGGAATCTCGGTCATCAACTTGTAGACTTTTAAGTGGTAAAAATCGGTTGCTAGATTTCTGCAAGCAGTTTAGAAAGGTAATCTCGACCTTTACGGAGCGACTCTAAGACATTGCTGCCGGTCTCATCCTCTAAAACTAGCCAACCGCTAAAGCCCTCCTCTTTCAGAGCGAACAGATAGTCACGCCAAGGTACTAATCCTTCACCAACGGTTGCTCGACGGGTCTCAGGGTTGTAGTCCTTTGCGTGGGTATGAACAATCCAGGGTCCAAGTACCTTAACCCCTTTAACCACCTCTTCCACGCCGTAGCCTAACAAGTTCGCTGGATCATAGTTTACTTTAGCTGAAGGGCTATTCAAATCCTCTAGGAAGCTGCGGAGCACTCGTGTTGGCTCCATGCCGGTCTCTATACAAAAGTATGAGCCAACCTTCTCTGCATGCCTGCAAACCTTTTCGAGCGACCCCTTCATCAACCCGTAAACGGGGTCGTCGAGATTTTCGGGTATACGTCCGGGGTGTGTGGTAACGATTGGAGCTCCAAGCTCAGCTGCCATATCAAGCACCTTGCACGTCTTCTCGATCCTCTTCTCAAGCCCCTCCGGATCATCGAAACCGCCGAACCTTCGGGGACTGCTTAACTGAGCGCACAACCCTGTGACTTCAAGGCCGGTAGATGCAAGCAATTCTTCCAACTTACTCTTACAATCTCTTCCGCAGCGATCAGGATCCAGTAGACAAGGCACGCGGGGAGAGTAATCCACCGCCCAAAGCTGCACCCCTTCAACCCCTAAGTCTTTAGCCGTGCTCAACTGCCTCTCAAGGTCCTTCCAATCACGTGTAGCTCCAAGAGACCATACGGTTAATCCAATCCTGAATTTTCCCACTAGCACGCTACAGCTTTCTATCTAAAATCATTTTCGTAGCAACCCATTTTTACTAAGGCTGGACGGGGGTGTGTGAAACAAGCTAGGGAAGAGTTCGTAAGGATTCCAAGCGCTGGTTTACACCTTGCCGGTGTGCTCCACGTACCATTGGGAGTAGTTAGACCTAAGCCTGTGCTTTTCCTTCACGGTTTCACCGGTAACAAGAGTGAAGCGGGCAGACTTTACACGGACATGGCAAGGTTTCTCTGCGCCTCAGGTTATGCTGCTTTACGTTTCGACTTCCGCTGCCATGGAGACTCTCCACTCCCGTTTGAAGAGTACAAGATATCTTACGCTCTAGAAGACGCGCGCAACGCTGCAAACTTCTTAAAAACTCTGAGCGAAGTAGATGCGTCGAAGTTCGCGGTTATCGGCTTAAGCATGGGCGGCGGGGTTGCCGTAAACCTCACCGCTGGTCGAGATGACGTAGCTGCTCTCGTTCTACTAGCTCCAGCCCTCGATTGGCCTGAGTTGGCTGGGAGGGCTACTCCCAAAATTGAGGGGGGCTACGTATACTTAGGTGGTTTAAGAATGAAGGTTGAAAACGCGGCGGAAACCATGCAGTTCTCCGTGATGAACCTTGCTGAACAAATTAAGGCGCCGACGCTGATCGTCCACAGCACCGATGATGAAGTAGTCCCTATAAGCCAGTCAAAGAAGTTCTATGAAAACTTGAAGGTGGAGAAGAAGCTTCTAGAAGTTAACGGAGGTCACGTGTTCAACGACTACCAAGTCAGAAGGCAGATAGAGCAGGAGGTACTCTCTTGGATCAAAACCCACTTCTAGCCAACAATAACAAACAACAGTATAGAGAACGCAAACATCACGAGCCAAGCTGGTAAACTCCAACCAGCAATTTTTCTACCGTCAAGGTCACCTAGAGGGATCAAGTTGAACACGGCTATTAGAGCGTTAGCGTATACGAGCGTTCTCGTAATAGGCCAGGAGGGAGCTAAGACAAGTAACACTGCAGCCGAAGCTATGTTAACCAAGGGGCCCGCTGCCGAAATAACCCCCAGTGATTTCGCGCTTAAACCCCAGCTTTCAACGAGCACGTACCCAGGCATTATGAACCGTATCGGGAAGACTGGTAAAACCGAAAGCAAGGTTAGAACGAGGCCCCAAGGGCTCAACACATAACGAGCCGAGCAACCGTAGTGTTCAGCTACGAACTTATGGGCTAGCTCATGGGGAAGGTAGGCAACCAGCGTCACGAGAAGAGCTGAGATCAAGCTGAAAATGTTGAACGGATAAGCCCATGCGAGAACGACTGCGGTTACACCTATCGCAAGATCCCTGAGCTCACGCGTTTTGAAAACGGATTGTTTTAACTCGTACAACGCCACTCTCCCCGTAGCCTTTAGGAGGGTATCGTTCCTCTCTAGTGTTCTCAAGTTTATTGCTTTACGAACTTCTCTGCATTCATGCTCTTCCGGCAGGTGATGCCACACACAAAACACACCGCCACAATACTTACACTTATACGGCAACCCTTCAACATCCTCTCCACAGTAGCTACACTTGACCACAGACGCCACCTGTAGTATGGTAATAAATTCTAGCTTTCCAGCTCAGACAACAGCTTCTGAACAGCGTCGTTCGAGTCATCGTAGGTCAGAAGCTTAAAGCGGTTATCCCTAATCCCTCTAATAAGCGCAGAGGTTTTACCCAACCTTCTCTTATGACACAACGCTAGAACGCGTTTACCCTTGAGTAAAGCATAAGCTATTTCGAAACCCACGCCTAAGCTAGGGTAGCTCACCTCAGCTACCAAGACATCCGCCTCCTCAAGCAATCTTACATCTCTTTCGTAAACTTCCTCGGGGCTCATCCCCCTTTCAACATCCAGAACCTCGTCGATGACGTGAGGTGTGAGCAGCATGTAGCCTTCCTCCGTAAGCGCTTTTGCTAGAGCTTTTACAGTTCCTAAGGCTTTCCTAACGCCGAGCATCGGGGCGGCTAGATACACCTTCACACTGGAGTGGGGGTTAGGAGGGCGTTAAAGTTAATTCCTAGGCACCACGGGTGTGCGATACGTGATGGAAGCTTCGATCAAGCTGTCCTGGTCCGACGTGCTAGGCATGGCTTTTACTCTAGCTGAAGAGGCTAGACGTGATGGTTTCGACGCTGTCGTAGCCGTCCTTCGGGGAGGAATCTACCCTGCGATAGCTATTACCTCTAGGCTTGGTATAGAGTACCTTTACACAGTAGAGCTTAGGAAATACAGCGAGGATAAGCCTCCGCGGGAGCTTAGCGATAAACCCTTGCTAATCCGAGATGACATACCTCGGCTCGAAGGAGAGAAGGTTTTAGTCGTCGACGACGTAGCTAGGACTGGCATCACTCTTAAAACGGCTAAAGAGCTCCTTAGGTCGAAGGGGGTTAAAGAGGTGAAAACGGCAGCTCTAGTCTTAAGGTCGCGGGAGATGGTTGAAGTCCCCGACTACTACGCAGTGTTTATGAAAGCATGTCCGATATTCCCTTGGGAGCAATGATTGAAAAAGGTAGAAGAAGGAGAGTGGAGAAGTTGGCCGCCTACATACTATACTTGGCCTCTCGGGATCTTCTTGGCGGAGTAGGGAGGGTTCTCGTACGAGAACTGGAGGCGGAGGGATACAGTTACGATGAGATCGTGGAGGCCTTAAACCTTCTCAGAAGTGAAGGATACTCAATATCAGTTGTAGGCGAAGTAATCAAAGTGGATCTAGAGCGCCGCTAACGAGTTTACGCCCCTTTTCTGTAAGCTCGTAAACGAGCGCTCCTGTAAGCTGGTTGGCTCCACAAGACGCCTTTAATGGGCATTCCATACACAAGTCGCTTTTAACCAGCTTTAGGAAACCGTGGGCGAGAAGAGCCCCTACGATAGATTCAGCTTCTCCCGGGGAGATCTTCAACCTCCTAGCTAAGCTTGCTGGAGTAAAAGGTTCTTCACCCATCACTTTAAGCGCCTCTCTGATCAACCTCTTGTCCACAGGGCTAGAAGACTTTGACCACCAATAAGTTTTCCGGAGCTTTTATGCTTATTAGTAATAATTAACCTCGATCATTTATGCTTAACATTTATAAACGGAGTTGGGGGGCTTGACGCTGTGCGCGCAGTTAAAGTCGGTGGGTCGATGCTGAAGAGCGCTAAGGACTATCTGAAATACGCTGAACTAGCTGTGGAGTTAGACGCGAAAGTTGTGATAGTCTCCGCTATGAAAGGGATCACTGACCAGCTTCTAAGAGCAACAGAGAAAAGAGATTGGAGTATCATGCGTGAAGTCTTAACCAGGCTTGAAGAAGCTTCCGCTGAGCTCAATAACAGTGCGAAAGAATGGTTAGAGAAAGGGGAAAAACTATTTGCAGCCTACTTAGATGACCCTACGCCGCAACGTCTCGATGAACTCTTAGCGATCGGTGAGAGGGTTTCAGCTGCTTTGATGGGAGAGGCCTTCAAGATTGTCGGTGTCAACGCTGTCGCATTGGATGGGGGGAGCGCTGGAATAATAACAGACAACAATTTCGGGAACGCTAAACCACTCCTAAGCAAAAGTGTAGCGAATATTCGGTCAAACGTCGTTCCGTATCTTAGGGACGGTTCTCTCGTTGTAGTTGCCGGTTTTACCGGCACGACGTTTGATGGTAGGACGACGACGATGGGACGAGGTTCCTCGGATCTTACGGCGACTATTTTGGCTAGAGCATTAGACGTGGATAGGCTTTACCTAGTTACGGATACGGAGTATTTGATGACTGGAGACCCTGGTACAGTGTTGGATCCAAGACCTTTAAAGTACGTGGGTTTACCTGAAGCTGACGTAATGGCTGAGCTGAGCGTGAAAAGATTTCATCCACTAACATTTAAGCCAATCATCGGCTCTAAGTGTCGAGTTGTCATCGGGTCACAACCGCCGAGAGGAACCGTGGTAACAGACGAGCTTCCGCCACCAGAACTTAAGATTGTGACTTTCCAGAAAGGAGAAGTAACCTTTGTTGGACACGGCGCCCGTAACCACGCTAAAACCTTAGCTGAGGAACTCGACCTCCCTCTAGTCGAGGTTAAAAGATTTCACCTGTCTTTTAGAGCACCGTATGAGAGTAACTCAATTCTACGCCGCGCGCACGAACTATTACTCAAGTTCTACAACTGAAGATTCTTAAAAAAAAGTTAGAAGAATGAAAGCGTTAGCTCTTGTCTACTGGTGTCTGACTCTTTTCATGTATTCAAGTCTCTTCTCCGGCGGCAGCGCTCTCCACATAAGCGCTTGCTTCCTCACTTCATCTATAAAGTAGTAATTGTTACTCTCCCACGTGCTTCTAGCGCCGGTGAGCCTCTGTAACTTGAGCATTATAGTGTACATCCTTCGAACTTCGTCGCCCATGAAAAGTATCGTAGCCTCTTGGGTAACACCCAGCTCGTAAGGAGCTAAGGCTACTAGCAGCGATGTCGACGGGCTCTCTGGGGTTGGAGGTTTAGCCTCCCGCACTATGAAGTAAGGTTTCTCTTTCCCTAATCCCGTGAAGTATTCGTAAATGTAGAAAAGGGACCCCAAAGCCTCCTCTTTTGACGGGAACCTAACTGGCACTGGTATCTCCCATGTATCACCCCTCGGCTTCGTAGGAGGCTTCCATCTTCGCTCAAGCGATGGAGTGATGAGGGTGGCTGCAGTCAAGCTCGGATAGAGTGAAGCTGCTAGTGTCGACAGGATTAGGACGGCGAAGGCAACTATCAGGAATGTCGACGCGTAGTTTAAAGCGTATGCGGTGGGTAGAACCCCTAGCGAAGCTAACGCCCTGTTGGCTAAGAAGCCTAGGACGTACCCTGAGACAACAGCTACCAAAGCATACGTGAGAGCTTCAGTCATGTACATCAGAGCTGAGCCTAAAGGTGAAAGCCCGACAGCTGTGAATACGTAAACCTCCCGGACTCTTTCCTTAAGATTGCCCAGTAAGGTCATGGTCATGTTCAAAGCACCGATTATGAGGACTACGGGTATGATCTCCCACCCGAGGAATAGGTAGCTGGCCACTCTAGTTCCGCTGACGATTCCCATTTCCTTCGACCCTGCGTAAATGCGTAAATCTGTAGCTAAGGTTACCGACTTACTAACGTTGATGAGATCGACACCAATCCCGGTTAGAGGTTTGAGATCTACCGACGCTAAGTAGCCCCCGAGCTTGAGCGTTAGACGGTAGGGCGCCACAATGATTTCGCTCCAACCTGTGCTTGAGGGTACGCTAGGGGGGGCTCCTGGCGGTTGCATGGCTATGATCGTGTTATGCTCTGGCTTGATGGGTGCCGGAGACATGCCATCAAGATCTTTTATCGCGCTCGCGGCTGCCTCATCGAAAATCCCTACCACGGTTAACTGTAGACCAGCATAAGATAAGTAATCGCCAACTTTCACGCGAAGCGTCTCAGCTAAGCTTTTCGGCAGCAGACAAACGGGGGCTTCTTCATTAAAGAGGAGACGTAGAGAATCGGGCGAGGGGCCGGCAACTAGAGCTCTTGAAAACTTCTCTGTCAATTCTCGACCGCTTAAACCTAGAACGGCTGAAACCCTCGCGCTCAAGTTGTAGCCTTCGTTAGCGTGGACGGGTGCAGAGTATCCTTGCTTCGCCCCCATGGAGGGGTAACTCCAAGCACGTGGGCGTAGTTCAAAACCGGGTGCTGTAGCCTTAAGATAGGCTAGAAGAGGCTCGTCGAGGACGTCGTAAAGCGGCACCGCATAAGCCCTCTTGACGAGTAAGCCCTCGGACGGGGACTCGCTCGCGACGAGAGAGAATTTAACGTCAGTATAGTAGGAAATTGAAGTTAGAGAAGTGACAGCTATTACCGTAGCGATTAAAGCAGCTAACGTGAGCGCCGTACGTAAGGGTCTCTTCCTCATGTTTTCGACGGCGATCGGGAGGCTTTGGACTGTGACGAGAGCGGGGCTACGCCCGACCTTGTGGATACCCATAGCCTTTTCTGCTTCCTCTTCTATTACACGACCGGCTTCACTCCCTAAAACTACAACAGCTATAGTGAAGAGGAGGACTAGAAGTACACCCATGATGCTCATAGCGGTACTAACCAGCACCGAGAGAGCCGGGTGGATCACGTAGAATATCCCAGTTAATAACACTCCTACCATAAGTAGGGAGACGAGCCTGCTCTTACCCTCTTCAGCATGGAATATTAGCCGCTCTAAGAGGAGGGCTGCAGGTACGAGCAAGACAAGGATAGCTAGACCACTCTTACCAGCGTCGTCGTAGAGGGGCATGACCTCATCCTTGTAGGCTTTAGATGAGTAAGCGAGTGCTGCGAGAGAATGTGCCTCGTACGCTTCGTAGTCCATGGCCTTGAGACTTTCAACGGCCTTTACGAGGTGGTACTTTGCCTTACTTAGTAGCTCTTCGGCACTTAGGCTCCTCACCCCCTTTTCCTTCAGCTTCTCGTATCTACCCTCAGCTAATAACAGTATGTCGTTCGCCAACCTGAGGTAAGAGGCTGTAATCGTGATGTCCTCACTCGTAAGCAGACCTGAACCCTCCCTTAGCTCGCCGCTAGCATTGACGAGAACGAGTTCCGGCCAACCTCCACCTACGCGCAAGTTGACGACTAACCTAGCACCCGGCATCCCGAAGACAACTAGAGGATAGCCCCAGGGATCATACCAGTAACCGTAAAAGTATGGTATACCCTTAGTATCGTAATCGTATACCTCAAGCCGTACGCTAGAGGAAAGGAGTTGTTGAGTCGGCATCCTCGGATCTAGGATCACTGGTCGTCGCAATGTGCTAGGAGACAATACTCTAAACACCGTTATGGAACGCGCCTCGAAGACCGGGATCAAGGCTCCTTCTACGGGAGAGAGAGGCATTAGAGCGGATTTCAACACTTGTTGACCGTAGAGTGGTCCCCTGTCACATGCGAGAATTATTCTACCCGTCGAGCTATCGACGACCCAAGCGTCGTAAAGCCAAGTGGGAGTTGAGCCTCTTGGACCTATGATAGCCCTAAACGTACCGTTGGAGTCTGTAAAAGTCAAGTAGGCTGAGAAAGGCAAAGCAAAAGTTCCGATTGGACCCTCAGGATAGACTCTTACGATAGCTCCAGGCACGGGGTGATACCAACCGGTGGAGGGATCTAGCTTGGCGACCTCCCCCTTAAACTCTACAAACCCCTCTATAGCTCCCACTCTCACGGTAAACCTGACTGGGGAGTGGGACCCCCAACTCAAGCCCCAAGCATCCTCAGCGGCTAGAGAGCTTATCATGAAAGTGGCGACTTGCGCTTGTACCCGGAAGTTGTCAAATGCGACGTACCTTGAGTCGCTCGTGGGGATCCCCCACCTTAAACCGCGGTAGTAAGCCGTCTTGAAAGAGAATGAAGCGGTACCAGCCATGGCAGCGGGCTCGCTTATTAACATGTATGGGACTTGTTGAGTCCCCCACCAACCCGAAGACTCAAGGTAATCCTCGTATAAGTCACTGGGTTTAAATTGGTAAGCAGACTTTGACACTAGTTTCAGGAGCTGAGGGGATTGAGAGTACTCGTAAAGCCTCCCTTTAACCCACGTATACTTCCCAGCTATTGCCGAGGAACCAGCCCCGTACCTTAGGCCGTGACCTACGAACATCGATGAGATCCTCGGAGATTCGTCGCTTAGTTGAAGACCGATCATCATCCATAACCTTACTCTTCCGCTAAGTACGTCTTGAGAGTAGAAGTATTCCTCTACAAAGGCCTTGGATCCCGCCAAACCTTGGTAGAACCCTGAGAGGAAAGCTAGCCATATGCTCCTAGGTGGTGGGTTCTTTGCGAAGACTCGAGCAAGCTCTAGCAATAAAGCTGGGTTGAGCGCTTCAGAGAAAGCCTCGGATATAGAGGGTACGATAGACCAGGCGTCGTAGTGAGTTGCGACAACTATTACGTCGTTCGGATAAGCTGATCCATTTATTTTGACCACTATGTTGTAAGCGTTAACCTTCCTCATCTCAGCTCTAACGACTAGTCTAGCGAGCTTGCCTTCAGAGGCTAAAAGCTCCTTAGCTACGTCCTTAGTAGCGTATACTCGGCTGAAGAACACAGGAGCGCTTGTAAACTTCGTTAAAGCCTCGTAACGATCTGTATCCTCGGGTTCGAGGAATACGACCGCCTTGGCTCCGAGGTCAGCCACTCTTAGCCAATTGTTGAGGGAGTTGAAATCCATCAACACAATGCTTCCGTTGATTTCTTTTCCTTGTATTTCACTCGCTTCACCTCTACCCGCGTAAACAAGCTTTCCAGTTACACCCTCAGGGTGAGTTGGAGAGATCAGGAACATGGCGTTAGGCCATAGAACGTGGACACGGAGGCGCTTACCTTCTACCTCTATGAATGATTCTTCTTCAATTGGAGACACAACGCTAAAGTTCTGCACTTGGAAGGGGAGCCCTGTGTTGTTAAGTTGTTCGATTATGTAGTCTACAGACTTGTAATAGCCTTGGTAGCCGACCACTCTTGAGCCAAGTGAAGAAAGCTTGCGAGCATGTTGCTCCACCTTCGCGATATCCAGAGCTTCCACTATGCTACCGCCGTATTCGGTAGCGCTAGGTTTAGCATAGATTGATGAAACAGATACCATGACAATGAGAATTGCTAAGATTGTAATACGACCTCTCATATCCATCACCATGGCCAGAGCCATGAAGATCTAGCTAGGAAAAGCCCTGCTATTGAAAAACCTACTACTATACCGTAGCCTGCCATTAAACCAGCTGCTACTACGGATCTCATTTCATTCCATCGCTCCCTTCCGAAAACCCTCGAAAGGGCTGTGTTGCTTATCGCTGAAGCTATGAACACCGATATCGCGCTCGGTGTAAGCGTCATCACCCCGACTACGAAACCGGGTCCTGATAAAGGTAGGTTAAGGTACAAGCGAGCAGCTTCAAAGCCGGCGACGATCAACGCCCCCAACCCAGCTGTCGCCGATAAAAGAAGTGGATCTATCCTTATACTCCTCGTTACGAGCAACGAGTCCCCTATAGCTATCCTAGCCCAATCGAAAAGCGTAAAGGGGTATGCGCTACTCGGTATCGGAGCGATCCTCCAGAACAGGTCGAGAGATAGGATGCCGAGCAATTGAGTAACCACGAACGCGACGATTATCGCCTTAACCAAGTCCATCGGTTTCGTCTCCGTTAGGTACGCGGCGCTCATCATATTAGTCAACCCCGGCGACTGAGTACCTGCGAGAACCGGCATAATGACCCAGCCAGGGTAGTCACGGTAATCTGAGAAGTATACTGTAGTGTGCCAAAGGTAAGGTAGTGATACGGTGAAGCCTGTCTCACCGATGGCTGCCGTAGACGCTACACCTATCAGGAAACTCAGTCCAATAGAGTAGAGGAGAGAAATCCATAGTGGAAAACCTGTTAACGCCCAGTGTAGAAGAACGGATGCTACCGTTCCTGTGAAGAACATACCTAACAGGACTAGTATAGGTGGATATCCTCTACTCTCTGACGGGACTTTCATCGCTCTAAACATAGTGGCGAAAGCCTTCACTATACTCTTCCTAAACCTTACAATCATCACGAGAGCGAGCGCGAAGGCGAACCCTATTTGAGGGGCAAACCATACCCTGAACATCGACCTTTGCCATATCAAAGCGATACCCATACCGGGTCTAAACTCAGAAGCCCACTCAGGGAAGAAGCTGGGAGCGTACTCTAGGGTAAGCCAATTTCCAAACCCCCATGTCGCTAGTGAGCCTATGAGGATGCTGACTGAAGCTTCCAAAGGCACTACAAGCCCACCAGCCCACGGAGTCAAATCCGTCGCTATGCCCAGCAGAGCACCGGGTGTGTAAGGCTCTGTAAGAGGCGTTAAATCCAGCCAGGGGAGCGGGATGAAGGTTATACCCGCTACGTAAGGCAAAGCTATCACGAATATTCCGTATAAGGCGCCAGCGGTTAAAGCAGCCATGAAGAACTTAACTCTATCAGGCTTCCTTTCCGCCAAAGTATCTACAAGCATCGCGTCAATCCTTGAGAAAGGGAAGGGGAGCCTCTCAACCTCGAGGAACGTAAAGGAGAAGAGCATTAGCATAGCTAGCTCAGCTACTATGTATAGTAGGGAAAGCACGATGTAGATGAGAGCTGGTACAAGGAGGTCACTGTGGAAAAGAGTCCTCTCGTAGTAAGCTGAAGAACCCAGCGGCGGAGCCAACCAGGTGGGGACTCGAAGAGGTATAGGTACACCATCAATCTCATAAGCCCAGGTTATCGGGTTCTTAACGTAAAACATCCTGAAGATGATCCAGTAAAAGCCTATGCCAGCGGCGTTAGCGGCTGCAATCACGCTTGAAGCTTCGTAAACTATAAACAACTCTTGTCTCGAGAGAGGTTGACCGAACATCAGAGCTATCTGGCTGGCTAGGATCGCTATGATGAAAGCCGCTGAGCCAGCTAAGGTCCCTCCGGCGAGCATTGACAGGTAAATCGAGGCTGGGACGACTATGGCAGCTCCGAGAAGGAGGACTAGCAAGGCTTTCCAGGTGAAACCTGGTTGAAACCTTTTCAGGTTTTCCACATAGGTGTATTACGAACCATTTTAAAATAGTTTCCAGCGAAGGTGGGAAAGGTGGACCTTAGACAGTTAATTAAACTGCTTGGCTCCTCACGAGTCGTTAAGGCTGAAAAGATTGGAGACTCCGTAGTCCTTACCCCTCCAGTTGAGGGTGTGACCGTTAGAGTTGTTAGGGAGAGAATGACTAGGCTTTCAACCGAGCTAGCTTGGGTTTTTACAGCTATGACGGATGTTGACGCAGGCTTCGAAGCTATCTCAATTATAAACCTCAAAGGTTTTCTAAGAAAAAATTTAGTTTTCCAAAGTGAAACTAGAGAGAACGATAAGCTTCAACAGACCTTGAGGGAAGTACTACAAGGGGAACTGGAGCAGCTTACGGTAAAAGCTAGACCAGACTATATTGCAGTGAAAGTCAACGATGGAGTCTACGTTAGAGTTGTTAAAACATTGGTTGGACCATTCGCCCATCCCCTCAAGCACTGCTATGACCTCTCTTGGAAGCTTGCGTTAGCAGTCTCGCAGAAAATCCGAAAAGAGGGAGAATTGTAAAAAAAGGGGTTTATATATTGACGTTTTTACGGGACGTAAAGTGCTGCAAACCTCGGGATGATTGTCGTAGCCATGTGGACTGCCATCGGCACGATGACTAGAGCGCCGTAGCCGATAGCTAATCCAGCTGCTATTGGTGTAACGTACCTTTCGAAACGTGCAGCGCCCAGCAGCCTTACTAGTATATATTTAAACACGAGTGCTACTAGCGAAGCTAGCCACATGAATTCCATCAGCCAGAATGCTGGTATAGCTGCCACCGGGTTAATTATGAAGGCTGGCCACCTCATCCTGATGAAGTACAAGGCTAAAGCGGTGATAATGCCTACGACCGTCCAGGCGACGATGTGCTCGTTGGGTATTGTGAAAGCGCCGGTAGACGTGATGCCTTTATCGGATGTATAGCCAGCTATGTAACTTGCGTAGCCTGTCAGCGCTGACTTTGATAAACCAACGTGGTTGGCCATCCATAGTGCCGTGATTGTAGCTATCAGGGAGCAAAGCACTGCAGTTATTACAGAGATGTTGAAGGCGTCCTTCAGATTGGTTCTGGTTCTCCTGACTACATAGTAGTAGTTTGTGAGGAAACCGCTACTCATCGGGAAGTGCCTTGGCGTCCATTCCCCTAGGATTGTTATCGCAGAGTTAGTCATTAACCATCCAGCACTTCTGTTAGGTATCTCGGTTCCCCACAGCCAACCCGCGCCAGCAGGGTAAATCCAGTAGAAGACGTAAGCCCAGTAGCATGGGTCATGCCACCAAACTTCAGCTTGAACTCGCGCGTGAGCTATCTGCCAGATGAACCAAGTGATCAACAACATTAGAGCAGCTACAAAGGGCACTCCCACTGCAGTCCAGAATACTATGAAGGCTACCGTTGAGCCTATTAGCCCCCAAGTCATCAGCTTTAGAGACAGCCCGTCCTCGACAACGTCAGCACCCCTTAGAGTAGCTGCCAGTCTCTTCAACCTGTCTCGCGCAATCCACAGCGAGTAGAGCGCGACGCCTGTGCCGAGTCCTGCGGTGGCGAAAAAGCTGTAGGGGAAAGGCGGTCTATAGCCGAAGTACCAGTTACTCCACGTCTCTACTCCTGGCTCGTAAGGTAGGAAGCCCATTCTAACTCCGAGTGGTTGATATATTACTCCGAATATCACCCAGATTAGGAAGCCAGTCCAAAGCACGTCGAACGGTACTAAGAGGAAAAGCATCGTTTGATGCAGGATGAACGTTACGTGAGCATGAGCGCCGGGGCCGAAAACGGTGGGTATGAACATGAAGTCCATCGGCATTTCACCCCACTGGAATGCTCCTCCCACCGGGATGGCTGGTATGACTTCGGCTAAAATAGGGACTCCGCCAATGATTAATCCTATGATGAAAAGTATCCAGAACGCCCTAGTCTCCGGCTCCCTGAAGCTGAAGAGTGGGCTGCGCTCACCTTCTGAGCTGCGGGCGATAATGTATGTAGTTGGGATAGCCATGGGGAAAGTCAAACGTTCAACTTCAGTCCACTGGTAGCCGATGAGGCCAAAAACTATGAAGATCACGAAGAGCAACCAAACGAGGGAGGATAACCATATGAAAGTTATTCCGCCAACCCAAGCGCCCCAGTTGACTACTTCGCCTGGCAGCTTCCCCCTCCAAGCAATCTGTAAAACGCTGGGATCCTTAGGCCAAATGAAGGAAGGTAGTAGCTCACGGAATACTGGAGCCATAGGCTCATTGTTCGTCGCATATATTAGAAAATGCACGGTGTTTATCTGGAATCTGCCGAAGCCTTCAAAGCCTGCACCTATCGGTAGATAAGCCTTACCAATGATAGCGAAAAACGGCAGAAGCAGGATAGCTAGTTCTTGAGGTGAGAGCTTCCACTTCCTGTTAATTCTGCCGACGAACTCGTTGATAAGTATGATAAAGAAGAACGGTATCATTAACGATTGATAAAGCCCTGTCTTATCTGTGAGAAAGTATATCATTGTGCTGACGGGCGTTAGGACGAATATAGTGACGAGGCTCAAAATCAGAACCCTTGTCGTCAAGCCTTTGACAACTTCGACGCGAACCTCTGTCTGGCTCGTCACAAGATTCACTAATATTTCTATCTTAAAAATTTTACCGCTAAATTTTTAAACAGTAATCCCGTTGAAGAGACATTTTCATTTTACGTTACATGTTATTTTACGTTACATGTTATTAATGTTTTAACTAAATATTTTACGTTACATGTTATTTTACGTTACATGTTATTAATGTTTTAACTAAATATTATAATTGATTAAACTTATTTATGTTCCCTTTATCACCGGGGCCTGTGGGTAAGGTATTAATCGTTCATCCTCCCGTAGATGTTACACCTTTAGCGGAGAGTAGAGGATCTTCTTCAGAATATCCTTTGATGCCTATGGGTTTATTCACGATGGTTGACTACCTTAAGCGTAACGGGGTTGAAGCGGATCTAGTTAACCTAGCTCTCGAGAGGATGCTAAATCCAAACTCTACACTCGAACGTGTAATAAGAGGGTTGGAAGCTGACATCGTAGCCATAAGCCTCCACTGGTTTGTCCACAGCTACGGTGCGATTGAAGCTGCGAGAGCTTTTAAGAAACTCCTCCCCAACTCAAAAGTCGTTTTCGGGGGTTTTACTTCATCGTTTTTCGCTAAGGAGATCATCGACAACTACCCTTTTGTGGACGCTGTCATAGTAGGTGAAGGTGAAGAAACTATACTTGAACTAGCCAAGAGTAGAGAATGGGGGAAAATTGATGGGCTAGTCTACAGGCGAGGCGGGAAAACCGTATGGAACGGGTGGCGGAAGCCTGTTCCCAACCTGGAGTCATACACTTTCACAAATGTAAAAGTTTACGACAAGTGGCAACTTTACTTGAAGTGCAGCCCTAGCGGCTACCTTCCTACTCGGAGGCCTTCTTTCTGGCTTAACGTAGCCCGATCGTGCTTGATGAATTGCGCTTACTGCGGAGGTAGTTATGAAGGCTATAAAGCGGCCATGGGAAGGGAAGAAGCTATTGTAAGAAATCCTTCACGATTAGCTGAAGATTGCGCCACCCTGGTCGAAGAATACGGTGTAGAAGTCGTCAAGCTGAGCCACGACCCTCTCATATGGGGCGAACGTTACTACTCCGAGCTCATGGAAGAGATATCAAAAAGGGGTGTAGACGCTAGAGCTTACTGGGATCTCACCTACCTGCCAAGGGAAGAGCAGGTGAAGAAGGCTTTGAAAGCTTTCGAGGGAGGAATCTGCTGGGGGTTGTCGTTGGAGACGACAAGCGATAGAACGAGGATAGGAGTAGGAAGACCTTACAGTCTCGCAGACATAGAGAATTTTCTAACGGTTGTTCAAAAACACGACGTTATACTCGACGGGTACTTCTTGGTAGGTCTACCCTGGTGCACGAAAGAGGATGTGGAGAGAGACATGGAGTACGCTATAGATCTAATGAAGAGGTACAGGAACGTGTACATGGTTCCGCCATTCCCCTACACGATGGATCCTCACGCTCCTATGGCGTTACGACCGAGGGATTACAGTGTGCGGAAGCTATGCAGCTCGTTTGAGTGTTATAGAAAGCTGGTGAAGAGCGAAAAGTGGGAGAGCTGGGTTGTACACGAAACTGACCAGCTTAGCAAGAGCGACATAGTTTCCCTGACTAGAAAGTTCTTTAAAAGGCTTGAGGAAGCCTACTCGAGCGGCGATTACGGTGAAAACGTGGCTAGGCGTTACTCCTTCGAGCATGAAGGAGCACTACTTACGTTAGCTCCAAGGTGATCCTATGAAGGCACCGTGGATACCCATCTTCACGTTGATTCTCCTCACTTGTTTCACGTGTAGCGCAGAGCCCTCTATCGTCACGCTTTTGGACAGGGTATACGCTACGCCGGGCTCATTCTTCAACATCACGATTCTAACTAAGGACCTCGCGGGCGTCCGCACCTTTACCGTGAGGTTGAGGAGGGGCTCTACCGTGTTGTTCCAAGAAGTCATGCAAGCGCGAGATGAAGCCATGGTTAGGCTTCAAGCCCCGGTGGAGCCGGGAGCTTACTATATTGACGTTCTAGCGAACGCCTCCGCGTTGACCGTACTCGCTAGAGCGAGCGAGCCTCTACCTGTCATTGACGAAGACCTGTGGAGAGATCCGCTGCTCATCTGCTTCGTCTGGCACTGCCATCAAGGCATTAACATGATGCCTGACGGCACTTTCCACGGACCTTGGGCTTTCACACACGTCTATGAAGACCAGTTTAAACCTTACTTTACGGGCGGAGCTTACGCTTTACACGCCACTCTCCTCGAGAAACATCCTTCAATTAAAGTGACGATAAACTGGTCGCCCAGCCTACTGTGGCAGTGGCTCTACGCCTCGAAACTCGGCTACTACGACAGGTTGAAGGCAACACATGTACCCGCAAACTCAACCCAGGTGTTAGCTGCTAAAACGCTTCTCGAACGTCTTAGAGCACTATCTAGGAATGGTAGGATGGAGGTCCTTTCAAGTTTCTTCAACCACCCCATCCCCGGTTACGTAGCTGAAAGGTTCAGCTGGGGCTCAGATGCCATGGCTGAGGAGCTGACGTGGGGGTTATACGTTACTAAACTAGCTTTCGACGAAAACCCTCGAGGAGTCTGGATTCCTGAAATGTTCTTCTCGATGAAACTGGTGGACGTCCTCAACTTATCAAAGGTAACGTACACGGTTTTAGACGCGCGCCACCACCTATCCAACAGTAGGGGGGATGTGGGAAGCCCATACGAGCCCTACCTCCTCAGGTCGGAAAGCGGAAGAGAAATCTACGTCTTCTTTAGGGACTCGGAACTATCTGACTACATCAGCTTTGAAGTAGACCCTAAAAGTGAAGAAGAGGCTAAAGCTATGGCTAGGAGATTTGTAGCACGCGTCCTATCCCGTAGGATAGAGAAGCCCGAAGCGCGCGCTGTAATCGTAGCGGCGGACGGCGAGAACTGGTTGTTTGGTAACAGCTTGAAAGCCGTTTTCCTTGACGCCGTTTTCCACTACATAGAGCTCAGTCCTAAAGTACTGAAGGCTGCGACCCTATCGGAGGCTCTGAGCAACGCATATCCCAGACTCGCCCTCACATGGGTGCCTACGACTAGCTGGGCCGGGGGCGACTGGGTTTGGACTTCAAGATCCGAGAACCAGCTACAGTGGAGTCTTATAGGGAAAGCTGGTGAAATCTACTCTAGGATAAAGCGCGAGTGCTCTGATGAAGGGATAAGGCTGGCTTCGGCCTTTTGCCTCTTCATGGCTTTGAACAGCGATGTGATACACGTCGAGTATACCATGCAGACTCATACAGAGGCTTGGAGTAGGCAACTTGAGATGATCTGCTACAAGGGTTCGCAGGAAGCTGACAAGCTCCTGTCGAGGTACATGACCCCTGGGATCCAGAGAGTTAGAGTCGACGTCGACTGCCGAGTCTGCGGCTCATCGCCGCTGGACTACCTCCCCCAATTGTTCGTCGCGCTGATAGCTGCCTTAGCTCTGATGATATACTTGAGAGGAAGAAGACGGTAGGATCACCCGTCAACTTTTGTGTATAAAGGGTAGCGCGCGGACTCGCTAGCTCTCTCGAGAAGGTTAACTTAATAGTCACGATCCGCTAGACTAGAGAGTTTCAGATGAACAAGAGTATTCGCTAAGGGAGGGTTAAAAAGTATCTAGAAAAATTTTAAAAATAGTGTCGTACATAATTATATGGTCACTTTAAAGAAAAGGCTGGCGTTTTTACTCGTGCTGACCATACTGGCCCAACCCGTTTTTTCACAGTACGAGTACGACGGCGTGCGAGTCTCTCTCAGCAACGATGGAGTCATTATATTCGAGCACGAGGCTTTCACGAAATCGACAGGGAGATTCAAGACCTGGGGTCCAGCCTGGAGTTGGGAGGATGCCTGCAGCTTGCAGGACAACTGGGTTTCACTACATGCTGACGCCGGAGATGTAGAAGCTAGTTTTGAAGGATCCTTTACATGTTCTTTCGCGCAAGTCAGTTGGAGGGAACAGGCTTGGTTTGGCGTAGACTCCATCCTCCTCGAGCTAACTCTAAGTGCTGACAAGGACTCCAACTTCTCTGGTCTAGCCTGGGATTTAGATCTACCAATTTCATTGTTCGCTGGACAAACTGTCAGTATAATATTGATGAATAAAAGTATTAAAACCGTGAAGCTTAGGGAGACTCATGTACCCGGTACATGGGTTATTGAAGGCAGCCAGTACAGCAACGGTATAGGATGGGTGGTTCCCTACACCAGTGAAACAGGTCTCGTTCTAGCTGTTTTTGGAGAAGCTTGGCCCGGCGGAATGAGTATACACGTTGAGGACAACCGCCAGTGGGGGGGAACCGCTTATTCTCTAAGAAACTGGCTCTTCTTCGACCTAGCCTTACCGCCTGGAGTCTTAGTCAAACTCTACGTCTACATTCGAGTATACAAAAGTCTCGAGGAGGTTGAAGCGGGTATACAGTTGATCAACGAGTTGTCTGAAATGATCCAGAGAGGTGTAAGTGGGGATAGTGTGAAAAGTTACTTGATTGATCAGCTAAACCTTGAGGAGGCGGCGGCCATTCGCAGAGCGAGGGGTCCTCCTACTATGTTGTTAGCGTACGCTGGCATAGCCGTGGTAGCGACGATAGTGGTGGTATACTCTCTAACTCGAAAACGAAAGTGAGATCACCTGGTTTTCACCAACGCTTCTAACGTGAAACCTTCTTTCTTGTCTCTCAACTTTACAGCCGGTTTACCCTCTATGCTAGTTAATCCTTCCCCCTCTTCCTCTGGTGAACTCAACGAACCCAGTTTAACGTTACCTTTCGTGACGTCATACACATCTCTAATACCGTGTAACACCAGGGCTATGAACTCTCTATTCGGGTTAAACAAGCCTTGCCTGCTTCCAACCTTCACGGTAAGTTTCTCATCGGACGTGCATAGCTCAAACTTCGTCAAAGCATACGAACCTTTCTGGTAGTCGAGGGTTTCACCGTCATCCTCGTAGAGATGGAAGATCCCGCTCCCAGGGTACACGTGTAAGAAAAGGTGATCCGTCCTACGTTCTCCAACATGATTTGTTGAAGCTGTCATCGGGATAATCGCGCCTTCCTTCACGAATATGGGTACCTTGTCTAACGGGGCTTCAACAATGTAGCGGCCGGGTCCTATGTACGCTTCGTCGTTCCAGTAGTTGAACCATCGTCCTCTAGGCAGGTAGACTTCCCTACTCCTCATCCCTTCCTTGAGCACGGGAGCTACTAAGAGGAACGGTCCTAACAGGAACTCGTCATCGACTTGGTAAGTATCTTCGTCCTCTGGATACTCCCAGAACAGTGGACGCACCACCGGATACCCCTTGACGTAGTGCTCATAGAACAGGGAGTAGATGTAGGGCAGTAGTCTATAGCGAAGTTCTAGAATCCTCTTAATAGCTTCCTTCGCGGTAGATCCATGGAACCAAGGCTCGTGATCGTAGCTGCCCATAGACTGATGGTTCCTACATAAGGGGGTAAACGCTGCCAACTGGTACCAGCGTATGAGCAACTCTGACGTAGGCCTTCCGACGAATCCGCCCACGTCAGCACCGACTAAGGGCACGCCGCTCAACCCTAAGCTCAGGAGCATCGGAATTTGCAACCACAGGTGCTCCCAGTCAGAGGTATTGTCTCCAGTCCACTTCGCCGCGAACCTCTGTGTACCAGCGAACCCAGCTCTAGTCAGTATGAACGGTCTAATGTTCGGCTTGATGCGTAAAAGCCCTTCATACGTCGCCTGTGCTTCGAGATGCCCGTAAATGTTGTGCACCTTCGCGTGATTTCCCGCTGCGTGTAGAGCTTCGACATCCATCGTCTTCGTAGACACTTCGAAAACCGATGGTTCATTCATGTCCAGCCAGATACCGTCGACACCTTCATCCACGATAGCCTTTAGAAGGTCTCCCCACCACCTTCTAACCTCCACCTTGGTGAAGTCCGGGAAAACACAGAGCCCAGGCCAAACTTTACCCACGTAAAGGTCGCCGTTGGGCATCTTACAGAAATAGTCGTTCAGCACCCCCTCCTTGAAAACGTTGTAGGTGGGATCGAGCTTGATCCCGACGTCTACGATAGCCACGAGCTTAAAACCTAACTCATGCAACTTGTTCGCCATTTCCCTAGGATTTGGGAACCTTTTCTTATCCCAAGTGAAGAGCTTATACCCATCCATGTAGTGGATGTCAAGGTATACGGCGTCGCATGGAATACCCTCCCTTCTATAACGTTCAGCGAGTTCGAGGACGCGCTCTTGCGGATAGTAGCTGTACCTCGACTGGTGGTGACCCAGAGACCAGAGCGGGGGTAAGGACGTTCTACCAGTTAATTGAGTGTATCTTTCAACGACGTCTTTAACGGTAGGACCTTGTAAGAAATAGAAGTCAAGTTGACCACCCTCTGACTCAAAACTCCACCACTCTTCTGAAGTAGCGCCTAAGTCGAATACAGTCCTATAGGTGTTGTCGAAGAAGACCCCGTAAGCTAAACCCTTACGTAGAACGATGACAAAAGGGATGCTCATGTAAAGAGGGTCAGTACCCGTCCTATAGCCGAAAGCATCAGTGTTCCACATTGTTACCCTGCATCTTCGCCTGTCAAGCGGGAGAGCCTTCTCCCCCAGCCCATAAAAGTGTTCATCAAAGTTTAGACGCATGTACAATTTTGTTGCGTAGCCCCCCCACCTAGAGGGGGTCCAAGATACCCCCAACTCATGGCTAGAGCAGATCTCGCGTCCATCCCCATCGTAAACAGAGAAAAGACAAGGTTTTTTCCGTATCAAAACCTTTAGCCCACTCGTTTGTACGGTTATCGAGTCGTCGTGCTCCTCGACCTCTACGGGCTCCTCCCCTCTCCATACTACCGCGTACGATTCGTCCTCGAATACTCCATTTGGCGCTAGAGTGAACCTTACAACCCCCGGCGCTACCCCTGAGATTTTCAGCTTTGGTCCACCGCAATCTAAGACGACGTAACTTTTACCATGCTCGTAGCCTTCTACATCACCGAGACGGTAAAACCTTAACCCCTCTGCCATACGACTGTTGTTACTACCCCGAAAATATACGTTTCCTCTCTTAACAACTCATACATCGCAAAGTGAGCCGCAACAGCTATTAAACACCATCCGCCAATCTCCTCCATGCCCCCTAAGACACTCGTGCTAGGGGGGAGCCAAGGGGAGCATATAGCTCTTCGCTTAGCGAGGCTCCTAGGTGTTGAACTCGGCTCAGTCGAGTTTACTCACTTCCCCGACGGGGAATGCTACATCAGAGTAGGGGTTGAGGTGAAGGGTAGACAAGTTATATACGTGAATTCTTTTCAAAGGATGCCTAACGAAACTATTGTTGAAACTTTCCTCACTCTAGATGCTTTAAGGGATCTAGGCGCTAGCGAACTACACGCTGTAGTGCCCTACATGGCTTACGCCCGTCAAGATGAACGCTTCAAGCCCGGTGAAGCAGTCAGCATAGTGACCTTAGCTAAGCTCTTCCGCACTCTAAACCTTGATAGCATCTACACGGTCGACATGCATTTACACAGGATCACGGATCCTACTACGCTTTTCGGAGCTAGATTCAGGAATCTTACCGGAGTGAGAGAACTTGCTAAATACTTGAAAACTCACTACTCAAGTGCCTTGAGCGATGCCGTTATCGTCGGACCGGATGAAGAAGCTGAACAATGGGCTGCCGTTATGGCAGAAGACCTCAACCTAGGGTACACGGTATTGGAAAAGAAGAGGCTGTCGGCTACAGAGGTTAAGATCGAGGCTAGAGGGGCAGATGTGAAAGGGAAGCTGGCGGTAATCGTAGATGACATCATTAGCACAGGAGGCACGATAATTGAAGCCGTTAAGGTGTTAAGGGATCTCGGTTGCAAGGACGTGCTCGTTACTTGCGTTCACCCTATACTTGTCGGACGCGCCTACCAGAAGTTGCTGCAACTTGAGTTACTAGACATTGTGGGAACGGACACTGTGTTAAGCACCGTTAGCAGAGTTCCCATTGCCCCGGCCATAGCCCAGGCTTTAGCTAGAGACTTAAAACTTGAACCGTAACTTGGCAGACAACTCTTAAGTATCTCTAACACTTTTTTTCCATGTGTTCACTGGACTGAAAGTAGTAACGCTAGTAGCGTTAATGATTGCATCTCTAGCTTACGGTCTTCCAGTTGCGGTGAAGAATATAGCTGAAACCCCTCTCTCAGACTACGTTGTTTTCTTCACCGTAGATAGAGAGCTGTTACTAAGCGAGGGAATCAGTAATCCAGCTTCGATGTGCGCGATCAGTTACGACGACGAAATTCTACCTTTATGGGTTGTGCCGGAGACTCTAGAAGGAAGGAGCGTAGCGGTGTACGTGAGAATCCCCTATATTGCGCCAGGCGACCATTACTCCCTAAAGCTCTCCCCAGGTCCTTGCGTTCAAAACCCTTTCGAGGTTTTCATCTTTTACGATGACTTTAAAGTTTTTAACACCAAGGTCTGGACTCCTCTCGCAACCCCACTAATATACAATATTACTGTAAAGGGCGGAGCGATTGCGGGGAAGGGCCTCTACATCTCTGGGACCTATATGGCCCCTAACCAGTACATTCAGATTCTTTCACAAACCTTTCCACTTCCTCTTACCGTAGAGACTTTAGTTACCCCGTTAACAGCTTACGATCACGATGCATGCCTCGATTTGCGTGAACATGGCACGGAAGGTGCACACCCAGCAGAAGCCCGGGGAGCTTACATACATGCTTGGGGGTGGGGAGTATCAGGTCAGACTGAAGCGAGGATGGGTAGGTTTACCTGGTATAGGTTAGCCGGACCCTCGGGGAGTAGCAACTACTACTGGGATATGACGACTTGGAACGATGGAGGACCCTCGCCTGTTTTTAACGCTAACGAAACCTTCCTCTTCCGGATAGGAGTAGGACCATGGACCACTAGGTATGAAGTATGGCAGCTGAGAGCCGATGAGGGGTTGGTTAAACTTCTAACCCATAGCGTCGACTTAGGTGTTGAGAATGATGTTGTAATAGCCTTAGGACAAGGGTGCGGAGGATCCTACAATTTCACTCAAAAAGCCGTCTTCCATTGGGTCTTAGTGAGGCAGTTTGCGTGGCCCCAACCGAGAATAGCCGTGGGGGCTGAGAGAGTTGAGGAAAGCCCTTTATCATCGATAACTGAATTTCTAAGCAAACCAACAAATCTAATACTTGCATCATGGAGCGTAATCGTGGTCGTACTAGTAATCGTGGTGATCTCGAAAGTTAAACGTAAAAGTTGGTAGAAACTATTTACGCCCTAAAGGCTCTAGGGGCTTAAAGTTACCGAAGCGCGGTTCAGGTCCACCCGCCGGAGCCGCCCACCTTACTGCATTGAGGATAACCCTTCGGACATTAGGGTCATAGTACGTAGGATAAGATTCATGCCCTGGTCTAAAATAGAAGACTCTGCCCCTCCCCCTATGGTAACAACAGCCGCTTCTGAATACTTCGCCACCCTCAAACCAGCTTATGAAGACAAGCTCATCAGGCGGCGGAACGTCGAAGAACTCGCCATACATCTCTTCATGTTCAAGCTCAAAGTACTCTGGCAGACCTGCAGCGATCGGGTGCCAAGGTGCGACAACCCAGATGCGTTCACGCTCACCCGCCTCCCTCCACTTCAAGCTACAACTGGTTCCCATCAGCTTCCTAAATATTTTCGAGTAGTGACCCGAGTGCAATGTTATGAGACCCATACCCTCGAGCACTCTTTTGTACACCCTTTCCACTACAATATCGCTCACCCTGTCGTGGGCTGCGTGACCCCACCAGATTAAGACGTCAGTGTTCTTCAACACTTCTTCACTTAGACCGTGGTCAGGCTGGTCGAGCGTAGCGGTTCTAACTTGTAGGTCTGGCTGTTGTCTAAGATACTCGGCTATCGCCTCGTGAATCCCTTTCGGGTAGATGCGCGCTACAGTCTCATCCCTCTTTTCATGCAAGAACTCGTTCCATACTGTCGTACGTATGAACTCTCGCACGGCTTGCGAACCGTCACGTAGTATTATAACCTTTGCTTCTTGGATAAAGTTCTTAAACACAAGCTTAGGGAGGGGAGCACCGTAGGATGGAAGAGATGAAAGGAGATAGGAAGGATAAGGGAGTCATAGGCAAGCACGTTTACAGTAACCTGTATGATGTAGACCTTTCTGTCGCAGCTGAAGAGGAAAAGTTGAGGAAGATAGTCGCTGAAGCAGCTGAACTGGGTAAAATGAGGATATGGGATCTTAGATCTTGGAGTTTTGGAGGCGATAAAGGAGGAGTCTCGGTTATAGCCTTAGTGGTAGAGAGCCATATAGCCGTCCACACGTGGATCGAGTACCGATACTCAACAGTAGACGTGTACACGTGCGGTGAGGAAAGCGACCCGTTCAAAGCCTTCGAGCATATTGTGAAAGCACTTAAACCCAGGTTCTACACCTTCAACTACGCTGACAGGAGCAACCTACCACGAATCGAGAAAATCTGAGTTTGAAAACTTTCCTCAGTTTCGGAGATCTGTAACATCTCTCGAAGCTTTTCCTAAACTCTTATAACCTTGGTACCAGTGAAAATGAGAATTGTTCTAATAATTCCGGTCCACGTTCTCATGCGTTCGACAGGTACCTTATTCCGAAACTCTGTAGAAGAGCCACAAGACTTGTACATACGTTATCACTTTTCAAAGTCTTTACCTTATTCTAGTGGTATCAACGCTAGCGCAATATTCGTTCCTTACACGCGTGGGTAGTTAAAGCTTGAACCCTATGGAACGTATAGATAAGTCCTCAGCTAATTGTGACAACTTCGGGCGGGTAGAGCCAGTTCAAGTACCTAAGGTGAACTTGAGCTTCATGCACCCAACCTCTGTGGACAAGTATCCTGTAGTGGAAGCCTGCTGGTCGGGTTAAGGGCATGTCCCCCTCCCTACTGCCGATGAAGCTGGAGAGACCGAAGATGTTCGCTGTCATTAGACCGTAGTCGCGTGTGTGCCAATAAGTTGGGAAGCGTGGATTTGTAGGATGGTCGAACACCGCTATGCCGTAAATTGATCCTGCTACAGGTCCGCTGTAGTCGCACCACTCAGCCCTTCTCCCCCACACCTCCTTCTCATTAACGCCTCCCCAGCTGTTAGTTATCTTGCCGCCGTTTAGAACAGTCATCGAGTTAGCTACTCTTACCGAGACAATCCCAGCCTCCTTCGTATCGCCGAGCACGACGCTCCCTTCAGGTTTGAGGAGTACCTCGTAGTCGATCAACCACTCTCCGCTAGGTGTATTCCAGAAGCGTATTCTCCTAATCTCGCGGAGTAGGCTGGATCCTTCAACTTCCCACGAGTTCTCAGCTACGATCTCAGCGTAAGCTGATCCCTGAACCAGCCTTATGAAGCCCAGAGTCCTCACTTTACCGTCGCCCGCCCAGAAGTCGATACCATTCACGTCGCCGTGAGCTGTCCATAAAGAGTTGTGGTGGGGGTGGTCGCGCGGCGAGTCTTCAGTGATGCATATTCCATCTAAGTTTAGTGGGTAGATGTAGGGGATTCTAACCCCCTTATACTTGTAGCTCGCCACGTGCCTGGAGCCCCGTGCGACTCTAATCTCGTCACCCGTGTCGGCGAGTTTAAGCTCACAGCTAGGCGTTTCATCGAGGAGTAGAAATTCCCTAGTTTCTCCAGCCCCGAGACACGGTATGATGAACGAAAGCTTCCCACTCGAAACTTGAGAGGGGTAACAGTACCCAGCTTCATCTTTCAGGATGTAGCTTCCATCGCTGAGACCGGTGAGGGTTTCACAAGGGTCTTCTACGGCCTTGCGGTGGGCTCTAACTTTCAGCTTGGTCACAGGAGAGAGAGTCGACCTCTCGAGAAAAAGTTAGCGATGCAAATTACTGTGTGATCGTCCGAGAATTGAGTTCGTTGATAACTGGCCTCGCCCAGTTAGCTAACGTGAGCCAAGCTGCTATCAGCACGCCTCCCACTATGTTGCTCAACATTATACCTGTCCAGACGCCTAGAGGTCCCCAGCCTAAGGGGAACGCTAGTAGGTAGGAGAGGCCGACTCTCACGAACCAGAGCCTACCCACGTTGATGGCGGTCGCAGCCATCGTGCGCCCTGCGCCTCTAGCGGCTGAGAATCCACACATGAAGAAGGCGAAGAAGGGGAGCCCTAGTAAAATTGTGTCAAGGAACTGTAGGCTAGCTTCTACCACCGCTGGGTTCGATGTAAACACATGCACTACGGGCTCTCGGAGGAGGTACATTACGAACGAGGAGAAGGTTACGATGGAAGCCACGAAGAGGGAGCCTTTTAGCGCACTCTTTTTCGCCTTTGTTAACTCTCCTGCTCCGAGTAGTTGCCCCACGATGATGGCTATCGACCCAGAGAGCCCCCACATGGCGGCGTCCGCGATGTCGAGGACTATGAACCCTATCGAGTAGGCTGTAGCCACGTTCACGCCGAAGGAGTTTACGAGCCTCAGCTGCATCATGAAAGCTGAGCTGTTGAGCATCGACATTATCGCTATCGGTCCACCGATCTTGGCGACGAGCTTAACCCAAGCCTCGTCGTAGTCCCTTGTAAAGTTCGGCTTAATCTCGCTGAAGCGGAAGTTGAAGAGCGCCAGGAGGAGCACGAGAGATATGCTGATTCCAATCGTATCCGTTAACGCTGAGCCCGTCGGACCTAAGCGGGGAAAAGGTCCGAGCCCGAGCACGAAGAAAGGGTCTAGAACAGTGTTGACGACCATGCCGAGGAGGTTCATGAAGGAGGGTAACTTGGTCTCACCGATGGACGAAAGAATCATGGTTAAAGTCATCGTAACTGTTGAGAGTAGCATGTTGAAGGACGCAATAGCTGTATACGCTAGTACGTAATCATAGATCTCCGCTGGCGTGTAGACTACGTACCCAAATATCCAAGGTCTTAGGAGGAAGAACGTCACTGAAGAAGAGACTCCGACCACAAAGGCTGCTGTGAAAAACCTAGAGACCTCTCTCTTGACCTCTCTGAACATCTTTGCTCCAACATACTGTGACACTACGCTTGAGCCTGCCGCGCCTAGCGCGTTTAGAAGAGCAGCGAAGAAGAACTGTACTGGGAAAACTTGCCGGGGTACAGCCAAAGCGCTTTCGCTGAACATGCTCAACCAAAGCGAGTTCAAAATACTGTAGGTCAGGTTTATCAGTTGAGACAACATTGGAGGGGCTCCCAGCCTTAACAAAGTTACTATGATCGAACCTTTAACCACGCGCTCCCTATACTCTTCCAACTTAGTAGCCCGATCCAATTCGATCACCAAGCGTTGCAAGCGTTAGCCTTGTTGGCGTGGGGGGTCAACTGGAGCACTATTTAAAACTTTAACATTATGTAGCGCTACAACTTAATTGATCTCAAACCGCCAGCTTCACTCGACTAGCGAGATTTTATGAACTTGAAGACCGCAAAGTTTTACTCGCTAGATTCTACACTCACATGTGAGCAAGAGAGTTCCAGCTCTAGCGCTAGCGTTAATGCTGGTACTAGCTCAAGGACTGCACGCTTTGCCGCAACGGCTTGAGGTTATAGGATTCGAATGGATTCTCGCGCCGGCTGTCATGCAGACTGAGAAGGGCTACGCTGGCACTTCTACGAACGTCACCGTGCTCGTTACCGAAGGTTGGGGGGACGTGTATGTGTCCACCTACTCTCTGACCCAGGAGGATTTCCAGGGCGCTGCTACCGCTGCTTCTAGAGTTGTATGTAGTCTACTAAATTTAAGCTTCTCAAAATACAACTTCTACTTCAAGGTCGTAGGACCGGCTGTAATCGTAGGAGGACCTAGTGCAGGAATAGCTATGGCAGTCGCGGTTTACTCCGCTCTTACAGGTCAACCGATTAACAGGTCGGTTATGGTCACCGGCATGGTTTCGCCGGACGGGACTGTAGGACCAGTTGGGGGAGTCTACGAGAAAGCACAGGCTACCGCTTCGCTAGGTGCAAAGCTCTTCCTAGTGCCGCCAGGTCAGAGCGTCGTAACAACCTACAGAACGGTAGAGAGGCGAATAGGACCCTTCAGGCTTTACACAACTGAGCCAGTTACAGTAAACCTAACTGAAGTTGCTAAGAGGCAATGGGGTTTAACCGTGAAGGAGATCTCTACGTTACGCGAAGCGATTAACTACTTCTTCGGCGTAGACGTGCCCACTCAAGCACCCAGTAGGGTTGAATTGAGCCCTGAAGCTCTCTCACTTGTCACGAGCATACGAGATGAGCTTCTTTCTAGTGCGCGAAACGAGTTGAGTATTACTGAGAATTACTTGAACTCTTCACAACTCAGCAGGTTAGCCAAATCTCTTCTCAACAGGTACCTTGCTAGCGCGAGGAGTTACCTCTCAAGCGGCGAAGCCTCACGCTATATCGAGTCCATCCCTACGCTCACTTACAGCATTGCGACATCGCGATGGGTTAGGATGCTGGTTGACTACTACACTGGCATAAGTCTAGACCAGTACACTAGTAGCGTCGAATCCCGACTAAGAGAGGCGCTGAGTGGAATCGCGAGAAGAGAACCTTTCAACGCTCTACAGTTGAACAGACTAGTGCTAGCTGCAGATCTAGTGGTTAGAGCCGCAAGGCTATACAACGCTTCTGCCTCCGCTTGGTCGGACAGCCCCGAGACAGCACTCCAATACTTGGCCTATTCATCCGCGTTCATGGACGAAGCAGACCTATGGCTGAGGGGTGTAGAGGGGGGTAGGCCCTTAGACGCCAGTCACGTGGCTCAAACCTACCTTTCCGTAGCAAGAACGACGTGGTCCTACGCATACTCAATCCTTAGCCAGACAGGCAGTAGTAGCCTTCTTAACATCGCTAACACTTACTACACTACGGCCGTATCCTTCTACTCCTCCAGTCGTCACCTGCTGGCAGCGGTTGCAGCTGCAAAATGTGTTGCTACAGCTGAGGCTGCACTGTTAAGCTTCCAAGCTTCAGTCACAGGAAGCGACGTATACCTTAAAACTTCACGCGAGCAAGCTCTTCGAACTGCTTCCGGGATACGAGACCTCCTTACAGCCGTCTACTTCTTAAACTTCTCAAACACTGCTTCTTCTACTGAGGAGGCTCTAGCGTGGTTGAAGCACTCAACGCACTTAGGTACACTTACAGTCGAGCTCTCCAAGAACCTTGGAACGGCTGTAGAATCTCGAATCGAGAATGAGGAAAACCGACAGCCTCCCGCCGAAACACCGCCACCGCAGCCGGAAAAACCGAGAACAGATTGGATTGGCAAGTTACTGGATTTCTTTAAGAGGGTTTGGGAAGCTTTGGGGGATTTCTTCAAGCGGTTAGCCGAGTTCTTCCAAGACGCATACAGGAGGTAGAATAAACTATTAGAATCGGAAACCAGTCCTGATGGCGAGAAAATTTTATAGCTGTGACAAGGTTTTGCGTGATGCTTAAAGTCTTTGAGAGGGAGGGACACCCTCTCTCGAACCGTATCTTAGTAAATGCTGACAATAAACCCTTCGTATACCTTGCTGATACAGCTTGGGAGCTGATCCACCGTGCCACTTTCGAGGAAATCGAGTTTTACATTCGGAACCGCGCTGAGAAGGGGTTTACTGTCGTGACGAGTGTCATCCTCGCCGAGTTTAACGGGCTGACAGAGCCGAACGCTTACGGTGAGCTTCCGCTTATCAACGGTAACCCGAATGAACCTAACGAGGCTTACTTCAAGGTAGTGGACTTCTTCGTCGAAACAGCCGAGAAACACGGCATGTATGCTGCGCTACTACCAACTTGGGGTGACAAGGTTAACAAGAAGTGGGGTCAGGGTCCGGAGATCTTTACGCCTGAGAACGCCTACGAGTATGGAAGCTTTCTAGGTGAGAGGTACAAGAATAAGCCAGTGGTCTGGGTCCTAGGGGGAGATCGCCCTATAGAGACCGAGAAGCACCTTGAAGTCTGGAGAGCACTGGCAAAGGGGTTGAAGGAGAAGAGTAGAGGGGAACTACTCATCACCTACCACCCGATGGGCGGTCACTCTTCTTCAGAATGGTTACACGACGAGGGGTGGCTTGATTTCAATATGGTACAATCGGGTCACAGTGAGAAACACCTGCCCAACTACCTAATGATTCAACGCGACTACTCTCTAAGGCCTGTTAAACCTGTCGTTGAGGGAGAGGCACGTTACGAGAACCATCCTGTGAACTGGGATCCCTCCAAGGGAAGGTTTGACGCACATGATGTAAGAGAGGCAGCCTATTGGGCTATATTTAGCGGCGCCTGTGGATTCACTTACGGCTGCAATGAGGTTTGGATGATGTACGAGCCAGAGAATAGGCCTCTTACGTCGACTTGGACCCGCCATTTCCATCCCCGGTTGCGCTGGATTGATGCCTTAGACGTGCCGGGAGCTTCGCAGATGAAGTATCTGAGAGAGTTACTTGAAGGGAGGCTTGGGCTTCTTCAACCCGACCAGACTTTGTTACTGGATGCGGGATCCGGGTCCGACTACACGGTAGCTTGCCGAGCTATCGATGAAAGCTTTGCGATGGTGTACGTGCCAACAGGTAAGCCTTTCAAGCTAAATCTCAAGACGATAGAGGGTGTATTCGACGCATGGTGGTATGACCCATCCTCTGGCGCACGATACCACGCGGGACGGTGCAGAGGCAAGCAGATTATAGAGTTATCACCCCCTACGAGTGGACCATTGGAGGACTGGGTTTTTATATTGGAACACGTGTTTTGATAAAGTAAAACTCATAGAGAACGTAGACTCATGAGGTTTCAGATGATGAAGTCTCGGGGAAATGATCCGTGACGAATCGGTTATCTCACTGAACTTTTCACTGTCAGCTCTTTACCTCTAGCATAATCCACGTTAGGAACGTGAGAATTGTGTATATATCGCAAACTCGATCCGAAGACAAGAGTATTTATACGCGTCCGTAGACTCGCTACAACGTGAATGTTCTTGTAGTGCAAGCGCATCCTGATGACGCTGATATACACATCGGGGGTACAGTGGCTAAGTGGGCGGCTGATGGTTGCGAAGTTTATTACTTGACAGTGACTGACGGAAGCAAGGGGACGTACGATCCTGAGATGGACCCAAGGAGCTAGCGTTGGTTCGAGAGAGGGAGGAAAGAGAGGCTGCTAGAATCCTCGGAGTGATAGACGTGTTATTTCTAGGGTATCCTGACGGCGAGTTGATACTACCCAGCCTCGAGCTAAGGGAGAAGTTGATAAAGACTATTAGGGAGCTTTGCGCCGATATCGTTTGCACGCTTGATCCTTGGATCCCCTACAACGCTCACCCTGACCATAGAACGGTTGGGCTTGTAGCCACAGAAGCTTCAGTCTTCGCAGGCATGCCTATGTTCAACATAGAACACTTAAGATCCGGGCTTAAGCCGTTTCAAGTTAAGGAAATATGTTACTTCTCAACGGACAACCCTAACCTCTTGGTTGACGTAACAGACTACTTGGATAAGAAGCTGGAGGCTATACTTCAGCATAGAAGCCAGATAGAGATGTTTGGAGCGCTAGCCAAGGTTTCCGGGAGAGCTGAGGAGCTGGGTTTACACGGGACCAACTATGCAGTGGGCGAGGCTCTGATTAAAAAACAGTTTGGGGAAGCGAGGGGAAAGGTGGAGAAGGGGGAGAGAGTTTACGAAGAGTTTAGAGAGGTTGGAGTCGGCGCAGGACACTTGGTTGAGAGAGGTTTGAGATTTTACCCAAGACCTAAGCTTGTGTAGAGTAAAGGCATCCATTGAGGCTGAGATAGTTACAAGTAGAGAGGTGATGCCTCAAATAGTGGAAAGTGGTAAGCTATTTTTCCCAGCTCCTTCCGATACATCTCATGACCAAGGTAATAGACTGCCACGTCCATTCGAGAGGAGGCGAGGAAGCTATGAAAATAGTGAGCGAGATGGACGAGTACGGCATCGATGCTATTGTACTCTTTTCACCTTACCCTGGGCAGGTTGTTGATGAGTATAGCGGTAAATACTTCTACAACGTAGGGATGCAAAAAGAGGCAGCTCTACACGTAGCAAAGTTACAGAAGGAGTACCCTGATAGGATAATCGGGTTCTTATGGCTTGAACCCCGGCTGGAGGGTGCTACGGAGGTACTGGAGTGGGCTTTAACAGACCTTGAGCTGAAGGGTGTCAAGATGATACCCTACCACTGGTACCCTTATGACGAAAATTTGTTTAATGTTTACGAGAAGATAGAGGAGTTAGAGGCGCCTGTGATTTTCCACTCTGGCATACTGTTCGGCTTCGAGGACTCGTCACGCTTCTGTAGACCTGTAAACTTCGAGGTTCTCATCAAGTTCCCGAGGCTAAGGTTTGCGCTGGCTCACGTGAGCTGGCCGTGGGTTGACGAGTGCATATCGCTCTGGGGTCGCTTCAGGCACGCGGCACAGAAGAGTGGGGAAAGGATGCAAATGTTCATCGACGCGACACCTGGAACTCCACTTATTTACAGGAGAGAGGTTTTTGCTAAGGTATTAGCCTACGGCGCTCACGATTACCTGTTGTTCGGTAGTGATAGTTCAACCAGAAGTCTAAAATATTCAAAAAGCGTCCGCGAGACTGACGAAAGAATCCTGCGAGACGAGTTGGGAATGCCGGGAGAAGTAGTAAACAAGTACTTGGGTCTTAACGCAATTAGATTCCTAGGCTTGAAGTAGCTTCACTAACCCAGGGTGGAGACGATTGTTCGGCAGCGATTACCTACAATCTAATGTTCGCAGACGTCAGTGAAGTATACTTGCAGGTGCAAATTTATTTAGATGAACTCAAAACGTTTTTGTGAACAAAAAGAAAAACACCGTAGGTATGCGCAACGTCTATGCTTTAGGAGCTGTAAGTTTCTTCACGGACATTTCTACAGAGATGGTTACAGGCTACCTCCCGATATTCGCCGTACACGAGCTGGGAGCATCAAGAGTGTTTCTAGGCTTGATAGAGGGGGCTGGGGAGCTGGCAAACTACCTTTTCCGTACGGTTAGCGGCTTCATCTCAGACCGGCTGGGGAGGAGGAAGCCAATGGTGTTCTTAGGCTACACTCTTTCTACGGTATCTAAGCCCCTCTTCTCACTAGCTAGTTCACCTGTGGACGTGCTCGCGATCAGGGTGACAGATAGGACCGGTAAAGGGATCCGTACTTCACCGAGGGATGCCCTTATCAGTCAGTCTGTCAGCGAAGAAAGGTCTGGGAGAGCTTTCGGGCTCCACAGAACTCTAGACCAGGCTGGAGCTATTCTAGGACCCTTGTTAACCACTCTACTGCTCCCCTTAATAGGTGCCCGAAACCTGTTCCTCCTCTCCTTCATTCCAGCTGCTATAGCCCTCTTGATACTATGGTTCTTCGTGGAGGATGTTAAAACAAACCCTAAACGTCAAGAACTTCTGCGGGGGGCTCGGTCGCTGTTAAGAGGGGAATTCGTCCTCCTGCTAGTAGCTTTCGCCGTCTTCGGGCTCGGGTTCTATGACTTCAGCTTCGTACTTCTACGGTCAAGCGAGCTAGGCGTCGCACCAGAGCTGGTGCCCCTCGTATACCTGGGTCTAAACCTGTTTCACACGCTCGTCGGCTATCCGATTGGACTCCTCTCAGACAGAACGGGGAGAGAACCTCTTCTCGCCGCCTCTTTCCTACTTTTCTCTGCCTCCTCTCTCACGATGGCGTATGCGAGCGGCTTACCAGCTGTTGCGATCATAGTGATACTGTACGGGCTCTTCTTCGGCGCTCACGAAACCCTATCCCGAGCTGTAATACCCCGCTTCACGTGTGGGGAGTTGCGCGGCACAGCCTACGGGCTCTTCTACCTAGTGTACGGGGTAGCTACGCTTACAGGGATGACTCTCGTCGGTTACATATGGGATACGGTTGGCAGGCTTGTAGCCTTCTCATACAGCTGTGTCTTAGGCGTCGCCGGCGCACTACTAATGGGTATACTAGCTATGCGGGCCCGGAGGACTGGAGACCAGCCTTGACTACCTTCACATGCTCAACCAGCCTGCGCCCCAACAGCTTACAAGCCTTGAGAGTGTTGCTGTCCGGAGTCCCTATTGCGACCGCCCCATAGTGCAACGTTACACCTGGAGCGACGTAATCCGGCACGCCGAAAGTCATCATACCGAAGTTTAAAATGGTGGAAACCAGCGACCAGAGCGTCATCTCGTTGCCCCCACCTAACCCACCTGACGAAGCAAAAGCTACAGCTACCTTATATCGAAGCTTCCCCCAGAACTTGATCATCCGCTCGTTGAAGAATTGGTTCATCTTGTAGCTCATCGTCCCACAGTGCGTGGGCGAGCCGAAGGCGTAACCGTCGTACTCAGGCACTTCCTCTACATCAACTTCATCGACTTTAACAACCTTCACCTCTGCGCCAGCCTCCTTTACACCTTCAGCTACAGCGTGAGCCATCTTCTCCACGTTGCCAGTCCAACTGTCGTAAACGACCAGGATCCTAACAGTCTTTTCGCACATAGTCCCCCCATCTCTACGGAAATTTAATTCGTTCTGTGAACTGACGTTAGCTGTAGATAGTTCAAAGATAAACAGTTGAAAACGGTTTCATAAAATGAAAAAGAGGTTGACTATCAACCTAGAGCTGAAACATTTTGGTTCCACCGAGTACTACGGTTGAGCAATTATTTCGTACCAAACTGTTCCGAAGCTAGGATCTACTTTGAAGACCTTAGCATGACCTTCAGTTGTAACGGGAATTTGTGCCACTCTTCTCCCAGTATTGTCGAGAGCCCAGACTTCTATGCTACCCGAAGTCTTGAGCTTTACTCTAATGGGTAACGGCTCGACTATAGTTGGACCCGAACCCCAATCGCCTCGCTGACCCCATTGGAAGGGGCAGAACACTCTCTTCCCTCTAGCTTCACCAAGGTGCCTCATGAGAGTTGACCCGACCGCTATTACTCCCCTACCATCGTAGTTCCTGACAACCATGCCTTCGTTGGTCACATATCCGATTGTTATCAAAAGCATCCGGCTCCAACTGTCGAATGTCTCATCCTCCTTTGTAACAAGCGACACAATGCCGTATCCGCCAAGCAACGTATCTCCAACTTCTAACTCGACATTACCAAAGTCGAATACTCTTTCCCCAACGTACCCCACCAAAACGATCGACCTCTCGGTGGCGACCGTAAACTCCCCAAGACCTTTCTCTAACACCTTCCATGAGATTTGGGATGTATCGGACTTATACAAGTTCCTGTTCACGTGCTCTGGCAACGTAACTTCTCTGGGACTCACCGCCTCCTCCGGTGGAGGGAGTACGGTTGCTACGGCTACCCTATGAATAAGAGAGATCTCGGGTTTAATCCCGACATCACTTCCCTCACCGTAGTCGTAACCCTTTAACCGTACTCTCTCAACGTCTCTCGACAGGTTCGCAACCACGTATGTTCGAGCTGGTCTTACATCTCCTCTAGCGAAGAGCATGTAGGCCGGGATCATCAACGCCATTTTACCAGGGTCCTGATCGATGTCAAACCAACCTCTAATTCTCCTCGAGTCCCAGTCGTTGAAGCTACCGTAGGAGAAGTAGATTATCCCATCCCAGTCCTGCAGCGCTGCGTAAGCCGCCAACATTACGATGCCTTCACTAGCGAACATGTTCGGCGCAGGGTGCCCGTACTCGCTGACGACGAAGGGTTTGCCGTAGACTCTCTGGGGGGCCAAATAAGCGATCGTACTTTTTAAAGGCTGATTGACCATGGGTTCGTTCACAACATACCAGTTTCCGGGATCCCAGCTGCTACCTGGGAACTCTGGGTGCTGCCAGTACGCGTGAGCGTCAATCACATCGAAGTTCGACTGGATGCTTAAGGGGCTGAAAAACGTCGTACTGCCCACTATGATCCCCCTATAGCCCACCTCATGCCTAAGGAAATTGTAGAGCTCAGAGTACGTTCCCAACTCGAGCTGGTAGATAAAATCTAGCCAATCTTCTCTCACGAAATCGGGTGCGCTCCAATAAGTTCTACCTGTTAGAATTGGGGCACGGTTTGCGTTAACACCCCAGCGTCTAAGATACTCATCTATCGACCCGTACTTTGAAGTCAGATAATCGTTCCAAAGGTTTTCAAAAATCTGTCTATAGTAGGAAGGCAGCCTGGACGCGACGTCGGCTAGCATATACCAGAACCATGCTCCCATCTCGTTAGCTATCTCAACGAAAGCTACTACCGGGTCCTCCGAGTACGAAATATTCGTGTAGGAGTTCTTACGGTTCAACAAATTGTAAGCAAACTCCTTGTACAAAGCCTTAACTTTCGGGTCGATGAAGATGAGGGCGTGTTGATCCTTCCAATCCATCTTTTCAACGTCTGCGTGAAGCCCATCCGCTGCTTTAAACCTGCGAGCTACTAGAAGATTCAGGTTAACGTAAATGCCCTGCTCCTTAAGTTTTGCGATAAAGTAATCTAACCTGTCTAGCGCATTTTCATCCAACTTTCTCGTCGAAGGAGCATCGTAGCCACCGAAAACATTTATCGACTCCCAGTTAGCATCAATCCCGTGGAGTCTAACGAGATTTACTCCTAGCTTAGCTAGCCTAACGGCGATTTTCTCGGCTTCAGCCTTATCGGGGAAGCATGCTCCTCCTCCGATGTTTACGCCGAAGAAACGTATCCTCTTTCCATTCACGTGAAAATGACCTTGAGCTCCAAGGGTTACACGCTCGACCGTCCTCCCCCTTTCAGTAAGCCAATACCTTACGCTCGTAGCAGTCTCCGCGCCGTCGTCCCAGGGAACATAAAAGTGGACTAACGTGTACTTCCTTTCGCTGTCTCGAGTTAATGAACTCCACAGGAACGCTGAAGCTAGAATTGAACATACGGTCAAAAACGTTAACGTAAGCCTTCTTCGTATCCTCATCGTGGGCTGAAGAGCTCTCTCGCTTTAAAACTCTAGCCTTAGCTAACCTGCAACTCGTATTTGGCTTACCTCAAAAACTCTCTCTACGATATCTATAGCGGCAATACCTCTAACGTACCGTAGCAGATCTTGGTACGCGATGATTTTTGGTTTGTGTTTCAGACCCTGAGGTCCAGGCCTCTTCATGTAGAACAAATTGATCTCGGGGACTGTCCCATACACCCCTGCCTTCAGAGACGCGTAAGCTAGGCGTACGAGATCGACCATGTAGCCAGCGAGCGCTGGGCTGTCGTTAATCCTCATGTTGACGATCATCTCGTCGACGAAGCCGCCGAAGGAAATCCACTGAACGTGCATCGCTACGAACTTCTTATCGCCGAGGGGCTCGAGGTACCCGGTGGGTCTAATGAAATGCGGAGGCTCGTAGCCGAGGATGTCCCTCAAGGACCCGCTTTTCGTCTCCTCCTTCGCGACGTTGCGGTCGGGCTCCGTCAAGGAAAGGAAGTCCGCGTTTCCGCCGATGTTAAACTGGGCGACGGAGAGCACCCTCCTGCCCCGCTCCGCCAAGTGTTCCAAGATATCAACCGTGAGGGGAGTTGCTCCAGTTGCACAGTCATCGCCTAACACTAGAGCACGTTTTGTGCGAGCTCGCTCAACGTACGCTGGGCTACACGCGACATGAGCTGGCTGCAGGTTCACGTATGCGACATCTCCTCTTTCAAGCGCAGCGTAAGCGTAGACCTGCGGATGCGGTAACGTCCCCTTCTGTACCCCATCTTCTACTTTCTCCCAAACGTTTAACGGCGACGACCGGGCAGTCGTAGTTGCGTCCACAATTACGTGAGGCTTCACTTCGTCGATGAACTCCTGTAACCTTGCTAGGGAATCGGCGAGGGAGCGGTTGTCGTCGAGAGCACGGGTCTTGATAAAGGATGGGGTGCTCTCCAACTTTAAACCCGGCATGACGGTGACCTCTCTGAGCTCAGGCTCTGGTTCGAGACCGTACATACGTACGACCTCGTAGAGGCTCTTACCCACTTTCACGGCATCCACATCCACGCTGGCTACGACGTCGATGCTGGTAAGAGGGACTCCGAAGTCTACTCTAGCTAGAGGTATGCCATATGGCTCCATCAACCCTTTTTTCAATCGCATGACCCCCCAGGCGAAAACGGATGCTGCAAACCCTTGCCCTAGTAGCATTACCCGGACCATTTCTATCTAATAGCCATGAACTATCTAATAGTTATAAACTTTACTCGACGCCTTCGGCTAAGCTTTAAATCGACTCCATGCTCATAATCATATGAGAGTTAGAACCTTCACTCTCTTAGTGGCCTTGGCGGTACTCATCGCTGCAAGCTTCACTCTCCTATACTGGCAGAAAAGAGATGTAAGAGATCATGTCACTGCCCCACCTGTAGCTGAGGGGGTCGAACTTCTGCTGCCTTTGCCAGAGCCAAGAAGCGGTTTAAGCGTTGAGGAGGCTTTAATCAGTAGGAAGAGCATCAGGGAATATAGCGGGAGACCCATAAACCTGTCTGACTTAGCGTTGCTCCTCTGGGCTGCCCAAGGGATTACGGAATATGATGGATGGTACAGGAGGACGGCGCCCAGTGCCGGAGCCACATACCCTCTTGAGGTTTACGTAGTCGTGGGAGAGGGCGGGGTGTTGAGCGGTAACGGATACCTCGCAGCCGGTGTATATAAGTACGATACCCTTAGACATTCATTGTTACTGGTCAAGACTGGCGACGTTAGGAGCGAGCTGTGGGATTCAGCATTGAGGCAGGACTGGGTTAGAGACGCTCCGGTGTCGATAGTTATCTGCGCGGTATATGAGAGGACGACACGGAGGTACGGTGAGAGGGGTGTAAGATACGTTCACATGGAGGCGGGTCATGCGGGTCAGAACATATACCTTATGGCTGCAGCCTTAAAGCTGGGCACGGTAGCTGTAGGAGCGTTTGACGACGAAGCTGTCGCTAGAGTTGTAGGTGTCCAAAGGGGGGAGGAGCCTCTATACATCTTCCCAGTTGGAGTCCCGGTTGAACCTTATAAGGGGAGCTTCGATGAGCTGTTTAAAGTCTATACGGTGACGAGAGGTGGGTGAGGCGAGAAGGCTTAGGATTTACTTGAAACTCGTGGAAATCACCTCCATTCCTTTGACAGTCCTTCTACTCATCTACATACTGTCCGGCTACGGCATGGTATCTCCCTCCCTCAGGATCCTCGGTTTTAACTACGCCTTTTCTGCCCGCCTCCACACTTCACCGTGGCTTAGACTATCCATCGTCGTTTTGACGGTTCTACACGGGCATTCGGGTCTTGCAGTATTAGCCCGTAAAAAGATTAGATCAATTACAGCGTGGAGACTGGTTGAAACAGGTTTAGCTGTGTTAACGTGTATTTTCCTGTTGACTTGTGCTTACGCCGAGATATCCACCTTCAGAGGTTTGCGCTTCGGTCGAGGCTAGACACTTCAGTTAGTTTATCGGAGAGATTCCTAAGGTACATGACGCCGTCCCTTAGTAGGGCTTTACCTTTGCTCGTTACCCTATAGTATCTCCTTCTCTCGTGTACATAACTTTCTACGAAACCTTCAGCTTCCAATTTACTCAGTACAACATAGGGTAACACTTTACCCGGTTTAAAGCCAAAGTCCCTCTCAATAGCCTTAGCCAACTCATAAGGGTAAACGTCATTCCTGCAAAGCTCAGCTATAACGTATAGCCACAGGTTCTCGATGCCGACTTTCCTCATTAACCTGGCCAAGGGAGATGGTACGCTCACGTGCTCCGCCGAGAAATCCAGGAACCTTCAAGTATTAGTCGTTATTGGTAACTTATCTAAGACAACCCATTTTAACCAGCTAGCGACCTTACGCTCGATGAAGCTCTCGATACAGGAGAACCTCGTGCCGGGTCTTAAGCTTGAAGAGAAGTTGATCAAAGCTGAGAGATTTGGTTTCGATGGAGTTGAGGTTTGGGGTCACGGTATGAGAGAGAGGATTGAAGAAATTAAGCAGGCTCTCTCAACCGTGAAGATAAGGATCTCAACTATCTGCTCAGGCTACAGAGGCGATTTACTCTCGGCTAACTGGGAGGAGAGGAGAATAGCCGTGCAGGACCTAGGGGAGCTCCTCGGTTTTGCTGCTCAGCTCGAAGCAACAGGTGTAATCACGGTTCCAACTTTCGGCGGACCCAAATTACCTGACCTCAGACCCTTATACTCTAGCGTTTGGGAGCTTGAGCGGGCACTCCTTATGACTGAACTCAGAGAATTGAGTAAGGTGGCTGAGGATGTAGGTGTTCACGTGCTACTAGAACCGCTCAACAGGTATGAGACCCACTTCCTTTGTAGATTAGAACAAGCGGTATGCATAGCTGAAGAAATTGGATCACCGGGTATAGCCGTGATGGCTGACTTTTTCCACATGAACATCGAAGAATCAGATATAGCTGAAGCGTTACGACGCTCGATGAAGTATCTTAGACATATACATTTAGCTGATAGCAATAGGTGGTTACCCGGATTCGGCCATACAGATTTTCGTACACCCTTCAAAGTTTTGAAAGAAGGAGGTTACAACCGTTACATGACACTAGAGTGCTACGTGCCAGAACCAAAAGAGGAAAACATTTTGAAAAGCATTCAGTACTTACGATCCCTCATTTAGAAGTACAGAAGTACGATTATTAATTATTTATTTTAATTATACTTAATTATTGTATTTTTGAGCAGTCCTTACAGTTGCCTCAACCTTCGCCTTGAATTGTAAAACGAATAAAAGGTTTAAAACTCATCTTGATTATCTCTGTACATATATGGACTTTCTTTGTGGAAGGGTTCCTTCACGATTGATTGTTGTCGTATCCTGCGTGATCATACTTTCAGCGCTCGTTTCCCTGTGGATTTATGTTCAGCTGTGCGTCAAGGTCGAACCTATTGAGTCTCGAAAGTCTGTTGAGACGGGAAGGGCTGGGGAGACGACACTCGGTAAAGATGCTTTAGCTATTATGAAGAGCTACGAAGCTAACTGTTTTCGTCTCAGATTATTCGTCAACCCAAAACAGAGAGACGAATGGGGAGGATTCACAGGAAACAACCTAGAATACACGATAAAACTAGCGAAGAGGATTAAGGGGATCGGTGCTAAGCTCATACTTGATTTACACTACTCCGACACTTGGGCTGACCTACAGCGTCAGGATATACCTGTAGCATGGAGGGGTTTAAGCTATGAGCAACTTGTAGAGAAGGTATACGAGTATACTCGCTCCGTTATGGTGAGGATGCGTGAAGAAGGGGTGCTTCCGGACATGGTACAAATTGGAAATGAGATAACTTGCGGTATCCTATGGCCTGTTGGGAAAGTGTGTGATGTGGAGAACTCTGAAGAACAATGGAAGAGGTTTACAACGTTACTGAAAGCGGCCGTCAAAGGTGTGAGAGAGGGGGTTGGAAACACAACGGTGAAAATAATCCTGCATATTCACGGAGAAGGCTTTGAGGTGACTAGATGGTTTTTCTCTTACATCGAGAGACACGGGGTAGAGTACGACGTGATAGGGTTAAGCTACTACCCTTGGTGGCACGGTTCTCTCTCTAACCTCAGGGTAAACATCCAGAATACCGTGATGGTTTTCGGTAAAGAGGTTCTAATCGTCGAGACAGCTTACCCGTACTATTATGTTGATTTGAGTCAAATAGCTTGGGCCGAAACCGAGTACGTGGTATGGGACTTTACCCCCGAAGGACAAAGGAGTTTCTTGATGGATTTAGCTAAAGTGGCTAACGTTCCCGGCTGTATCGGCTTACTTTGGTGGTACCCCGAAGCGATGCCTGTAGGCGATTTGAACGTCTGGTTGGGAGGTGCAGCGGCGCTGTTTGACCTCAAAGGCAAACCTTTGCCTGCCCTTAAAGCCTTCAGGGAAATTAGAGAGTTGGTGGGTTCTAGCTTCCTCCTCGGGGGAGACGTGTCATCTCTAGCTGAAATCGAAAGACTGGGTGGAGTCTACAGCGACTAGCTCCTGTAGCCTGCTAAGCTTCAGTGCCCCATCCAAGTTTTAAGTGCAAGTATATCTCCCCGTGCATAAGCCAGCTAGCTGTGGACGCCATCAGGATTCTCGTGAATAACGGCGCTAACTGTTTTCGTCTCAGATTATTCGTCAACCCAAAACAGAGAGACGAATGGGGAGGATTCACAGGAAACAACCTAGAATACACGATAAAACTAGCGAAGAGAGTAAAAGAAGTTAACGCGTTGCTCGTCCTCGATCCCCACTACTCCGACACTTGGGCTGACCCTGGAAAACAATATACACCTGAAGCGTGGAGAAGTTTGAACTTTGATCAACTGGTTGAAAAAGTCTACGAATATACGCGTGATACGGTAACAGCTTTCCATGATGAAGGCGTCCTTCCGGACATGGTACAAATTGGAAATGAGATAACTTGCGGTATCCTATGGCCTGTTGGGAAAGTGTGTGATGTGGAGAACCCGGAACAGCAATGGGTTAATTTTACAACACTGCTTAAGGCAGGTATAAGAGGTTTAAGAGACGCTCCAGGGGGCAGCTACGTTAAGGTGATCTTGCATATACACTCTGGGGGGAGTTGGGAGACAACACGTTGGTTTTTCTCTAACATCGAGAGACACGGGGTAGAGTACGACGTGATAGGGTTAAGCTACTACCCAATTTGGCACGGTTCCTTACACGATCTTAAGGATAACTTGACGCGAACAGCTTTAACGTTTAACGAGGAGATATTCCTTGTTGAAACCGGGTACTCTTACCGTCCAGTCGACTTTGGACCTCTAGAGGAGACAGGCGGTAGGTACATGGTTTGGCCGAAAACTCCCTCAGGTCAGGCAAAGTTCTTGGAGGATGTCGTTCAAGCAGTCTACGAGACCCCTCATGGGAAAGGTATCGGAGTTCTCTGGTGGTATCCTGAAGCTATACCTGTTGACGGGTTAACCGTTCTAAACGCTACAGCTTTATTTGACGAAAGAGGGAAAGCTCTACCTGCATTAAAACTCTTTAAGAAAATACGCCAGAAGCTCGGTTCTAGCTTCCTCCTCGGGGGAGACGTGTCATCTCTAGCTGAAATCGAAAGACTGGGTGGAGTCTACAGCGACGTAGATATGTGATGGGTGAGGTAAGTCTCTCCAGGGAGAAGGGTTGAAGTCTCACGATTGAACATGGACAACCGCATACTAGATATGGGAGTCTATCTCCCTAGATAACGTGAGCGCAGGTAAAAAGATCCGTATCGCTAGACTATCAAAGCGAGGGAAAGTCCTTGTAGTGGCGATTGATCACGGCGTTAAAGCAGGTCCTTTGAAAGGTATTGAGAACCCTAAGAAGGTGGTTGAGCTCGCAGCCGCTGGAGGGGCTGACGCGGTGATGGCCACGCCGCCAGTCATTGAATACGTGTCTAACGCCTTGGCCGGGCTTTATGTTATCGCACGCGTCGATGGGGGAGCTACTACGCTCGGTCCTAATATAACGAACGACGAAGTCCTGTTCAGCGTTGAAGAAGCTGTCAGCGTGGGCGCTGATGCCGTTGTCGCGTTCGGCTACGTTGGCGTAGAGAGGGAGAATGAGCATCTTCGAAGATTGGCTCGGATAGCTAGCGAATGCAGAAGGCTGGGGGTGCCGCTGATCGCTGAAATGCTGCCTGCTGAAAGCTTGGGTTACCATTTCAGCGGCGGCGAGCGTAGGATTACAGTAGAGGCTATTGCCTTAGCTGCTCGAGTTGGATGGGAGCTTGGAGCCGACGCGATAAAGACCTATTATACAGGCGACCGTGAATCCTTCAAGAAGGTTGTTGAAGGCTGTTTAATACCGGTTTACGTGCTAGGAGGGCCTCCGGTTCGCGACTTCCAAGGTTTCCTAAAGTTGATCGAGGACGCGCTCTCGGCAGGCGCACAGGGAGCTATCGTGGGGAGAAACGTTTGGCAGCACCCTGAGCCGCTCAAAGCCCTTAAGGCTCTCTCAGCCGTGGTTCACGAAGGCTTAAGTGCTGAAGAAGCTGCTGAAAAATCCAAGTTGGGTGGCGTTAACTACAACGATAAATAAAAAATAAACCTCCTTTTTTCAGGACGGCATGGAGCTGAGTTTAGATCGGGTTCTGGAAGTCATAGCTCGCTCGGAGCCTGAGCCTCTCACGCTACCCATCCACTCCCTCGACCACGCCGACCATGTTCTCAATACAGCTTTGATGGGGCATGCTAAGCTGGCTGCAGATCATTTAATGCACCCTGAACTTGCAGAGGATCTTCCAGCCGTTGTCTCGGCTTTGGTTAGGAGGATTCACATTTTCCTCGGTCACAGGCAACTGCGGAACTGTTCAACGCGTGAACTTGAGGGTAGATTGGTTGCAAGAGGGCGAATCTATGAAATGCTACTTGAGATCGCGTTAAACCTCATCGGCGTAGAGAGGAGGTGGGCTTGCGTAGATCCGAGCTGCGCGGAGCGCGTTTACGACGCGGTAAAGAGTACTCTAGAAGCGTGTGAGGAAAGCGAGAGCCGAGAGCTGGGGCAATCCATCGTACTCAGGGCCGTCATAGAACGTGAATTGAGAAAAGCGGGGAAAGTGAACAGAGGGAAGAGCATGGTAGCATATATGGCTAAGGAAATTTACCGGACTCTTGACGCCGACAGTCTAGCGGACAGTTTCTTCAACTCGGCTATGAGAGTGTTTACAGACAACTTCTACAGGAGAGCCTACGAGGAGGGTCTATGCAAATTTGGAAACGATTACGCACTCGGCTTAAGGTGGCTGAGACACTTGGGCTTCGTTCAGGTGTCTACAAACCCTGTTCTCGCCGCGAGAGCTTACGAGGACGACCCAGAGCTCTGGAGCTCTTTCCAAGCTTATGTGGAGAAAGTTTTAGTGAAGGAGCACAAGGAGTGGTTGACGAACCCCGAAGCATACGCTGACGCTCTGGCTATGGAGGCAACTAGGTTCGCACTACTTGAGAACTTCTACGTGTTCCGAGTACCTTTCGTACTCTCAGGTTACCGAGACGGCTTGGTCAGCTATCAGCTTAACCCGCTCATCGCTCACGACGCTGAGGAAAGCGTAGAGGCTGTGAAAGTGTTCGTTGAAAGGCTTGAGCGCGACCTAGCTGTCTACGACGAGTACCTTTGGTGGGGTTATAGGGTGCCTGAGAAAGGTAGGCCAAACCTCGTCATCAAGGTAGCTGCTGCCTACCCGGCTTCCCTCGAAGTCACGCGCAGGATAAACGAGATGGGAGTTGGACAGAACATTACGTTGAGCTATACCGTCAGCCAGGAGGTTCTACTCGGATTTGAGGCCATGAAAGGTATGGCTAGAGCGCTTAAGAAGGGAATCATCCCAACGCAAACCTATGACACAAACATGGGCGGGAGGCTTGAAGATCACCTGAGGGAATATACCGCTTCGAAGTTGCTGCTCGATGGCCTAGGGAGGTTCAACGATAGCGAGAAGTGGGCCTTTCTCGAGAGACTGGCTAAGCAGCTAGGAGTTAGACCCGAAGAGTGGGACCGCTTGAAGAACTCTACCCTTAGGGAGGTTGTCGAGTACATTTGTAGCGTTAAGGTTTTGGGTAGGGACTTGCGCAGGAGTCCTTTTGAGGAGGCTCTCGCTCACACAGGAGCCTACGGAAGCTTGGAAGAGGTGAAACAGAAGCTAAACGAGCTTGAGGAAGCGTTAAGACTGTCAGGCACCTTTATAGCGAAGAGAGTGTACGAGATATTCTTTTCACCTTGGAATAGGGAGAAGTGGATCAACTTCCTAGCTAGGGAGGAGGGGTTGACTAAGGAGCAGGCAGAGCTTGTGTTTAGCAGGCTCGACCTCCTCCCTGCATCCAAGCGGAAGCCAGAGGACACTCTGCTAACTTTTTCATCCCTAAACGTTACGAATACCGAGTTTCCCGACCATCAGTTGAGTGTAGCGCAGACAGCTCAAAGCCTAACGGATTTCTACAGCTTGAGAGAGTCGATCGCACAGTCGTTCAAGGAGAGGTACCTCAGTCTCTTGATGCAGATCGACGACTTCGTAAAAGCATACGAAGCCTCAGCCGAAGTTTGCGAGCTCTTGAGGAAGGTGGGCATCTCACGCGAACACGGTTCTAGAGGCATTAACCGCCAGGAGTGGTCCAGTTATGGACCTTGCGTAAAGACTTTGAATGAGTTTACGGTAGCCTATACCGCTTTTAGGGACAAGGTCGTCAAACTAGCTAAGAGCATACGTCACTACGCCTGACTCATGGTAATTGATATCCTCCCCTAGAAGGCCCGCCCATCGCCGGAATGTTTAAAGGGTAAGCCCTGAGTCGCCGGGTGTGGCTAAACCGCGCATCGAACTTTGCAGCTACAAGGATTGTGTTGAAGCAGCTACTTATATACTAGAGTTGGATGGTAGAAGGTACGCTTTATGCAGAAGCCACTACCGGGAGCTCTTACGACGTTTAGAAGAGAAGGCTGCAGAATACGGGAAGGCAAACCTTCTAGACCTAGACCCTAAAGAAGTTGAAGGAGTCGTGCGTTCTATCAGAATCAACAGGGACTCAAGTTCAGGTAGGGAAAACGCTTCTACTTAATGTACTCCAAGCCAACTTGAAGTGTTTGGGTACAACAGGAGACCAGCGTACAAAAGGTTTCTGCAAGTCTATAAGCTATGCTCCGCGGGATTTGACAAAAACGTTGATTCGACTTTCTTCAACTGTAGCGAAATACCCGGCTCTCAGTAACTCGTTCATCGAGAGCCTAAGCCAATTGCCGAAGCTCCTACCGCTAACGTCATCTGGATCCATAGAGGAAAGGTCTCTATAACCTAGCTTTGAAGCCACTTGCATCAGTATGTACTTGGAAGCCCAGTAGTCTAGCGCGACGGGATCTGTGCTAGCAGCTATTATTCCAGCTTTCACAGCCCTTTCGTATGAAGTCGCGGGCCCGGCCCTCGGATGAGGATTGATCCAGATAGCATCAATGATGTTCAACACAGGCATCCTAGTTTCCACCATGACAGTTCCCATTCCGCCCGTCCCTACGCTGTTGTGCGGGTTATGGTTTGTGAGCCGGTCGCTCACCACGCCCATGTAGTGTTTAACGCAAGCGGTCACTCCATATATGGAGTGCGTCTTCAGGACTGGCACGTTAATTACCTTTAGCTTCTCACTTTCGTAAGCCTTCGTCGAAGGATTCCATACGCCAAGCTTGAAACTTATGTACGTGCCGTACTTCGTCCTAAACTTAGGATAGGAGACTATTACACCAGTGTCGGAGTCAGGCTCATCGTAAACGATGTAGCCATCCTCGAGATCCCCATCCTTGAACTCCTTCACGCGCCTAAGCGTGATATCGTCCCACAGGTACGTTGAGACCCTGTAGCCTTGTGAAGCAAAGTGTTGGGACACCTTCTCCATCGACTGAGCCGTATCCTCAGCGTTGTTACGGTCCCAGTCTAGGCTTCCTCCCCTACCGGAGCTGCCGTACTGCGCTTGACCGTTGTCCGCTATCACGATCTCCCCCGCAAACCCGTCCGGGTGGTTGATAATAGCCTGAATCAACGCCTTTACTAGATCGGTATTAGTCCCACCCCTCTCATTCCACTGCGAGTTCACTTTTATAATCACCACGTCATCCTTAGCGATCAACCCATCCGGTCCTGAAACCTGGCTAACGGTCGGAGACTTGTAGAACTTTAATCCGCGCTCACCCATCAGAGTTATCAAATCCCTGACATCATCGAAATGACCCCTACCCCCTGTGACAACGTAAATTGAAGAAGATAGCTGAAGCTCAGCGATACGCTCCTGGATTTCAATCTTTAACTCCTCTGGAGCACGCCTAAGGAAACTCACGAAAACCAACCCTCCTGCGACAGCTAGGGCTATGAGGGAAAACGCTAGAGTTCTCTTTCCAGGCTTGATGAAGCCGAGAAGAGGTAACACATAAACAGCTAACCATATACTTGCGTTCGCGAGAGCAGTTCGCTGGCAGGGGTACACGATTCTAGAAGGTTTAGTACCTGTTCTCAGCAGAAGCCAGACGAGGCTAGCTAAACCTATAAAGAAGAAGCGACTACCTAGGTTGTTTTTCAAGCTACTTGAACTATTAGCCTTCAATATCTTAGCTTCTTCAACTAGAACTCTTAGAACAGCCACATTAAACTGGAGAGTCTCGGTATTTAAGCCTATAGGCTTCTTGCCCGGCCATATGAAGCCGCAGCAGTATCTCGAACAGAATTCCATATGCCCACAACACATTTATTATCCTAGGGGTCATACTACTTTCGTGGAAGCAAAAAACAAAATAGTCGAACAGTTAAAAATTATTCGAGGAGCTATAGATGCTAACAAGAACTTCGTGAGCAGACTACCCGTGTTCGCGAGAGGTTTCGCTGAACAGGATTTCGCAGGCAACACCGGCATGGGGTTCAACGATTGGCTGATTTTATTAGACAAGGTTATAGGAAAACTAGAGAAGCCGACAGAACCCACAGGTGAGGAGGCGAAGGATCTAGCTAACGACTGCATCAAGTTGTCTACCCACCTCGAACGCTATGCTCGATACCTTATGACCGTACCCGATAAGATTCGCATGGCTTCAAGCTTCTTCCAAGTTGATGAAGCAGCGATGAAAAGTGCCATGGAGGCACCTAAATTCGCTGAATCGGTCAGAAGCCTAAAGCAGGATATAGATAATCTGATCAAAGAACTACAGGCGCGAGCTTGACAGGGAGACAACCCTTAAAACGATCGAGGAGAACGAAGGATAGTCTACTCGAGGAAGTAATTGAACGCTTGAAGAGGATAGAGAGAAGGCTTCAAATCCTAGAAGAAAACCTTGCTAACGATAACTTAGACAGGGAGAACAACCTGCTAGCCGCTCAGACCCTCGCCCTAGCTTTAAAGCTTGTAAAAGCCGGCGGAATAGCTGTCGATCTAACTTGGACAGCAACTAGGCTTGCAAAGCTACAGCCGCTCTTATCAAGACAACGCGACGAATTATCTAGGTCGATACTGGAGGTAGTAGCCCTAAAGGGACCCATAAATATCTCTGCCTTAACAGACCAATTGCGAAGGTACAGGGGTTCCGCTTCTAGAAGAATAGTAGCATCTAGAGTGAAAAAGATGGTTGAAGAAGGTTTACTTTCAATCAAGGAAAAAGGTAGGGAGAAGGTGGTCGATTTACCCGGTTAACACAATAGAAGCATCGCTCACTCTCTACACCAAAACTTTAACACAGTGATCATCACACGTTTAACCTGATGAACCAAGAAGAGAAGCATGAGATAAAGGTCCACGTAGATAAAGAGAAAGAGGATGTTGAGGAGCTTAGAGAAGTCCTGAAGGCTGTTGGGGATTTCCTACACGACCTTGTGCCGATGGTAAAAGAACTCATAGAGACTTTCACAAGCGGGTTGAGAGGCGATGTTCTAGGAGAGGAGGTGGCGAAATTCTACAAAAGCCTCATCGAAGCTGGAATAAGAGAGGAAGTAGCTACAAAGTACACAGAAGAGTTCCTAACGAAAAAGATGGAAATACTTAATGTCGTTACAAAGATAGTTAGCGAAATGAAGCAGGCAGTACCTCAGAAAAAGGAAGTAGAAGTAATTGAAAAGAAGGAAAAACAGGAATAAAGCGATATAACCATGAAACTTACCAAAATACTATCATTTTTTTCTCTCGCCATCACCTTCATAACTCTACTTGCAAAGCTTACTATTATTCTCTTTTCCATCTATATTAAACTAGCTGTTTATCCTACAATCCAAACCTGGAAATTCAAGAAGAAATGTAAAAAATATGTTAAAGGACAAAACCTAGAAAATCTGGTAAGAATATACGATGGAAAGCTTAAAGATATGAGGAACCAGTTTTTAAATTTTTGGAAAACACTTCATCTCCCCTTATCTAAGTCTTCCTAAAATAAAAACTTTTATAACAAGTACCTGTTTTTCAATGGTTTTCTAATCTAAATCTTTCGCTTGAATCTAATAAATTTAATTAATAAATTACTCTTAAACGCGAGATACAACTAAAACACCAACCATGAGTCCTTTTATCCTTTTTTCTAATTCGATAGAGATTCATAAGGAAAAATCGAATAATGGTGGACCGGCCGGGATTTGAACCCGGGACCTCCCGCATGCCAAGCGGACACTCTCGGGGCGAACGTGTACCTCTCCCAGTCTGAGCTACCGGCCCAGAGGGTTTCTAGACCATACCCTTATAGGTTTGTCGCTTTCTTTGAATCCTCTTCCAGTTTCACGGCTAGAAAAAAAGATTACTTGACGTGGAAAATATACTTCTATTCCCTGCATCTCCTATAGTTTAGAAACACGGTCTATCGTTTCATGTCTTTGACATGAGAAAATATGTCGTTGACAGAGCTCTATGATCTAATTTAATGTCATTGACATGATATATTGCCAAACTAGAGAGTAAAACCTTCCGGAGGCTTTATTTCGCTTATTTTCTCTTCTTTTCTAACCTTTGCACCCTCCTCCAACTTTAACTCCTCCACGTAAAATACGGCTTCCACGGTGCTTCCTCTACCAATGAACGCTCTTTCAGCGTAAAGCCTTTGAACCCGGCACCTTTCTCCACATTCGAAAAACTTAGCGTAAACTTCCTGCGCCCAACCTCCATCCTCCATTACAAATTCCTTTGTCACGACAGGTCCCTCCACTCGACCTTTTTTCGACAACCTGAACACTTCTGCTTGTACACCAGCTGCTGTTCTCAAGTTTACGACCTTAACAATCCTAGCTACAAGTTTCTCAACATCCGTGAGCCCTCCAACTGTTAACTCATCGGCTTTCAGCAGACCTCGAGACTCCAGTGTTCCGCCGACAGTTATCCTCTTATTTACTCTACCGCCGCGCGCGATCGTAAGAATGCCTCCCACAGTAACCTCCTCGCTTTCCAGTTCTCCTCCTATTTTCACCATACCACCTACTGAGAGTACACTCACTTTAAGAGATCCACCGACCCTTGCTGTCCCACCGACGGATACCCTCCCTAAACGTCCTTCAATGAGCTGAAGCGATCCACCGACGCTCACGTTATCCGCTTCTAGATTATCGACTCTAACGTTGCTTCCCACACTTAAGCGCTCCGCTTTAGCTTTCCCTCCTTCAAGGTATCCACCTACGCTAACCTTATTTGCTTGAAGCTGCGAAAACTCGATAGCTCCCCCTACGTTAACGTTGCATGCCCTCCCCTTCTCTACTCTAAACGTCCCTCCAACCTTTACTGCACCAGCTTCGATTTCTCTACAGTCTAATATACCGCCAACTGAGACTTCTTCTGCTTTAATCAAACCTTCTACTCTACAGCTGTCGTCAACTCTAACGCGCCTTGCGTTTAGAGATCCTTTAACTTGCAGTCTACCCTCCACTTCCACGGTGTCGTTTACGCTCAAATCTCCGTCCACGTACATCGATCCCTCAACTCGTACATCTCGTGCGAGCAGCGATCCTTTCACGGTACAAGAGCCTTCGCAGATCACTTTACCTTTAACTTCAGCTAAACCTTCCTCAGCCAAGATTAAGCTATCGCCTTCAAGTACTAGATCCTCTGCCAGAACCTTCACCTTTATCTCTGCCACAGCTTCAACTTCTCCATAAGTTTATGAAGCTTGATCACTTTACTTGATTACGTAATGTGACCAAAGTTTTTTAACGACGACTTTTAGCGTAAAAGTGTCTACGAGTAAGCGCTGCCGCCACAAGATTTTTGCCGAAATCTTAGACTACTTGTCGACTATTGGAAAGGCTAAGTTGACATGGATAGCATCGTACGCGAACATGCCGATAGACAGGGCTCGCATAGTATTAGGCGAGATGATGTTCTATGGGTTGATCGAGTCCTTCGAGGACGAAAGTGGGAGCAGGTTCTATAAGTGCAGTGAGCGCGGTTTAGAGTACTTGGAGCATTGGCGTAAACTTCAACTTCTGAGCGGTCGATAATGGGGATCGAGGCACTCGTGCACTGAAGTAGGGTTTCTGAGCGTCTACAGTCATGTGGAAACACGAAGCTGAGAACTTACTAGTGAAAGGGAGCTTAGCTCCCGGATTGAACATCCTTCATCTCCAGTGACTTCAGTTAGACAAGGTTACAAATAGTGGCTTCACTATCTTAAGCTCTTCGCAACAATAACTCCTACAACGTAGATGAAAGCTGAACCTATTGCGAGGAGGGAACCTGAGCCGATTATGTAATTCAGAAAAGGCATTTGCTCAGCTAAATAGATGAGCAGTGCCGCTGCAAGAACTATGAAAGCCGCTGTAGTCGCGTAACCGCCAACCGAGTTACCTATAATCGAAAGAAAACTGAGTAGGAGAGCTACTACAAGGAATGCTACGTGTAAAGTGAACAACGATATAAAGTGTTCCTCTTCTGGGACCTCTTTCGACAACTCTAGGAACCTGTTCAACAAATCAACCTTACCCTGAGCCATCTGCTCTAGCAGGTCCCAAGGTCTATATTCAAGCTTGAACATTGGAGTTTGAAACGTTATCCAAGGACGAGTAAGCGAATAGATGAAAGTTAATAATCCTAATGATGCTACGAGCCTTGGAACCCATGATACACTCAATGCATTTAAAGAATGTATTAATAGTATTAAAATGTATCACATAATAATAAAGCTGTTGATAAGCTAGTTAATACAAGCTGAAGGATGCTGAAATTATCCACAATATATAATCATCCATAGTATATTAGGTATAATATGTAAACCGGAAATAGTAACGACAGTTAGGCAAGCCTTGTGAATTTTTATTATAATCTTCATCTCTCCAACTACATAGATTGAAAACTTGTTAAGAAGCGTCTGTAATCAAACTTCAGTTGGGAAATATACTAAATGCTGGATATTTTACTCAGAAGATTCTGAGGTATAAAATGTCTCTTCTTTATATTCGCTGGCTAAGGCTTCGTGCATGATCGTGGTGACTGCTATGAGGGCTGAGGAAAGTGCATATTCCGTTGAGAGGACGACACCGGGCACTAGGTCGATAACAAAGTCCGCGTACCTGAATAAACCACTGGGCACACCTTCTCTAGCTCCAACCATTAGGACGATTTCTTTACCCATCCTTAAGTTTTCTAGAATAAAACTGGATAACTTGCCAGCCACCCTTGAGACCGGTTCTCCCTCCGGCTCGAATACGATAAGCGGCGAACCCATCCTCGCTCGTACGAACTGATACATGTCTTGAACGTAGACTTGAGTACGGTGTACTTCACGACCATAGCTCTTCTTCTGCAACTCGTGCCTGCTCCTCAAACCTTCGAAGAGACCGCGTAGGAAATGGTAGAAGGGTTGAGCCTCAACCGGGCCTAAGGGTGTTAGAAAAAGCTTCCCTACTTCAAATACTTGCACTTCCCTGCCGATCCTCGTTCCCATCACATAAGCGGCGTCTGGGGGACCTAGGTAGGGTTCGTGAGCGACAACTAACTTTCTGAAGATCTTGTACATAGGGTATTTTCCCGGTCCCATCTTCCGGTAAAACTCTCTACCCGGTACGATCGACAGGTAGGCGCGATCCTTCAGGATTTGGACGAGCAGAACCTTATCTGGGTTCTCTAGGTCTACTCTAGCATCCGTTAACTCTTTAATTTCGCTTCCTACAGCCACGTTGACGTCGAGGGAAGTGAAACTGTGTTCACCTCTCCTTACGGTTTTTACCGCAAAGCTTTCACCGCTGCAGATCTCGCCTGCTAACTTCTTAGCACAATCAACTATAGCTGCGAGCGAAGCTTCACACTCGCATTCCACGATGAAAACTTTCTCGACCTCCGGGATACTTCGCTTAATCTCCTCGTAAAGCCTTACCCCATCGCTTGCCCCTTTAACGAAGACCAACCCTGAAAACCCTTCGGGGCTGGGCGTAATGACGGCGCTGGGATCTAGCTCCCTGATGAAGGATGCGACTACCTTCTCCATCCCCAGCCTGCAGGTCACCAACAAGTCTGAGCGACTATCCTCCACGGTATCTAGAGTCAACACTAATTTAACAATCTTCTTCCAACACAAGCTTAAGGAGATGAATCTGGGACTAGTGCGACCCTGCGTCAACTAGCAGGTAATCTATTTCTCGAAGGACTCGACATTAGTTCAAGCTCTCTCAACTCTTCTGTGAAGCGAATGAGTAAAACAGCATGTAAGTTAGATTCGAATCAAGGGTTCAAGGAGTGGTATTCTAACGTTCTTTCGATAGTCTGCGGCTATATGTGCCGAATGTCTTAAAGTATACGCTTCGAATGGAGGATCACTTGTAACCTTCACTCCATGCCTTCAGCTATGTAGGAAAGGTCTCTATCACCAGTTACGATGGGTTCTCATCCTCATCGCCAGAGATTTCGTAGCCACATAACAGCTTAGCAAAATCTCCTGTTGAGCTTCAGGTCTTTAGCAGCTACACACAGGGATCTATCTTCATTGTAATTTCTAACATGTTACAGGTTTTAAGCTAGAATAACTCTTGTATCTAGGCGTCTCTACCTAAAGCTCGCTCCAAAGGTCTCCATTATCCAGATAAAGTATCCTCCCCGCACTTCTAGCACCAAAACTTCACCATCTATGATGTCCAATCGCTCGCAAACCCTTTTGATACCACTTAAACAATTCCTACGGTGGTTCCCTAAAGCTCTAGGATAGAGCCTGAGGGTGTGGACTTTCAGTATGTAAAGTTTTTATTCCCTGTGTAGTAAGAGCAAAAGGTGGTAAGATGAGGGAGAAACTGCTCTTACTGTTATCCTTGGTAGCTGTAGCTGCAATCTTTGCTTTAGCGCTACAGCTCGCGCTCTCTTGGTTCGCCCCAGGCTTCTACACGCCCTACGCTGGCTGGTGGTTGGTAGACCTGCTCGCTTACGCGATCTCAATGACGACTCTTATCGCTGCCGCCGGTCTATTCGGAAGGTACTTGTCGCCGACACCCCCTAGCCTCGACGCGTTGAGAGCCGCTATGCTCGCCACTATGGCCGGCGTCGTTGGCGGCATGATGCTAGTTTTCGCCGGGCTATCCGCGTTACTCGGCGGGGAGTTGACGCTTCAGCTCGCGACTATGGCTTTCCTCTTTGGGCTCATACCCTCGCTATTCTCTTGGCTCCTATCGCCCGCGCTCATCAACTTAATCTATGGTTGCAAGCATGATCCAGTGCTTCAGGAAGTTGTAAACAGGATTGCTGCTAGGTCAGGTATGAAGCCGCCCAAGGCGATGGTTTGCAGCATGAGAGAACCCAACGCATTTGCCTACTCTTCTCCGCTGTTTGGAAGGTACGTGGCTGTAACCGAGGGCCTGCTCCAGCTCGCTAGAGGCGAGGAACTGGAGGCTGTAATAGGTCACGAGCTGGGACACCACAAGCACAAGGACAACGTGGTGATGCTGGTTTTCGGCTTAATCCCTTCTGTCATCTACTTCCTAGGCCGCTACCTCATGTACGCTGGCGTTCACGCTTCCAGATACCGCTACGACGGCAGTAGGAGCAGAAGAAACGGCGGGGGAGGACTCATCCTCATGTTAGCAGGCGTAGCGTTGATGGTAGTCAGCGTTATCATCCAGCTTGTAGTTCTCGCCCTCTCGAGGCTCAGGGAGCATTACGCTGACGCTCACGGTGCCAAAGTATCTTCGCCCGGAGCTATGATCTCCGCTTTACAAGGCTTAGACAGCTTCTATAGAACGTATAGGACGGCAAGAGCTAAGGTAGACTCAAGTAAACTGAAGATGTTGTTCATATACGCGCTAGCCGACCCCTTCGTCAGCCTTGAAGAACTTTTTGCTTCGCACCCACCAATACCGAAGAGAATCGCTTTCCTAAGGTCTCTCAGTAGAGTAATGTAAAAACATTTTTACACTCAAGGTTTATTTTTCCCATGCGTTTACATCGGCTACTTATCCCCGTGCTTGTATTCGTTGTCATGGTTGTCCTCTTTACATTTTTCGCTTCTAAGAAGCAAGAGGATAAAGGTAAGAACGTGAGGAATTTTTTCATTCGTCTCTATTATGAAGGATGTAGAGGCAACTTCCTAATTTACGCGGATGCCCTCATGCAGCGAAACTTCTTTAAAAGAGGTGAAATAGCTACGCTTGAATTTGATGTAAGCAACCCGAGCAAGGATGATTGGAAGGTCGTATTCTACTTAGCGCCTTTCGATAAGCCCTCTATTAGATTCAAGGTTGGAGAAGGTTTAGCTAAGGCTGAGCGTGCTACTCGCATCAACCTAGAAGTAGATACGTCAAGCCTAGAACCCGCCCTTTACCTTATCGTCGCGGAGATAGAAGGACAGGGGGAGTTTACAGCGAACACCGAGCCCTTCAGGCGGACAAATCTCGAGACGTATCCTTGGTTGTTGGCTATTCTAGATGAAAAAGTTGCCTGGAGCTCGCCTAAAGACGGACTACCTGAACTTAGGGTGCCCGAAGGGTTGGGTGTAAACATACACTTCATCAAGCCTTCCTATCTTGAAGAAAGGGACTTAGACATGATCGCTTACGCCGGCTTCCAACTGGTCCGAATGGACTTCTTCTGGAGCAACGTTGAGCAGGAGAAGGGTTTCTACAGCTTCAACGGTTACGATGAGCTTACCAAGGCTCTTAGAGAGAGGGGGCTCCGCCCACTCTACATTCTAGACTACGGCAACCCCTTATACGGTGGAGGGCAACCGCCGCGTACTGATGAGGAGAGGTTAGCATTCTCCAACTTCGCTAGGGCAGCGGCATCCCGCTACGGAGACTACCCGCTTTGGGAGATTTGGAATGAACCTAACATCGAGGTTTTCTGGAAACCTCAGCCAAGCGTAGCGGATTACACGGCGCTCGCCATTAGAACAGCTAAGGCCATCAAGGAAGCTTGCCATAGGTGCGTGATTCTTGCTCCAGCCACTTCTGGAGTGGACATAGAATTCATAAGCGCTGCATCATCCATGGGTCTACTAGACTATATCGACGTAGTGTCAGTCCACCCTTATCGGAGTAGTGCACCGGAAACTGCACTCGTAGACTACGATCGCCTACGTTCGGTCGTTAAAGGTAAGACCATCGTATGTAGCGAATGGGGGTATACGACTGGGGGGACTTACGCAAACCGTGTAGACTTGGTCAAGCAGGCCCAGTATGTGGTCAGAAAATACATCGTCAACCTTTTGGCCCGAGTGCCTATAACCATAATCTACGATTGGAAAGACGATGGGCTATCCCCTAGAGAATCTGAACACAACTTCGGGCTAGTATCACACCACTGGAGGGGGTGGGAACTATTCTTCATAAAACCTAGTTACTTCGCAATTTACAATTTTAACCTTAGACTCGCTGGATACGCTCCAACGAAGTTCTTGAGCTTAGGGCATCAGGTATACGCGCTGTGGTTTGAGAAAGATGATTCTAGGAAGCTAGTTGTGTGGAGAGCCGGTTCCACAAGCGATGATAGCATCGAATTAGAATTGGAGCTTGATGCTCGGGAAGTCGAGTTAATTCACCTTTTCGGCTTTAGAGAGAACGTGAAACTGCAAGGCGGATTTCTGAAAATTGACGTTACAGAATCTCCCTTAATCGTGGTACCCAGACCCTAAGGGTCTGCAAAAACGGTTACCTTTTTACCCCGATTTTTTAAAACTGGGCTAGTGGACGAGAAGCGAGAAGATATGGAAGATGAAGGTATGACGATCGTTTGGAATCCGCCGCCCCCAGTCTTAAACGAGCCTGTGAGATACTACGTCATCTCCCTAGTTGAAGGGAGAGTCATTGCCCTCAGGAGTCCGGGCGAAACTCACGTTGAAATAGTTGAGCCCGTTAAACGCGAAGTTGTCGTCGTTCGAGTGGTAGATAGAAACTCGCAACAGCACTACTCTGTTTTAAGGAACTGGTCTCCCTACACAGACGATGTCGTCATTGAAGCTGCTAAGTTAATACTTGAAGGCGGTTTAGACGAGACGTGGGTAGACTGGTTTGAAGACGAGGAGTCCAATGAAGTTCAAGAAGTTTAACAGCCACGTGTAGCCGGTTCAAGAACCTAGCTCTGACCGAAGTGTAGAGGCACTTTAAAAGGTTTTAGTATCTACCAACACATTCGTTATCTCGCGAAGCTTTAGAAACTCAAGGCGAAAGAGCATCGATAAGATTTTCTATTAGCGTTACGGTTGTTAAACTAGTAACCATGGGCAGTCAAACCAGCAGAAGAGACAATGGTTTATTGTTCCTTTTGTTAATCCACTTAATCGCGTCTACTCTACTAAACTTAAACCAACTGAGTTTACAGTACACATCACTTCAAGGCTGGAAGCTAGTGATCAGCGAAGGTGGAGATGTTGATGGAACCTATGCAGGTGTCGAAAGACTCGAGGACGTTACGAGGATAACTTTAAGCGGTTTCATCGGCACCCCAACTATATACAGTGATCTCCTACGCGTTTGCAACATCGGGCAACAGGCGTTAAACATCAGGTTGAAGGTTATAGAGGTTAGAGGACCTCGAGAGAAACTGAGAGTGTTCAGCGTCTACCACGTCGCAGGAGAGTCGGGTGAAAGGCTATTGGTTTCGCTGCCTGTCAAAGTAGAGAGCGAGAAAATCGTCGTGGGAACAGGGGAGTGCGTAAACGTCGCAGTGGAGGTACTGGTCGACGCGAGCATGCGTCTAAACGAGACAACAACTGTCTGGATCGAGTTGATCAGTGAATCGTGATAAACGCAACTTTACGTGACGACTTTTTTCATCTACCACTTTATAGTCTAAGTTAACGATATTAACAAATTTATCTCATACAATGGCGTGGTCTTCAATTTACACAAGTATGAACAGACTATAGAGAACAATAGGCGGAGAGTGGAGGCAGCTTTAAGCTTTGAGGAGCCCGATAGAGTCCCCGTTCAAATAAACGTTCAAGGACCCTACTACGCTTGGCTACTCGGCGTCTCGCTGAAAGACTATTACCTGAATCTAAGAGTGATGGCTGAGGTACAGGTTAAGGGTTTAGAGTGGAGGCTCAACTGGCTACAGGATGACGTCACCAGCGTCAGCGTTAACCTAGACTTAGGGGCTGTAGCTGAAGGACTCGTATTCGGATGCAAGATCGTAATGCCCGATGAAAGCGACCCTTGGAGGAGCCCCTGGATAACACCGAAGATTGAGACTCTCGAGGACATTGATAGACTGGAGGTCCCTGACCCTCGCGACCTTCGAGCCGTGAGGGAAGTTTACCTCAAGCTTCAAGAGTTGAAGCGGATCGTGAAGGAAGAGTACGGGGAGGTGCCAGTATGGGGAGGTGTTCAGATACATCCACCTGTTTCAGCTGCAGGCTCTTTATTGGGTCCCCAGCGCCTTTACACGTGGACGCGACGCTACCCGAGAGAAATACATAAGCTTTTAAGTAAGCTCTTGGAGACTTTTATAGCATTGCAAGAGTACCACTACGAGGTTACGGATATCGAACCAGGGTCCTTGTACCTTGCTGACGATCACTCAGGCTACTTGAGTAGAGAGATGTATGAGAAGTTTGCCCTCCCCTATAACCTTCGCCTTTACGAGCGGTTCGGGAAAAAGTACAGGTACCTTCACATGGACTCCCCCATGCATCACATCGCTGACATAGTTAGGGACGTCTACAAAGTTCATCACGCCGACCTGGGAGTAGAAAGTGATATTCACGTGATCTCGAGGGAGTTTAAGGGAAGAGTCTCCTTTAACGGGAACGTGGATTGGAGGACTCTGCTGTCGGGTTCGCGGGAGCGTGTAGAGGCTGAAGTCGAAAAGTGTATCTACTACGCTGCACCTGGCGGAGGCTATATCTTCGACAACGGGGGAGAAACTTACGCCGCCATCCCGCCGTACATGTTAAAGTACGAGGTTGAATACGCTAAAAAGGTAGGTAACTATCCGATAAAAAAGGATAATTTTAAACATTTAAAGTCGTTGAACCTATAAAGCGTGCCTCTTGTACTTGGCTGATTCAACGGGGTCGTCCCCGGGCTTTAAGGGTCTTAACACGACTTCGAAGTGGAAGGGTTTAGGCCACAGCTCGTACTGGGGGAGTGTATCAGGACCACAGCTAGCCCCGCCGAGACCCCTTTGCCCGTAGTCGAGATGCAGGTAAACGTCCTCCCTCCACTTAATTTCGTGCGGATGCTTAGCAGCCTCCAGATCATGCGGTGTGCACCTGTGAGCGCTGAACTCCATTAAGTTGCTGGCGATAACTAGTACGCTCAAGCCCCCTGGGTTGCTTACGGCTACCCATCTAACGTCGCAACGGTTTCCACACTCCTGGGGCTTTAAGTAGGGTACTAACATTTCGTCTACGTTCGTGGAGTACACGTCTATAGCGGCACCAAACTTTCTATCTACGTAGTTTTCATGAGGTCCCCGACCGTAGTACGTTATGTTTGAAAAGTCCCCGGGTAGTTGCAACGTAAAACCGGCTCGAGGTAGCGGAGGCAGATCTTCGTCTGGGCGAACATCTGTAGAGATTCTTATGTCACCGTTACCGTAGATGTTTAACTTCAGGCTGGAAGTGAAACCTAGTTTCGTGTCGCTTGCTTCACTACGCAGACCTGCTTCAATCAACACAACTTGAGGTGCAATTTTAGAAGCGCGAACCCACTTCACACTGTGTTTTATCCTATTGAGACCAGCATCTCTCCATCTCATGGACATCCTAGCCATCCAGCCTCCCTCGTCGTTATCCGTAGGTGCTCTCCAAACCTCCAGAGGGTTGAAACCATTAACCAACAGCTTCCCTTCGCGCGAGAGTGTGAAGCTAGCTGAACTCTTATCGAAAACGAGTTCGAAATCCTTGCCAACCACCTTAATGCTCCTCTCACCCTCCTCGAGACTCAACTCCGGCATATCTGAGACTCTCAACGGAGCCGACTCAGGTACCTTAACCGGTAGCTTGAATTGACTCCACCCTATCTCGAATCCCTTTCTAGCCCATGGGAAGTCTCTTTTCAGCTTATACCTAAGGAATAGCCAGTACTCGGTGCCCGGCTTCGGCTCAGGAAGCCTGTACGGGATCCTCACTACGTCGCCTTGGGCTGTGAAGCGAGTTCCGGGTTGAGCGCGCCTTTCCGGTTCAAGCGGTGGGGTTTCTACACGTCCTTCTTGAAGAGTTTTTCCATCCGCACGCACTTCCCAAAATATCTCGACCGCTTCATCTAGTCGGAGGAAATCAAATCTGTTCACAATCCTAACCTCCCCTACCTCCAGGTCGACAGGCTCGGCTTCAACGGGTTGCTGCACCTTCTTGCACTCCCAAACTGCTGGGTGGGGAGTTCTATCGGGGAACAATATACCGTTTATACAAAAGTTCCCGTCGTGATCCTTTTCGCCGAAGTCCCCGCCGTATGCGAAGTACTTGACACCCTTCTCCTCCTTGAGGATGCCTTGATCAACCCAATCCCATATGAAGCCGCCGATCAAGCGCCTACGCTTCATTACCAAATCCCAATACTCCTTAAAGTTCCCAAGGCTATTCCCCATGGCATGTGCATACTCTGTCATTACAACAGGTCGCTCGTCCCGAAGCTCAGTGGCTAGCCAGTCTAAGAACTCTAGAGTCGGGTACATTACCCCTATGACGTCAGTACACTTGGGAACGTATCCGAGAGCCCACATGGCGTGAGTAGCTCCCTCGTAGTGGATAACCCTGGTTCGGTCGTAGTTACGTATCCACTCAGCCGCCGCGTCGTGGTTGAAACCGTAACCAGACTCATTCCCGAGGGACCACATGATGACACATGCGTGGTTCTTATCGCGTTCGACCATCCTCATGACCCGATCCATGAAGGCTGGCGTCCACTCGGGGTTATTCGCCGGTTCGTTCCTCAAGGGAAGGTGCCTAAAGTTAGCTAGCCCGTGGCACTCGATATTTGCTTCGTCTATCACGTAGAGACCATACTTGTCACATAAATGGTACCAATAGGGGTGGTTTGGATAATGTGATGTACGGACAGCGTTAAAGTTGTAGCTTTTCATCAAGAGCACATCTTTCTCCATCACATCCTTCGATACGGCGTGACCAACGACAGGGTCATGCTCATGCCTGTTGACACCCTTAAGGAGTACCGGCACACCGTTTACAAATAATCGTCCATCTTTTACCTCTACTTGCCGGAAGCCGATGAACTCCCTGATGACCTCTAAAACATTACCTCCCTCGTCCCTTAACGTTAACAGCAACGTGTACAAGTAAGGATCCTCTGCCGACCACTTTCTCGGTTTCCGAACCCTTTCCCTTAAACTTAGGTACTTTTCTTCACCCGGCTTCAACGTATCGACCTTCTGCTTGAGGGGTTGGGGGAAAACGGGTCTACCGTCCGAGTCCAGTAACTCAAGTTCCAACTCAACGTTTCTCTTCTCTACACTTGAGTAGTTTCTTATCTTAACGAGGACATCTAGGTCCGCGTCAACATACTTTTCATCGAACAAGGTCTTGGCGAAGAAGTCTCTTATCCGTGTCTCGGGAGCGATGTAAACGTATACATCCCTGTAAATACCGCTGAGCCTCCACATATCCTGATCCTCCAAATAGCTTCCATCGCTCCATCGCAGTACTTTTACAGCTACGACGTTAACCCCCCGTTGAACGTACGGAGTTATGTCAAACTCAGCCGGCAACCGGCTGTCTTTGCTGAAGCCAACGTAATGCCCGTTTACCCAGACGTAGAATGCTGAGTTCACCCCCTCGAAACATATGAAAACCCTCTTCCCGGTTAGACCCCAGTCTAGCGTAAAACTTCTCCTGTAAAGCCCCGTAGGGTTCCAGTCCTGAGGCACGTAAGGTGGATTAGGAGGGAACGGGTAGCGAACGTTCAAGTATATCGGTATGTCGTAGCCGAGAAGTTGCCAGTTGCTCGGGACTTCTATCAAGTCCCAGTTCTCGTCACCGAATTCAGGCTCGTAGAAGTTGTCAGGCACTGAATCGGGATTCTCGACTAGTTTAAACCTCCATTTGCCGTTAAGCGATATCTTCCAAGGAGACTCTAAATAATCGCTGCGAAGGGCGCTCTCCCTGTCGGGGCAGGGAAGGAAAGAGGCCCGAGGCTGCTCCCTGTTGACTCCAACTACAGCTGGATTTTCGTACTCGTGGACGTATCTCCGGTCTGTTTTCACGGTAAGTGATTGAAGGGGACGGTAAAATATTTGACGAAATAAAAGGGGGGTGGGAGGCTACTACTGCAAGCGGTTATCAAGCATCGCTGAATGATTTTTTAACAGTTGAGAGAGACCCGTATCGATGCACTTGAAGTTGCTAACTGCTGAAGACGTATCCCGGATCGTTAAGTCGATCGGGGTGGAGAATTTTCTAGACAACTTGATCGCTCGCGTCGAGGTGGCTTTCGCTAATTGGAAACAACTCAAGGTAGTTCCACGGGTCAGCTTCAGCTACGCTTCTGGAGTTCTCGAAGTCATGCCGGCGAGCGATTCTAAATGGTATACCGTGAAGATCGTTAATGGGCACCCATTAAACCCTTCCAAAGGCCTTTCTACTGTCGTGGCGTTAGGAATCCTAGCTGATGTAGAGACCGGGTACCCTGTGATGGTTGCCGATGCCACGCTGCTTACAGCCTTCCGCACAGGCGCGTCTTCAGCAGTAGCCACAAAATACCTAGCGAGGTCTGACAGCGAGACGCTGGGGATACTGGGCACGGGGGCTCAATCCGAGTTCCTCTGCCTAGCCGTAAGCCGCGTGATCCCATTGAAGAGGATCTTTTACTACGACATCGACCCCTCCGCTATGAAGAAGTTTAAGGTCAACATGATGAACTTCGGTTTTGAGCTAGTTGAAGCGAGCAACGCTAGGGAAGTGGCTGAACAGTCAGACGTTCTCGTTACCGCTACGGCCGCGAAGGGTAGATGTCGCGTTGTGGAGAGAAACTGGGTGCGTCAAGGCGTTCACATAAACGCTGTCGGGGGCGACTCACCCGGGAAGACAGAGCTTGACCCGCGCATCCTCACAGACGCTAAAGTAGTTGTTGAACTGCTTGAGCAGGCGCTTGTTGAGGGAGAGGTGCAGAACACTGGTAGAGAGACCGTATACGCTGAGCTCTGGGAGTTGGTATCGGGACTAAAGCCTGGGAGGGTAGACGACGAAGAGATCACGGTTTTCGACTCGGTGGGGATAGCCGTTGAAGACTGGGCTGCCATAACTTACTTATACGACCTAGCTACAGAACTGGGCGTTGGGTTAAAGATCGACTTTGTACCGAGTCTTCGAAACCCGAAAGATTTGTTTTCTCTTGTAGCCCTTTGTCAAAGGTAAAAGCTTTTTACGACCACTGTCCCGGGGGTGTATGAATGGAAATCTACTAATGGAAGCGGCTTACGCAGGCATATTCTTCGTATGGATTGTACTCCTTGTAACATTTATTACGAAAAAGACCTATGAGTGGATGACTAAGAGAGGGGCTCCGCACAACGTGGCGATATACTATAACAGGAAATTGATCCACGCGGCTGCTGGAGGTCTTGTCGCTGTCTTCATCCCCTTCACTTTTTCAAGCCCTCTGCTCCCCTTTACCCTAGCTCTCGTGTTAGCCGTATTCACTTACTTGCCGCATAAAACGGGGAAGCTTCTCCAATGGTTCCAAGACCCTGAGAACATCTACGAAGTCCATTTCTGCATAACATGGGGGTTAAGCGTCTTGATAAGCTGGCTAGTATTCCACGACATGATCTACGCCATCGTACCCACAGCATTCATGTCCTTCGGCGACGGCGTCACCGGAGTCGTCAGAAACGCATTATACAAGCGGAGGACGAAAGCTTGGGCTGGTAACGTTGCTATGGCTGCAGTCTGCATACCCGTCGGCTACGCCATAGCTGGGATTTGGGGGGCATTAGCTGGTCTGGCTTCGAGCATCATAGAACACTTCGAGTTGAAGCCGCTTGACGACAACATAACGGTTCCTCTAACTGCTCTCCTGATAATGATTCTAGGCAACTTCGTGAAGGTTTAGTTAACAGCGAATGTTTGTTCTCAAATATACTTTAACATCTACCGCAACAGCGCCTTTCTCATACACGAATAACGGGTTCACGTCTACAGCCTCTACCTCATTGAAGTCCTCCATCAACGCGGAGACTCCTACGACAGCCTTTTTCACAATTTCGAGGTCAAGCGGTTGACCCCTAAAACCTCTAAGCATTCTACCGATCTTCGTCTCATCTATCATCTCTTCAACATCCTCTGTTCTCAAAGGAAGCACTCTGAAGGATGTATCCTTAACTAATTCGACGACAACACCACCCCAGCCGAAGCCTATGACCGACCCGAAAACCGGGTCGCGCTTAGCGCCGATGAAGACCTCCACCCCTTTAGGCATCATCTTCCTAACGGAAACACCGAGGACCCTGGCTTGTGGAGCCTTGTTGGCGAATTCCCTGAGAAGAAGGTCGAAAACTCTACGTAGCTCAACTTCCGACCCTATGTTCAACGCTATACCTCCAACTTCCGTCTTATGGGCTACATCGGGAGTCTCAACTGCCAAGGCTACCGGATACCCTATCCTCGCGGCTGCTTCCGAGGCTTCGTCGACGTTTTGAGCGAACGCTGACTCGACAACAGGTACACCGTAGGCTTTGACCACTTCGAACGCTTCCATCGGTGCTAGTAAAGAACACTTGCTAACAATCGCTTTCTCGATGAGCGTCTTAGCCCGTTCGTTTTCGCCTTTGAATACTATAACACTGCCTCGGGTTCTCCTCATCCTATAGTACCTGTAAACGGCCGCTAAGGATTCTGCAGCATCTTCAGGCGACTCGTAACTAGGTACTCCCGCACGGATCAGCTTCTGAAGAACTTCTCTACACTCCTCTCCGCCAGTTATCGATACTATCAGTGGCTTCGTCAACCCGACCTCCTCTACTGCTGAGATCACAGCCTCTCCTAGTTCCTCAGGCTTGGGAATTGCACCTTGCCCAACCCATACTAGGACTGATCCTATTCTCTCTTCTCGCATTAACTCTTTGAGCGCGCACTCCAAGTTGGCTGCAGTCATCATACCTGTTAAGTCGACGGGGTTACGCGTGCTACCGAAGGGGGGCATGTGCTTCCTAAGTTTTTCCTGGAGGTCCACTGGGAGAACAGCTAGGGGGACATTACGTTCGCTGAGTAGATCGACCGCGATTACACCAGCACCGCCCCCGTGCGTGAGCACAACGGCTCCCCCCTCCCTAGGAGGGGGCGACAGGGAGAGAGCGAGAGCCCAGTTAAACAGTTCTCTCAAGCTTGAAGCCCTCAACACTCGAGCCTGCTTGAACGCTGACTCGTAAACTTCATTAGACCCGGCGAGCGATCCCGTGTGAGATTTTATCGCTTCAGCAGCTTCTGGGCTCTTACCGGCTTTAAGGACTATAACCGGTTTGACGAGAGAGGTCTCGTACGCCTCATCCAAGAAGACCTTACCCTCACCCTCCCCTAAGCCCTCCATATAGAATGCCACGACTCTCGTGTTTGGATCTTCACGCAAGAAAGTTAGGAGATCCGTCTCGCCGACGTCCGCCCGATTTCCTATGCTCACCAGGCTAGAGAAGCCGAGACCCCTCTCCCGCGTCCACCACAACAGAGAAGTTATCAGAGCCCCGCTCTGAGAGACGAACGCTATAGACCCCGGCAGAGGGTTTGCATCTATGAAGCTGTAGTTCACCGGCGCTACGGTATCCCAAACTCCTACGATGTTTGGTCCTAGGATTCTGAACCCGTATTTTCTAGCTGTTTCGACTACTTGTTCCTCTAGTTCAACGTTTCCAACTTCTTTAAAACCGCTAGATATGACTGCTACAGCTGAAACTTTCTTTAAACCACACTCAACTAAGACTTGAGGAACAAGACGAGCGGGAACAGCTACAACAGCTAAATCGACAAAACCAGGCACGTCGACAACACTACGATAACACTTCAAACCCAAAACCTCATCAGCATTAGGGTTAACAGCGTAAACAGAACCACGAAAACCAGAAGAAAGAATATTTTTTAAAACTTGGTAGCCTATCTTGGATGGATCCCTTGAAGCACCTATAACCGCTATGCTCCTTGGGCGAAGCAGCTTTTCAATGTTGCTTCTCTCACACATAACCGTCATCACTCGTCGCAGAGAACAAGTTAAAAGTCTTTGGCTAGTATCTCGTCTACAATGGACTATTTCTTTTTAACTATTAGTCGAAAAATGCCGTAGTCATCTATTTAAATCTCGTCTATTTAAGAAGCCTATGCATATAGTGGTCGTAGGCTATGGAACGGCTGGGTTGACGGCTGCAAGCTATGCTCGATTAATTAACAGGCAAGCTCGGATTACAGTTTTCGAAAAACGTAGGTACGCTATTTACCACCCTTGTTCGCTTCCTGATGTTATAGCAGGGGTGATACCTGCCGAAAGGCTCGTTGAGGAAGCTGTTAATTTACCAAATCTTGATGTTAGAACGGCTACTATCATAGAAGAGGTTGACACAGCTTCAAGAAAGGTTTACGCTAGAAACTTGAGGAACGGTGAGAAAGTAAATTTTGAATACGACGCCTTGGTACTAGCGACTGGGTCACGACCGTTTATTCCCAGGAACATTAGGATAGAGGATAGCCGTGGTATCTACACGTTAAGAACTATCGAAGATAGCAAGCTTATAGTGGAAGCAGCTAGTAGACATGGATCAGCCGTTGTCGTTGGAGGAAGTGCCTTAGGCATCGAGGCTGCTCATGCCCTCAGGAAGAGAGGAATTAAAGTCACGTTGATAGAGTATGCTCTGAAGCTTTTGCCCGGTAAACTGGACGAAGAAATAGCCAAGATAGTTGAGGATCACCTTAGAGGAGAGGGGGTTGAAATTATTCTTGGAGACGGGGTCTCGGAAATTACAGGTGCTGAAGGTAGTAAGCGTCTAACTACGAACAGCGGCAAAGTCGTTGAGACAGGGTTCGTAGTTATGGCCACCGGAGTAAAGCCCGAGAATGAGCTAGCTCTACAAATGGGCCTTAAGATAGGCGTGACCGGTGGAGTTATCGTGGATGAGAAGATGAGAACTAACATTGAAAACGTTTACGCAGCAGGAGATGTAGCTGAAGTCAAGGATATTGTGACGGGTAAGCCCGTCCTCAGCCCCTTTGCTAGCACAGCTCTAATAATGGGTAGGATAGCTGGCATAAACGCAGCTGGTGGAGAAGCTAAATTAAAGGGAGTTTTACAAAACTGGATAGTTAACCTAGATGGTTTTAAGTTTGGTGCAGTTGGGGTTACAGAGGAAGTAGCGCGACAGTCAGGGTTTGAAACTGTGTCAGTGACAGTTTCAACTCAAGATAAGCCATCCTTCTACCCTGACTCAGCCTCCGTAACATTGAAACTCATCATAGAAGCCAACGAAGGTCGCTTATTGGGCGCCCAAGTTGCCGGGTTCGGGAACTTAGTTGAGAAACTAAATGTTATCTCAACAATAGTAACTCATGGTTTAAAAGTATACGATATACCCTACTTAGAGTTTGCTTATACTCCATCATTAAACGAGCTTGTTCACCCTCTCTACGTAGCTGCGGATGCCGCGTTAAGGAAAATAACTAGAAGACACACCAGATAACTAGAGCCTTTCTATTGTATTCAAAGATTCAACTAAGTTCTAAGCCCTCAAGCTCTGTGAGAAAGAAGCCTTTCCCTAGGTTTAAGAGCAACCAAGCTCTTAGCTCTTCCCCCTCCTCCGCTCTCAATTTTAGTATAACTCTATCGCCTTTCTCCTCGATAGATATCGGTGACAAAAACTTTAGATGAGGAGCTGCAACCTTATTAAAGATACGAGAATGGAAATTGAACACTATAGTCGATCCTTCTCTGAGAATGAGGACTTCTTCCTCCATGAGAGGGAGATCATACCATTCCACGTCAGCCACATCAATCTCAGCCCAGAAAATTGTATCGTTTTTTATCCAAGTTAGAGCTAAAAATCCATCTTTCTACCTTAAGCCTAGACGGTTGCGTAGAAAGCCTCTAGAACTCGACTAGTCAGCTTATAACAAAACTCTATGTTTTTCAGTGATACGCGTTCATCGATCCCGTGCGCGAGCCTCATCATCTCGCGAATCGGCAAATCAGCCCTCAACGGTATAAAACCGTACGCAGCAGAACCATAAGCCCTCCTAAAGAAACGGGAGTCTGTGCCGCCTGTGGACATATAGGGAGATACGATGGATCCCGCTACTTCTGAGACGACAGTTGTCTCTATAGCCTTGTAGAGAGGAGTTTCAAGCGGTGACTCAGTAGCTGGATCTCGATGGATGAACTCAATCTCATAATCCATACCTGAAACGACCTTGCTGACATAGTCAACTACCCATCCTTCCTCATAACCTGGAAGTAAACGACAATCAACGTTCAATTCCCCCATAGAAGGGATTACGTTAACCTTATCCCCAGCACGAGCGACAGTTGGAGTAACAGTGTTTCTAACCATAGCATCTATCACGGGCTCCGCATCTCCTGCTAACTTGAGCACAAGCGGAATAAAGAGCTTTGAAGAAAAGAGCTTTCTCAGGGGAGAAGGAACCCCTCGTGACTCTAACAACTTCTGGATAAAGGTCTTTGTATGAACTTTCAGGTCAACTGGAGTCCCTTTTCGACTGATCTTGTCCACAGCTTCAGCTAGCCTAGGTAAAACGTTATCGCCGGACTTAGGCATAGAAGCATGACCAGGCTTTCCCTTAAACTTCAACTTGAACCAGTAAACTCCCTTCTCAGCTGTCTGAACAAGGAACACACTGCGTTTATGTGGAACCTCGAACCCTCCCCCCTCGTTTAACACATAGTCCGCCTTTAATAGTTCGGGGTACTGTTCGATAAGCCAACCTACGCCCATCCGACCCCCCATCTCCTCGTCAGCTGTAGCCCCGTATATCAGACGCCCCTTAAACCGTTTAAATTCGACAAAATCAAGGAAAACTTTCAACATTACTGCAACAGAAAGTTTGTCGTCTAGCGCGCCGCGACCCCAAACAAAACCATCCTTGATTACCCCTGAGAAAGGGTCTACGCTCCACTCATCCGGGTTGGCTGGAACGACATCCAAATGCGATAAGAGAAGGAGGGAAGGTCCAGGCTCCTTCGATTCAGCCCAAGCTATGATGCTTCCACGGTTAGGAGCGCTCTCCAAAAGTTTGTATTCGACACCTCTCCCTTCTAACTCTTCTTGAAGTAGCTTGGCTGCCCGCGTCTCGTTGCCTGGTGGGTTGGTAGTATCGATTCGAATCAACTCTGAGAGAAGCTCTACAAGGCTAGAAGCTTTTTCCGGCATGTTTTAATATCTAGTTCGAGGGTTTTATAGTTTAGCTTATAATGCCGACATAGCTTCCTTTCGTAGCTTTTGCTACGTTGACTAGTAGCTCTGTACCGCTCATCACGACGTCTCCAGCTTCCACGCCCGGTTCTCTATGTTTGGTGTTCACTACTACGGTTTCAATGCCACTCTTAGAAATTTGCGTGGCAACTTCTAAGACCGACTGTACAGCAGGATCGAAGGCAAACCGCCTGTAACCTCTCCTATGCTTCTCGAGTGGAATATTTGCGTTGCCGTCGCTAACTATGACGACAACCGGCTCATAACCTCTTCGCCTTTCGGTTAACGCCAAGTTCAACCCCAGGTACATGCCTGAAGCTAAGGGGGTAAAATCGTCTAGCCCGACACGGGATATTTTACCAAGCATCAAGTTGAAGTTCGTCGTAGGGTACTGTGCAACAACAGCTCCAAAACCTTTACAGACAACCAGTGCAACTCTATCTCTATACTTGCGGGCTTCCCTCTCGACAGCCTTTAAAGCCGTGAGAATCCCTCTGACGGAATACATCATTGAAGCACTAGAGTCTAGAATCAAAACAAGTGAGACTTTAGATCTACCTGTTAAGAGCCTAGCTCTAACCGAGTCCCAGCTCACTTTAGGGAACTCGCCTAGAACCGCGCTTCGACGTAAAGTTGCTGGAAAGTGTAATTTAAAGTAACGTTCTCTTGGGAGTGTGTAATCGATGGTTAAGGAAGCTCCAAGCATTTTCCTTCTCCCTCGGTAACGAGCCTTTTTCCTGGACACGTTAATCGCAAGCTCTACAAGTCGACTTGGTTCAATTCTACCGCCCAGGATACGCATACCCCTCGACACATGCAGTAAGGTTTTCCGTAAGTCGGCTGAACCTGAGAACGTTGCATATACAGCCCTGCGCGTCTTTATTAGAGCTTTCCTTCCCGTGTACACGTTGTCACGGCTAAGAAACATGCTCAAAAGTAACCAGATAAGGATAGCAAGAGCCGCTAAACGTAAATCATAGAGAGCTAAAATTACGAATAAAATAAGAGCTAGGATCGACATTACAGCGTCAAGTTTATCTGAAGTTAATTGTTTAGAACGACCACCTAGGAAAAAACCGCGTCTGAGCTTTCTTCTCACTTGGTTCGTCTCTAACTATTGTAGTGTTTTTCTTTCCCGAAACTTCGCTTAATGCAGCGTGTATCTCCTCTTTCGTCGGTGGAGGTTTTAAACCCTCGGCTCTAGTCCTATGGCATAAGGCTAGTTCAAGACCCCTCAGGATATCATTTTCGCTGACATCTTCTCTGCCCTCTAAGGCCGCAATAGCTCTAGCGACCTTTACAGTTACAATATCTGGCCTATATCCGTCGACTTCAAGGCGCGCACACGTTTGAGCTACAAGCATGTACAAGCTGTCATCTACTTTAACACGGGGTAGGAGGATTTTTGCACTAGCAATTTTCTTTTTCAGCTCTTCTTCAAGAGGTTCCCATTTCTCTTCAAAATCCTTGGCATTGATTTCAAAGTCTATATTTCTCTTTATAATCTCAGCCCTCATTTTAGGGTCACGGACTGTGTTAACCTTAACTCCTATGGCGAAACGGTCTAAAAGCTGTGGCCTAAGCTCACCCTCCTCTGGGTTCATTGTACCTATTAAGATGAACTTTGACGGATGCCTTAAAGAAATCCCTTCGCGCTCGACAGTATGCCACCCCGAGGCTGCAGCATCAAGAATCGAATCCACTATGTGATCTGGTAAAAGGTTAATCTCGTCAACGTACAAGATACCCCTATTAGCTCTCCCCAGTAAACCAGGCTCGAAAACTATCCTTCCTTCCTTCAGAGTTCTCTCAATGTTTAATGTTCCCAGTACCATATCCTCGGTTGCTCCTATCGGTAACTCCACCATACTCATAGGCAACTCACTAACCGGTAATGACTCATGTTTATTCAATCTCGACCTACATAGGTCACACATTTCATTCACTGACTCCGGGTTACACTTGAATGGACAGTCTTCTACGACTTTAATTGGAGGTAATAATTTTGAAAAACTGCGTACAATACTGGATTTCCCCGTACCCTTTGGGCCCATTATAAGCAGTCCCCCTATAGATGGATCAACGGCTAGTACAATGAGTGCAAGCTTCAGATCCTCTGCTCCCACATAAGCCGGGAACGGTATCAACCTTGTTACACCGTCACAGAAGAAAAACAGCATGGGCTTATAAGGTCTACGCACTCCGTAACCCTTCATTTATCACTCCGGTTACTTATGGTAATTTGAAAATTATTTTTTCATACCCAGCTATTCTCTCTCCTTCCTCAACTCTTATAACTAGTATGTTATCTCCTATGAACTCCGCAGACCCGGAACACTCAACCTCTTCGATTTTTGCTCCCAGAGGGAAAACCCAGAAAGCCTCGTAAGGATACTCTGCGACTTCCCCCTCGTACAGGTTCTCGTAATAGTTCAACCCCTTTCTAGGTCTCCCCTTAAAGTACACAAAGAAAGCTAGGTAAGGCTCCTCTGGAGTGCCTCGGAAGCCGAGATTAGCACCAATGACGCGGGGTCTAACCCTTTCCCCGTTTATGACCAACTCCTCCATGTCTAGATACTTTTGCATGTTAATTATCATCTTCCCCAACTCTTGGTTTAACTTATCGAGATCTCGACTCACCCTATCGTAGTACTCATCATAATCCAGGTACTCGAAAATCAAAAGTTCATTGACTTCAAGGCTTTCACTAACAGTAAAAAGACCATATGCATGGACAGGCTCTATAAGTTCGCTACCCATCTTCTCCCCAGCTCTTGTAGCGCTAATCTACCTCCTTCGCGTTACAGTTATACCAGCTACTTTTGGATCTACTCCGTTAGCTTTTAGAACTTCAGCTGCGAAATATACCTCTGGCAGTGCCCCTTCAAACTCCACTTTATCTTCACCATCTACCTCGATGACCACCTTAGGAACTGCGTAAACTCCGTAAGCGTCAGCTAGCTCCGAGAACTCTAAAGCCTCGATCATGTCACCATAGATCAGCGGATTCACCATCGCAAAACGGTGGGCTGTCCGGACGGCAAGTGGACAGTAGGGACATGTTGGGGTCACGAAAACCTTGATAACGGTTTTTCCAGTTACATATTGTCTAAGAGCCTCAGCTAGTTGAAGAGGTAAACCCCTTGGGTATCCTTGTGAAACATCGATAATGTCCTCTACAAGTGTAGCAAACTCGTATCCAACAGGTGCGCCGAAAAAGCGAACATTGTACCCTTTACCTCCGTTCATTAAAACCGCAGGATAGAGAGGGGCCTCGAATTTCTCTGACTCTACAGAACCCTTTGAAAGTTCAACGAATTCCACCTTATCTGAAGAAGAAGATAAAAGTTTAAGGATACTCCTTATCTCGTCACAATAATCGCACCTCGCCTTTGGATCGACAAGAAAAACCAGCTTTACCGGGTTTACCATCGCACTAAGTTTTTCCCTAAGCTCACTTACGAGTTCATCATCGTATTCTATAGGCATATGTAATCTGTTTAATACAGCTTTTTAAATGCTTACTTACCAACCAGGCTCCGGTTGAAAACTACGAGGACGTCGAGGTGTGCGTATTGTTAATAGGGTATGTGACTCCAATAGTGTTAGTTGGCGTGGCTGCCGCTATCGCTTGGAAGTTCAAAGCTCTTGACTTAGGTGGGTTAGCCACCGCGCTACTGCTAGCTTTCATACTCATGTTCACGAGCTTGCCTGTGTTATACATTATGATGGCATTCTTCTTCTCCTCCTCTATACTGACTTTCTTAGGTTACAAAAGTAAGGAAAGTAAAGGCGTCGCTGAGAGAAAAGGGGGAAGGAGAACGGCCCAAGTCCTCTGTAGCGGAGGTGTTCCAGCAGCCTTAACCCTCGTATCAGTTGTGATACCCTCAGAGTATAAGCCAGCAGTCATTCTAGCGGCAATCAGCAGTATTGCATATGCTAATGCTGACACCTGGGCAGCGGAGTTAGGCACGTTAAGCAAGAAGGACCCAATCCTTCTTATCAATCCTCGTATAAGGGTACCACCAGGAGTATCAGGCGGAATCACTCTACTAGGAGAGTTTGGAGCCTTAACTGGCTCAGCTCTCATAGCTTTACTATACCTTGTAGTAACCAATGGTTACCGATCCATTCCTATAGGCTCAGCTGGTCTTATATTCCTACTCGGTTGGTTAGGAGAAATCCTCGATGCGTTACTAGGTGCTATACTGCAGGTAAAATATGTTTGTACGAAATGTCAAGTTTTATGGGACCACGAAACTCACATATGTGGAGCGAGAACCGAATATTTAAGAGGTTATAGATTCGTAAAAAATGAAATTGTAAATTTACTCACTGAATTGTTGATATCTTCTATAGTCTTTTTCATTTCACTGTATCTGTAACGTCAAAACCTACAGGTCCTAGTTCCTGAGTATCCAGTTCCAGTTCAATCTTGTGCTCGCCGGGAGAAATCCCCTTGCCTAACTCCAATGTTATGACTATCTCGTCACCTACTGAAACATAGAAGCTTCTATCAGCAGCTTCTGATGCTTTCATTTTCCAACCTTTAAACTCCAACCATACTTTGTCAGCTGGAACCTCTTCCCCATCCACCTTAACCCGTAGTTTCCCTCTGACGGTTCCACCGCCTAACGTATTGCGAAGCTTTAAACGGACTCCATCAGGTGAACCGTCGGCATTCAGATCTACGTTCTCAAGGCTACCTTTTACATAAAGCTGCCTAAGCAAGTATCTGGGAATGAACATTTTCTCCTCGACTAGTTTTCTAAAGCCTCATTAAAATAATTTGTCTCTCTCCAGAAGGCTGGTCACATAGTTTTTAAATTCACACGCTTTACAAGTATCGCGAGACGAGGGCATGCCACAAATCTTGCAAGTCTTAAACTCCGTTTGTCGTGTAAAATGTTTTGTTAATTTCGTTTTTAGAAACATTATCCTATGTTTTAAACTGGGATTGTTGTTTGAAGCTGTTTGATTCAGCCACTTACGAAGGACGTGGCGGAGGGAGTAGACTATGTAAGGACACTCTACAAAAGGGGATTCAATACCGTTAAGCAGAGCGTAGATCATTACCTCCTTCTCTGGTACAAAGTAGAACGGCTTGATCCTGGGGACAAGCTTCATATGAACTTTCTCAGATAAGGGACCCTCGCGCGCTGCTACGGACAGGTTCGACTGTAAGGCATTTAGGAGAAACGCTTGAACTTCGTCGTCAAGGTTATGAGCAGTAGCAAGTTTATCGACTCCCAGGTCTAGAGCTATTTGATTCAGCGCATACCGCCTTAGCACACCGCACACTGTACAAGGTTTATATCTGAAACCATCGAGTAGAAGGGCTTGAACGGCTTCATCTAACGTAAAACCGAAAATCCCCTTAAAGCTATTTACAACAAGTTCAACATTCAATTTATCGGCATACCTCCTCGCAGCCTCAAGCTTTACCTCACGGTAACCCCGTATACCTTCATCTACCAGGATGCCAACGATTTCAATACCCAGTTCTTCTGCTTTACCAGCTAATAAGTGGAGGAGGGAGAGGCTATCCTTACCACCTGAAACAGCGACAGCTACTTTTTCTCCAGGTTTAACCATTCTTAAAACCTTAATCGTAGCTATGACTCGAGACTCAAAATACGTGTTGAAGTGAAGCGGACACATGTATAAACCGCTGTTAGTTACCTTTACTGACGCTCTTCTACTGCAAATTGAGCAAAGGCGCCATGTTGATGCTTCCACCATACTTGTTATAGATGCTTACAGGAAGCGTTTTAAAATGTTTGAAGGTCATACCCCTGTGAACGTGGAAGATGTTACTATAGTCAGAGTTGGAAAAAGCGGAGTTACAGATGCAATATTATCGGAAATAGACAACATTTTAAAGGTTAGAGGGATAGTCAAAATCAAGTTACTGAAGAACTTTCGTGAATCATTCGATATAAATAGTAAATCTAAAGAAAACATAGCCTTAGAGTTAGCCAAGAATCTCGGTGCGGAAGTTGTAGGTATGCGTGGTTACACGATTACTTTAAAGCGCCCGATAAAAAAGGCTAGGATGAAACCCAACAGCATCACGAGAAGGTGATTTTTTGACTGGTTTTTACGTCCATCCTACGGCGATCGTGGAAGAGGGGGCGGAGATCGGTGAAGGCTCTCGAATCTGGCACTTCGCGCACATAAGGAGAGGAGCAAAGATAGGGAAAAACTGTAATATTGGAAAAGATGTTTACATAGATTCAGGTGCTGTCGTAAGCGATGGCGTAAAGATACAGAACTTCGTATCCGTCTACCGTGGAGTCGAAGTGGGAAGGGGGTCTTTCCTTGGTCCAAGCGCTACTCTAACTAACGATTTGTATCCGCGTTCATTCTCAGAGAGCTGGGAGGTAGTTTCCACTGTCATAGAAGAGGGGGCATCCATAGGAGCGAACGCTACTATCGTCTGTGGCGTTAAAATTGGTTGTTACGCCATGGTGGGTGCAGGCTCAGTGGTAACTCGAGACGTTCCTCCCAATGGCTTAGTTTACGGAAACCCCGCTAAACTAAGAGGTTTCGTTTGTATCTGTGGAAAGAGGTTGAGGAAAGTGTCCAGATTCGAGAGTAAATTTGTTGTCTTCCATTGTGAACACTGCGGAAAGGAGATTAAAGTTCAAAGGTCAAGTTATGAAAGAATGGTCATTGAATCAACTGTAACTTGACCATTTAAAAAGTTGAAATTACAGTATTAGGCACAGCTAACTCTGTATCAAAAATCTACTCAGCAATTCAACTGTGCCGAAATCGTAGATGCCACTGTCCAACTCTACTGCGTATACTCGCATATCTCCCACATTTACCTGTCGTAAAATCGGGGAAAGGAATTTAGCTTTAGGGACGTTTACCTCAGTTCCAGACATGAGGGGTGAGAGAGACGGTAATACTATAAGATTAGCTCGCTCCAAAGACCCTACGAGAAAACTCTTTAATTTTACACTCACTCCTAACTCGTCTCTAAGCATCACAGCAGGGTGCTCGTGCCCCATTACCACATACTTAACATCCTCACTCCATGCATCAATAGGTAGTTCTTTGTGTCCATGGGTAAAGAGGAGAGAACCCTCTCTATAGTAAGGGTCGTGTAACGGGACATTTAAGCGCTTAAGCATAGGGATGAGGAAATTGTCGTGATTGCCTCTAACAACATCGACGCTAACGCCTTTCTCCTTCAACGTAGACAATAAATCTAGGGTCTCGCCCCACTCCTGCTTCAACGCACCACCGAACTCGTGTTTTACATCTCCTAGTATAAGAAGTTTAGAGCACTCAGTCTCCTCCAACGCCCTCAGGAGGAAGTTCTTGATGAACTTATACTGAACTGCCGGTATGAACACACCTGCTTCCTCCAATGCTTGCTCATAGCCCAAATGGAGGTCTGCTACTACCAAAAGGTCTAGTTCATCGACGTAGAGACTTAACCCGACAACCCAGACTCCGTTTAATATCTCAGCTCTCGGCAAACTATCTCTCAGCTCCCACTTGACTCCGTTCGAGTTCATTATTTACTTTTCAATTATGAACTGGGGGTTTGTTATTCTTTCGCTCCTGCATTTAGGACACTTTGACGGCCTTTTAGGTTTGCTGAGATCTCTAAAAACGTAACCACATGATTTACATGTGGGAGGTATCATTAGTAGAACCTTCCCTTTCCCTCTGAGGCTCTTAGCTATATGTTCTAGATCCTCATATAGGCTCTGCGCATCACTGCGCTCGATACCCAGAGCCAAGGCTATTTGGTGTACGTCTAGTGGCACATCAGTTGTGGATAACAACTCTATAATTCGTTCACGCCTTGTGATCAAGCTTTAGCACCGGTTAGCTGTGTGATAACGTCTTCTTGGTTAAGCTCGACTCCACAATATTCACATATAAGGTTGAGAGGTCTTACTCGGAGAACCTTGAACTTAGTTTTCACAGGTTCTCTTGGAAGACTTGTGATACAGTTGGGGTTAACGCACTTAAGTAAACCTTCTATCACGTGTGGAACATTCACCTTAACTTTCTCTACAACTTCATAGTTCTTCACTATATTTATAGTAGCGCTAGGCGCGATTAACGCTATCTTACTGACTTGATCCTCCCTAAGCTCGACGCCCTCTACTTTTACTATGTCCTTTTTACCAAGCTTCTTACTCGGAACGTTCATGACTACCGCTATGGTTAAACCCTCCGATCCTGATAAGCCCAGTATCTTTAGAACATTCAAAGCTCGGCCAGCGTCTATGTGATCAATCACAGTACCTTCAGCTATCTTGCTCACTCTAAGTTCTTTCTCCATCGTTCAAAGGGGTTACTGGAGAAGCCTATATAGGTCGCGTTCCACCTAGCCCTTGAGTACGAGCTTGAGTAAAGCCATCCTGACTGGAACCCCCAACTTAGCCTGTTCAAAGTACCGAGCATGAGCCGTATTATCTAGATCGTACGCTAACTCATCGACACGGGGGAGCGGGTGTAATACCGACAGCTTCTCCTTACTATTTTTCAACGAATCAAAGCTGACCTTGTAACTTCCTTTGACTTTCTCAAACTCCAATGGGTCGGGAAACCTCTCCCGCTGTATTCTCGTGACGTAGAGAACATCGAGCTCGGAAACCACTTCGCTTAGAGAATACACTTCTTCGTACTTAACGCCCTTAGCGTTCAAGAAATCTATGACTTCCCTTTTACAAGACAACTGAGGAGGTGAGATCAAGTAAATCTTCTTAGGTTTAAATAAAGAAAGACCTAAGATGAAAGACCGGGCCGCGCGACCATACCTCAAGTCCCCAATAACCCCGTACACTAGACCGTTTATCATACCGTGCAACCTCCTGACGGTGTAAAGGTCGATCATAGCTTGGGTTGGATGATCACGAGTCCCATCGCCGCCATTGATTACCGGATGGGTTGCTACTTCTGCAGCGAAGCGGGCAGCTCCCTCAACTCTGTGCCTGATTACTATCACGTCTGCATACGAGTCAAGCATTCTAACAGTGTCCGCTAGATTCTCTCCTTTTGCTCTAGACGAAGCTTCTTCTGGCGGGAGATCTATGTAGCTCCCACCCAACCTTATCATAGCGGTCTGAAAACTCATCTTTGTTCGAGTACTAGGTTCGAAGAAGGCTGTAGCCATCACGTAGCCTTCAAGAGCCTTAAGGTGTTTACCCTCCTCTAGAGCCCTTAGCATGAGATCCGCTTCGTCAAATAATCGCTCGAGCTCTTGGGGGTTAAAGTCGATTATAGAGATGACATCTCGGTTGAGAAACATCGACTCTTCACCTTAGGCCGCGTTCATGGCTTCTAACAGGTCTTTAAGTGTTGTTAGAGAACGAAGGTTCACCCCCAGACCCTTCAACGCTTGCTCAGCGCCCTCGCCTCGATCAACCACCACGAGAGCATTTTCGACATAAAATCCCGACTCTCTTAAGGCGTTAACCGCCCTGATTAGCGAGGAACCCGTAGTAGCTACGTCATCTACGATGAGGCATAAACCTCCTAAGCTAGCATCACCCTCTATCAACTTTTGCGTTCCATGCTCTTTCGGTTTTTTCCTCACGTATATAAGCGGTTTATCTAGAATAAAGGCTACCATTGTGGCTAAGGGTATCCCGCCAGTTTCTATCCCTGCGATTACGTCACAACCTACCGAGGAAGCATGTTTAGCTAATTCCTCAGCCACGATCTTCACCTCTTTTGGGTGAGAGTAGAGCTTCCGCACATCCACGTAAACATCGCTAACTTTACCTGAGCTAAGTCTAAACTCCCCCTTGAGAACACAACCAGCTTTTAAAATAGCCTGGATTACGTTCCTTCTCGACATCGCAACTACATTTCCCCGACCTTTTTAAGAGAGACGTTCATGGCATCTCTCATGGCCCGCGCTACTGAACCAGGATCATGACCTGATACTATCGCCCTTCCTATAATTTCAAAATCGGCTCCCGCCTCTATCGCAGCTCCCGCTTGTACCCCCTGGGCCCCAATCCCGGGTGAAATCAGCGTCAGTTCAGGTGCGAGCTTCTTAGCAGCTCTTATAATCTCCGGCTTCGTAGCTGGTGCCACACATCCTTCTAATTTCGAAGCCAAAGCCTCTTCCAGGAGCTCTTTGAAATGTTCATCAATCAGTCTAGACTCTTTGTGGGTCATCGAGACGAGTCCAAAGAGGTCCGGCCTGCTAGGAAGAGAAGATACTTCGCGAATACCCCCTTGAAACAGGTGAACTATCAAGCCATCAAACCCGTACTCATCGATGAGCTTTACCTCTTCTGCAACTATGAAGGGTATATCCGCTAGCTTCAAGTCACATAACATATAAAGACTATTTCCGAACTGGTTACACAAGTGTTTAACTTGGCTGGGGCCCCATTTAAGGAGGAAAGGTAGACCTATTTTTACTCCAACAGCAAACTCCTTGAAAGAATTCACTAGCTTGGTTGGATCCGAAGGGATGTTGTCGAGAGCAACGATCAACCTCGAGTTTTTACTACCTGCTAACTCCCATAGCTTGTCGGGCTTCACGATCGTAAGAATCTCGAGCAGGGTATAAAAACGAGAACTCTGGTAAATGATCTATGGATATCAGTGTTTCCGTGCAGCCGTTTGAAAGAATTTACGAGGTAATCATGCCTAAGGCTATCTTTGAGGAGATCTTGGAGCACGTGAAGAGGGAATATCCTACGGAGGCTTGTGGAGTTCTACTAGGGCTAATATCCGAGGGGCGTAGTACGGTTAAGAAAATAGTACCCTTGAGAAATGTTCTCTCATCTGACTCTGCTTTCTGGTTTGAATTAAGAGATTGGATGAAGGCGATAATCGACGCTAAAAAAGAGGGGTTAGATTACATAGGGATATACCACAGTCATGGTAGAGAACATCCTCTACCTTCGCTTAGTGATCGGCACCGCATGCTAGAGTGCCCAGGTGAAGTATGGGTAATCGTAGCATACATTCCAGGAAAAGAACCCGCCTTAGCGGCTTACAGGGTTGATGATTATTCCTCCGGGCTAGCTAGGGTCTACTTAACCGTGACACAGGATTATTAAACGATAGAGGAATTTGCCCCCTTCACTCATTTACTTGTGGTTGAAACCGTTGTTGAAACCCGGGGAGGGGCAGGATTAGATAAATTAGAGAGCCTAGCTAGGAGGGCTAACGATCTTAAAGCAAACTTGAACGCGCTTCTACATGCTATCGAGACTAAGTACTTGCATGATCCGAGGTTCAGCAGTCTAGTAAGAAGTGTACTAAGGACCGTCCAACCCCCTGAGCCTCCTAGCGAGCAACTTTTCTTAGTATCCAGTAGCCTAGAGAAATACGTTAATGCCCTTGAGCATAGCGTGAAAACGCTAACCGAATACGCGGTGGCTCTCGATAGGCTTTACGAAGAGCTCGACAAGCTGAACAGAGAACTTTCCGAGTTGTCAGCGTGGGGAGAGTTACTAAAAGAGGTCGCTCCACACCTCGCCTCCGAAGCACAGAAGTTACAAGCGAGCGCGCAGAAGTTGTTGTCTCAGCCGCCTCTCGAGGATCCCAAGAGATCCCTTGACGAAGTAGACCTGATACTTAAAGACATAAGGAGCCATATGAGGGTATGCAAAACCGCATATGTCAATCGCGTAAATGAACTTCTGCTGACAACATCACAGCTTGCTAGAATGGTTAAGAGAGCTTCTAGGAGTTCTCTGCTGACCGAAACCAGCAAGTTTCTATCTTACGAAGAATCTCTTAGAAAGCTTGAAGAGAAGCTAAACAGAGCTGCGAAACAGCCTATAGAAACTATGCTTAACTTATCGCAGGTGAAAGCTGAGCTTGATAGAATAGAAAGTGAGCTCTCTCAGTTAACAGATCTGGACGCAAATAGCGAGGAGGAGATGGTAATACGGGAAATCGACCGCCTAGCTCACGCCTTCGAGAATCGTGCGGTGAACTTATCTCTCGTTATAGAAACCATTTCAAAGAGAACAAGTTTACCTATCGAGAAAGTGTTATATCAGTTGTACTTGATGGAGAAGAGAAAAGTCGTATCGATTTACGTTAAGCTAGAAGCTTAAACTGTATCCTTCTTACCTTGAGTCGTGTAAATGGTGAACGTGATCTCGGGATACTCTTCTACAGCTACATCCCCCCTACCTTGCTCAAAGTGCAACTCTTGTATCCGAAGCGTTTTCGAGATATCGTCTCTACACATCTTCAACGTTTCAAGGTACTGATCAGGAGCGTAGATCTTGACAAGAGGTATTTCAGCGCTAAGAGGGATTCCGAGGCTGCTCTTCGCTCTTCGTATAGCGGCGATCGTACGAATAACAATCTCTCCTGCTTCTACGTACTCCCTATTGTAGTGGCATGGTTTAGGCCAAGGCGAGGTCGTTATACTTTGCCAGCCCACTCTACTAGAGTAAATCGTCTGATAGATCTCCTCAGTTACATAAGGTACGAATATCGATAGCATCTGCAGTAGTCTTAATAGGACTTCATAAATTGTTCTGCGAGCGGCTTTACCGTTGTTCCCCTTATCTCCAACTCTATATTTCACAGCTTCAATGTAATGGTCACAGAATACGTGCCAAGTAAAATCGACTAATCTACTGGCTGCTCCCATGAAATCAAAACCCTCAAGACAATCGGTGACCTGTAAGGTTAACTCCTCAAGTTTTCCTTTTATCCACCTGTCCAAAAGCTTATACTCATTAACCTCCCCCTCCGAATCGAATTCTTCTAAGGAAATGTACACAAACCTGGCGGCATTCCAGAGCTTAGTTAGGAAACGTTTAGCAAAGTCGACTCCCTCCCACGAGAATCTAACATCGGAACCTGTAGCAGCAGCCAATGCAGCCCAGAGCCTAAACGCATCAGCACCGTACTTCCCTATGACTTCAGAGAGACTAACGTAGTTACCGTAGCTCTTATGCATCATTCGCCCATCTGTTCCCCTGACCATCCCATTGATTAAAGCGATCTTAAATTGGGGTTTCCCAAATAGGGCAACTCCACGAACAAGGAGGTAATAGTCCCAAGTACGTATTATATCGTAGCCGTTCGGTTGGAGATCAGCTGGGAATAACCTCTCATCCAGGTTATCAGGCCAGCCAGCATGCACAGCTGCTGTGATACTAGAATCCATCCAAGTATCCATCACATCAGTTTCCCCGACGAAGTCCTTGCCGCCGCAGCGTGGACAACTCTCCAGTTTGGGGGGATCAAATCTGGGATCGATTGGAAGCCATTCGGGCTCAGCTACAATCACCTCATTACATACTTTACAATACCAAACAGGTATAGGCGTAGCGAAAACTCTCTGTCTCGAGATAACCCAATCCCAATCGAGCGATTTAACCCAGTCCTCTAGCCGCTTATATGCATGAGAAGGTATCCATTGTACTTCTCTGGCAACTTCAAGAACTTTCTCAGCTAGCTCCCCTGTTTTAACGAACCATTGCTTCTTCGGAAGGATTTCAACTGGTGTATGGCACCTCCAACAGGTCCCAATGCTACTTACCACGTCATCCGTCTTTACATAAAGACAACTTTCCTTTAGGAGCTCTACAATTTTAATCCTAGCTTCCGTCACGCTTAAACCTTTAAGCGGTCCCGCTGCATCCTTCATTCTCCCTCTCTCATCCACGATGACTCGCGTAGGTAACCCGTGCCTCTTTTGCCACTTTACGTCCACTTTATCGCCGTAAGTACATATCATGACAACTCCGGTACCGAATTCTCGGTCTACGTCCTCATCAGCTATAATTGGGACCTCGTATCCGTAGATGGGGACTAACGCCTTTCTCCCGACGAGACCAGCGTACCTTTCATCGTTCGGGTGGACGGCAAGCGCTACGCATGCCGCTAAAAGCTCTGGTCTCGTTGAAGCGACTGTTAAGTAGCCTCCATCAACTAGTGGAAAATTAAAGTAGTAGAGCTCTTTCTTAGAATCTACGTGTTCTACCTCTGCTTCGGCTATAGCGGTTTCACATCGCGGACACCAGATCACCGGGTGTTCATCCAAGTACACTAGTCCCTTCCTATACATGAGAACAAAGCTTAGTTGAGTTCGACGCCAGTAATCAGGGCTCATCGTCATGTACTCAGTATCCCAGTCTATACTGCATCCCATAGATTTCAAAGCTGAACGCATGGGTTCTATCCACTTTAAAGTAAACTCCCTCGTTAGTTTAAGGAACTGATCTTGAGGAATTTCTTTCTTGGTTTTCCCCAACGTTCTTTCAACCCTAACCTCTGTAGGCAAACCGTGGCAATCCCAACCCATGGGGAAGAGGACGTTGTAGCCTCTCATTCTTTTGTATCTAGCGACAAAATCTATGTATGCGAAGTTTAGGGCGTTGCCCACGTGGAGTTCGCCGCTCGGGTACGGGGGTGGAGTATCTATACTGAAAGTCGGTTTCTCTCGATCATGTCTATTAAAAGCGTAGAGCTTCTTTTCTTCCCACCATTTTTGCCATATGATCTCTATCGCTTTAAAGTCATACCTGCTAGGTAGCTGGCCCATGACCACCACCCAATATAAGGGGAGCTTTACATAGTATTAAGAAAATGCTTTCTCCTATACGCTCTAGCATACTTCCGGCATATTCTCCCCGTTTTAAACTATTTTGAACGTCCGCTTAAATACCTTTTTAGTCCATATTACAACGCTGTAAATTTGATGCGGGCGGGGAGAACATATTATTAATGACGTGATGCAGCCATGTTGGTTTTCATGCAAGACTAATTGATCACAATATAGATAAGTCTTGACGCGTGTTGAAGACGTGTGGATGACGTAGGAGCCTTCAGGATAAATAAGGAAGTTCTAGAGGAAATTTCCCTCAGATTGATGGATGAAGGCTCGAGAGAGCTCATAGAGATGTCAGAAGAAATTGATCCACAGATGAATTCCGTTAAAAATATTCTAGCTAAATTCTCTAGCCTAGAAGCAGCCTCTTTCTACATAATTGGAGTAGCGTCCATTAGTTACCAACTTTCCGCTAAGGGGGAGGAGCACTGGGCTATCGCCTCAAGCTATGCTTCGGGAGATCCGATCGAAGACTTACAGCTTTTCACCGTACGTTCTCCTACCTTAAGGTTTTCTAGGGAGGCTAGGGAAGCTAGAGTTAAACGTCTGGTAAGCTTCTGGCCTAGCTTCAAACAAAATTTTACAGAATATATTAGTGACCTTGAACGATTGAGGAGGAACCTAGCACAAGTTCTGAGAGCGGAGGTTGATGCAAAAACCGTAGTCTTTTCCGTTAAAATGTTTTATTACGCGTTAAAGGCTTCGGATATAAAAGTAGAAGTTCCATTCACTATCCCAATACCCGTGGATCGAAGAGTATGTCTAGTCAGTCTAGCCAGCAGGCTTGTGGAAGGAGCACCGCCAACGCTTGAAGAAGCTAGGAAATTGTTAAGTAAAGCTCCCAAGCTTGTAGCAAAGGCTTGGAACGATGTTTCATTGAGAGCGATGATACCTCCCCTCCGACTAGATGCTCTACTGTGGTTGTTAGGCGGTTGCTATGAACGAGGAGGTAACCCCGAGAAGGCGCTAGAAAAAGCACGCAAGATCTTCCCGTCTATTAACCATCAAGCCTTATCGCTTGTTAAGCTTCTAATAGGGCTAGAATCTTAGTTCTTCTGTCACGAAAGATAGCTCAACTTAAAATACAACCTCACCCGCTTTTCGCTCATAAAGCTTTAGTTAACTTTTTTTGTTGATGCTAATACACTTCATAGTTAATTAAATAAACTTAATTGTTAAAAATCAGAACCTATACCTCGTAAAGCGTCTAGGGAGGATGTCTGGACATAGACTACCCGCAACTTGATGTGAACTTCTGCGAAACTACTTTATCGATGTACAGTAGGGTGTTTTATGCTTGTAGCTGTGGTAACTGATCGCAAAATAGCTTACCTGTATTTATCCGAGTTAAAGTCGCCTCGTGCTCTATCAGCATTAAAAAGGATGTTGCCTTTACGCGTAAAGCTTCATGCAAGTGGAGAGTTACTGATGATCTCCCTCGACCTATCTGTAGCACCGGAGGGACACAGAACCGTATTCTGTAAAGGTGATGTGGCCTATTGGCCACCAGCCGCGACCATCATAATTCCCACGTCTGCTCCCTGCGTGCATTTGGCTAGTCCCGCCAGTTACTTGGGGTCAGTTGTTAAGGGGCTTGAAGAGTTAATAAGGGTAGGTAGGAGGGGGGAAGAGGTCACGTTATTGACGACCGATTGGGAAGACGTAGAGGGGTCTTTCACTGACACCTAACACGGATGCGACTTCGTCGTCGAAGAAAGCTCCAACTGCTACTGTCCCTAGACCGAGCGACGTTGCCGACAGGTACAAGTTTTGCCCAACCATTCCAGCTTCAATTTCTGCGGCGAGATCCTCTGTACTAGGTGTGCAGAGGATGATGTTTAATGCAGCTCTCGCAACCCATTCTTGACTTAGGCAAGCGTCCGCTAGCTTTCTAGTATAGTCTCCTGCCCCAATGCTCTCCAGCCTATGGGTTGTCGGCTCATACTTGTAAACTCCAGGTCTAAGACCATCAACGAAGCGAGTAACAAGGTAACAGTTTATTCGATAGCCCCCATCGAGCGGGGGGTAGGGTCTAGGTTCTCCAGCTAGAGACCAGAGTAGGATGCTTGATACCTCTTGCGAGCTTACAGGTGCTTGCGAATACTTCCTTACAGATCGTCTAATCGATATCGCCTCCTCTAAGCATAGAGAAGGAGGTCGCGGATCCGGCAAACTGCTTACCGGAAAAGACTTTTCTTGTAATCTCACACCTCTTAAGCCGATATCCACGTAACAACTAACGCGCGTTGAAGATGACTCTACGTACCTCACTTTCGCCGCAAGATTAAGAGCACTTGATTCAAGGATAATTGATTGCACAGCATGCCCTAATTCTTCCCTAACATACATGTACCCCCTTCTCCCGTAGACTCCTGTCGTCTTCTCAAAGTTTTCTTCAAAATAGACTGTAAAGGAACCTAAACCTTCAGGAAGCTTATTGGAGATCTGCTCAAGTAAGTGCTTAAAGGGGGAGGGCGAAACGTACTGGTAAACACCATGCTGTAGTCCTTCAACCAGTCGCGTTTCCACGTAAGCTTGAAGAGGGTAGGTAGCGCCTGCTGAGGGAGAGGCTCTCAAGCACTTACCCCAAGTTTTCGCGGTACAGCCCTGAGCTGCAAAGAGTGTTCGTGACAGTTGTTCAATAGAAATAACGCCGCTCTCTACCGCGTAAGTGTATGAAAGGTCTAGAACAACATCGGCTATCGTAACCTTACAATGAGGCTTGAAATCTGGGAGCTCGAGTATGTGAACCATGTGATTTGAAAGAGCTTGTAGTTGATAACTTTAGCGGAATATCGCAACGGCAATGTTTATCATTTTGAACAGGCTTCACAGCACATGGGAGCTTCAGTTGTATATCTTGTTACTAAGAACGCTGGAAAAGTCCGGGAGGTTGAGGCAGTGCTAAACAAGTATGGCTTTTCTGTATCTCCTATTGAGGCTCGTAAAGAAGAGTTACAGTCAGATCTTTTGGAGCACGTAGCTAAATATGCTGCAGAACAGCTCATAGGGAAGATTCCGGAGCCCTTTATTGTAGAAGATTCGGGCTTGTTTATTAATATCTTGAATGGTTTCCCGGGACCCTACTCAGCCTACGTCTATAAGACGATAGGAACCTGGGGGATTCTGAAATTAATGGAGGGGGCAGTGGATAGGGGGGCAAAGTTTGTTTGCGCCGTGGCGCTATGTTTAAACGGGAGAGTCCACGTGTTTAGAGGTGAAGTTGAGGGAGAAATTAGCATACGTGCGAGGGGGGACGCGGGCTTTGGCTTTGATCCAATATTTGTTCCGTTTGGCTATTCGAAAACCTTTGCTGAAATGTCCATCGAAGAGAAGTGCATGATTTCACATAGGGCAAAAGCCCTTCAGCTAATGGTTAATTATTTAATACAAGTTTATGGTGTCAAAAATGTTTAAAGAAACTAGTTCAATATCATTAACATTTTATCGGAATAGCTGTGTTATGAATGAATATTTGTTATGGATAAACATTGACGTAAAGCTTAAATTGTTAGATTTACTAGCAAGAAGGGGGCGAAACTGCTGGCTACAGTGGGGCAGTGCCACCCGCACTGAGGGTTTACTGGCGCTCCACTTAATTTCAGCCAGCAGCGCGAAACCCGGGGACCCTTTATGAACACGTCCCTCTTCAGATTTTTCTCTATAGTGTATGCTCTTATTACAAAGCGCCCACTAGCCCTATGCGACATCGGTGATCTAGATGGGATAACGTGTGCAGCTTTATTCAAGACAAAGTTCCCTAAAGGTGTAGTAGTTCTCGCCGCACCTTCTGACATTAAGAACAGCCGTCTAATCAGGCATACTACTTGGACGTTTGTCGGAGATTTACCCTGTCCTGGAAAGGTGTTAATTAGAGCTGACCATCATGCTACAAACAGCCCTTGTGCCGTTCATGAGTTTTACGATCCATCCGCTGGGGCAGCAGCTCTCCTCGCACAGAGAGCTCTAGGCTTAGAAGGGGACGAGAGGGCTACAAGGCTTGTCAAGTTAGCTGTGGAAACCGATACCGCGAAAATTGAGTCAGATGAAGCGCTCTCCTTAGATGCTGCAGTTAAAGGCTTAGGGTATAGAGGAAAATTACACTTAATAGATCTTCTCTCAGTCAGACCCTTAGAAGAAGTCCTCGAAGATCCTCGAGTATTGAAGGGGATTAAGAGTCATGAAATGGTGAGAAGGTCTACTGAAGATCTTGCATCAAGGCTTCCCGTTAACGAGACCTTCGTAGCGATTTTTAAAAGAAGAATGAGAGTTTCTTACAGGTACCTTTGCATCCTAATGGAAAGGAAAGGGGCTAAGGTTACGGCAATTGTCGTACCGAGAGGAATTTGGGTAGTGCGATTGTATCTCGGCTCCTCTACACCGTCTTATGATGTGTCTAAAATCGCCGAGAAGCTTGGCGGTGGAGGACATGCATACGCTGCAGGAGCAACAGTACGGGCGTTGCATAGAAGGAAGGCTTTCAAAAGAATCCTAGAGGTTATAGCAGCGCATCTAAATAAAGACAGTTTAGACATCCTAGTAGTGGAGAACATGAACAGTATTAAACAGTTTACTTGGCCAAGAGATTTATAAAACTATAAAACATTTTATTGAGAACAACTCATTGTTTTACTCGTTTTAAAACGTCTAAGACTTCAATATAGGCTTTTTCCAGCCATTTAATTGAGCTTTCTCTTACCTCTAGCAAGTAGTCGCGCACACACTCGAAGCCCATGTGAGAGAAAAGTCGGGTCAGCGGCTCCAACATTATGGCTGGCAACTCTCTTACTTCTCCGGCCGTCCATCTCCTTCTCATATTAGCTAACTCACTTTCCGGGACCTGACCGTTGAGAAACTTATCAAGAAGCTCTAAATCGTTTAGAACAAGTAAAGATGGAAAGGCCCTACTAGTCAAGATCCTCGGCTCTAGAAGTTCCCCTTCGCAAACCACCTTGATCAACTCGCGTGTAAGTACGCGAGCTACTGATTTGTCAACTTTAAGGGATTTTATACTCTCCATTAACTGATCAGGCGGCTTTAAGAACCTAGAAGCGTGAGAGATGACAGACAATAGTTCATCCTTCCAAGAATCGTAGCTGAAAAAGTTATCCTTTTTCTCGACGATACTCCTCGCAAGCTGTGTTACAGCTTGAACGGCTGTTTCAACAGCCTTCCACTCAATTCTCTCCAGCAGATCCCCGTCCGTATGGTATAGTTCCACATACTTCCACAGCGAATGTATAGTGAGCGCTGGTACTCCAACAGAGCTGAATGAGAAGCTATCGAAGTAAGGCGAATCTAACTCATACTCAGCAACGCCGCCTAAAACGGACTTGGCAGCTTCAAGAAACTCAATACCGCTTGAGCTGATGGTAAGAGGGGTGCGGGCTAGTACATCGATGTTAATCACAGCCAATAAATTATCTAGGCACGAGTTTTTACTAAGAAATTCTACGAACTTACGGGAACCCCAAGCCCAATACCAAGGGTTATAGCTTGGAGCTCCAAATTCTTCAGCTCCGAAGGCTACAAACGCTATCTCATGCTGATCCTTGAGAAGTTCGCAGAGATAAGGTAAGAGAGATAAGCCGATAACATCGTCAGCTGCACCTGAAAGCCATCTGTCAAGATGCGCCGTGATGAAGAGTCTGGGTTCCTTCTCATTGAAACCTACTATCGTGGTAGAGACAGCTTCTCCCCTATACTCTGATTTAACTTGGAGTTGCACATATCTCTTTTTATGCAAGAGAGAGATTGCGTCTTCGCGTTTGATAGATACCGCGGGGATAGGGGGAGGTATACCCGGTCCATCAGCGTAACTGAAGAGAGGAATAGTCACGATCCTCCTGAGAAAGCCGGGTACGAAATCGTAGAAGACCACGGCCTTGGCCCCGGCCATGACTAACTGAGTATATTGAGCTGAAACGTAGTCCGGATCCTTCAACGTCATCCCTACTAAAGCTATCTTGTCCTCGACACCCGTGCAAGAGAACTTATCACCTTCGCCTACTTGAACCAATTCTCCCTCAACGTACCCTGAAGGTGAGGGTGGCATGGCTATAGAATGGATTCTCTTTCCATCTATAAAGAGCTCCACAGAATGTTCTTGCCAGCTGGCGCAAGGGAAACGATACAACTCTACGGACAAGCCTAAAGCTTCTAACTTGTCCTTTAACAGGAATGCTGTAATTTCCTCCGCCTTCGTTCCAGGCGCTGCTTCCCCTACGTTCAACAACTCGCTTGAAAAGCTTCTTACAAGACTCAGATCAATCACGATAAATCTACTGTAAGTGTAACGGAAAAATTTTCTTTACCTGATTAAGTGGCTAGATTATGAAAGAGAAAAAGAAACTATTAAGAGAAGCCTTAGACCACATAGATGAAGCTATCCACCTTTTAAGATTATATGCTGAAGAGTCTCCAGAAGTTGACGAAACGCTGGAGGACTTAGTATACGCTTTAGAGGAGGTCAGTGAAGCTTTAGAAAAGCTAGCAGAGTAAAATATAAGACCATAACAGGAGGACACCATCATTAGACCTACTATAGAATTTGAGACCTAAAGTATTTTCAATTTAGTATTCCTATGCGTGTCTTAACTAGATAATTTCTCAGAAGTGAAAAGCTAGGAGTAGTGAGGGCGAACGAAGTTAATAATCTAGAATCTAACTTTCTATTTTCCACTTCATCTAGTTGTCTAAGTTTAAAATAAAATTAAATTATTTAACAACCATTTCCTTATGATAATCCGAGGAGGGAATAAATGAGGACGCCGACGACATCTGTTGAGTTTCTTCATGAAAATGTTCAGATACCCCAGAACACCTCACGCCTCGGTAGGCATGACTCTCATCATCCAGAAATACATAAAAGTGGATTTATAAAATATGCGTGGAGATTACTCCTTAAAAATTCGCTTAATGAGACCTATTTAGATGCCCGTATCTTGGAGAAGGAGGGGATATGAAGCTGAGAGGAGGTTAGTGAAACTACTCTCTCAACGTCCTCTAGTGTACGTGTTCAGAGTACCCGTAAGCGGAAGTAGGGGTGACCCAGAAGCAAAAACCGCTCTACCTGATGTCTTTATAGTTGACAACATTAAAGGCGAGGTGGCTGCATTCGAGGTGAAGTGCACAGGCAAGACAAAGGTTACAGTGAGGAGCGACCAGCTCGTCAAGTTGTTGAAATTCCTTGACGCGTTTAAGAAGTATGAGCATAGAAGCGCTGTTGTAGCCGTATGGTTCTCGAGTGAGGGCAAATGGGTTTTTAAAAAGGTGAAGGAAGAGTTTCCGTTAAATAAAATTGTGGTTAGCATCCAAGACGAGTCAGACTGGCATCCATAGCTTCCGAGAAGTTAAATAAACCGGTTCTCAAAGGGGACTTGTGATACCCTTGTCCTCTAGACGATTTGAAAGAGTAGGTGCTCACAGCCACATACTAGGCCTAGGCGTTAGAGACGGTGAACCCTTACTAGTAGCTGATGGTTTCGTTGGTCAGATAGAAGCGAGACGCGCTGCATGGGTAGTTGTTCAGATGATTAAGCAGGGTAAGATGGCTGGAAGAGGGATACTTCTCGCTGGACCTCCTGGAACGGGTAAAACAGCACTGGCGGTCGCTATCGCTCGTGAACTAGGCGAGGATACACCCTTCGTAGCGATATCAGGTAGCGAGATCTACTCAACTGAACTGAAAAAGACAGAGGTGCTGACTAGAGCATTGAGAAGCGCTATAGGTGTGAGGGTTAGAGAATATAGGAGAGTATACGAAGGTATGGTAAAAAAACTGGAAGTAAAATTTGACAGGCATCCCTATAACCCGTGGATACAGGTACCGGTAGAGGGTTCAATCACCCTGAAAACTACGAATGATGAACGCACTTTTACTATCGATGGCAGCATAGTAGCAGAGATGTTAGAGAAAGGAGTTAACGAGGGGGATATCGTTTGGATAGACGAGGAGACTGGTAGAGTACATAAAGTTGGGCGTGCTCAATCTGCCGAGCGTAGGTACGATTTATCCTCTAGTAGACTGGTCGAGCTTCCAAAAGGTCCTATCTTAAAAGATAAAGAGTTTGTACGGACGTTGACTCTTTATGAACTTGATTTAATGCAATCTCGGGGTAGTGCAATATTCTCGCTACTTCTAGGGGGGATGGAGGAAAGAGAAATCTCAATAGAGGTTCGGCGTAGCGTAGACGAAGCTGTTAAAAAGTGGGTGGATGAAGAACGAGCCGACCTACTGCCGGGCGTACTATTCATAGACGATGTCCACATGCTCGACATCGAAGCCTTCAGTTTTCTCTCAAGGGCTATGGAAAGTGAACTGGCTCCGATACTAATCCTGGCAAGTAACAGGGGGTTTGCAAAGATAAGGGGAACCGACTACGAGTCACCTCATGGTATGCCTCTAGACCTTCTGGATCGTCTACTGATTATTGAGACACGTCCATACACTAAGGACGAGATTAGAGAAATTCTGAAGATAAGAGCTAACGAGGAAAAGGTCGAGCTTGAAGATGATGCGTTGGAGCGCTTGACCGAGGTGGGCGTTGAGAAAAGTCTGCGATATGCGGTTCAGCTGTTAACGCCAGCTAAAGTGCTCGCCACTCAGAGAAAAGCGCAGAGAGTTAGCGTTCAAGACATAGAGACCGCTGCCGATTTATTTGTTAGCGTGAAGGAGTCTGCTGTCCACTTAAAGCAGTACGAGGAGGCTTTCTTGAAATAAAATAGCATTCGACTGCAGTGAGTGTAAGCACCACTTGAGCTATATCTACCCTGTATATCTCAGCGCGGTTTACCTCCACTAAATTCAGTAAAGGTAACAACTTAACCTCAACTCCCCGTGAAGTCTCCGCCAGCAACATACTGTAATGGGCTAAAGCTAGAGTTAAAGCACTAGTCACCATAAGCCAGACAAACAGTTTACGTTCCCTTGAAGCAAATGTTGAAGCAATTATCCATAGTAGGAACATAGCAACTGCTATCCGCCAGTGTGGATACCATGGGTATACAGTTTGAAAGTAGTACATACTTAAGAAATTTTCAATTCTTGAGAAAAAAGAAAGAACCGCTATAGTAGCTGTTATCGCAACCGCAACTATAAACTCGCTTAAAGCCTTTTTCCGTTTGAATACCATATCCCCCCTATGAACACCAAACTATAAATATGTCAAGTCTCGAGAACCATTTGCGTACCCACTCCTGGTATCTCTTCAATTCCTAAACGCTTGCATATTTTCACTCGCGTTTCAAGAGAAGTTGAATGTAAGGGAATCAGTACAGCTCCTCTTTTTTCAGCAAACTTAGTTAAGACTCTCAAACCATAGGTGTCAAAAGTACTGAGATTAAAACCACCGACTAGAGCCTCGATCTTAACACCTTTTTGCTCTTCGTAGTTCCTCAATGCGTTGAGCGCCGTCTCAACTCCGTAAATTGAACAAGCTAACAGCGATATACACTTGTTCTTCAGCCTCACGAGAACGGCCCTTTCATTGTATAACGGTGATTCCAGTGGCAAGAGGCTAACAGGTAGCCCCTGAACGTCCTCCACGATTAGAGAACTTTCCTTCGGTAAAGGCGGTAAATTAATCGCTATATTGTACAATCTTGCAAGTTTGAGAATTGCAGCTAGATGATGGTAGCTCCACTGAGTGGCTACAGCAAGATCTACTTCATCTACTTTTACGTCAAGGGATGATATGTTGTGCTGTAATAGATCTAAAGATGGACCCCCATCGATTAACAACCTGAACTTACCGCCTTCCTCTCTGTCACCTTCTATTAGGATACCTAGACCGTGAGCTGGAAATGCCCCCCTTTCAACACCTTTTGTGCTAAGAACATCATCGATTAGCACCGTAACCCTTACTCTACTGCTCACCTGGAACGCCGCCTCTCGTCGTCTTTGTAGCCACGTAATCCCCTATTATCTTCTCTAGTTCAGGATGAGACAATTCATCAGCTATCTTCCTACCTTTATCAGTAAAGACAAGATACTCCCTGTAAAGTTCTGTGAAAAGGGGACCAACCGTAAAAATCTGTTTGAGGAGCCCCTCACCGATCATTGCATCTATCTCTTTTTCAAGTTCTGGGGAGAAAGGTTGCTCACCGTAAAACAGAAGTTTAACATTGAGTAATGTCGCTAGCTCGTGAAGGTGGAAATGTACCATTCGCCTCTCAATAGGCTTTCGGAAACTCTTTAAGAGCAACAACACGAGATGTTTAACGTTAACACTCTCACTAAACATATCGCACCTTTATGGGGCATGGTATGAGGAGTTAAAAATGTTTAAGCGTAGACTACACATACATTTTCAGTGATTGGCTACGAAGCCGTCTACGAAACATATGCTTCTAGATAAAAGCAATCGTAGTAACACAGCGACATGTGAGATATGTAGAGAAAGAGAAGCTGAGTATAGATGCGGTATGTGTGGGCGACTAACATGCGATGAACACTGGTGTTTAGATCGATGTGAAGCTTGCCTTATTACTTCATGTCAGGTGTGCAGTTCGAGACTAGCGGTAGGCTATTGCATGTACTGCGGCAGACTGGTATGTGAAGAATGTTCTCAAGAGAATGGTGCCGCCAGAATTTGTGCGGAGTGCGTAGCTAGAGAGGTGCACTTTAGGCATTCCAATCGGGAAGGCTTTCATTGAATAGCTTGAAAGCTTTAGCTTAGCTGAGAGATGAGGAGATTAGGAATCATGTAAGTCTAACTTCATAGCGGGAAGACCATCTGCCGGGCTTTTTGACAATAATTATACCTGCGTAATCTGGTAACCACAATTTAAGTTTAAAACTCTCTAACCTAAACTTTCCGATTTTCAACTCCCGTTTTAGTTGTTTAAGTAAATAATCTACGGTGACCTTAAACCTAGCTCCTAGCTTTTCAAGCTCCGGAAGCTTTTCTGCATATAGAGAATCTATCCTCAAGTTTACGTACACCCTAATTACGTACACGACATTCACCATAAGGACGGACGCTATAGCCATGGCAAAGGCCACGATGCCAAGCGATGGGTTTGCAAGCCAAAAACTAAGAGTATAAAGAAGCAAAGCACTAGCTAAAAATAGGAGGTTGAATTTAACCAAACGTGAGGCAAAACGTTCCATTTTCTCTAAGCGTGCATAAGCCTCGCTTGTTTTCGGCAGTTCAAGAATTACTTTAATATCTTTTACTAGATCTTGCCAATCATATGGGAGTTTGAGATCCAGTTCGGCCAGTATGCGCTCTACTTTTGTTAGACTTGTATATCTTCCAACTCTATAACCGTCAAAAGCTTCAATGAGTTCTTTTAGTTTACGAGCTCGTTCGATGGACATTCATAGCCACCTATCAAGTCCGCTTATACGAGTGCCCGTAGTCAGGGTTGATAGAAGTCTAAAGTCAGCTTCTAGTAGGCTTTTTAGTCTAGGATTATAGAGGGCAGCTGCTGGATGTAAAGTCGGCAGACAAATAACTTCGTTTTCATCAACCAATAGTTTTTTCAACTCTCCCCTTACTCTCATTATAGAGTCAACGTTCAAGCCGCTCAATCCTAGGAGGACCTTAGTACTATGCCTTCCTAGACACATGATGATCTCGGGCTTTATTGCCTTGATTTGAGCTAGGAGAAAATATTTACAAGCTTCTATTTCTTCATCGTTCGGGTCTCTATTGTTTGGAGGTCTACACTTGACAACATTGGTAATAAAGACCTCTTCCCTGCTCATATTGGCTATTTTGAGCATCTGATTCAGCAGATTACCAGCGGAACCGACAAAAGGTCTCCCCTGGATATCCTCGTTATATCCTGGAGCTTCACCTATGAGCATTACACGGGCGCAAGGGTTTCCCTCACCAGGTACAGCATTCGTCCGAGTTTTGTGGAGCTGGCATTTCGTGCAGCTCATCACTTCTTTAGCTATAGCTTCAAGAACCGCTTTCCTTGATTCACACATTTGAGATCACCCTAAGAGACCCCATCTTACCTTCGATCGTTATCTGAGCTTCTAAACCATCAATACTTTTTTTCAACTCTATAGGGTTTGGCTCAGGGTTATCCATTAAGGGTATACCTCCGAGCATACAACCAACGACGACTATCGGCTCACTTAGTATGTTAACTATCCCTGCAGGGGCCTTGCCTCTCTTCGCCAATCTTAGTAGGACATAAGAACCTACCGTGCTACCCTTGCCGTATGGGAAGACAAGTATGGCATTTGACACGGTAAAACCGTAAAGCTCGTGTCCCTTCTCTTTGATCCTTCCTGTTTCAGGGTCCACGCCACCGTAGAAAGATATCGGCTCTCGAGTTATTAGAAGTGGTCCCTGACCTCTTCCCTTTACGAGACCTCTGCCTACGATCTCGAAAGTACTTCCCATTAAGTACGCTTGTGAGAGGAGCATTTTAAAGTCAGCTTGTTACGAAGTCGCTAAATCCAGTAGCTCGTTTCTTGAGGCTAAGTAAACGACGTAACCCTGGTTAGTTAAGTAGTATGCTGCTTTCGCCGAATCTGTTGCACAGCTTCGCAAACCGAGAGTTGACAAATCTCCTACGACCATACACGTATCAGCGTAAACCTCCACTCCTAAGTTCTCCAACTCTCTTACAACTTTTGCTGCTTTTATGATACTCCATCTGGATGTGAAAACCATTAACCGTTTGTTAACTCGCTTCCCCTTTAGGAGATTTAACAACTCAACCAATTCACCAGGAGAAAGGTGAGGACATCCGATGACAATGGCGTCAACCTCCTCGCTTCGCCATTTTTCAGTAATTTCAAACAGATCCTTAAGTTCCATATCTATCATCTCTAACCCTTTGACTCTCCTAAACTCTGGTGACACGCCTTCTATTAAGGTCAAACCTATTGAGCTAGAGGCTCCGACAGAGGCTAGGAATAAACGTACGTTACTAGGTCTCCTTAATCCATTGGGGGGGTTGTAAACGAGTGGGATCCCAGTTTTCACGATAGAACCTAGGAGGTACCCTAGGGCCGAGTAGTAGCCTTTTTCCTCAACAAACTCCCTAACCGCTTGCATATCCACAGCGATGGTTGGTGCACGCCCTTCCTTTGTATGAAGACCTACATACGGAGCTCTTCCAACTAGGGCTTCTAGAATGGAGAAAGGTCCCCCTTCCCTGTTTGTCCTGGCGCCTATGACACTGTTTGCGTACAATACGGCGTTACTCTCAGCCCATGCTAAGTGATCACCATATTTGGGTGGATACGTGATATACGGAATGCAACTGAGAATAACCTTAGCACCCATTGACGACAAAGCTGTTATGACGCGCATTTGCAACTGATATTCTCTGCTTCCAACGCCCATTTTTGCATATGCGCAAGTATCGAAACCTGCTGGATTAACTGTAGTGGGTACCGCAAACCTTAAACCCTTATCGGCTAGTTTTTCAATGAACTCAACCCCTTCCTCGCCCAAGTTCTTGTAAGATACTCCGGAGACGTGTGCGCTGGAGATTTCAACTAATCTAGTAGCTCCGAGCACTTCAGCTACCTTCACAACAGTCTCCATAGCCAGGGCTAATCCCTCCCCTCTCACCCCGTTCAGTATTTCCTCCTCCTTTCTTGTTAGGAACACTACAACTCCCTCCGCCAGTATAGTTATTATCCTTGTTCCAATGATCGAGTACTTTCAACCTTTTAATTGTCCGTAACCTTTTAAAAGACGATACGCTAAGTGGAAGATGAGGTAATCGTGAGCAAGAGGAGAGCGTCTGGAACAGAGAAAGTTTCGAGCATAGATGGGGAAACAGTTGAGAGCGAAATGGAGCAGTCGATGGAGTATACCGAGGAATTCATAGAGGAAGAACATGTACCGCATGAGGAACCCGTGGGTTTGGATTTAGAGGACTTGGAGGGAGTTGGAAGAGTGACAGCGCAGAAACTTAGGCAGGCTGGATATGCTTCAGTGAAGGACGTGGCCTATGCTTCATCTCATGAGCTCGCAACAGTTCTAGGGTCTGAAGAAAGGGCTCTAAGCATAATAAGAGCTGCACAACGCTTGATCAGTCTCGGTAAACTCTTTATGACCGCAAAGGAGTATTATGAGGAGAGAAAGAATGTAGCCTACATCTCAACCGGTGTGAGAGCTTTGGATGATCTTCTGGAAGGAGGGATAGAAACAAGAGCTATTACAGAGCTTATTGGAGAGTTTGGTGCTGGTAAGACTCAGCTTTGTCATCAGCTTGCTGTGATGGTTCAGTTGCCTCGTGATAGGGGTGGTCTTAACGGTAGGGCTTTGTACGTTGATACTGAAGGTACTTTTAGGCCTGAGAGGGTTGTCAGCATGGCTAGGTACAGGGGCTTAGACCCTGAGAAAACATTAGAGAACATCATATACGCTAGAGCTTACAACAGTGACCATCAAATGTTGCTTATAGATGAAGCCAAACACTTGATCGAAGAAGAAGGCGTGAAAATCATCCTCGTCGATAGCCTAATCACGCACTTCAGGGCCGAATATCCTGGTAGAGAGAACCTGGCGGCTAGACAACAGAAGCTGAATAAACACATCATGCAACTTGCTAAGATAGCGGCTATCTACGATGCCGCTGTTGTTGTAACAAACCAAGTTCTAGCGGCTCCCGATGTATTCTTCGGGAATCCACTGAAACCGGCTGGTGGTAACATAGTGGCTCATGGATGTACTTACAGGCTTTGGCTGAGAAAGGGGAAGGAAGGCAAGAGGATCGCAAGAATTATTGACTCTCCCAAGCATGCAGAGAAGGAATCTGTTTTTACTATCTCGGATGAAGGGGTTCTAGACGTTTGAAAACGCTTGCATGTTTTCAGCTTTCTCCACTGAATATGAAAGTGGGATGAAACCGTGATTTTCAAGATCATTTGCTAGATTATTGTTTTTGAATATTTCCTCCTTTGCTAAAACATATTCACTTTCCAATACTTTTTCTTTATGTTTAATTTTCCATAAAACTTGAGCTTTTTTATCTAAAATGTATAATTTCATCAGTATGCATACTTTTTTACCCATCTTTTCTTCATTACATGAGAACAGATACTCACTAAACGATATGCCAGAATTTGGATTCTCAGTATAATATTCTATTACCTTATCTTTGGTTAATGATAGGATCTTGTAGTTGTCTTTTAATGCTATTTCCTTTAGTTTTTGAAATATTAAATACTCGATAAAATCTTCATAAGCTTCCTCGTCTTTTAACGTTGTGACAGGAATGTAGAAGTTATCCCTAAAAACAAATTCATTTTTATTAATTTCTCTTACTGAAATAATAATTCTCTCTAGAGATTTATCTAGTTTTTTAAAATTCAACTCAAAACGGCTGGCACACTTCCTACAGAGCGACCATTCAGAAGGCAAGTTCACTCTCTTACCGCATCTCGAGCATTGCTTCCATACACCATTAATGAATCTCCATTTTACGTCAACGTTCCCATTTTTTCCTATGAAAATAAGAGCATAGTTGCCAATTATCTCCCCATTCTTATCTACCCTATCTAACCTTGAAACGTTAACGAAAGTCACTCCACCATGTTTAACCTCTACACCACCTAAGGCGTGACAATGTCCGAACACGTGAACAACTGGCTTGTAGTGTGCAACAAGGTAGTTTATCTCCGGCAATCCCGTGTGAGGGCTATAATGGGCTACCTCAGCTTTCTTCCCTTTATCCAACACGCTGAACGGAGGATAGTGTGTGACAAGTGTTAAAGGTCTTTTTGTAAACTCCTTAGATGGTTTTAATGAAGTTGCATGTCCTACTATTGTCATACCCTTTAACTCCAGTGGGCTCAAAAACTCTAGATCTGCTACAAGGGGCTCTTCATTCAGAATGCCTGTAGGTAAGTTTACGTCCCAGTTCCCGCGAATATACAAGACAGGCTTATCGAATTTCATGAGTTCTTTGATTACTGAATAAAACGCATCCTCCCTCTGCGGACTGCCCACATCTCCGGCTATTACTATTGCATCGATCCCCTTCAGCGTAGATTGCTCGATACTAGATACCAGCTCTCTAGCAGCTTCCTGTCTACCATGAACATCTGATATGCATAGTAACCTCACTCCATCGTTCATTTCTACAACCTCGGCATCGCCACATGTACACCCCTATACCTCACTGGTACTCAAAAAACTTGCCGTACCGGCTTTAACGCTTCCAAGTAAAATATTTGAACCGTAGCTGAAGTGACTTTGTGCACGTAAGCGTCGTCGTGGCTTCAGCCGGGATTGACTCTGAACTAAGGAGGCTTATCAGTAGTTTAGAGGCACAATCACTACCTCCTGAAGAGTTAGTCATTGTTACACCGGAAAGCTCGCACGATGTTAAAGAACTTGTAAAATCTACGAAACTTGATGTAAAAATTATTGAGTTGAGAAAAGACCCTGGACCTATCAGAGCTAGGATATTCGGTGGAATATCTTCAAGAGGATGTTACGTGGCATTCATAGACAGTGATTGTGTAGCTCCACCTGACTGGTTAGAGAGGATGATGAAAGAAATGCTCTCCGAGCAAGTAGATGTGATAGCTGGATCCGTAACCGGAATAAACTTGGAAAAAGTGATTTCAAGAGCCCAAGAATATTCACTCATCTCCCCCAACCCTAAACACTCTCGCAAGATAATCGTCCATGATATAGGCGTAAACCTGCTAGTTACTGCAAACGTGTTGCTCCGTCGCGACGTCTTACTAAACTCTAGAATTATTCCACCTAGTTACGGTAGGTATGGTTTTGAAGACTTGGATTTTTTCTATAGGATAACGAAAGCAGGCTATAAAATATTGTGCAGCCCCGTATCTGTTTTTCACTACAATAGAACGAGGTTCACAACTGTGCTGAAAAGATACTTTGAGTATGGATGTGGACTCCCTCTTTTCCGACGACACTCGAGGGGGTGCGTTTATTCTAAGGTGATAACTCTGCTCTCCTATTCACTCATGGCTATACTTACAATATCTGCTGCTCTGTTAATTCTCGGAAACTTAGAATATTTCTTAGCGGCAGTGTCGCTGATCTTTGTGCCGTTGCACCTATACCACCTCTCCAAAATAAAGGAGGGAAAAGCTGAGAGATTAGTGTACCCGTATATGGACTTCTTACTGGCACTTACGGCATCATTAGGCGCCCTCATTATGGAGGCAAAACTTCTCCTACTAAAGGTTAACAACTTAGCTAATCAGTAACTCAAATTGTTGTTTACGAATGCACTTTTGTCTTGACTTTCCCCCTCATAGTTGAAACATTTGAAGAGCGTAAAAATACTAATCTGGATTTTTATGAAAGCTGTAAGGGAAAAGAGGAAGCCCCGGCCGGGATTTGAACCCGGGTCCTCCGGCTCTCTTGATCACTCAGCTGCACTACTATATACTTACGAGGCCGGCGCTCTACCGGCTGAGCTACCGGGGCTTAATTATAGATTGAAGAGGGATAGCTTCTTGATTTTTTATAACTTTCTTAACGCTTTCCACTGTACCACTCCACGCTCGTACATGTTCATGGATACACACGTCTTAGTGTCCTAGGAAAGGGTAACGCGTCGGTAATGTGATCCAAACCCGCTATCCACATAACAGTTCTATCGACACCTAGCCCGAAACCCGAGTGAGGTACAGAACCATATTTACGTAAATCTAGATACCAAGCATAATCCTCTGGTCGAAGACCGAACTTTTTGATCTTACTTATTAGCTCGTCGAGGTTATCGACTCTCTCCCCGCCACCAATAATTTCTCCATAGCCCTCGGGAGCTAAGAGATCGGCTGAGAGCGTGACCTCAGGTCTTTTGGGGTCACTTTTATGGTAGAAGGCCTTTACTTTTTCCGGGTAACGGTGGACGAAAACGGGCTTATCGAACTCTTCGACTAGGAGTCGCTCCTCATCTGCGCCGAGGTCGTCCCCCCATTTTATACTTACACCTTTCATCGACAAGAGCTCTAAAGCTTCATCGTAACTTATCCTGTAGAAAGGTGGTTTACACTGCTCGAGTCTCTCGAGACGTCTACCTAATGACTTTAATTCATCCTGGTTTTCCTCAAGAACCTTTTGCACCACATACCAGATAAGGTCTTCCTCGACTTGCATTATATCATCTAGAGTAGCCCAAGCGACTTCAGCTTCACAGTGCCAAAACTCTGTAAGATGCCTTCGAGTCCTCGACTTTTCTGCCCTAAATGATGGAGCGATCGTGTAGACTTTTTCAAGACTGAATATTAACGCCTCTAAATAAAATTGTGAAGATTGAGTCAAGTAAACGGTGCTACCATCAACGTACTTCACAGGAAAAAGCGTGGCACCTCCTTCAACCGCTGCTGTGATAAACATTGGCGCATGTACCTCGTAATACCCGTTCTCTCGAAAGTACCCGTGTAAAGCACCAAATACAGTGTGTCTAATCTTCATCATTGATTGCATCCTTCTGCTCCTAACCCATAGATGCCTTACATCTAGGAGAAACTCCCTTGATATATCTCTTGTTATCGGGAAGTTATGAGACGGTCCTAACAGCTCCATCGCTTCACCAGCGATTTCCTTACCTCCAGGGGCTCTTTTGTCACTCCTCACCCGCCCGATAACAAATACCGATGCTTCTACATCGACGAGACGTGCTTCTGTTGCCCCTTCACCCTCAAACACAACCTGGATTACACCCGAAGAATCTCTGACAACTAAGAAGACTTTGTCACCAAGATCTCTAAAGCGGTAAACCCAACCCCTAATAGCTACTCGAGAACCCTCCTCACATTCGAATATTTCTGAAATTTTTCTACTCTTTAATTTTTCATCCATAAGCTTCCCCACGACTAATGCCCTCCACTCTATTTATCAGACCTTTTTTAAGACATCTCACTAAACTGTCTGTCCCATCGAAATTCAAGTTAGCCTTTAACATACTACACAAGTTTTTTCAGATCAACCGATAGAGGTTTAACTCATGGACTCACGTCTTACAACACTCGTTTCAGTGGCGCTTCTAATAGTATTTGCTTACCTATCTTCTCACCAACCCCAGCACATGGGGACTTTCTTTATTATTTACATTATAGCTACTATAGCTATAACTCTAGTTTTGGGTGGAAGAAGCGCCGCGACGATTATCCGAGATATTGAATATGTGAAAAGCGGACAGGTACTTTTGTCGATTAGCCGGAATGAAGTTGAACGCTTAAAATCACGCGACCGTTTGCTTCAGGAAGAATTGAGCAAACAGTCAACAGCTCTTATACCGCAGATGGTTACGCCGTTCCTTTTTATGATCCTGATATTCGTACCAGGTGTAAGAGATCAGATAATTCAATCGATTAAGGATTTTCTAAAAATATTCAATTTTGAATCAAATATGGAATCATTTATATCATTTTTAATATTTTATGGCTTTTTTATGATAATTTTTCAAATAGTCAACTTCCTTACAAAGTTACGCTTAGAGAAGCTAGGCGGTAGGATAGAGGTCCCTTCATTCTACATAGTTACCGATAAAGGGCTATTACTAGAGGGGAGAACACCCATTAAGGCTCCCGTACACATATCTATAGTAAAAGTCGATACTCGCCGCCACTTTTTAGAGTTTAAAACAAAAACAACCTCTGTATCTGGAAGCTTATCCAGCAAGATCAGGTTATACTCTGATGACCCACGTAAAGTGGAAGCTTTACTCAAGTCGTTAACCGAACAGCGCAGCTAAGCCTTCAGCTACCTCTTCCTCGCTTTCCTTTTTCTCCTCCTCCCTCTTCTCTTCCTTCTTAGCCTCAGCAGCTGGCTGAGCTGCTGGCTGAACTGGTTGAGCTGTCACGGCGACAGTAGATACAGAAAAGCCAGCACTCTTTATGGCTTCATCGATGTTCACATTGCTTAAAGCTGCTACGATAGCCTTTACTCTAACATCATCTACGGCGACTCCAGCAGCTTCAAGTATCTTCTTCAATCCATCTTCTGTGATAGGGCGCTTAGCGTAATGTAGCAGTAAACTGGCATATACATACTCCATGATATCCGCACCTCGCTCTTGCCCCTCAATAGGGGGTTTAAGAGCTTTCCCTTCCTTGTGACCTATCAAGAATCCATACTGTAAGATACGATGTTCCTTAAAATCATCGTATTACAGAAAACCATGAACCCAGCCTCGTTTAATAATACTCATTAATGCTCAATCTTTAATGCCTAAAAGCTTAGTAAGTTAACTAAATAATTTTAACCAAGCCTTCTCTCAAACTTAATAACCATAATTGAAGGGTTACATGACTCTTAGGTTTACGTGGAGTTTACCTATCCCAGTATTCCCTCGTTCTAAGGTAGTTTACCTCAGCCTTAGCGATATCTCGCACGAGTTCCTCTTCGCTCTTGCTTGCACTCAAAATTTTAGACGCGACAGTGGGTCCGATTCCCCTACCTGCTAAACACAACAAAGCTTTTCTACCATAACTCATTAACAGGATAGCGCTTTTCTGAGCGTTTTTGACTATGTCTGTTTCCTCTTTGCTGAGTTTCCCACCTTTTCTCCATTTTTTCAGCACCTTTAAAGCATCATTACCCCAGTAGTTGAGAACTGCGATAGCTTTTGAACCACATTTAGGACAAAGTAGTTGTTCTGGCGCTTCACCTACAAGAATCTCATTGCTCCATTCTAAGCAGTGTAAACATACAAGGGGCATGCGAGTATTTACTAATCTCTTTTTCAAAGCATCTAGAACTAGGAGAGGCTCAGTACCTCTTACTAAAATTCCCACCCTATAAGGCTTCTCGAAAAGGATCTTAGCCATAGGTGAGAACTCTTTTACTCTCACGGCGTGAATTTGCACTCTTTTTTCTTTTAAATTATTCGATAGCAACCGTAAAGTTTCCAAATCTAAGCGCGTATTTAGAAGCTCTCTTATTACTTCTTCTTCAACAGCGCTTCCTTCCAGTAACTCAGCTAGTTTTTTAATAGGCAGCTTAGGCTCAGAACCCTTTTCTAATATACCCATCCTCTGGCAAACGTGTTTAAGCTTCCACAAGTATAAACCAGAAGTCTTTATAGCTTCTCTCACCAGAGATATTAACTCATCAAACTTGTTAATTAATAACTCTCTGATATCCTCTGGACTGATATCTCTCGAAAGAGAGAAAGCTACACGATATGCATCAAAGTATTGTTTAGAGGAAATTCCGCGTCCTTTCGCAAGCATGAAGCTTAAAAGCAGGGCTAGAAGCGAATTGGCCCTCGTACCTAGGCAAGCATGTATAACAACCAACTTATTCCCGCACTCAATAATAATATCTCTATCACTGGGGATCATGCCGGTAACTTGCTTTTGAGATTCAAGGTACCCTCTTACTTCACTGAGTACTCGTTCATCCACACCGTATTCCTTCGAGAGCTTAGATAAAGGCTCTGAAAGCAACCTTCGCCTTAAAGCACCCACCTCTCTAGCCACTTTATAAGGGACCGGTAGATCTTCCCCCATCCAAGCGGGTATAGCAGCCTCGAATTCACCCGCCGCATTTACGTAAACTCTCCCCTCATCCAAAGCAAGCTTTACCACTTCCCATGCTTTGCCTCCCAGTATGAACCTACTCCCCTCAGCTAGGGAAGAAATGGCGAAATCTCCATCCAAAACTCCGATTTTCCTTCTATCAGCTACATCAATCACATCTAGTGTTTCTACATCCGGTATAGTCGATGCAGCTTCATAATAGTATCGAATACTCCGTGAACCCAATGACAACTTCTCATTCTTTAACCGTAGGATCTTAATACTATTTAGAAACTCTGCTAGGGTCTTTAACTCGCGGATACTAATGTTTCTATAGGGCCAGGCCCTTGACACCAATTTATGCGCTTCCTCGATGCTCACTTCACCCCGCTCTAAAAGCAACCCCACGAGCTGATGGGCTAGGACATCGTAAGCCTTCTCTTCAAAACCAATGTTTTCAAGATCCCCGTGTGCAGCTCGCTTAGAGATCACGATGGATTCCAGAAGGTCATCAGGATCCGCCGCAATGATGCATCCCTTGGCAACTCCTCCTATAAAATGCGAACTTCTACCGATTCTTTGGACTAGACGATTTACCTGCCTAGGTGACATATACTGCACTACGTAACCCACATGACCTACGTCTATGCCTAGCTCTAAGCTAGAGGTAGCTATGACACATCTCAAAAGCCCTTCCTTCAATCTTCGCTCAACCTCAACTCTTTGCTCCTTAGATAGGGAGCCGTGGTGGACTTCAATTACTCCGCTGCGAAGCTTTCTCAGCCTAGCTCCCAGAGCCTCTGCTGTCTCACGAGTGTTTGTGAAAACGATAACGCTCCCGTATTGATCCAGGAGATCGGCTAGAAATTTTACTCTTTCCTCAACATCATCGTAAGAGCTTACGTAAACCACGCTTACCTCATATCTTCTAACCCCCTCAGCTTCTACTACTTCGAAGTATCTCCCGCCTGTAAGGAAGAACCCTGCCTGGATAGGATCTCTAAGCGTAGCGGAGAGTCCCACCCTGCATAGCTCTAGTCTGCAAAGCGATTCTAATCTTTCAAGGGAGATCGTCAGTTGAGCACCACGCTTACTCGATATTAACTCGTGCAACTCGTCAACTACTACCCACTCTAAATCCTGCAATGCTTCTCGCATCTTCTTATTTACGAGTATAAACTGGAGTGTCTCAGGAGTTGTTATAAGGATCTGAGGAGGGTTTTCTATCATCTTCCTCCTGGCACTCTGCGGTGTGTCACCGTGTCTAACTCCAAGCCTTAAACCAAGCTCTAAAGCTATTTTATTCATCCGGTGAAAGATGTCCCTGTTAAGCGCGCGGAGAGGTGTTATATAAAGCGCCTTAACCCTTTGATCACCTATATCCATTGTCACAAGGGAACTCATTATCGGGAAAAGAACAGCCTCTGTTTTACCGTAACCCGTGGGTGCTATAATGACCGTGTTAACTCTTCTTTTTAGAGTGGCAAAGGCGCGTAACTGTAATTCGTTAAAACTTACGTACCCGTACTTAAGGGATACTTCCAAGAGTTTACTGTTCAGTAGCTCGCTAGCGTTCATACACTTAAACCCGTTGAAGCACTAGGTATGGGCTGCGCCAAAAATTTAACGTAGTGTATTAAGTGCATAACGTGCCACTGTTTAAGCGTTCGAGAAAGGTCGAGCCTCCGCCCATCCCCTTGGAGGTGATACTAGCTAGCAAGCCTATAAGGAACCCTACAGTTACTTGGGAGAAGAACGAGAAGGGGGAAGTTGTACTCACGATAAAGCTTGAACCTTCCTCGAAACCCGGTCTCTTTAGCGGATTTGTAAAAGAACCAACTGAGAGAAAAATAGTACTCGATCAAGTAGGAGGCTTCGTGTGGGAGCTGCTAGATGGTGAGAAGACCGTTAATAATGTAATCGAGCATGTCGCTAAGCAATTTAAACTGCATCGGAGAGAAGCACAAACTTCTCTTCTAGCATATCTTCAGATGCTGTCCGAAAGAGGCCTTGTAGCGTTAATAGCTCCAAGTCCATCTACTGAACATACAAGTTCTCAAACTGGTTCATAAACAGGTCAGAGCCATGGATGAGTACGAAGAGCTGCTGAAGGAGCTTGAGGAGCTTGTGAAATCTAAACAAACATTGACGATAGATGAGTTGTTGAAGTGGGGAGAGGATAAAAGGATAGGTCTCGTCACGCTGTCGCTTCTCATTGAAGAATTACAACGGAGGAGTTTCATAGAAGCTGCTTCTGAGGTAGAGGTTGTCGATGAGCACCTAGATATCATTATCCCGAAAAGAATCTACGTGAGAAAAATCTCGGCTACCGTTCATCATTCTAAGGTTACAAAAAGGAAGACGCCACATTTTTCCAAAGATCAACATGGGGCTTTACTAAAGTTCTTGTACGAGGAAGAACAAAAGACAACTGAGGTAAAAGAAGAAGAGAAAGAAAAACCCCGAAAGGAGTTAAATACAGCTGGCGAACTCTCGGAACCTGAGAGTAGTATTCTAGAAAGAGAGTCCCCCTCCACCCAGACTCTATTATCTTTAGATAAGGAATTTTTGCTAGCCCTCCAGTATCTACGTAGATATTGGAGCGTTGGAGAACTTCGGTTTAAATCGGACATGAAAAGTTTGGGAGTGAAAGATCCGGACTCACTTTTAAGGAGGTTATCAAGCGAAGGTTTAGTTAAAATACTTGAGCCTGGAATAGTTAACGCTGATAGAGAATCCATCGAAAAAATTATACAAAAGTCAGCTAGTATTTTACCGCAAAAAAGTCTAGCCGACGTTTTAGGACTGTAAAACCTCAGCTAGCTTGCCGCTTTAGCGGGAACGTAGATTTTCACACGCTTATTAGCGTCTAGTAGCTTAAGAGCTCCTTGTTCTTCGAGTCTACGTAGTACCCGTTTAGCTTCACTAACCTTTATCCCAAACATGCTGGACACCTGGTAGGGGGTTGCGTAGGGGAGTTTAGCTAACTCTCGATATATAACATCCACTGACGTCTGAGTTAGAGCTCCTTCGCCAGTAACCTTAAGCTTAGGCTTTCCTCCACCTTCTTGTTTAGATGTTTTACTCTCTTGTTCTTTTTGCACCCTTTTCTCTAATTGGGATATTGATGGTCTCTTTTTACCTCCCATACTTCTTCAGACTTAACCATTTAGAGCCTCCTTAAATCCTCTTCGTCTGGATTATGTCTCGAAGTCAGCTTGCCATTCCCTGGCTTTCCATATACGAGACATGAGGATAAGCAAAAAGGCACCAAACAAGGCGGCCAAAGCAGCTGGATCAGTGAGCTCTTCTAGATAGCGTGTTAGAGCACCAGCTATGATGGCGGCCATTTCACGAGCTTCTTCAGAATAGCCGACACCGATGAACTTAACTACACCATCGTCTAACAGAACCACCGTGGGAAAAGCTGTAATATTAAAGTACCTTGTGAGACTCGCCGATTCGTCTAAAACCCAGTACCACTCACGTGCATCAACCTCTTCCATGTAGTCTCTTAGTGAAAACTCATCATCGTAGGTAGAGGGAGATATCATGACCATATCAACTTGTAACCCTTTAAGTTTCGGAACGAGTAGCGAACACCCTGTACATTTCGTGTAAAAGAAGACGAGCACTTTGACACCTTCATTCGGATCTATAACCTCTCCTCTTATATCATAGAGCCTTGGAAGATGCTGCTTCGACGAGTCCCGCGGAGTTTTATCCAAAGACATTAAGGGGAGAATTGCCGACTTTATTTCATCAACATCAACCCTCCTTCTCTCGTCTGAATCAATTGACGTCACAACTGAATCGTGTGAACAGTTGAAATGTATACTTACTTCAGCGTTATCGCCTGAGCTTAATTGAATGGTCCTGTTCCACGAACATCCGTTGAAACTAACCTTCACTATATAGTCCCCAGGTTTAAGCTTCACGACGTTTTCGCTGATATTTAAATGAACTTTCTTCAATAGCGAACCATTCGAATCACAGATTTCAGCAACGTGACTAACTGTTTGAGATGAAGCGTTGACAAGGAGGATTTTTAGAAACGCTGTCTCGTTCTCATCAGAGACTTCTCTAGAATCTCGGGTTAATTGGATGTGTAATACTAGATCATCACCAGCTTTAACATCTACCTCCGTTGAATTTGGTTTAAAACCACTTTTTTCGACTCTAATTTCATACAAACCGGGCGGAAGCTTCAACAGTGCAACACCTGAATTATTGCTCTGTGCCGTTAAGCCTAACCGAGGGACTACTATGGTTGAGCCAGCTTCAGTTATCACTTGCACAAGCGCAAAGTCGACGCGTTCAACGACGTCGTACACTGAACACAACAGCCACCTACCGTAAAGTAGTATAGCACCTCCCTCATACTCGCCAATGAGTCTAGGTTTCCATGGTGGTACAAAGCTAGCTACACGTAGTTTTTGATCCCCAAAGTAGATATAGGAAGATGCCACATATAATTGCGAGTTTATAAAAAATAACTCGTATCCATCCTCATACTCCTTAAGTTTAGTAATGGTTCCTTTATCTAATCTAAAAATATAAAAGCTATTTTCTTTGCGTGAAAGAATAAAAATATTTTCTTCTACTATTTTTATATTTAAAATATTTCCCTCTATGTTAAAATTCGTTTCTTGCTTAGTTGAGAAATCGTAAAAGAAACCGATACCTTGGTGAACGTTAATGGCTATCAATCCTCGAGAACTTATATCAGCTTTGCATTCGCCTACCCTTTTCAAGAACAGGAGCTCGAAGTTTGTCAAGTTATACACGGCGGCATAGGTGTCAGTGAGTTTACATATCTCGCAAGTTGTATCAATTCCTATCACTAAAAGTAGGTTTCCGACTATTTTCGCATTGAAAACATATACCATCCTTATACCTGCTTTTCTATCTATAACAAAAGTGACTGCTTTTAGTTTGGTATCATAAATGTATACTCGATCTAACTTTACTAAAGATTTCTCAGTTAAATAATGGTATTTTGTGAACAAAGCTATCCATCTCCCGCCCACTACAGCGCGATCAATCGGCTCGCTAATTTCAACATTCACCGACCCTGTTACAACCCCGGTGTTAGGATCAAAGGTGAGTATGGTTCCATTATTGAAAATTAATACTATCGATTTGTCTTCTAAAGCACCAATACCAACAAGCTTCGTGTTCATGAATGATAAATTAACCATTCTATCCAATGTTAAATAAGGTAAGCTGTAAACTATGAGGCTACCATTAGCATACAAAACTGTTAACCGGTCTCCAACCACCGTCGCGTCTACTACTTCAGATTCAGGCTGTAAGGTCGTCACGTATGGTTGAGCACAAGCTAACGCAAAGATGAATGGGATGCTTAGAACCAATATCAGTTTCATAATGTCTCGCTCTCCTTAAACAGAAGCTTGATCGGTATACCGTTAATCGTCTGAACAAGGAGGTTAAGCCCACCCCGCTCTGCACCAGCTTCTTTAGCTAGTCTAGCGACTACTTCTCTAACCCTTATGAGTGCAGCATACACATCCCTTACCGAAGCTAAAGTTTCTTCAACTGCTATCAACTCGTCCAAGGCCCGTGTGCTTACAACCACTTTAATCCCCATAAAGTCCACTTCGTTTATAGTCTTGATCTGCTCTCCAACTAATCTACTCAGAATATCCTCCAACCTCTTTACCTTATCGGCTTTGTCTTTTAAAAACTCGTACCTCTTTTCCAAGTATTCAAGCTTGGATTTAAACTGGTTTATCTGTGCGTCCAGATACTCAACAAAGTCTTCAAAGCTCGCGAAACTCAACAAGTCATATGACATACTAAATCAATAAGTGTGTTATAGTGGGTTAAATATACGTAGCGGCTCTTACATTCCTGTTTTATCTCAGTCTACAGTTCATCATCCAACTAATTTAATTGAAAAGCGTATATGGTTTAACTAGAGTAAATCTGTGGCAAGAGCCCGACCCTAGGCACCATACCTTCTACTCCTCTTCTGATAGGTTCTTAACGCCCTATAGAAATCAATTTTTCTAAACTCCGGCCAGTAGACGTCGAGGAATACAAGTTCAGAATACGCTATCTGCCAAAGTAGGAAGTTACTTATACGCGACTCCCCGCTTGTCCTTATAACGAGGTCTGGGTACGGATTGGGTAAATGAGCTGTTAGAAGATATTTCTCAAAAGTTTTTTCATCTATATCATCGATACTAATGTCCCTATTCAAGACGTCTTTCGCTATCCTTTTCGCGGCTTCAACTATCTCTGCCCTGCCGCCGTAAGCGATAGCGACATTAAGGAACCTTTCTCTGAACTCTTTAGTCCTATCTTCTAATTCTCTTAGTTCTTTTACAATATCTGATGGCAGCAAATCTAAAAAGCCTAGAGCTTTTACCCTAACCTTTCTTTTGATAAGCTCTCCTCTCTCGTGCTCCCTTTTCAAATACTCTCTCAATATACCCAACAGAACTTGAAGCTCTTCTTGGCTACGTCTGTGAATATTCTCTGTTGACAGGGCGTATAAGGTGACAGTCTTGATGCCAGCATCATAACACCACTTAAGAAAGTCTTCCACGCGGCGAGCTCCCTCCTTATACCCTTCCTCTAAAGGTAGACCCTCCTCCCTAGCCCATCTCCTGTTGCCGTCTAAAATCACAGCGACGTGAGATGGTTTCTTATCAGCACTTAATACCTCAGACTCTAGTAGTTTCTCGTAGAGGTTGTAGATGCCGAGTGTTAAGGCGATTTTCCTTATTGTTCTCGTTAAACGCGGCATTCTCTCCCCCGTCAAGTTTTTCATATACTATCCTCTCAGCACCCCGTGAGAGGAAGAAAGTTGGGCTTTATAATAGTGATCTCCTCACTTTGTTTCGGAGCACTGTACATATGGTCATTTATCACCTGGGCTACCTCGATACTCTCACTGTTCGGCGATCAGGCTTGGAGTTGGTGGGTCATGGCGTTACCAATCGCAATCATAGTAGCACTTACTGTTTTCTTCTCAACTTGGGTCGGGTGGGTGATGTTGACAGCCTCTGAAGCTAAAAAGCGTGAACTGATGGGTAAAGGTTAACTACGCTTCTCGATTAGCGAGTTTATGTACTGTATCAAGAGCTCACAATCCTCCCACACGAGACGTGATGGTAACATAAGTCCACGAGGTTCGTAATCAAGGACAAAGTAGCCATCATATCCACTCTCTAACAACTCCTTTATCAACGCGAAGACGTTTATCCCAGAGGCACCTGAAATTCTAGAAGCGTTGCCCTCATTTGAAAACCCCACTAGCTTGACAGCGGCAAGCTGACCTAAGTACGTCAATGCTAGAGTTGTTACCTCATCTGTTGTAGAAGTTGGTGTTGGCGAAAATGAAAACTTGAAAACACCCCCCAAGAACTTATTTGTTGAAGAAACTACCTTAGCTAACGCTTCTCTCGAAGGCTCTAGCGCTATCTTCTTTGAATAGACTACAGCCGATTCGAATATTTTATCAATTACATTGATGATCGAGTGTAAACCGCCTTTATCAACCGGGAGTACGATGAACTCGGCAGTGAGCTCGTCCGCCAGAATCACTGTTTTTTCCAAATCTTCTACTAATGTATCTTGACACGGCGAGAGAAGTTTTACGTACTCAACTTTTACGTTCTCTTCTAGAAATGGATCGGCGAGCTCCGGTATACTTAAAGTCTGTAAAGTGTCTAGAGGTAAAGCTAGCTCTATTGGCATTTGAGGTATGCTCCTGATCCTGTTAAGGTCTTCCTCTAAGCCGTTGAACACTAAGCTGTAACATAACACCGCATCTCATCAATCTCTAGCTCAGTTCCCTATATTCTTTCTGCCGAACACGCAACCATCTAAGCTCAAGCATCTCCGCGACATCCTTATAGCTACCCCGATACCAGCCCTTAGGCGATGTCTTTCAATGAAGGCGTTGAATCAGCCGACATAGAGGAAGTATACTCTGTTATCGGCAATCCTATTAAAAGGAGAATCGTAGAGTTGCTAGCGGAAAGAGGGGCGGTACCTTTCTCAGAGTTGAAACGTGAGTTAAACCTTAGTGTGGGCACTCTCTATTATAATCTTGACGGTTTACGAGACCTTATAACAAAGGATGACGCTAGAAGATACTGCTTGACTGATAAAGGCTACCGCTTTTACCAAGTTATGAAAGAAGGAGATGAGGCTATAAAAAGAGCTCTTCAAATGAGAAGAAAACGCTACGTTATTTTCGACAATATAATCAAATTCATAGTCCCCCAACAGTTAGTAATCAGTTTATATAAAAATACTACAATGAGCTTACTTACCCTCTCTTCTTGCTTAATTGCTGGTATTCTGGTAGTACAATTAACAAAGCTTCCACTTAAACTCATCGAAGTTGAGCAAGTTCCCATACTATATTCACGGAACTTAAGTTCTATTGTGATTCCTCCGGAAGCTCTTCTCTTTTTTGATTATTTTATAAGCTTTTTAGCTATTCTAGCTATCATATTGACTCTAGGTCGATTACTAACCGGTTTAAAAGCTCAACCACTAGGAGTGGCAGCCGGTGTAGCATTAGCTAAGACGCCTTTGATGCTTTATATGTTGTTGCACTACTCTTTTACCGGTTTAAACTACCCTGAGGTTCCCTGGAATATAATGGTCTTATTAGCCGCGACCTTAAGGCTTCTACAAGTGTTAACCTTAGGTATCCTTACAGCAACGGTCGCCACCTTTTTTAGAACAAATTTCGAAAGAGGATTTCTTGTAGCGTCTCTGATTTTCTACTTAAGTTTCACACTTAAAATCTTTATCCCATGAACCTTCATGGCTGAGCTCTTTTCCCTAAATGCCTTTAGGCTCGCAACTCTTACGCTTGAGTTGATAGATAGGTATGGTTTCTCTTTAGAGGACGCGTTCTCTAAAGCACTTAAGAAACTAGAAAAAAGAGACCCTAATGCACTGAAGCTCACCAAGCTGGCTCTTGCTAAGTTCGCGCGAGCTGAGTTGCTTTTAAGGAAAAACAGTCTGGACAATTTACCCCGTAGGCGTAAATGCGCCTTTTACGTAGCTTATGCCATAAAAACCTCTGGCGTCACTTCAGAAGCAAGCTTTATGGAGACAGGGTTACTTTCGGGCAAGCTTAGAAATCTCCTTAAAAGCGTTAGTGTCGAGAAAATTGAACAAATAATTGCCAGCCTTCCACCAGTCGAGAGAATCGCCTATACAAATTCTTTTCCTCCTTGGTTAGTGGAGGAGCTGTGCAAACATCTTAAACTACCTGATGTTGAGAAACTGGTAAAAGCCAGCTCTAGAAGGGTCGTCTGGCTGAGAGTTAACGAGCTTAAGGCTAGTGTACGGCAAGTGATGAAACGTCTCGAACGCACTGTTAACTTGCGAGAAGACGAGGATTTTCCCGAGATGTTAGAGATCGTAGGAGGGGAAGATATTCCAGTTGAAGTCCTTAAGCTAGCCGAAAAGGGATTTCTCGTGGTACAGGACAAAGGTAGTGCAGCCGTTGTTCATGCCTTGGGTCAGTCCAGAAACCTTCTCGTATTGGACGCAGCCGCCGCACCTGGTGTGAAGACTTCACACGTGCAACAGTTATCACGTAATGAAGCTGAAATAATAGCTGTAGATGTATCCATGAAACGTGTAAACGACTTGAAAGAAATGTTGACTAAGATGGGTGTAAGGGGCGTTCATGTAGTACAAGCCGATTCAAGTAAGATAAAGTTCTCTCAAAAATTTGATAAAATACTATTAGATGCGCCATGTACGAACACTGGAGCTATTATAAGTGATCCAGCTTTAAGGCTTTCACTTTGGAAAAAGACAAATGTAAGTTATTTTATGTCTAAGCAAGTTAACTTAATAAGAAATCTTCTTGAACATCTAAAGCTCGGCGGCTCAATCGTGTATTCTACGTGCTCCCTATTATCTGACGAAGGGGAAACTGTTATTGACTTAACGGTTCAAACCGATATGTTGGACAGTGAAAGTCTGTTAGGTGTTCCTGGTTACGCTGGTTACAAGTGCAGTAAAAAGGTGCGTAGATTGTATCCTCATCTCCATAAATCAACAGGATTTTTTATAGCAAAAGCTACATCTAAAAGATAAAGAGAAAAATCAGTTACTTAAACCGGTCTAAACTTGATACCGTACTCTATAACTCCGTTAGAAGCCTGTTCTCTGTATTTCCTGAACACGGCTTCAACTTCCAACCCTATTTTCACATCCTCCGGCTTCACATCAGTAAGTTGAGCGAGCACTCGAGCACCATCTTCTAGCTCCACGATAGCTACCACATAGGGCTCTTTACCTACAAACCCTGTTGGTGGATGCCTGATGATTGTAAAATTGATGACTCTCCCTCTTCTAGACAACTCTAAAGGTTGAAGCTCTTCATGACCGCAGTACGGGCAAGCTGGTCGATAAGGGTACACGACACTTCCACATTTTAAGCATTTACCACCCAGTAACCTATACTTCTTGACCCTCTCCCTCCATACCCGAGGTACGCTTTCAGCCCAGACCATCTACCTCACCCTCTTCAGTATATTGACAGCTACTGTACTCGCCACACCTCCGAAATTCTGGGCCAACCCTATTTCAGCGTCTTCAACTTGGTTGGATCCGGCTTTACCGCGAAGCTGGGTAACGATATCTAGAACCTGGTAAACTCCAGTGCCTCCAACCGGATGACCTCTCGCTTTTAAGCCACCCATGGTGTTCGTCGGTATCTTTCCGCCGGGCTCTACCTGTCCTTCCGCTACAAGACGCCAACCCTCGCCGGGGGGAGCGTAACCCATTAACTCGAGAGGGAGTATGCCAAGTATTGTAAAAGCATCATGCACTTCTAGTACGTCGATTTCCTTCGTTTCAATACCCGCCTTTTCCATGGCTATATCTAGAGCCCTACGTAGAGCCGAAGCGGCTAGAGGATCCCTTCTCTCATGCATGCTGACGATGTCGGTTGCTACTGCAGTGCCAGATATTTCTATCAGATCGTCTCGAGGGTTCTCTTTAAGAAACCTCTCATTACAGAGTATCAATGCCGCAGCACCATCACCTACAGGGGCGCACTCCAACAACCTTATAGGATCAGCTATTACAGGCGAACTCATAACGTCTTCCAAACTTACAGGTCGCCTAAACTGCGCGTAGGGATTTGAAACAGCCATTTTATGACAGTGAACGGCGAAACGAGCTATATCTTCTTGTTTTACCCTATACTTCTCTAGATAAAACCTATAGATTAAGGCATTCAAACCTACGAAAGATGTACCTGTGAACACAACATAATCTTGATCCTCTGCTGTTGCCAGAGCAGCGGTTACGTCGCTGGGAATAACGTCCGTCATCTTCTCGACGCCTACCACAGCTACACAATCATAAAGTCCGGAGGCGACGGCCAAATAAGCCTGATGAATAGCAACACCGCCGCAAGCACAAGCCCCCTCGACTTTACACGCCGCTACTCCTGGGATACCAGCCCACGTAGCTATTAGAGCCCCCAAATGCTCTTGCCCCTGGAGTTCCCCTGACATCATGTTGCTTACATACAAAGCCTCTACATCTCGCTTGTCGATGCTCGCGTCCTTCACAGCAGCAAATAATGCTTCCACTGCAAGATCCCTTAGAGATTTGTCCCAATGCTCACCGATTTTCGTAGCCCCGGCACCTATGATGTAGACCTTTCCATTCATCTCAGAACACCTTTTAATGTACCCTTATGCTTAGAGTACAAGGCGTAATCAACGTAAACCTTCCTTGCGAGAAGTTTCTCTATTGAACTCTTACTCACACCTATATTCTCAGTCGTGATGAAGCTTATAGCATCAGAACCTGCTCCAGACCCGAAGGATACAACTAGAATCCTCTGGTTGGGCTTAGCGATATCAAGCACCCTAGCTAAACCCAACAGCGAAGCCGCAGCGTAAGTGTTGCCTATCTCATTGCAGAGTAGACCTGGCTTGACTTGATCGACTTTAAAGCCGAGGAGCTGGGCGGCTCTAAGCGGAAACTTTACGTTAGGTTGATGGAAAATAACGTAGTCGAAATCGTTAGGCTTTAATCCTGTTTCTTCCATTAACCCTTTAGCTGCACTTAAGACATGGTGAAAATAAGCTGGTGAACCGGTGAACCTAAACGTGTGTCTAGGGAATTCTTCGCCCTCTCTCCTCCAGAAGTCAGGGGTATCAGTTACATAGGAGAAGACGTTTTCAATGCTAGCTAACATTCTTTCCGAGTCTCTAGAAAGCAGGAAAGCTGCTGCTCCAGCTCCTGCAGTGAATTCTAGTTCATCTCCCGGACGAGCTTGAGCATTGTCAGTTCCGATAGCGAGCCCATGCTTTATAGCCCCACTAGCTATTAGACCGGCAGCTAATAACATAGCCGTAGTCCCTGCTTTACATGCGAACTCCATATCGATAGCCACAATCTTCTGCGACAAACCCAGGGCTTCAGCTAAAACAGTGGCTGTAGGCTTTACAGCGTAGGGCGGGGACTCGGATCCCACTAGGATAGCTCCCACATCTTCTCGCTTCACCCTAGACATTTGCAACGCCTCCCGGGCAGCCTCATAAGCCATGGTAAGCGAATCTTCATCAAGCCCTGGTACGCTCTTTTCTTCCACGGTTTCCTCCTCAGCTCCCCACATTCTCGAAATCTCACTACCCCTTATCCTGTACACTGGAACGTAAGCTCCGTAGCCAGCTATTCCAACAATCGTCGAAAACTTCATCGCTTATCAATGAGGGTAAATGCCTATGTTATTTTAGGGATGCTCTGCTAGAAGCTTTTTAAAAACTATGCCGAGATGGAAAGTTTCGTGAGCGCACTCGAGCCGTTAAAGCTGAGAGCGAAAAACTACCCGTTTGCACTCATCACGCTAATCGTATTTGTGATCGTAGGTGCTTACGCACCTGCGCCTCGTGAGCTCCTAGAAGAGATGTATAAACAGTACACTGAGCTGGTGAAAAGTCTTTACCAGAGTCAAGCACCCTCGGATGAGACAGTTTACCGTATCTTTTATTATAACGTAGGGTCACTGATAGTTTTCAGCATCCCACTTATCGGTCCCCTTTTCGCAGTGTATACCTCATTGTCAGTTGGCTTGACGCTGAAAGCTATATCTGTCGCAGAATCAGTCAATCTAGCTAGAGTTTTAACGTCGTTCTTTCTAACCCCTTCTAACTGGGTAACCCTATTAGCGTTGTCTATAGCTTTAACAGAGAGCTGGTGGATAAGCCTCGTCTTGCTTAGAAGGAGAGGGGTTGACCTAGAACTTATTCTCGCCATCCTAGCGTTAGCTGCTGCACTGCTACTGCTTTCCGCTACTCTCGAAGTAGCTCTATAAGCTTGGATCGATTAAACCCTTATGTTGTCTTGATTGTTAAGCTACAAAGAGGGTCTTTATATACGGATCATGAGCCTCGTTTACGGTGAGGAGGATGCTAGAGGAGTACGGTATAAAGACCTTAGACGATGTCAATGTTTCTGGAAAGAGAGTTTTCGTAAGGGTGGACATAAATTCACCTATAGACCCCTCAAGTAAAAAAATTCTAGACGATAGCAGGATCAGAGAGCACACTGAGCAAACTTTGAGGGAACTCGTATCTAAGCGAGCTAAGGTAGTAGTAATAGCCCATCAAGGACGGAAAGGTGACCCCGATTTTACAAGTTTAAAAGAACACGCTGAAATTATGGGCAGGATCCTTGGTGTAAAAGTAAAATTTGTCGACGAGATTTTCGGTAGTAGGGCTCAGGAGGCTATAAAAGCTCTCCACGATGGCGAAGTCCTAGTTTTAGAGAACGTTAGAATGTGGGATGGCGAAACGAAGAGCGCAAAAGCTGAGGATCATGCGAAGAGCGAGCTCGTCCGAAGCCTAGCATCTTACGTTGACGTATTTGTTGTGGACGCTTTTGCGGCTGCTCACAGACCCCATGCTTCCCTTGTCGGCTTCATGCCTGTTGCTAAACACGTTGTAGCTGGAAGGGTGTTGGAAAAAGAGCTCAGAGCGCTAGCGAAAGTCCGCTCTAAGCCCGAGAGACCCTGTGTCTACATACTGGGAGGTGCGAAAGCCGAAGATGCTGCAGACATTTCTGAAGCCGTGCTAAGCCAAGGAATAGCTGATTACGTCCTCACGGGAGGACTTGTTGCTAACCTCTTTTTAGCAGCTAAAAACCGTGACTTGGGTAGACCGAACGTTAGAGTTTTAGAGGAAAAGGGGTTCATCGAGTTACTCCCTAGATTTAAGGAAGTGCTCGACAAGTTCGGTGATAAAATTATCCTTCCAGTTGACCTAGCCGTAGATTTTAACGGTACTAGAAAAGAAATTACGGTTGAAAGCTTACCTACAGACTACCTGATAAAGGACCTAGGTACCAAAACCATAGATAAATACGAGGCTATCATTAAGAGGGCGAAAAGCCTTGTCATGAACGGCCCAATGGGCGTTTTCGAGATCGATGCTTTTGCTGAAGCTACAAAAAGAACGTTTGAGGCTATAGCTTCATCAAAGGCATTCAGCGTGATTGGGGGAGGACACACCATCGCCGCAGCAGCTAAGTTGGGTTACATGCAAAGAGTTTCACACGTTAGTACTGGCGGAGGCGCTCTCATGGAGTTCTTAAGCAAGGGCTCATTACCTGTAGTGGAGGAACTTAAAAGATTCAGTAAATAAAACTTTTTTTATTTTAAGGATAATTTGCGTACATTCTAGCATGCTGGAAAGCGTGAAGTTTATTTTTGTCTCTAAGGAATGCTAGATCCTGATGAAAAGTAGCTGGAGTTTTATGGAAGTTAAGGAAGTCCCTGGAGCTGATTACTTAGTGATCGGCATGCCTGATGTTGGTCTAGTAGGTTTAATAGCATCTACATACCTCGTAAAGAATCTCAATACGAACGTTGTAGCGTACGTAGATTCCCCTTACCTCCCCCCGGTGATTATTTACCATGAAGCGCAACCGTATCCTGTTATGCGAATTCACAGTTACACAACGCAAGATAGGAGCTTCCTGTTTCTCGTAAGCGAAGTGGCTATGAGTCCGAGCGGAGTCTACTCTTTCTCACGTAAGTTAATAGAATGGACTCAAGCAAAGGATATTGACCGTATACTCCTCATAGGCGGTGTCCCGACACCACAGAGGATGAAACTCGAGAAGCCAATGGTATATGCAGCGGGTGTTACAACTGATGATATTTCCTTTTTAGAGAAGAACGGTCTTAACCTATTCAGAGAGGGGTTCGTAAGTGGACCTTACGCGATGATATTGAAGGAATGTTACCTCAAGTCAGTTAAAGGTGTAGCTCTGCTTGCTGAATCATTCCTAAATTACCCCGACCCTGGTGCTGCTGCAGCTGTAATAACGGTTTTAAACTCTATTACAGGTTTAAAGGTGAACGTTGAACCTCTACTAGAGCAAGAAGAGGAGATTAGGGCTAGGCTTCGCGAAACAATGAAAAGAACAATGGAGACGATGAGAGAATCAGGTAAGGCTTACGAGTTTACGGTTCCTGCAATGTATATGTAGGTGACCCGACGTGGAAGGTTGGTTTGAGGAAAGCTTCAGGGAATTAAGGCGAGAGTTAAAGAGGCTTCTTAGAGAAGTGGAGAAAATGGTCGAGCCTATAATAGATGCTGAAACAGGTGAGGTTGAGCCTTTATACGAAGTTATTGACGCTGGAGACAAGTTAGTGGTGAGAGTTGACATGCCGAAAGTTAATAAGAACAGCATTGAGGTATTGAGAGCCGGGAGCAAGCTCGTGATTAAAGCTGGAATGAAGGAGCCGGTAAGGTTATGCGATATACCTTTCTACTCTAGATGCGAAGTGACGGGCTACAGGCTCGAATTAGAGATCCCACCTGATATAGATGTTGAACGCATACAAGCCGCCTATAAATCAGGTTACCTTGAGGTTACTCTACCTAAGCAGAGGGTCTACAGGATTAAAGTCGAGTAACTAGAGAGAGCGCAGCATGTGAATGAGTTCACTTGCGTCTCCTATGCCGCAGATAGCCAATGGTATCCCCTCCTTCTGAGCTATTAAAACCGCTAGTTTATCTGGTTTTGACACACCTTGCATTACAACAAGCGCAGGTCTAAGCCCACCCATGCCAGCTTGCATAGCCTTGACAGCTATTATCGGGCTCCTGCCTAGGGTTACGCCGGTAAATATTGCAGCCCTTTGAGTTGTCGCACCGTAGAGCCTTATGTACTCTATCGCTGGGACGTCGACAACGAGCTTCATGCTATCCACTACAGTGTATCCGAGCAACAACTCTCTCCCGGTTCCGACGATGAGTTCAGCGTTTATCTTATCACAGAATTCCTTGGATTCCATAGGTTCATCAAACTCTCTCATATCGAGTACAGCTTCTTGAAGTTTCAATGAGCCAAGCATCAAGGAGGAGAGGCTTCTAAGAGTGTGACCCCCCCTTCTCTCATCTATCTCGATTAAACTAATCACGAATTTTTTTAGAAACTTTGTCCCCGGGGACCTTCTCCTCCCGCTCTCGTAATCACTTATGACAGAAGAGGAAACCCCCATAACTTCAGATAATTCTGTTTGCGTCACTCGAAAATGCTCGCGCCACTTACGCATTATCTTCCCAGGCGTAGTGGAGAGAACTATGTCGCCAACTATCCTAGCTGCCACCTCCTTCCACGCTTCAAAACTCATAGGGTTTACATAAGCCATCACATATTTAAGGGGTTCGGAGACTATGTTTAAGCTAACCGCGCATGATGATGCTCGAAAGGTATGAAAAATGATGCTCCCGGGCAAGTCTGATGCGGAATCTCTAGTGATAAAGCTTTAATGTCAAAGCTTGAAGGGGTTACGATGACCTACAGACTAGGTATCAACGGTTTTGGTAGAATAGGTAGATTGTTCCTTAGAGCTGCTCTAAAAAATAAAGAGTTTTTCGACGTATATGAGGTGGTCGCTGTAAATGACCTCGGCAATCCTAAAATGCTAGCATATCTGCTTAAGTACGACTCTACCTTCGGTAAACTACCCAACAAGGTTGAGGCGAAAGACAATAAGATTATCGTGGACGGGAGAGAGATCCTCGTCCTAAACGAACCAAACCCAGAGAAGTTACCTTGGAAGAGTCTAGGCGTTGATGTAGCAATGGAGGCAACGGGAAGATTCACTGATCGCGACAAGGCTGCTCTACATATAAAAGCTGGTGCGAAGAAAGTTTTGGTTACAGCACCCTCAAAGGGGGCTGACGTCACTATAGTCATGGGGGTAAACCACGAAACCTACAATCCATCAAAACATGAAGTAGTATCTAACGCCTCCTGTACTACAAACTGTCTTGCACCTATAGCTTACGTGTTACTCAAAAACTTTGGCATTAAATGGGGCTTTATGACAACAGTTCACGCGTATACCAACGACCAACGTGTTCTTGACCTTATACACCCTGAAGATTTCAGAAGGACTAGAGCTGCTGGCGTTAACATAATCCCGACGACAACTGGTGCGGCAAGAGCTCTCCACTTGGTAATACCAGAGCTTAAAGGTAAGATGGATGGTATGGCGATGAGGGTCCCCGTAGCTGATGTGTCTGTAGTAGACCTTGTAGCTGAATTGGAGAAGGAGGTTAGTAAAGCAGAGATGGATGCTGCATTCAAGCAAGCAGCTGAAACCTACTTGAAGGGTATTCTAGAGTATGTAGATGAACCCATAGTGTCTTCCGACATACTTGGCAACCCGCACTCGTCAATTTACGACGCTCAAGCAAGCATGGTTCTCGGGGAGAAAAACAGTAAAGTTAAGGTCATAGCGTGGTACGACAACGAATGGGGCTTTAGCTGCAGGCTAGTCGACTTGCTCCTCTACATGGCTAAAAAAGGTCTGTAGCATTCGAAATTCCTTTTTTTCTTTTAAACCATCCCTCTACTAGTTCAAGCCTAATAACCCTTTTTGTATACTATCTCTCCAGTGGCATCGTTTTTTATGAGTACAATCCTATGGAATGGTATATACAGCACCCGGTTTTCACTCTCTGCCTCAAACCCACGTAAGTAAACATGCTTTACGGAATTGCCTCTTACGGATTCTATGTTTCCAGGCGCTCCCCTCGATATGAAGTAGATTATATAATCACCCTTTTGAATATTAGGGTCCCAGATTAACTTCACCAGGAAATTTCTCAACGGGTTAGCCCTGCTCGACATAAAACTTCTTCCGGTACGCGGTTTCAAGGAAGGCTCTTATACCCTTATGTACCCTTAAGCGTCTTTCAACATGTTTCGGGTTCGTGGCATAGAGAAATATGCGTGAACTTGAAAAATCCACACGTGAAACATCCACGTTCAGAAACTCTTTTACAGCCCACTTAATCTCATCCGGGTCAACTTCGACTTTTATACTCTGACAGTTAACTGGACACTTAGCACAGAATTGTCCCTCAACAAAGCATAAGCCAGCACATGGTACTCGTACCCCCTTCGCCAGGTATATGTTGAGAGTGTTTGCACAACATGCACTGAATAGTGGCGTAAGCCCAATCCTTCTAGCCTCCTCTGCAAGATGCTCCTTTAAATCCTGTGATTGTACGCTTATCTGAATACCGTCTCTTAACTGCCCTTTAACCCTATTCAATATTTGCGACGTATCTACGCCGACGCTTGCGAGCCTGGCTATAATGCTGGGAGTTACCCTTAAGCCTCCGAACACGACTGCTGTAGCACCGCTGTTTTTAGATTCCCTAAGTAATTCCGTCGAATCTTGGAGATCAGGGATCAAGGGGCGAAGGAAAAGCATCGGGTATAAACCAGACTTTCGAAGATTTGCTATAGTCTCCAATCTTCTGACTGGGGATGGGGCTACAGGCTCGATTTTCTCGTTATGCTGAAGCGTTACTATTGTCACAAGGGGGTTTATAGGCGATCCTCTAGCCTGCAGTAACCTTTTAGCTACATGATCATCCAGTATTGCTTTTGTGGAAAATTGAATAGGGTTGCCCAACAGTCTACTAAACGTCTCGATGTACTCTAGAGTCCTCCAAGCGCCCACTGGGTGAAACGGTTCGCCAATACTGCCTAGGGCAATATACGTTCCTAAAAGACCCGGTATGAAAGATGGGTTGAAGAGAAGAGAGAGAGTAATATCTTCTCCGCCTAAACCGTATGGTTGAGCTTTGGAGAAAGCTATCCCCATTTCTGGAAGATAGCAGTAGGAACATTTATAGGTACAACCGATTACACTGTGAACAGTGATTCCGCAATGTACAGGTGGTTTTCTTGCGTGATAATCTTCCTTCGCACGCTCCACTCTCTCAAAGCTGAGCTTTTCTGACAATTCCTTACAGATCTTTACCTTTTGATATAAGCTTTCCTTGAGTGAAAACTTCACGCCCTTCACTTATCTAGTAACCTGGTCGGGTAGACACGAGTATCGGCAAAGGAAGAGGTAGACGTGGACAATCTCTAAGCTTCTCGTTCACTTCTCTGATCAATTCGTCAATACTCATCTCCATCGACCCGCCGTCCCTCTTCCTTACGTTTAGCACGCCTTTGGACGTCTCCCGAGTACCAAGCACTACTATGTAGGGGATCCACTTCACTTCAGCATCTCTAATCCTCTTAGCTAAACTTTCATCTCGGTCATCTACGTCAGTCCTAACTCCCGACGAGTTTAGTTTCTCCGCGACAGCTAAAGCTGTGCTCAACTGATCTTTTGATACCGGAATTAACCTAACCTGAACAGGAGATAACCACAACGGTAGAGACGGCTTATCTCCTTGAGCGTCATTTCTAGCAGCTGTATCCATTAGTAGGTACAAGTACCTTTCAAGGGAGCCTATCAACGCCGTGTGAATTATTACAGGGTACTTTCTCGAGCCGTCTTCGTCTACGTATGTTATACCAAAGCGTTGAGCGTTGCCCACGTCTATCTGGAACGTTCCTATTTCCCTCGGTCTGCCGAGCTGGTCGATGATATTGTATTCGACGTTTATCACCCAGTAATATTTGCCTTCAGGCACAAAGTGAAGGAGGACGGGTTTCCCTTCCATGGAAGCTAGCTTCGTAAGGTAGTCTATGTTCTCTCTAAGGAAGCTGCGAGTGAGATTATATATAGACACATAATCTCTTCCAACCTTTCTTACCTCCTCATAGATTTTCTCATGCACCTTGAAAGAGAGCTCTTTAGCCTCCTCTAAACTTCTAGCTAGTATATGCAAGTCAGGCATCAAGAACCTTCGCAGCCTGAAACAAAGTGTAAGCTCACCCGGTTGCTCTAACCTGTAGCTATCCGCAATCTCAAAGACGCCAAAAGGAAGGTGACGGTAGCTGATGTTCCAATCTTTTAGCATGGCAAACTGCTGATGGCATGCTGCATATCTCATCACGTACTTCTTCTGCCCAACTTCAAGAACGTATAGCCTATCGCCGAAGAGGTCGGCGTGTTGTTTAACAGCCGGGACGCTGAGGTCGAACATGTTTGTACCCTTAACCCTAAAAATAGGTATGTGGAGAGAAGAGGCGAGGCTCCAAGCGTACTCCGCGAGCAAATCTATCATTAAAGCCGCCTCTGGACCATACCTCATGTGCCCTTGATCCGAGAAGGACTCCCACTCGATCCCGAACTTTCTACAGTAGTCAAGGTACTTAGGCTCACCTCCACCGCCTCCTTCACCATAAACTTCTTTTCTAACCAGCTGGCGGAAATCTTCGGGTGCCGACGTAAGGTCGAAGTCCTTCAAGGGGATAACTTCGCCTTCGGGTGTAAGGATTGAGTACTCTTCAGCTGCCTCCGAAGGCCTAAGTGTTCTAGAAAGTTCGGCTAAAGGATGTCCTATGCAGGATATCGTGAAACGCTTGTACCAACCGAAGGGGGCGCGGACTACTTCAAAACCGTTTGATATAAGCGTAGAGGCTAGCTCTTTGAGAACATTCTTTGCGGCTGTCGGGTTTGCTAAATCCGGGGAAAGATGTGCGTAAGGGTAAACGACAACCCTTTTAACGTTCAGCTTGCTCGCCACGTCTTTGATCTCCTCGACAGCCTTCTGCAAAATCCATGAAACGTTAGTTTCATCCACACTCTCTACCGTAGTGAAGCAGACGAGAGCGTTATCGACAGAAGCACTCCCTGGGGTTTCAACGAGATCTTCAGCAGCCTCTATGGCTTTCTCTCGAACTTCAAACTCAAATTTCTCAGCGTGTATAAGCAGGAGCTTCAAGCTTTACACCTCACCCTCTACGTCCAACCCCCTTTTCTTAAGCTTCCTCCCGATATCCGTATACTGGCTCTTAACCCTGAGTGCTTCCTCATCGATCGAAGGCTTACGCTCTTTTTTCTCAGCCATCAAGCTGCAAGTCCCTTCAGGAAGGAGCGCGTGCCGCATGCAAACTGCAAACTGGCATCTCCAACCTATACACCTGTCACCAGTCCAATCGCATATGGTTTCAAGCCGGTCCCTCCGTCTTCTGATCACGAGAGCATTTTTCGTGCATTTGAAAGCCCGGAAAGGGCATAGGGGGGAACATTCAGTAGATAGCATCAACCCCCACCTTCTGCTCAACTATCTATCCATAGCTTTTCTGTTAAAACTTTCGCTTGACATTAACAGTTTGGATGCCAACGCCTCAAACCCTCTCTCTTTCAAGAAGTTGATAACTTCAGATAAACTAGGACTTGCCTGTGAACCCCTGCGAGTGACCTTTAAAGCACCGCATGCGTTTGCAAAGATCAACGCTTCCCGAAGACTTAAGCCAGATGCGTAAGCAAATACGAAACCAGCGTCGAAAGCATCGCCAGCACCAGTTGTATCCACAGCTTCCACAGGGAACGCAGGAGCTTCAATCCAACATCCCTCAGCAGCAGCTCTAGAACCTTTAGACCCCATCTTTACAACGGTTACAGGTACTTTTTCAAACACATGATCCATTTCCTCATAGTCTACAGCCATTAACGTTGCAGCCTCAAACTCGTTAAGGAATAGAACATCGACAAAACGAAACACATCTTCCAGTTGCCTTAAGCCCACTTTAGCTACTAAGCTGCCAGGGTCGTAGGATGTGTTGCATCCAAGACTTTTTGCAATGGCTAGCGCAGCCTCTGCCGTATCCGGCTTCACAGATGCTACATGCACCCAGTCCGCTTTCAACGACGAGTTGAGTGATCTTACAGCTTGTGCCAGCAAGGCGTTAGCCCCCCTAAAGGCGATCATTGAGCGCTCACCCCTCTTGTCAACTACGATTACAACAAAGCCAGTCGGCGCTTCGACGTGCGCGACTAGCGATGTTTCAACCCCACAAGCTTCAAGCTCTCGTAGAAGCCAATCCCCCTCACTGTCACTCCCTACGCAACAAAGTATCGAGGAACTAACACCGAGCTTGGCGGCTGCAACGGCAAAGTTCGAAGCCGCACCTCCAGGTCTCTTCTCGAACAAGCAGGCTTCCACTTGAGCTCCGCATGCTGGAGGTTCCTCCACGTAGAGGAGTAAGTCAACGTTGGCGTTGCCTACCGATAAAGTTTTCACGTAACTGAAGATACTCAGTTCCTTTTTAGCTTTAGCGATGAAGCTTAACTTTAATACTCTCCCCCTATAGTAGATTCGGGTGGTTAATTGGATCAAGAAGATATTAGGAGACTCGCTGAAGCTAAATCCTACCTTCAAAAAAGGATAGAGGAGCTGGAGAGCGAAATCAACTTGTTTAAGACTTTGCTCAACTTGGTCGATGTCGCTCTTTCACGTGAAAGCTTTACTCGCGCATCTGAGTTACCCCGCGAAACCTTGCCAACCGCTAGGCTGGAACTGGGGGCTCAGGTTTCCGAGACCATGCTAACATCTAGAGAGGGGAGAGAGGTAGCTAAATTGACAGTCTATGAAAAAGGATTAACGGTCAAGCCTCTCATCGAGCTTCCCGGCGATACTCCGCCCCTCCGCAGCTTCTTCATCAACAAGATACTCGACGGTTACAAGAAAAAGGATGAGGAACTTCTCAGGACGGGCGAAATAAGCAACGATGAGGCTTTTGATTACGAGATAGTTGAGGAAGGAGGACTGGTGAAGGAGATACGTATCCTCAACTATAGGGAGAAACGAAGGCTGGATGAGATACGCAGTGCCCTCCGCTGGACGCTTAACAGAGTTATTGAGCGTTTAGGGGACTCAACAGGTTAAGACGTTTCGCTAACCGAAGCCACAGGCTCAGAAACCCTTCTTTGAAGTTTGAACATCTCTACTATCTCCTCCTCCGTAGTGGCGTCCTCCGGCTTTTTATCGGTTCTGTACCTGCCTGTGAAGCGCGGAAACCGTATGGCTAAACCAGCTTCCGGCTTAACCCTGCCTAACGCGCATGTATGAAGAGGGCTTAACGTTATCTCAGCACCAATCACCTCTAGGACGATGAAGGGTGTAAACCACACATCTGCCTCCATCCTCGAAACTACTCTAGGATGCCTGTGCCCTATCCTGTAGGGTTCTAAAAGCTTAGGCAACTGAGCTAAATCATCATCGGAGAAACCACTCCCCACCTTGCAAACCGTTTTGAAAACATCCTCCTCCGGGCTATAAGCAGCCATAAGTAGAGCACCATAAGTACCGGCTCTCTTGCCTTTACCGTAGAAGGCTCCTACAACGACTAAATCTACCGTATCAGTCATCTCGTACCGGTAATCTCTCTTAAATTTAACCCAGAGCCAGCCGCGAGCCCCCATCTGATATATTGAGTCATTAGACAACGACTTGCACATTACGCCCTCACAACCCTCCGAGACTGCTTCCTCGAAGAATTTAATTAACTCTTCAGGCGTCTTAACAATCTCTGATTTAGCCAGTTTCAAACGCTCAGATTCTTCAACAACGTCTTCTAGCTGCCTCCTCCTCTCCGGAAGGGGATCATCAATTAAGCCTCGACCATCAAGGTATAGGATGTCGAACAAGAAGACGGCTGCCGGGTACTTCTCCATCGCTTCTTCCACCTCATATTTCCGCCTCCTATGCATCAAATCCTGGAAAGGCAACATTTCCCCTGTATCCGGGTTTAAAGCGACAACCTCGCCCTCCAGGATAACCTCCTCGGCCTTGACGTATTGCCTGATCATCTCTACCACATCCGGATAATGGTTGGTTATGTTCTCAAGCCTCCTACTAAAGAGGAAGACTTCACTGCCCCTCTTATGAGCTTGTACACGCTCGCCATCGTACTTGTACTCAACCAGACAACTTCCACCCAGCTTTTCGATTATCTCCGCTGGGTCGCTTAACCGCTCAGCTAGCATTGGCTTTACAGGCACGCCGACACGAATTTTTACTTCCTTAATGCCCTCAACTCCTCTTTCAGCCACCAGTTTAGCTATGTAACCGAGATCAGGATGAACGTTATAAGCTCTCTCAATGAACGATCTAGCTGATCGTGAACCGATGAATGAGACAGCTAGAGCGTCAAGTATCGTCATGTCTGCCACCCCTAATCGAAGTTTCCCGGTAACCGTCCTTAGGAGGTAGCGCGCTTCTTTAGGTTGAGCATACTTCAACAGTGACACTAGCGTCGAGATCTTTGTTTCTTGAGCACCTGGACCTGAAGCCTTAGCTATCTTGAGTAGTAAATCATAGACTCCCCCCACGGTCAACCGCTTTTTTGAAACAGTTTCAGCCGAGGTAAAGAAATCTAGTATCGTCGCAGGTTTGACTTTCTCCATAAGTTCTTCAGCCGCTAAGCCTATGTCGCCACGTTTCTTGTATGCTGCTTCAACGTCCCTTACATTCAAACCCAACGCCTGCGCGACAGCTCTAATCGTCAGTTTCTCAGCAACACCAAGCTCCGGTGCCTCGTAATCGGGACCCAGCGTACCTCTAGTTAGATAAACCACTTTATCCATAACTTCCGGTGGAGTCCTCCTGAAAAGAGATACAAGGAGGTCAGTCATAGTCAAGCGACTGCTTGTAGCTTCTATCTTCTCATAAAAATCGACGAGAACCGAGTATTCCAAGTCGCTCATAACTTCATCTCCTTATACTAATTGAACAGCTTCTTATCCCTATCCTTTGGGTAGAATAGCTACCTTCTCCCGCATGGCGGCTTACTTGGGCTCTCCACTTTAGCTCGTAAAAGCACGCAACGGTTGGAACTACTTTCGAAAAAGATACAACCTCGACAACCGCCGCCAGCTGACGGCATCTCACTTTTGAGTGATCCTGAAGAAGTTGGCGGAGGTTGCCCTGTAGTTAAGGTTATAGGCTTAACTGTGCCAAATAGTTGCGCTAACTGCTCTTTTGAAGGGAAGACACCTTCGAAAAGTTTTGTTCCTCCAGCCACAAGAGCGGGAAGCCTTCTGATGTTATGTTTTTCGTACTCTGCTACATACTGTTTTCCGTAGAGTTCTCCTAAATACTCAAGGAAAGAGGTGAACTCATTAGGGTTTTGAATACTAGCCGTAATGACTTTAAGCCGAGCCCTTCTACCAGAGCCTTGCAGAACATCGTACACATCCTTGACTAGCCGTGCACACTGCTCCCCTTTATACACGAAAAGAACAACTGTTTCATCTGCTTCGCTTTCCACAGACACGCCCTACGTTAAATGTGAGCTCAGGCTTATAAAGCTACGCCCGCCTTAGCTAGCTTGAGAGCCCTAGAGGCTATCTCTTCATCTCCCTTGAAGTGAATAAGTTCCCTGGAAAGCTTTTGTGCAGCGCTCCAAGCTTCGTCGCTGAGCACCCACTTCAGAAGGCTAACTAAGTCTTCGTTATCCCCCCCTACAAGATAGGTCTTGGCGACTCCCAATGATTCAGCTGAGCGGGAATTCCCCAAGCGTTCCGTGTGCGTCCTCCTAACTAAATGTAAAGCCGGAAGACCGAACACCATAGCCTCCATAACACTAGTGTGTCCACCGTGAGAAACTAGAGCGTCAGCAGCTCGCATGTAGAGGTACCTCTCCTGTAACCAATCGCAGACTAAAACACCCTTACTGATTTCCTCCAACCGAGATGAGCCTGTGGGAGATCCTCTCGATACTATAATAGAAACGTCGTCGGGAAGATTCCTTTTACTCAACTCCTCCAGAAAAACATCAGCTAGCACCTTCCCTTCTTTCCCCACCCCTGTGAAGCTAGCTAAAACCATTTTACCCTTAACTCCCAACTCTTCTCTTACCTCATCCCGCGAGGGCATCTCATCTGGCCAGACGGGAAGAGAAGGTCCTACGAACCTCGTGCGAGGTGGTGGTGGTTCATCGAGTAAATTAGCCTTTGCCACCGTGTAGGGCGGTGGGAAGTCGGGCACCTCGATCTCATCCGCTAGGAGCCAGAACCTTCCCAACAACTTATACAACCCTTCTTCAACCAACCCCTTTGTTTCAAGCTTTTCTTTAGAAGGATGTTTAATCGGGATTATCACTTTTAACTGACTAAGGACGAGAAGAGCTGGCATTCCCTGGATCTTTGCCGCTAGCAAAGTAGAAAGACGACTGTCTGAGATTACGATTTGTGGCTCGAGCGTACCCGTAAAGTATAGTTCGTCGCCTAGCTGGCGAGCAAAGTGGTAGAGGTTCAAAGGGCCTTTAGCTAGCGTCCTCCTTACATCTACATCCCCTTCCTCGTCGACTTCATAGCTCACAGAGCGGGTCCTGAGGCAAGGGTATCCGCTTCGCTCAATCATGTCAGCTGCCTTATCGTAGGAAGAAAAGACGACTTTTACACCAGCATCGTTAAGCCTTCTAGCTACAGCAAGCATCCTGCTAGCGTGACCTAACCCCATGCCACAAGCGGCGAGGTAGGCGAGCAAGCTGAACACCTTCCAGTTTAATCAACGCTCAAAACCCGCTCGATAACCTCCCCTTCGGGATATACCTCAGCGAAGATCCGTGCTGTGAACGTGTATACTTTGATCTTGGAGGTTTTCCAAGCGTCCGGGGGCAAGCCAGCCTTAATACACGCATTCTCCAAGTACTCTTCTACACTCCACTCGTACTCTACGGGAACTTGTGGAAGCAGAAGACCCCTTAAGAGACCTTTCTCAACTATTATACCGTCTCTGCCGACCTTAACTTTCTCCAGCAGTTCCTCGGGCTTTGAGAAATGGATTAGCTTTGGGGGGGATAATACGCTAACTTCAAAGACCACATTGCCTAGTTCATCTGGAGTCAACGGCTCGAAGCGTGGATCCTGTGTAGCAGCTGCAATAGCGGCTTCTATAGTAGCCTCGGCTAAGGGCATAAGTGGTTCAGGGAAACCGATACATCCTCTTAGCGTTCTGCGAGGAACTCCTCTTAAATCGCGCGTGATCTTCTCTATAGTGACGAAAATACCGGATTTCTCAGATAACAGAGGTGGGGTTTCAGGCGGGGGTTCAACCCTAGTGAACTCCGTGATGTACTTATCTACCGCGGTTCTCGCCAGCTTTACAAGGAACTCTCCATCCTCTTTTCTAATGTTCTCCAGATTTAACGGCACACGACTATGGCGTTGACGAGGCTAAAAGCGTTGCTTCAACCTGGAGAGAAACTCCCGCATCCTCCTCAGGTGGCTACCAGGCCAGTAGACGTGACCGCAGTTTTCACAAACTAGAAAAACGTTGTAACGGCTTACCACTTCAGCAGGCACCTTCTCCTCGACATCTTCGCGGTTCTTCCTTATCAACCTTCCGTTGCAGAGAGGGCACCTCGTGTCGAAGAGATCTACCTCCAGCCTAAGTCCATACGTCTTGTTCAACTTTATTAGGGTTTCATCTAGTTCTAGTTCACCAAGGTAAAGTGCTTCCACGCCCTGTGATACGGCTTTAAAGTATAGACCTCTATCCCTTGTCAAAAGTACTGCTCCATTGAGTTTCGCAACAAGTAGGAGTTTTTCGTCTTCAGCCTGAGGGTCATAGAACGTGCTCTTACCTAGGATGCGCAACCATTTAGCTAGATCACCTAACATCGCGTCAACTACAAACTCGTATGAAACATTCACCATCATCTACCGTTAAGGTTGTGTAACCACTCGCTTGAGTGTTTTACTAGTGAAGTGTAGAGCGAAACGTCGTCTACTATCGTTACTTGATCACCTACGATTAAGGCTGCGAAACCGTACCTCATAATCGCCTCACTGAACTCCGGGTAGCTGAAGCTAAGAGGCTCTTTTCTAAGGTAATCGCTGCAAGAGGCTTCCAATCCACTTTTACCCTCGTTCACTGTGACAAGCAAGGTTGACCACGCGTCAATAACCCCCTTAAGCTTACCTGATCTCACAACAAAAGCGCATACGGAACCGCGCTCCCTCATCCTTCTTAAAGCACCTAGGAGAGTTGCATTAGGTGAAACGATAGCTGGAGATAAGGACTCTAACATAAGTTGAGTTACAGGGATAGAGGCTGAAGCAACATTGTAGAGGGACCTGGGTGTGAGTACACCGTTCAACACTAACGCGTACTTGCTGCGAAGTGAAACGTAACGTGACAAGATTGTAGAGACTCCAACACGCCCTGTTATCTTTGGGACGTTGACGACAGCATCGCTTACGCTAGCTACGTTAAGTTGACCGTGCGATGCTAGGGAAATGAGAGAGTCTAAGGTGATCGTCCCTTTTTCAGTGGAAGCTACAAGGAGTTGCCTTCGCGCTAGTTCAGCAGCAACATCAGAGACATCATCGGTATCAAGTTGGAGAAGTGTTTCTACGAAAGCGTGTTTCGGCCTCCTACCCACAGTATCACCTACCCTACTCGATTATATGTTTAGAGGAGTTGTAGACTTCAAGTGGAATCCTCCACGCGGTAAAAGTTGGAGGACTTCTTGGGGAGATACTTTGATCTTGTAACCTTTAGATTCAAGACTATTGCTGAGAAGCCGCGCTATTTTTTTGGCAACCTCTTCTCTCGCCGTTCTACCCGGCTCGAGGGTTACCATAGCATGACAATAATCAGCCAACGCAGAAGGAGGACCTGCTAGGATTTCAACTGCTTCATCAGATACTTTAGCTCCTACCGCTAGCTCTAGCTTCACGTTTTTCAAGTAGTTTCTTTTCCCGTATACCATGAATGAGCCCTTACCCAAGTACTCGCCCGACGGCGGCTTCTTAGAGACCTGGTCTGCGCGAACGAAGTAGACGTCTACAGCCGTCAACCCATGCTCCCACGCTCTAGAGTATGCGGCCGCGATTTGAGCTGCCTCCATGAGCGTAGCTTCGCCAACTTTTCTGCCTTCGGTTTTAACGACCACGACAGGTCCACCGTGTACATCTGCGTGAATGAAAAGGTCGTGGGCGTCCATATACTTTTTCACGATAGCTTCGTTCTGACTGGCGTCCCTCCCGCCTATAACCAGAAAACCTTCACTTGAGATGAAGTATCGAAAGTTTTGATACCATTTCCTAGGCTTCTGCAGCCTTAAAGGCGTTTGTTGGGTAAGCTGTGGTTGAAGGTTTGCCGCCACCTCACTAGCTTTCCTAGCCTTCCTCTCTAGATCCTTAGCCAACTGGAAGAGCTTCGAAGCGTTTCGAGCTACAGACATTGAAGCATCTAGCTCAACCTCTACGCCGTCAACGTTGACTCTAAGGCGAGCGTTTTCCGGTTCAACTGACGCGAGTTCAGGGTACTTGGCCTTGAGCTCAAAGTAGATCTTTTCCCAGTCTATGCTAGATCTAAGCCTCCTGTACTCACGTAGCAACTCCTCAAATAATCCTGTTCTCGTCATCAAATGTTCAGCAGCCCTCCTCAACTCAGCAGCTCTAGCCGTGTACATTTCAGCTAGTTTCGAAGCCTCGATAGCTGCTCCAACTCCCGTTTCAGGTTTCCTTACCAATAGCTTCGTATATACTTCATCGACTGCCTCAGTAAAGCTGTCGAAGGGTTTAAGTTCAACACGTAAATGTATAAGGCGGAGCGGGTAAGCAGCGACCGCTTCACCGTTGGAAAAAGCTACACAGGGCTCCAGCTTCCCGGAGAGAACTTGAACGTACAAGTTTTTCAACTCTTGAACGGCCTTCCGCAAGCTTGTAGAGTCTAGCGAATTGTATAAAGCCATGGGATCCACCCCAGCCCTGTATAGGGACTCAGCTACCAGCTCACCGGGTGCATTCACCAACTTGGAGAGGAGAGGAGCCGCCGAAAGTTTTTCAGCTGCGTGTCCTGTTATATCGTGTGAAGTAAGCGTTAAAGGGTCGAAACCCCTCTGCGGAGGCGGTTCGTATACTTCACCTACCGCTAGGCTGCGGTCCCTCAATTTCCTCTGTTTTAAAACCGCGTTAATTTTCCCTCCTTCTACAACGAGTAGATTTCCCTCACGAACCCATTCGACGACGACTTCAACAACTCTTTCTCCACGCTTGAACGTTAAAGCCGCAACCCTATCTAGATTCACTTGCCTAATACACTCGAGCCTAGCGCCCTTAAGTTGACGCAGCTCTTTTAAAAACCGCGACTGTTGATGCTCCTCTTTCGGCAGCTGGTACCGCGTCACGTAGACTCCAATCGATGGACTTAGCACGAGCATATAGTCGCCGACTAAAGGTTCTCTAAACCGCGCTACAACAGCGTCCCCAAGCATCCAGGCTTTCTGTAACCTTAACCCTTCTACTTCGTTAAGGCTCTCTCTGAGCAACGCGGCGTAATCCAGCGCCGTTAACGATTTCTTCACGTGAGAAGCAATGTTGACGCCACCGATAAATCCTTCCCCTAGAAGAGCCTTTGTGAAAACTAGAGGAAACCTACACTTGATTGCAGCTACTATACTCGGCATTGTCTTAGGAATCCCTCCCGCTCCACCCCTTCTCGGCTACATAGCCGCGGTTATCCTAGCTTTAACACTTTACAAGTATGGGCTAATTCGTCAAACGAAGGATGCCTTAGAGTACATCGGCCTTCTAATACTCTCATGGACCCTCTCCACGAGCTTGCTTCACCCATAGCTTGAGGGACAACATAGCTCCCATACTAAGTATACCCGTTAAAGTTGGTTAGATCACTGCGTTATCCCTGTAGAACTCCCTCCTCGCTGATCATTAGCCTACACTTCTTCACCGAGTATGGAAGAGTGAGCGATACATCTACCCTGTTTCCACTCTGGTTTGTCAGCTTGATTCTCTTGTCAACCCACATGGCCGTGTACGGATCTCCTGAAGCCCTTCCACCCCTTTCAACGTTTGTAACTACTGTAATTCGATTTAGCTTAGATAAACGTTTGAGCAGCGCGACTAAGCGACCCCACGACCTTCTAGCTTCCCCTATACTTCTCGGGAATATAAACGGGCTAGCTATAGAGTCTATGAGTAGGAGATCGACTTCAAAGCCTTCCAACGCTAACACGGCTTCAACTAGATTTACGACACTCCTCGCTTCGACGACTATAATGTTCTCTAATGTTTTCTCAGGGTCTAAGCCCCTGTACCTAGCCATACTGACAACCCTCTCAGGCCTAAAAGTACCTTCAGTATCAACGTACAAAGCCCTACCGTTAAGACCACCCCTATCACGAGGCAACTGAACCATCACAGCAAGCTGATGACAAAGCTGAGTCTTGCCTGTAGCAGGCGCGCCCACCACTTCTAACAACACAGGTGCTTTTAAGCCGCCGTCTAAGAGCGCGTCAAGACACTCTGCGCCCGTGCTAAGCATCGACGACACCTTCCTCAGACAACAGTAGCAGCGCAGACTGGGCGGGGAGGTGGGGAGCCCTAACTAACTCTGCCCTCCTCCTAGGACCAGCCAACTTCCTCAGGATCACGCCGTAGTGACAGCCTAAAGCCAGGGCAAAACCTCCGGCCGGTTTATCCATAGACATCCTATTCGTTACCACGACCACCCTACCCTCAGCAGCTGCCTCCCTCAACATCGTTAAAAGCCTCGAAAGAGAATACTGTCTCCTCACAAGCCCTTCAACCCCATCTCCCGCTACTAGAGGGGCTATCAACGTGTCAACTACGATGAGCCTAACCTCAAGCTCTCTTAAAGCTGAGATAACGGATAAGAGGGAGCCTTCACTCCTCGCTTCGACGACTATAATGTTCTCTAATGTTTTCTCAGGGTCTAAGCCCCTGTACCTAGCCATACTGACAACCCTCTCAGGCCTAAAAGTACCTTCAGTATCAACGTACAAAGCCCTACCGTTAAGACCACCCCTATCACGAGGCAACTGAACCATCACAGCAAGCTGATGACAAAGCTGAGTCTTACCAGCACCAAACTCTCCAACGAGCTCCGTCAAGTAGCCAGCCTCGAGACCGCCACCCAGCAGCTCATCTAACCCGCGTGCACCCGTGCTTAAACGCTCTACTAAAAGCCTACGGTTCATAGCTTCTAAACCAGTCACCCAACAAGGGGCGGCAACAACTTGAACCCTACCTAGAAATCGCGACAAGTCAACATCAGTGAGAGCAACATCGACTAGGAAGCGGGATCCTAAACGTCTAAACCTCGATCTCGAACTCTTGGGAAGATAAACGCGCACTGCATAAAGATCTAAAAATATGATTTTAAAGCTTGCGTGCTAAGGATTTTCCTAATTTATCCTAAAAATTTCTTCAAACATTACTCCGACCTAGAAGTAATAAATAATCAAAAATTATTCTTACTACGTTCAAAGCCGAGAATGAGAATAAAATCAAACAAAATTATTGTAAAGTGAATATAGAGGTAAAAAATAAAAAAATTATTGTTTTTAAGCGCCCTCGGGCTTGGCTGGGACGATTGCTCTAGCGATTCTCCTACGTCTCCAGACGGCGTACTCGTGAGCTATGATGAAGAGCACTAATGCAAGTATAGCTATCAAGAGTAGCAGGCCGATGAACTCGCTGAAGCTCATCTCCCAACCAGCTAACGACATGAATACGTCTACCTTCACCGTAGCCTCTGCTGTCTGTCCACCTGCGACGTTGACGCTGGTGCTGCCTGTCCTTCCACCTTTCTCAGCTGTGACGGTGTAGCTGCCAGCGGGAAGTTCTATAGCGAACTTGCCTGCGGCGTCGGTTGTTCCTACTATCGTGGTAGCGCCACTTATGCTCACCCTAGCGCCGTCGAGTCCTTGGTTCCTTGCTCCTACTACTGTTACGACGAGTCTACCTATTGTATCAACTGTGGCAGCGCCAGCTGTTAACCCGGTCTTCCTGAAGTTCACTGGCATACCGTTCCAAGAGGTTACAGCGATATCCACTCTACTTAACGGAACCTCTGGTACAGTTACCCTTCCTTGCGCATCTGCAGTCAATGTTAAAGTGGTGCCGTCAGGCTTTGTGACTGTGACTGTAGCACCAGTCATGGGCGTGTTGAACGGCGTGGTGAGCGTGATTGTAACGTCCGTTACATCTACGAACACAGGCTCTCTGACTTCCGGCGTATCTAGCTTAGCCCTGTGGATCCTCATAGTCTTTTCAGCTATTTTACCGACTCCAGCCCATTCGACAACTATCTTGTAGTCGCCAGCGGGGCTCTGCGGGTGTGGTGAAGCTGGGTTATACTTCTCGCTAGCAGCGTGAGGCCAACTCTTTACGGTATCCTTGTTAAGTATTATCGGCGCAACTCCGTCGCTACCCGGCTTAACAATGGTTACAACACCGTCTGGCCAAGTAACCGTAACGGTGATCTTGCCTAGGGCCTCAGGGCTTAGAGGCTTACCCTCCTTCGTCTTAAGCTCGATCAAGCCGATGTACACGAACGTCTTAATCGTTCCACCAGCTGAAGTTACGAAGCCTCCAGGCACTGTAAAGACGCTGCTGGCGAATAACCTGGGCGTTATCTCGTCAGCAAAGCTGTCGTAGATGTTAATGTACTTCGGTATCGCTCCTGCAGCTGCGAGCAAGTAGCTGTCACGCCAATAGACAGTTACAGTGTAAGCGCTGCCAGGTGTTACTAACAGCCTAGCTATAGCTGAGCCTGCGAAAGGCGTGCTGAAAGCGAAGGTCGTGATACCTCCGCTGGGCGTTGGATACATCTTGGTTGCAGCAACCATCATGTTGACTAACGGCTTACCGCTCCAGTCTTCAATCCAGAGGTAGACAGCCTCCCATCTTAACTCTATGCAAGTCTTGAAATCGTTATGTTCTTCACCGAACTTTACGGTTTTGCTGAGTACCTCGGGGCATAGGTTCGCTTTCGCTTCATCCAGCCCGTACGGTTTTAATAGATCCTCAAAGTTTTGTTGCGTACTGATAGTGTAGTCGATCTCTGGGATACCACCACTGAATTTGTCAACCCTAAACTTGTAAGCGAAGACCGTCGGGGGAGCGAACTTTACGGTTCCGGTGGCATCTGTTCTTGCCGTGGCGAGGTCAAGCTTTTTACCCGTTTTACCTATCGCCACAACCCATACCGGTACGTTGGCTAAACCTTCTTCAGCTGCGCCTGGGCAAGGCGGTGGAGCTACTACGGTAACACAGAAACCGTCCATGGCTACAGTCCTGACAGTCTTGCTTGCTCCACTCCAGTAAGTCATGTTCCAGAAGTCACCGAGGAAGTGGGTGTTGTTACCTCTAAACGTGACGCCAAGCTTCGTCCAATCACGATAGAACTCCGTTGCATTTATCACTATCTTCTTAGCCGTGTAGTTCCAGTTGACAATGTAGCCAAATATCTTGTGTGTGATAGTCTTTCCAGCCGCGTTGGATAATCCAAGTGTATATGCCTCAGGAGTATCGGGGACGCCAGGACTCTTCCAAGCGCTACCGGCTAACACGAACACATAGGCTATCCTGGCGCCAAACTTAACACGATCAATCCACGGCGCACCTGTCCTACTGGGCACCCATACTGGCACTTGTATCCTCACAGTGCCGTCTGCGCCGCCGACGGCATTCCATGCGTAGTTTGTCCACTTGTCGCTCCACGTCGCAGGCTTACTTAATACAGAGAAGTTTTTGCCTACCAGTGTCCAGTTCAAGACGTCTGTTCTAGCTAGTGTGAGGTTGAGGCTTGGTACCGCTATTTTTCCGGCGTTAGACATAGTTCTTACTTCAAGCGTCTGTACCCAAGTCACAAGCCTTACTTGAGCGTCAGCTCTCTTGCCTGTCTCAACCCAGCTTTTAGCACCCTTGAACACCATTATCGGGTGGTTGATGCTCCCTCTGCGATCAGTTAACCAAGTGTAAGTGTAGGTTTCTCCGTCGACTGACGTTACCCTTCGGGTGGTCTCGTTGAAGAAGAACGTTTTAGTCTCAAAGGGTCTCGGCAGGGTTATCGTGTAGTTGTAGACTAGGACGCCTCCGTGGAATGCCATGAAGTGGTAGGTGGCGCCTGCGACAAACATGTGTGGTTTCAAGCCGATCGTACCTTTGTCAGGGTCTGAGTCGAAGAACTGCTGAGAATAGTAGGTGAAGATTGCGTCACCTGTGGTTTCATTTAGTATGCGGAAGTCTACGTCTATTGTACCCGGAGGCGGACAGACGCAGCCTGGGTCGGGGCATATGTCTGGGCAGCAGGTTCTCTGCTTGGGGTAAACCATATCGTTCAGTAGAACAGCCACGGGGAATGTGCCGATATCCGTCTTTAAGCCTCTAAGTGTCGCTCCAGTGTGGTCGACTGCGAACAGCTTGAAGCTGAAGATCCAAGCGGGGACTATGTACTCGTTCCTACAGTGGACTGTTAACCTGTCGAAGCTGACGGTTGTGTTAGCGACAAGCAAGTCTTTGTCCCGTGGCCTTATATACGGCGTGAAGTCCCTTGTGTACGCGATGACTCTCAGTTCATAGGTGCGGCCAGCGCCCTCATCTACGGTGAGAGGACGGATGGGTACCTGCGTGTAAGTTACCTTGCCGTAACAGTTGGTAACCTTCCAAGGCTCCTCGTGTACGACTCTACCGTCCTTTAAGTACTGTAGCTTTACGCTCAAGTTGTAAAGCGGGTAGTTGACGTCCCACATAGTCAAAGTAATGTTTAGATCGCCGATCGGGTAGACTAGGGTTACTGCGGTGCCTATGTTCTTTGTAACGCTAATCTCCGGCTCTGCAGGAGCTGTGACGTTAGCTCTAAGGAACATCCCCTTCCAGAACAGCCTGAACTTTAGTTTGCCAGCAGGTATGTGGCTGACGTCCATCGTACCGTCAGCGCCTAAGCCTACTACACCAATCCTCGTACCGTCGAGGTATGCCACTAAGTAGGCTCCAGGGGAAGGCGGCGGGCGTAATCGGTCTGTTACATAAGTCCAGTACGCGCACCTTAACTTCAAACACCTTAGCGAAGAACGTGAAGGTCGTTATGGGACAACCCTTCGTTATAGAGTCGGTAATGTTGAGCGAGAACGTATTCCTCTCAGGTGTAACGTCGATCCACCGCTCTCCACCAGGTATAGCCCAGAAGATTCTCACAGTATAGGTGGCTACTAAATCTTTCCTCGCTCTGTACGTGAAGGGAACTGGTAGGTAACCGTACGGCATACCGCCATCGCTGTAAACCGAAGAGTATACTCTACCGAAGTCGCCGGAAGTCTCAGCTACTGCTGTCGTAGTGAAAGGCGGTAGGAAGGCTGCTCCGCCCGTAGTCGTAGCAGAGTATATCGGGTCACCTACCTGCGCCGCAATCAACAGTCTAGCACCAGTTAAAGGTTGTGGAGTCGGCTGACTGTCTTTAACAATGATTCGAGTCTTTACAACCGAAGTATAAGCATCGACAATTCTAACATTGTTAGTCGTTACCATGGTCATGTAGGTGCCTAAGCTGAGGCTGGTCCTGTTAGTAGGTATAGATGCCGTGAAGACTTGAACGTTGTAGTAGTTGACGTTCAAAGTTATGTTGAACCTTTTACCGTAAACCTTTGTGATGTCAGGAAGCCAGAAAGCGAACCCACCAGGCGCTTCAGCACCAAAGGCTGGAGCAACGCCAGCCGCAGGTGTACCACTCCTCAAGATCATGTTGCGTCCTTCAACTTCAGCCTGGAAGAACACTTTCCAAGTCTCAAGAGCACCAGTATCAATTAAGGTGCCACAAGGATCTCGTATGTTTACCCTAAACAAAGTTGTGTAAGCGAAGTCATCAATGGTTGTTACAGGAGTTAAGGGGACATTTCTGATCTTAGGACCGACTCTACCGAGCGGCGTAGCATTAATGATATCTACAGTCTTGTTGGCCGGGTGGAACCTAAGGATTTCAGCCCCAACTTTTACCCGCTTAAACTCTCCAACGTTTTCAAATAGGTTCCATACAACCTCCTTGTAAAGCGCTAGTGGCCTGCGTCTAAAGAGGAAGCAACCTGTGCCAACCTCACTGACGTCAAGTAATGTGTCTGAAATATTCAATAAGTCTTTTGCCGTATTCGTGCCAGTCTTAGCGAAGATCTCCGTTATTAAAACCCTTGTATCGTTCCAGAACACAACAAAGCTTGCCAGATCCTCCCCTAAACCAGTACTGAAGTAGAGGGGATCATCGAAACCGTCGCCATCCACGTCTGTAACAGCATTAAAGTTTAGAGACCACCAATGACCAGCTACTATAGTTTTGTTCAAGTACCTAGTCATTAGCGCGCTCCAAGTTAAGCCGATAGACTGGTTTAACAGCATCCATCTACCGTACTTGTTTATTGCCACTGTCACGTTGAAGGTCTGTCCAGCGTACGGTCCGGCGAAGTCGAGAGGTGTTCCAGCAATTATACTTAAGGTTAGATTACCGTCTTTGTCAGTCGTACCCTTGAAGTACGCTATCGCACACTTACCGGTTTCATTCCATACGGCAACTAGCACCTCCTCGTTAGCTAGCCGTCTACCAGTTTGATCCACAAGCCTCATCGTCCACCTTTTGATGATTGGAGCTGCGGATACGGTAGGTAGTGTAGCTAACAACGCGACAACTAACGCTGCTCCGAGGGCCAACGCTAATACCTTTCTACCTTTGTAAGATGCCCCTTTCATCTGGGGTCGCTATCCTTTCGCTTATGGGGTATATATTGGCGTCTTTGTTCCAAAAGTTAGAAGCTAGGCTTTTAACTAAAAACTTGTAGACAATTACCGTGAGCCTCGACTACTCTCTGATAGCAGACATATATGATGAGCTTTACGGTGAGGAGCAAACTGTAAAGTACAGCCTGATCCTCGCCCACGTTAAACCCACAGAACCTACGCTAGACGCTGGCTGCGGTACAGGGCTTCTACTCGAGCTTCTATCGTGCTACTTTGTCGGGTTGGATCTTTCACAAGCCATGCTTAAAGTAGCTAAAAACAAAGGAAGAGGAAGGCAAGGCGATCTAGTGAGAGGTAACGTAGAACACATGCCTTTTAGAGACGAAGCATTCAGGACAGTCTACTCGATTACGGTAGTACATGAAGCCCCTTCGTCGCTGAAGGAGATCATTAGGGTCGTTAAACCGGGTGGAAAAGCTGTCGTGACAATCCTTAGGAAAAGCGCTTGGTTGCTGCCGAGAATACTTGAGCAAACACGAGCATCAGAAGTCGTCGACGACCCCCAAGCTAAAGACATTATAGTGATCTTAGATAACATTAAGCGAACTTAAGATAATTATGGTAGCCCGGCGGGGATTCGAACCCCGGATCTCGGGGGCTTTCTCACCGAACCTTTAAGTTCGATTCAGAGCCCCGCATGTTTGCCGCTACACCACCGGGCTCAACTCTCTGTTGATAGGGAGTTCTTTTAACTTTTTCTTAGCCCCCATCTTACTATGCACTGATAAGGGCACGTTAAAAGTTCTACGAGATAGGGATCTCTAAGGGGACTTACCAGACAGATGAGCGATGCCTAAGTTTCAACTTTCTTTCGTCGCTAGTCTACGTATCCGCTCCATAACCTCAGGGGGAAGGGCCTCATCTTCCATCCTACGAACTAAAGGTTTCCTCAACACTAATCCTTGCCCATCCAGTATCTCCAGCTCCCAAGCTCTCAAGTCGTGAGGCGTTTGCCTCATTTTCTCTACGATAAGATACCTGCGGAGAACCCCGTTGGTTATAGTCCTCCTAAAGTGAATGATCCCATCAGCTACATGCTCCACCCCCCATCCGAAAGCTGAGCCTGTAGTAATCGCGTACTGGGACGTAGCGTAGATCGTGAAACCCCATCGGTTTAACACTCTTTTCACCGTGTAGCTCTGCTCCCTAGCTCTAACAGGAGCCTTAAGCCAGAAGGCGCTCATCGAGTCTACCACTAACCGCTTACAGCCTCTACCCAAGGTTTTCTTTGCCGCAATGACCTTATCCAGCATTTCTTCTACATTTACATCGCGTAGACTCCACTCGTCCTCTTTCTCCCTCATCAAAGCGTCGATAACTATCAACTTCCCCTCCTTCATCGGGGAGAGAAAATCCATCTTAAACTGTCGAGCCTGGTTAACAATGCTCTCCCTACTCTCCTCAGTTGTAACATAGATGCAACTCTCACCATTTTTCAATCCAGCCCATATGAAATGAATGCAGGCGACAGTCTTCCCGGTGCCCGGCATACCTACGAGAGCTACTAGGAAACCTTCTGGAATCCCTCCCGCCACTAGCTCATCCAGCTTAGGTACTCCAGTCGACAGCCTCAACATCCATCCCACGTAACATAACTCAGTTTATTAACTGTTTTACTCCTCCTCAGTCTGATTTAATCTCCTCAACCAAGCTGCTGCATATAGTGACGCCGAAGCTAAACAAGTTATGGATCCCTGCACAGGTTGAAGCGTTCCCGATGCCAGTCGTAGCGCGAAGAAAGCGTAGACTGGGGACGTGGATAATAGTAGAGATGCAGACAATAGCGCTAATTTCTCTCTTCTAGCCGTAGCTACTACCGCGACAACAAGTCCAACGTAATACGTTGCGACGAACGTCGGGGGAACTTGATAGACGTAAACGTCTCTACTAGCCTGCTTAAACCACGGTAGAAAAGCTGACGCTACAGCGAGGATGAAAGCCGCTAGCTTAACTAGGTCTACTTTCACTTTTTCTCACCTCTAGGAAAACACGGGCTACTCTATTAAATGTAGAGAGGGGGGCGTCTGCTAGCCGAGACGCAGCCGCTTGACCTAACCTCTTTCGAACGTACTCTTGAACGTCGTTGATAAAAGCGGATAGGGAGGCGAGGCTCTCGCTCATCCCGCTAACTTTAAGGTACTCGTTGAAGAGCGCGAAGAACTCTACGTAACTAGCCGATAGTTCAGCTAGTTGTTTATCTTTTAACGCGACACCGGCGGATTCGTAAACCTCTTGAGCACCGCCTGGAAAAACTTTGTAGAGAGTTTTCGTTGAAATCCCCAAGGTCCTAGCGACATACCTCATACTCGGGAGGGACCCCTTCTCACTATAGTATTCTCTAACGACCTTCAACACACGATCCCTTAAGCTCATCTAGGACAGCCTCTCCTCTAAACGTTAACTGTTTTTCAAGCTGAACCGCTAGTTTAAAAGACTTCAGTTACTGAGCACTTATGCCTAACTTCACTTTCGAGCAGAGTGGTAAGATAGTCTTCGGGAGAGGTTCTCTCAACGAACTGGGAAGGCTTACGGCAAGCTTCGGTTCAAGAGTCCTACTCGTAACTGGTAGAAGCTTCGCGGTTAACAGCGGTTTTCTAGCCAAGATCCTTGAAAACTTTAGAGAGGTGGGGCTCGATGTAACAGTTTTCCAAGAGGTTGAACCCAACCCTTCGCTGAGAACAGTTGAACGGGGGGTACACGTCCTCAGGGGGAAGAGTGTTGACGTGGTGGTTGGATTTGGGGGAGGGAGCGCGCTCGACGCTGCAAAAGCTATAGCTGCCTTAATCGTACTCGGAGGTTCCCCCCTCGACCACCTATACCCTAGGAGCGTGGACCGGGCTCTACCGATAGTTGCCGTCCCAACTACGACGGGAACGGGTAGCGAAGTAACGCGTTACTCCGTTCTCACCAACCCGTTGGAAAAGAAGAAAGTCGTCATGCAAGGTCCCGCGCTCGTACCGAAGGTCGCGATCCTAGACCCGGATGTCACAGATCTAATGCCGGGACGCCTCGTCGCTAGCACCGGGTTCGACGCTCTTTCACACGCACTAGAGGCTTTCATCAGTAGGAGGGCTTCACCTCTATCAGACCTATTTGCGCTCGAAGCCGCACGTATCATTTTTAACAACCTTCCTTCAGCTATGCGTGGCTCGAAGGAGGCTAGGGAACTGATGTTATATGCTAGCATGCTAGCAGGTGTAGCAATCAACCAAGCTGGTTCAACTATGGTACACGGTCTCGGCTACTACCTTACCGTACATCACGACTTACACCACGGCGTAGCTAACTCGCTCCTCCTCCCCTACTCCCTCGCCTACTACGCCGAAAAGGGGGGAAGGGTGAGTGAACTGGCTGAGAAACTCGGGTTCAGGAGTTGGTTTGAACTAGTCGCTGCCGTCTGTAAGCTGGCTGATGACGTAGGGATCCCTGACAGTATCGCTTCAATCGGTGTAAGCGCGGGGGAGTTGGACGCTATGGTTGAAGAAGCCTTCTCCTATAAACGAAATCTCGAAAATGGGCCTGTAATGCCGACACCCGAGGAAGTGAGAAATATATACGCAATGGCCTTCGAAGGGAGAAGGGGTTTTCTAAAAAGTCTTACACACTAAATTACCCGTTACACAACTCTTGAAGGAGTTTAACGACCGATAAAGCTGCGAGGTAACTGGTTTTGGAGTTATCAGGGTGTGGCACGTTCTCGACTCTTACGAAAAGAGTTCCAGCCTTGGATTTGACACGTATCTCATGTACGTTGAGTTCAGAACTCGGGTCGGCGACCACTTTTACTCGAGCAAGTGTTCTCGAGTAAAGGGTCAAGGCTGCAGCTACGTTAAGGGTCCTGGGGAAAGCACTTACGGCTTCTTCAGCTGTACCTTCGAAAACGACGACGGGTTCAAGGAGATGATCCAACCTCAACCCCTTGTTCTTCACGTACGGCTCGTCAACCAGCTTGCGAGGGTGCTTACGCGTAACAAGTTCAACGCTCTCCACCCCTGTTAACGTCATCGCCTTAATAGCGTCGATACCAGCGATGGCTCCTGAAGGTACGTGGATCCTCTTCCAGTAACGTTCGACCAAGCCTCTAGCCTCGGGGTGAAGCAACGCTCCAACGCTCATGACAACCAACTCTTTTCCAGATTCCAGGATCTGTTTAGCGTACTGGAGCACGGCTTCTTGGCTAGCCGCTTCGACTACGAGTTCAACCCTAGGGTCACAAGCTATCTCAGCAACGTTGGATGTCACAGTTGGTTTCTGCGTTGAAAGTAGGGAGGCAAGCTTCTCAGCTTTACGTAGATCCAAGTCCATTAGATAGAGGAGTTCAGCTTCAACCACTCCGTTATCTACAGCCGTCGCCACAACTGCCCCTATAGCGCCGCAACCTATGATCGCAAGCTTCTTCACGGTTTAACCACCTCTACTATTTCGAGGGACATGTCGACAGCTTTAGCCGAATGGGTTAACCAACCCATGCTGATCACATCCGGTCCGGCTTCAGCGTACCCGCCGATGTTCTCAAGCGTCACACCGCCCGAGACTTCGACTACCACCTTGTCTCTCAACCCCGCCTTCTCAAGCAGTTCAATCGTCCTCTTTACGTCCTCTACTGAAAAGTTGTCGAGCATGACGATATCAGCGCCCGCTTCTGCAGCTTCAAGCGCCTCTTCGGGACTGGAGACTTCAACCTCTATCTTCATCGTGAAACTAGTCGAGCCCTTAGCCGCTTCAACAGCAGACTTTACAGAACGGAAGTAACGGAGGTGGTTGTCCTTGATGAGCACCATATCGGAGAGGGATAGCCTGTGAGGGTCTCCGCCGCCAGCTTCTACAGCCTTCTTTTCAAAGTAACGCAACCCCGGCAGAGTCTTCCTCGTAGCGGAAACCCTTACTTTCGGGTTTACTACCTTCACCTTTTCTACAGCCTTCCGAGTTTCAGTAGCTACACCGCAACTGTGGGATAAAACGTTGAGCACAAGCCTCTCGACCTGCAGTAGCTTACGCATGTCTCCTTCTATTTCCATCAACGTGTCCCCTTCTTTGAACACTGTTTTACTACTTACTTTCACCCGTACGTTGAAGCCGAGCCACTTTAGGAAGCCCTCTACATCCTCAACGCAAGCAGCAACACCCCGCTCTTTCGCTACGATTATAGCTCGGCACTTACAACCCTGGGGCAATAGCGCCGCCGTCACATCCCAAAACGGGATGTCTTCCGCCAGCCAATCCAACATTTTCTTGTAGATCAACTCTTCGACCACGGTCCCTCCACCCCTAGGAGCTCGAACGATCGTACGATGGCTTCCTTCGCTTTCGCCGCGATCTTCGGATCCACCTTCACCACCCCCTTCCCGCTCGACAAGCTCTCCACCACGCTGTCCAACGTAATCATCTTCATGTTGACGCAGACGGCATAACTGCTAGCCGGGTATGCTCTCAAACCGAGCTTCCCCAACCGGTGGAGCATCCCGATCTCCGTAGCTATGACGTACTCGTTAGAACCCAACTCCACTGCAGCCTTAATCATCTGGCTTGTACTACCTACAAAGTCTGCTAACTTGCGAACTTCGCTTGAACATTCGGGGTGCGCTAGGACCTTCGCGTCTGGATACTTCTTCTTTGCTTCTACAAGATCCCCCCGTAGTATTACAGCGTGAACAGGGCAATGTCCAAAGTCCGGCACCGGCACAACCTCTTTACAAGTCTTCTCCGCCACATACTCCGCTAGATGGCGGTCTGGTCCGAAGAGCACAGGTTCAGCGTCAAGTTGCGAAACTAGCTTTACGGCGTTAGCGCTTGTGACAACGTAGTCCGCTAAGGCCTTCACAGACGCGCTACTATTGACGTATACGACGAAAGGCGATCCAGGGTACTTCTCCTTATACTCACGTACTATGTCAACTGTAAGCATAGCTGCCATAGGGCACACGGAAAGAGGCTCGGGATGTATTACAGTTTTATCAGGGTTTAGAATAGCTGCCTGCTCAGCCATGAAGTCTACGCCGGCGAAGACTACGATGCGAGCATCAGACTCTAAAGCCTTAAGGGAAAGTTCAAGGCTGTCGCCGACAAAATCAGCTGCGTCTTGCACCTCCGGTCTCTGATAGTTATGAGCCAATAAGCACGCTCCCCTACTCTTGAGTACCCTCCTCAACTCTTGGACGTTGTACATACAGACCTCCCTCACAATCCCTTTAATAAGCAGGTTTTTACCGGCAAAGGCGGCAGAGGCACCTTCCGTAAGGTGGGCAGCGCATGCCGCTCAAGGTTTACGTCGTGTACAGAAACTCAGCTAGCGAGATCGATGAAGTGAGAGAGCTATTAACAGCCCACGAGATGAAAGAAGTCACCGAGCCGTGTTCAGCCGACTTTGTATTAGCCATAGGCGATGACAGAAGCGTACTTGACGCAGTTCAGCTTGTTGGAGAAAAAGACGTGCCCATCTTGGGTGCAAGCGTCGGATCTAGCGGCTACCTCACGTCAGTTAGCCTAGAGGACTTGGGCGCTGCGTTGAGCGTCGTCGAGCGAGGCGAATACGAGGTAGCCACCTATACGAAGTTGAAGGGCGTAATCGACGGTTCAACGTCGCTATACGCTTTAAACGAGATCGCCGTGTTCCCCTCTAGAAGCGCTGCGTTAATGAGATACGAGCTATCAATCGACGGTGAACGCATCTGGAGCGACAGAGCGGACGGAGTATTAGTTTCCACGCCGCTAGGATCTACAGCTTACGCTCTTTCGGCGGGAGGAGTCATAGTTTTTGAAAACGCTCCGATCCTAGAGGTAGTTCCAGTGAATAGCGTTGACGCTTCTAAACGTCCACTCGTGATCCCCGACACCTCTAAAGTCGAGTTGAGTGGAATATCGAGCAGGTACCCGTGTGAAGCGATAGCAGACGGCGGCACTCGTGTAAAAGTCAAGGATAGAGTTGAGATCTATAAGTCTGAGACCCCCGTGAAGATCATGAAGGTCTACTCTAGACCGTCGGTTAGGGAAACCCTCAGAGATATAGTAGAGGAAGCTTCTGACATGCCGCCTAGCGCTAAATTCGTGTTAAAAATGTTAGAGATAAAGGGCTCAATGAGCGTAAGGGAACTCGTAGAAGCAACTAGGCTCCCCGAGAGGACTGTAAGGTACGCTATCTCTGAACTCGTGAAGAGAGGCTTCGTTAGAAAGGTCGTAAACCTGAGAGATGCACGACAGTTCTACTACGAGGCCATTGCTTAACGTTTCAGAAGACCAACGTGAAGCTTTTAAGCTCCACCTGTACTTCCCTGCTTGCGGGGGTGCCCGAGCTCGGACAAAGGGGGCGGTCCGGCTTCGTAAAGGCCTATACTTAAGGGCTCGGTTGAGATATCCGCTGGCGAAGGCCTGCCCGGGTTCGAATCCCGGCCCCCGCACTATTCTAGAGAGGAAAAAAAGAAAAACTGTTACCTAGGCTTGCTTGTTGTGAAAGACTTTGTCAATCTGTTAGACAAAGTTAAGTCCGCGATTGTTCCATTATGGGCTGAGTGTGGGGTTCCCCCATCTCTCCAAGACACCTTAGCTAGCCACATCGTTGAGGAAATGTTAATAGCATATAAACTAGCAAGTATCGCTTGCAAAGATCCGGGAAAGGTCCTGACGCTTGTTCTCAGCCACGAGGTTGCTCAAGGACTCGTCGAGCTTAGAGAAGCTCGAGAAGAGTTCAGTACGTCAGACGGGCTTGAGGCCATCTTAGCCAGGCTCTCTCACGAGCTTGCGCTAGTGGTTCAAGCTAAAAGGTACGCGCGAATGGGGTTGAAGGTTGAGAACGTACTAAAGGAGCACGTATCAAAAGTTCTAGACGAGGCAGCTAGAATTGAAGACGGAGGGATTGCACAAGCCGTACACGAGATCCTCTCAGCATAAGTACCTGATATGCGGATTAAAGAGCTTTAAAGAAAACGCACTTTCTCAACGGTTAACTTAACTCCATTAGAGAGAAAAGTTTTTATTCAATGATGACATAATCTCCCTCACGATGAAGCTTAACGAGGATGAGCAACGTTTCTTAAGCTACCTCTCGTATAAAGGGGGTAGCGCCTACCTGTTTGAGATCCGCCGGGCACTAGGTCTACCCCATACTTCTGCATGGAGGATGGCTAAACGCTTGAGCAACATGGGCTTCATACATACGGCTAAGGTGAAGAGTGGGAAGAGAGAACTTCTCAAAGTACTCTTGAGGAGGAGAACTTAGAGAAACCGTTACTAAAGAATACGGCAGCTAGCGCCAGTAGAAAAGCTTTTATCCACATGTCATAACGTTTCAGTCGTGCTTAAAGCAGCATGCGAAGATTTCGTACGCTACGTGCTACCCGCTCTACGGGGGGCCTTGGTAACATACATGTACGTAGAGAAGAAAATGAAACAGCTTGACATAGCCAAGTTGATGGGGATCAGCCAGAGCGCTGTAAGCCGCTACATAAACATGGAGAGAGGCCTTTACAGGAGGATGGTTGAACAAATGCCGGGTATGAAAGACTTGTTGGAGAGGGTAGTGTTCAGCCTTGAACAAGGGGAGAAGTTATCGGCCTGCGAACTCTGTCGAGCAATGAAGGAAAAAGGTTTACTAGAGGAAGCGATAAAGGTGGTGGAAAGCAGCAAATTTTCACTACGGTCTCCCAGCTCCGGGTAGAAGCTTCGCTACCAACTCCGCGTAAGTCTCCTGTACCACTTCTCCTACGCCTAGAAGCTGAAGTATACTCTGGAGTCGTTCTCCGCTCGCGCCCTTTGACTCGACTTCTACGAACTCCCCCAGCCCTTCGACGCTGTCCAAAGCTACTTCAAAGTCGCCGACCACGTAGACTTCACGCTTCTTCCTCACTACGACGACCTCCCTAAAGCCGAGCGACTCTAACAGAAGCTTGGTAGCGCAAGGATCGTGAACTCGAAGCGTTACCTCGACTCTCGACTTAGCTCCTCCAGCTTCTCGCGGACCCTTATAAGTGAGTTCAACTCCACTGCTCGATACGCGAAGTCTCAACGCTTCATCGGAAGCCATCAGGCTTTTACAAGGGTGCTCGAAGTAAGTATCCACTTGATCCTCAACTTTAACCAGTCTAGCTCCCAGCTCCTTGAGCCTCGTCTTAACTTGTTCTAGATTCGCTCGCGCCTTAACCTCAACTTCTCTCGACACCTTTCACACCTACGTGATGAACGACACCGTGGAGAGCGGCTTCACGTACCCACTCGTAAACCCTGTAGCCCTGTTGCAGAACCCCTGTTACAGCTGCGACGAGCAAGCCTAGCGCTAGCTCAAACCAGACTTCAACCAGCCTCGTGAGGACAGTTACAGCCATGGCAGCCGACTTCTCGACGCCGAAAGCCGTGAGCAACAACAAGGTCCCAACTTCAGTCACGCCCAACGCTGCCGGAATCCCGACGGGAAGCGCTGTAAAATAACAGTGGAGAGGGAACACGATTAAAAGGATCCACAAGCTGACGCTGTAATTTATCGACGAGAAAAGGGCACCTAGCTCGACGGCTCCCGCTGACCACTGGAGAACCATCAAGAGAGCAGCCAAGATCATTAAACCCTTCCTCTTCCAAGCGTTTTTTACGGAGACGGACACGTTGTCGATAAACTCACCAGTCCTAGCTACAAGGTCTAGTCTACCAGCCGTGAAACGTTGAACCAAGCCTTCAAACCTCTTGACCAAGGCGCACGCTACACCCTTGATGCTCTCAGGCTTAACCAAAAGGTACGAGGTCGCAAAAGTTCCAGTTGCAGCGAGCAGCGACACGCTCAAAAGAGAAGGCGAGAGAGGAGAAGTACGCGCTAAATCCATTAGAGCGAACAACAGGATCGCTATGAAAGCCACGTTATAGAGGAAACGGTGGACCATTATCGTCGCCAACAGCCCAGCGTAGCTCACGTTGCTCCTCTTCTGTTTCACGTAGAGGAGGCGTACGATCTCCCCAGAGATCGAAGCCGATGCGACCACTTTGTCCGCCATCAAGCCGAGCACGGAGCCTACGAAGCCGTCTGAGACGCTTACATCAACTCCGAGCGCTCTAGCTGTCGCAACCCAAGCTAGAGCGTAGAAGATTATAGCCACGAGATCGAGCAGGCAAGCTAACGCTAGGTAGATGGGGTTGACTCCAGCGACGCGCACGGCGACGGCTACAGGGTCGCTTAAGGCGAGAGCTAGTATAACGAGAAGCAAGCCTACAGTTAAAGCGAGCATGTAACTCGCTTTACTGTTTAAATTCGCCACTACCGACCCTTTCAATCGATCGGTTATTAAGTGTGATCAAGGAAACGCCTATTTCCCCTCGTAAACATGGGGAAATGTGACGGAGAGAAAACCCTTTCTAGCAAACGGTAGCGTAGTCGGAAACTACGAGCCACTCTACAGGTACTGGGAGAAAGCCAGAGGGAAAGGGTTAGAGGAGGTATCGATAAGCGCCGAAGAACTTGAAGAAATCGAGGAAAGAGTCAAACGCATCGGTAGGCTCTCCCTCATCGAACTAAGAAACGAGTTAGCGAGGAAGCTCATAGCACGGGTGAACGCGGAAGTTGCTGAAGAAGCTTACCAAAGCTTAGGCATACAGTTAAGCCGCGAAGAAGCGCAAAAGAAGATAGCCGAGATCCTAGCCGGATGGGCTCTTGAAGCAGCCAAGAACCTCGGCATAGTCGAATTCAAAGGGTGGATCCCGAAACCGACTTAAAGGCGCGCTACTAGAGGGCGCCCAACTGCCGCGTAGACTACGCCGAAGGGAGGGTTACGCCAGTCTCTAATCAAGAGCCTCCCGTCTACAACGCCCAAACGACTTCCACCAGAAAGGTTCAACAGTTCTTGAAGGGTAAGCTGAGCATACTCCGGGTGATCCGTCGCTAACACGACGACATCCCTCCCCTCCAACGCTTCCCCGAGATCTCCAGTGAGCTTAACCCCAAGCTCCTCGAGCTTAACGTCCCGCTCGACATAAGGGTCGTGAACGATTAAGTCCTCGAAGCCTTTCTTCAAGAGGTGGTCTACGAGATCGTACGTAGGTGAAAACCTCGTGTCGTCGACCCCTCCCCTAAAAGCCAACCCGAGCACAGCGACCTTCGGTTCCACGACCCCCATCCTTTCGACAACCGTCTCCACGAGATCTGACGTAAACCCGGGCATGGATAAGTTCACACGACGAGCTAGCTCAGTAAGAGGCAACTTCAACCCCATCCTAGAAGCAGAATACAGGACGAAGCGAGGGTACACTGGGATACAGTACCCGCCCACCCCTACGCCCGGAGCGTGGAGATGACAGAAAGGTTGAGAGTTAGCAGCCTCCCTAACTTCCGCGTAATCTACGCCCATAGCTGAGGCTAGCATCGCCAACTCGTTAGCTAAAGCTATGTTCACGTCCCTATAAACCCCTTCAAACAACTTCTCCAGCTCAGCTGCCGTAGGACTACTCATCAAGAGCACACCCCTCCTAGCCAGCTTACCGTATAGGAGCGCAGCCGCCTCAGCGCTCTTAGGTCCAACCCCCGCGACAACCTTCGGGTACCTTTCCTCTATGTCTTTAACAGCTCTCCCCACGTACACTCTCTCCGGGCTGTAAGCTAGAAGAACCTCCTCTTCAACTCTCAAACCGCTAGCCTCCTCCAGCTTCGGCTTGACTACGTTCAAAGTCGTGCCAGGCGGAACCGACGATTCAACCACTACGAGATCCCCCTCTTCCGCTCCAAAGCCGACCGCTTCAACTGCGGATGCGAGGCTGGAAAAATCAGGTTCGCCACTCGACTTTAAATGCACCGGTACGGTAACTATCTTAACTCCACACTCGCGAGAAGCTTCAACTCCGTCAGCTGTCGCTTTAAACCTACCCTCCCTCAAACCCTTGTTAATAGCTTCCCTAACCTCCTCCTCAGCGTACTTTACAACTCCAGAATTCAACTCCATAATCTTGCTACTAGAGACATCTACGCCTACAACGTGGAAGCCTGCCCGAAGAAAGACAGCAGCTACAGCTTTACCAACGTAGCCTAACCCGTACACCGCAACCCTCTCCATCCTACCGTTACCGCTCACACGCCTCACCCGCCCTCCCCTCCAGCTACGATTTTTAACTTCCCACCACCGAGCGGGTCGGGGCCTAAGATCCCGGCTGTCACCTCAACAGCCTCCACCCACCCTCTCCCCTTGACTAAAGCTTCTTCTACGAGCATCTTGAGGCTCTCATCCATGTGGTGAGGCGACACTTTCCAATCCCACGATATGTAGAAGGATACGCCCTTACGTATCAGAACATCCGCCAACGTCCTACCGGAGAGACCGTAGCATGACGCGACTATCACTACAGACCCCTTCCTGAAGTTTCCACCCATGTCCTCGAAGAAGACTGGCGTGAGGGCGAAGACCGATACCGTCGACTCGCCAACTTGGAAATCCCCGCGTATAACCTCTTCCCTCAACCTTTCTAGATAGTACTTACAGGAGAAAGGCAAACATTCGCTAAAGATTTCACCCGTGAAAACTACGGGAGCGTAGTCGGAGAGCACTCTTCCGCCCAAAGATTCGCCCGGGCTTAAGTAAGCGCCGTGACACCTGATTACCACTAGATCGTAGAGAGACAAGTTGCTGAACGCGGCCACATCTGCTTGCCTACCTTTAATTACAGTCACCTCGTAACCGACTTTACTCAAAGCGTCAACCATGTATTTGATTACATCCTCGTTAGGCATCCACTCGTACAGGGAGTCGATGATCAACGCGCTCCTTCGAGACTGTTGAGGGGGAGGCGGCGTAAATACTAGGACCACTATAAGCGCGAAAACCGTTAACAGGAGGGCGCCGGTTAAAGCTAGAGCGATCCCCTTGAAGAACCTCCTTAAGCGCACGCTTAGAACGAGGATCGACTACCTATATCCCTTCCGCTAGAGACTCAACTTGTAAGTCATCCTCAAGGCTGGTAACAACACCGTTACCCTACCTTCAAGCAATTCAGCCAGCCTCCTAGCTTCACCGTGCTCACAGTGGATAGGGACGACGTACCGAGCTCCCACGTCCATCGCCATCCGCATAGAGTCTTGAGGGTTAGAGAAGAGAGACCCCCCCGCCGGCAGGAACGCTAGATCAGCTTTCAGTTTAGAGAGGTCCACGTAGCCCGTGTCCCCGGCGAAGAGCAGCGAAGGCCCCCAAGTCACGTAATAAAGGTTTGTAGGTACATCGTGTCTACCCTCTAAAGCGTAGATCCTCAACGGTCCAGCCCTGAAACCTCTCCTCGGCTTCAACTCCAGCAACTTCGTCGAAGGCGCAAAGTTGACTAAAGCCTTGTACACTTCTTCAGTCCCCACTATAAGCGAACTCTTCATCTCAACCAGCTTCATAGCAGTCCTCTCGTGAAAGTGGTCGTCAAGGTAGTGCGTAAAAAACGTTATAACTGAACCAGTCAACGCCGTTATGTCGCTGTCAGTCATGTGGTCAGCCGGGTCGAACACGAGGCTATAGCCTTGAACTTCAACCACTATGCACGCACCTCCAAAGTAGACGAACGAGAGAGAGCTCGGCTGTTGAGGAGAAGACTCCATCACACACCCCACCTATGAAGAGGCAGGGATGCTAATTTACCTTACGCGAGAAATATAAAGCAAGCATCGGGCGCAGAGCCCACCGTAGAAAACACGGCTGGGGTAGCACGTATATACCCCACATCCTAGTAGCCAGGGGGTTGAACTTGAAGGTTCCAATAGCTAAACCCCTGACCGATGAAGAAGAGTTAGAAGCCTTGAAAAAAGTTCTAGAAAGCGGTATACTGGCGCACGGTCCAGAAGTCGAAGCCTTCGAAAAAGAGTTCGCAGAGTACGTAGGCGTAGAACACGCTGTCGCGGTAATGAACGGCACCTCTGCCCTCGACTTGTTACTCAAGGCGTACAAGATAGGTCCCGGCGACGAAGTGGTTACAACCCCCCTGACGTTCATAGCTACGGCCAACGCGATCCTACTCCAAGGCGCGAAACCAGTGTTCGCCGACATAGACCCGCGAACGTTCAACATAGACCCCGCGAGCGTAGCTGACGCGATAACCCAACGCACCAAGGCGATCCTAGTCGTCCACCTCTACGGGCAGCCTGCCGACATGAGAGCTCTGAAGGAGATAGCTCAAGACCACAAGCTCCTCTTACTAGAGGACGCCGCCCAAGCCCACGGAGCCGAGTTCGAAGGGAGGAAAGCTGGAGCCCTCGGCGACGCCGCCATCTTCAGCTTCTACGCTACGAAGAATATGACGACGGGGGAGGGCGGCATGGTGACGACAAACGACAGACTGGTAGCTGAAAGAGTCAAACTGTTGCGCGACCACGGGCAAGCTGAAAAATACTTCCACGTCGAACTCGGCTACAACTTGAGGATGACGAGCCTACAAGCTGCGATAGGGCGCGTCCAACTGAGAAAACTCGACTACTTCAACGAGTTAAGAAGGAGAAACGCTAGAACGTTAACAGAGAACCTATCTAAGCTCCACGGCCTCACACCCCCTTACGAAGACCCTCGCGCCAAGCACGTATACCACCAGTACGTAGTACGAGTTGAAGACGACTTCCCTCTCCCACGGGACCGCTTAAGGGAGTTCCTAGGAAGCAAGGGCGTGGGGACAGCCGTCCACTACCCGATACCAGTCTTCCAGCAACCACTCTACCAGAAGTTAGGCTACCCGCAAGACATATGCCCCAACGCCGTTGAAGCGAGCAGAAAGGTCCTAAGCCTCCCAGTCCACCCTGCGCTCACTCCAGAACAGTTACGTTACGTAATCCAAAGCATCGAGGAAGCTGCACGATCGTAGCTTAAGACCTTTGTACTTTTCAAGACGGTAGAAACAAGACAGTTGGCGATTAAGCTTTCCCTCCGTACCTAGACAACATACCCACTACGGCTTTCTCAATACTCAGGATGGGTTTCACGATCGAGCCTATGGGAGTTTTCCCGAGCAGAAACTCCAACTGCTTCAAATCGTCGAGGTTGAGACACCCCGTCGAGGGCGCAAGCAAACCGTAAGCGAATAAGAAGCCGGCCATAGAGAAAGCTAGCCTAACGACGTAGCGGGAACTGATCAAACTCAAGGCTCCTGCCATTGCGACAGCTAGAATAGAGGCTAGACAAACTCTCAACGCTAAACTCCAGTCGAGGCTAACACCCCGCTTCAACGCTTCACGTAGACTGAAGAGAGTGAAAGCCAAGTTTGAAGCGAGAGTAGCAACCAGAACGCCGTAGACGCCAGCGACTAACGCGAGAGAAAGAGATAACGGGACGAAGGCTGAAGCGTAAACCAGCATCGCTTCGAAAACAACCTTTGACTCCCCGATCCCCTGCAAGAAGCTACCCAACACCGCCGTCCCCAAACCACTCCACAAGAAGCTCACAGCTTGAATGGAAAAGTATACTGGAGCCAAACGGTACGCGTCGCCGTATATCAAGCGAACAAGGTCCCTAGACATTACGCAAGCGTACGCTCCAGCTGGAGCAAGCAGTAATGCCGAGTACTTTACAGCAAACTTGAAAGCCCTCCCCGACTCCTCCTTCTCCAACTTAGAGAAAGCTGGGAAGAGGGCCGAAGTTATAGGCAACGAAACAAGCTGAAGAAGAGCGTAGAAGTTCCCGGCGATCTTCAAGTTCCCCACCTCCTCGTCAGTAGCAAACCATGCTAGGAGAGAATTCTGGTAGACCATCAAACCAGTGCTCAAAACCGTAGAAACGTGAAGCGGCAACCCGTACCTGAGGAGAGGCTTCAAGTCACCCCAACGCGCAAAACCTAAACCTCCAACCCTCCTCCAAAGGAGAATAAAGCCTGCGACAGCCGCTAACGCGTGGCCGACTACAAGACCCGTGACAGCGCCTTCACAACCCGATCCTAACGCAAGCAGAGGCGACAACACACCCCTAGAAAAATCCCGTACGATAGGCATCAAAGCTAAAGCCTTAGCGTCACCCAAGCCTAGAAGCGACGCGTAAACAAGGTTAAACAACGGATCTATGATAACCAACGGGAGCGCCAAACGCACTAAGTGCACCAGCTCAAGCCTATTCAAAAGAAGTAAGGAAAGGGCACTAGAAAACAGGAAGCCTACAGTCGAAGCGAGGAACGAAGTAATCAGACTAAAACGGAGCGCTACGCCCACGAGAGGGGAAAAAGCCTGTAGACTACCTTTCGCCACCAGCTTCGAAGCCTCCCTAGTGAGAGCTGCATGCACTCCAAAGTTCGTCAAAAGCATCAGGAAACTAGCTACAGTAGTCGAGAGAGAGTACCTACCGTACCCTTCAGGACCCAACAGCCTCGCTAAAACTATCGAAGACAAACCAGCTATAAAAGTCGCCAAAACCTGCCCGCCGAACAGCGAAAAAGCGCTCGCAACGCTCTCAGCCGCAGCAACAGTCAACGCGTCTCGATCACCCACAAGCCCCTAAAACAAGCTACAATAAAAAGTTCCGTCGCAAACTACAGCCGAAACACTTCAAACCCACAAGACAGAGAGGGAAAAGCGCCCAATTGAAAAACGCTCAAGTAAATGGAGACCCCCTTTAAGCCGACCGCTTTCCTATAGGGTAAATGAAGTAGCTATTCTTAGGCTGTACTACCCTTCCTTTACGAGTTCTACCACCTGGTTGAGCACTTCGTCGGCTTTCACTAAGCCCGCGTGAACCTCTTCAGCCCGCGTGTTCACCAGCGTGAAGACGCGAGTAAGAAGATCCCAAGGCTCATCATCTATCTTCACCAACCCGAAGTTACTGTTCTCCCCATCAAACCTCCCTTGGGCAGGCTGATCCGTGTACTGGAACCAATGGTACCCGACGACGAAGGGGAGCTCCACCACCTTCACCACGTACCTAGCCGTCAAGTACGCTCTCTCCCGCTGGTCGCGCACAGGTTGACCAGCCCCCCTCGTATTCGGAAGCCCAGAGTCCATCGCCTTATACGAAAACTCCGTCACCATCACGGGCTTACCGGTAACCGAGTGAAACCAGCGGAGCACGTCAACCGGCGGCTCATGAGCCCCGTAAGTGTAATAGTTGACAGTAACCACGTCGACATACCTGCCAGCTACCTCAAGCACCTCCCGAGGCGGTTGACCGGCAAACCTTACGCCGAGAACCAAGTGGTTAACATCATAACTTCTAATGGCGCCGACAGCTACGCTAAAGTAACGCTCAGCAAACCTACGTAGAAACAAGCTACGGGCAACGTCAAAGCCACCGCCCGAAGGCAGGTCACCAGCGTAACGGAGGAGATCCCCGACGTTACGCAACTCCATCCCAAGCTCGCGACCAAGCCTCTCCAAATCCCCGCCAAAAGCCTCGAGAAGAACTTCCACCGCCACCCTCTTCCCCGGGGCATCGCTTGGAAGCCTTAAGAACTCGTCGAGGAGATGTTTAGGAGAACGCCAGTCGGGACCCCACCTAAGCTCGTTGTCCAAGAAGTAACCGACGAGAAGAGGGTCGCGCGCCCTAGGCGCACACTTTTGAGCCGCTACGCCCTTAGCGTACTCTTCAAACCTAGGCTCAAAGATGTCTGGAACCCTCCCCGTAACCCAGTCGAAGCTGAAGCCAGCC
>JANXEW010000039.1 GCA_025057995.1 Thermofilaceae archaeon | reverse complement strand
GATCTCCTAGTCTTTAGCTTAGCGTCTACTAAGGATTTCAACTTACTCCATGCTCTGAAACCTTTACCCGAAGCACCAAGGAGATAGGCGATAGCCACCGATAAGAGAACTGCTACACCTAACAGAAGAACGCTTAAGCCCCAACCGGTGCTGCTCCTAGTTTCACTCTCCTCTCGGACAACAGCTTTGAGCGTTGGTTGAAGATGTAAAGAACCAGTTAATTCAACTTTTGCACTCCAGTTATAGTATCCTGGCGCCTCAACGTAAACCGTGTAAAGTCCCGGAAAAAGCTCTATCGATAGAGTACCGACATCTGACCTGGCCACAAGCCCACCGTTCGAGTCATGGACTCTTATTACGACTTGAGACACGTCCCCCTCCAGTATTGTCGAAACAGAGAGCAAGTTTTTAGCTTCCGGTACCCTTAAGACGAGAGTTAAGTCACCTGAGATTTGGACAGACTGCTCAAATACCTGTTTATCTGCAGCGACTCTGAGGGTGTAAGTCCCCTTCGGCACCATCATGACCGAAGAACAGTTAGCCGTCGTTATATTCGAAAGAACACGGCTTCCGTTCAATAGGATGAAGGAACAGGCTAAGGGCTTAAAACCTCCGCCGAAGCTACTTTGAACGGCGAACCTGTACAATCTCCTTAATCTCACTAGGGTAGTCAAGGGCTCTCTCCCTACGTCCAGGCTGTATTCCACGGTCTCGGCATGGGGGTACGTTACGCGCAATGTGTAGACTTTTCTACTCACTCTAAACGTTACGTCGCCTGAGCAGGACGTAGTAGCACACGTCGAGCCCAAGCAAACGAGAGCGCCTGAAACGGGTCTGTCCTCGTCGTCAAGGACTTTGATGTTGACAGGAGATGCGCCACTTTCACTCTCAACACCAACCGTGAAGTTAAAAACCGAGGGCGGAACTACTATGGCTTCGCCTCCTAGAATAAAGCCTGCAAACCCTCCAAAAATCTTAAGTGAGAAAAATGGTAAGAGAACTTTTTTATTATTTACAAAAACCTCTTCAGAGAATATATCAACCAAGCAATATTCAGCGACTCCCGAGCCAGAATCATAGCCTATAACAGCTAACTTTCCGTTGTCGTTAAGCGTAGCCTGAACCCTCGTAACCGCTGAAGATATAGTTAGTTTCAAACTCCTTGTTAAACTTGATGAAACATCTATGACGTGGGTGAGAACTTGACCATCTTTCTTGAATATGTAGAAAAAGTAGGCACCATTTGTGGAGAAACCCCAGCCTAACCAACTATCTGATGGCTGCTGGTAGTCAATAGTTCTTACCGGCGAGTCCAATACACCTCTGTTCAAATCATATACGACTAGGGATGTCCATTGAGCTAGAATCAGCCAATTG
>JANXEW010000038.1 GCA_025057995.1 Thermofilaceae archaeon | reverse complement strand
AAGGAGTTGAAAGGCTCGTATTCTTCACGGCTGCTCATATAAGGTCATCTCACGGGGTAGCGTGGACATCCAACTCTACTTTCTCGTCTGCCGCAGAGAAGAGGGGCGAGTACATAGTTGTTTCACGAGTGAAGTGGGAGAATGGTACCGTTATAGCTTTAGGCGATACGACGATCTTCAGCGAACCCTACAGTCAAGTTGAAGACAATTACGTTTTCATCTCCAATCTAGCTAACCTAATAGCTAACGCTACGAAACGTTTAGGTAAAGTGGACAATGTTTCAATTTTAAAACCTAACCTGCCGGTTGGAACAGTTAAGATATATGAGGTAAACGAGGATGGGTTGACGTACACGCTGCAATGGACTCGCGTGAGCGAGCTTGAAGTAAAGGTCGAAAGGATGGGTAAGGTTACAAAGTATTTTTACGTTGATGAAGGATTGAGACGATGGGTTTCAGAGGATGCTGAATGCACCTACGACAAGCCTTTACCTGAGCCGCCTTATCCTCTCACCCTAGGTAGCAGATGGAGCTACTCTACCAGTTTCAACCTAAAGGTCGGCGGAGTAAGCTACGAGGGCTTGCTTACAGGCGTGGAGCGGGTAGAAGGTTTTGAGAGGATACAAGCCCTTGACGGGAGAACGTATTTCTGCGCTAAGGTTAGCGTGGAAATAGAAGAGAAGCTTTTCACAGATGGGATCACCGTCGTTACGTCGACGAGCGGCTTTTACTGGTTGTCAAGCGAAGCTGGAACTGTTAAACAGGAAGTCAATATCTCAAGGCTTTACGATAACAGTTACGCCAGCTCTATATCTAGAGAGATGATTCTAAGGACTATTAGAAAACCTGGCTCTTAGAAAATTCGCTGAAACACCGCAGGAGAAGCGATCTTAAGATATTCTACAAGTTAAAAAAGTTAAGGATATTATTCTAGTAAAGAAAACATTGATAAGATAAACTGTTTTGATGGAATTTCCGCCCTTACAGATCGAGTGTAACGACCTAAAGCGGACAACCCTTCAAACTATCGCACGAGGTTAGAGCCACATTACCTGCGAAAGCTGTATGAGAGTTAAAGCCTTTAGTGTTATATCGTACAACAACCCCGCTAAGGTATCTCTAACCCGTCAAGGTTAACTCTAACGACTTTACACTTTTAAACCGTATGATTAAATTTTCTAGTGCGGTGGTCTAAGAGGGGAAATTTATACGCTGCTTCGGGTAGGGCATGCATGGCCGAGTTTCTTCGCGAGGACAAGGATAGGTTGGTGAGGGATCTAAAGAAATTAAGGGATTTCGCCGTCAAGTTGGGGGCTTCAGACGCTAGAGAGATACCTGCTAGCTCAGTTGTCGTAAGAGAATGGGTGAGGCTGAAATGTCGCTTCGGGTGCGGAGAATACGGAAGGCGTTTAACTTGCCC
>JANXEW010000037.1 GCA_025057995.1 Thermofilaceae archaeon | reverse complement strand
AGTCTGAGACACTCGCGCGGATGGCAGCCGAGGAAGAGAGACTCTACTGGAGCAACCTACTTGCGCCCATCTAACGCCCAACGCAACAGTAGAGCGAGAGGGAAAACAGCTGCTACAGGAGCCAGCATAGCATTGAAAAACAATAGGACGAACGCTAAAAGCCCAGCCGGAGCCAGCTTCAAAGCCATACCCCCCTCCAGGGAAGACGCGAGAAGCCCTACCACTAGAGCAACCCCGAAAAAGAGGAAGAGCGGATGCGGGAATAGGAGAGTCATGAAGAGGAAGAGTAACGCAGCCACAAAGATGTAGACGCCTGCAGGGTCCACGTCCTTGAAAGCGTGCACGCGTATTTCAGTGTAACGCTTGATGGTAGCCAAAATTGGCTACCAAGACGAGCAATAGCGAACACGCCTACGGGACCCGCGTAAAATCTTCCTTATTATATTATTAATGTAGATTTACTGGGTTGTGGCGTTGACGGTTATCTCCTTGTTACATGTGGATTCGTCAGTGCGAAGGCGGCGGTAGCGGAGTATGCGGGCACGGCCTCGTTTCTTCTCGATACTGTCCAACATGAATAGTGAACCGTTGTACTGTACTACCGGGTATTCTTTTTCTATGATGTAGTGTAGGGTGCAGACCAGGGCTGGGTTTCGGATTTTGTGTTTGAAACAGTAGTGTCCGATGTGAACAGACACTATGTTGCCACGCGCGCGAGAAAAGTAGTATAGGAGAAGGTTGTATGCTAGGGAGCGGATATAGTCTATCGACATGTCGTCACGGACCCGCATGTTACTACTAGTAACATAACTCTGATAAAAACTTTACGCTGGGACCCTACGGTAGTAGATGCTGTCACTGTTCTCTCTATAGAGAGTGTAACGTGCGCCGCCGACGGTGACGGTCCTAGGCTTGGCGACGCGGACAAGAGTTGAGAGGCTGACGTCGCCGATAGCTTTAGCCACCTCGGTAACAAGTATACGGGCCGTGCCACACGTAGCCTGCATCAACATTACAGCGATCACCGTACGGACGCGACGCTTGAACGTGACCCAAGCATCAGACACGAGGGGGCACTCTAGTACACTTGTTGAAACATACGTGCGCCCGCTGAAAGAGATTGAGAAAGGTACAGAGAGGGAGACAGGCACGCCAGGATAGAAGAGGCGGACGGTCAACAGGTGTTTAAACGCGTGATCATACATGTTCTTGTAGTGTAAACGTTTACCACAAACGAGGCAAGTCCTATACGATGCGGGGACCTTACGCCGAGGCATGTTACTATAAGTAACACGGGTGGTATAAAAGCGTTGTGGCATGGACCCCACCCCTTTCCCGGAACCCGGGGGGGATCGGCCCAAAGTAGTGGACAGGTTCAGCGCCTCTTTCAACCGGCACTATGACCGTGCCTCTGGCACCCGGTTCAACTTG
>JANXEW010000036.1 GCA_025057995.1 Thermofilaceae archaeon | reverse complement strand
CTTTCCCAGTTGCTGTGAAAAGTTGAGAACAATGATGCGAGACGTTAAAAGCTTCTTTCAATTCTTTCCCAGTTGCTGTACTCTGCCCCTTATGCGCGTCCGATAACTACATGATCAGCTTTCAATTCTTTCCCAGTTGCTGTGCAGGGTAAAAAAGTCGGTAGACCGCGGAAGGTTAACGAAATGCTTTCAATTCTTTCCCAGTTGCTGTCCTGGCGGACGGCTCGAGGGTTCCACGAGTTCGAGCTCGCTTTCAATTCTTTCCCAGTTGCTGTTCATGCAGTCTGGTTGGTCCAAGCCGACGTCCCACTCGAGTCTTTCAATTCTTTCCCAGTTGCTGTCGCGCGTACACCTTCTTCCCCCGCTTCACCCAACACGTCTTTCAATTCTTTCCCAGTTGCTGTAGTAATCGTTATTCCTTTGACGCTGCTTTACGATAATATAACTTTCAATTCTTTCCCAGTTGCTGTGCGCTGAAATGCTAGGCAGTTTTGCCGGCAGCGTAACTCTCTTTCAATTCTTTCCCAGTTGCTGTAGTCTTGATCAGCCTCGCGGTAGGCTTCGCAGTACTACCTTTCAATTCTTTCCCAGTTGCTGTAAAGGAGTCCCGGTGTTATCCAGCTGCAGTCCTATGATTATGTCTTTCAATTCTTTCCCAGTTGCTGTGAAAAGCCGGGGGAGGGATGAGGCGTGCGGCGGCGGACAAGCGCTTTCAATTCTTTCCCAGTTGCTGTCCCCTCTATGAACATCTTACTTTCCTATCTGTATCCAAAGCTTTCAATTCTTTCCCAGTTGCTGTCAACATGTAGCCCGTGCCCGGGCAACGCGCCGATAGCGCCACTTTCAATTCTTTCCCAGTTGCTGTTCGTATACAAGAACAAACTGATCCGTGCCGCAGACCAACTTTCAATTCTTTCCCAGTTGCTGTGCGCAACGTAGAAAACGGTGAGGCGGTTGAGTAGCGGCCACTTTCAATTCTTTCCCAGTTGCTGTAAGCCATTCGCCCATAGTCTGATGGTTGAACGGTATGTTAACTTTCAATTCTTTCCCAGTTGCTGTATAGCTAGAAGATAAAGAATATAAGTGTTGTATCTACAGGTTACACACTTTCAATTCTTTCCCAGTTGCTGTGACAGCGCTGGCGCAATGCCAGCGCTGTGTAAAGAACTTTCAATTCTTTCCCAGTTGCTGTAAGAAATCGTACTTCGTCTTCGCGAAGTTCATAGGAAAAAATGTACTTTCAATTCTTTCCCAGTTGCTGTTGTATGTAGTCTATTCCCGTTATTATTTAAATTTTGCTTTCCTAAACTAGAAGTTGTGGTAAATGCGACTTTCTGCGTATTCACGCATGCGTGGATTCTTGGAAAGTGTTTTTTGTTCCCGGCATCCAGCCGGGATTTTACGTATTTTCCTTGGAAAGAGGCTTTATTTTCTGTAGTGGTTCTCGTCTCATAATGGTTTTTCTCTTCGGCGGGACGGGAACGTTTAAATACTCTTTTCTACTTCTAACGTGTGCGTTTCTTCGTCT
>JANXEW010000035.1 GCA_025057995.1 Thermofilaceae archaeon | reverse complement strand
CTGGGAAAGAATTGAAAGGTACAAAGCTTAGCCCGTCCCCTCTTCCCCTTTCCCTACAGCAACTGGGAAAGAATTGAAAGTTACATAACGGTCACGATCTTGACGGTGTGGGTCCTGCTGACCATGTTCAGGTACAGCGTAGAAGGGAGAGAGTACAGGGTGTAATAAGCAACAATAGCGTTGCGGCATGGACCCCACCCCTTTCCCGGAACCCGGGGACCATAAACCCGAGGCAAAGAGAAGAAGGAAGACAGCGTTTTGGAGAGGCTATGCCGGCCACTTGGTAGCCAAATTTGGCTACCATCAAACGTTACACATAAACATACGCACGACAGCAACTGGGAAAGAATTGAAAGCAGCTACAAGTCCACAGGGGCAACATGGTTCAGAGGAATAAGAACAGCAACTGGGAAAGAATTGAAAGAATCCGTGAAACGTACTGCCCCCTCTTCTCGAAAGTTTTCGAGAACGTGTTCCCTACAGAAAAAGAAAAGATGCAGGCGTTGGAGGCTTTCGGAGCAATCTTCTACCCCGGCCCGGTGAGAAAAGCGTTTGTGATAGTGGGCGAGCCGGGGATAGGGAAGTCTGTGATGGCTGACGCGATCAAATACACGCTCGGCGAATACGCTGCTTCACTCTCCTTCGCCAGACTATTCGGCAGAGATGGTTCAAAGGTGACCGGGGAGCTGGCAGGCAAGTACGCAAACATAGTATCAGAAACCCCGCGAATGCTACTAACGCACGCAGACCTGTTTAACGAACTGACAGGCGACGACGTTAAACAAGTAGAAGTCAAATTCAAGAGACCCTTCCTTGCATACAACACATGTAAACACTACATATTCTGCAACACTATACCGCTTTTCGCAAACGTAGATGAGGCAGTACTAGACAGATTGTACGTCATAGAGTGTACAGGCACAAGACCCCCGAACGAAGACCCGACGCTACGACAGAAACTGAGGAAGGAGACAAAAGGGATACTCATGTGGTTGCTGACAAACTTTCACTATTTGAACAAGAGCGGGTTCGTGTTCAAACACGCGCCGACACCAGAGGAAGTAGAACAACTAGTGCTACAAGCCGCGTCACCCATCACAGAGTTCATTGAAATGTACTGTGAAACAGGACCTGGGTACAGGGAGACCGGAGAAGACCTGTACACAGCATACCTACAGTTTGCGAAACTCAAAGGGGACACAGCAACTGGGAAAGAATTGAAAGTTCCGCCCCGGGAAGCCGCAGCAGCGCTCGCGCACTTCATAACAGCAACTGGGAAAGAATTGAAAGTGCAGCCTCTGCAATATATACTTGCAAAGAACATCGAGACAGCAACTGGGAAAGAATTGAAAGGTATCTGAATGTGATCTTTTCAATTATCATTTCCTCTCACCGACAGCAACTGGGAAAGAATTGAAAGCTTGTAGAACGGCGGTATCTTCACGGGACCATCACCTTCGCACAGCAACTGGGAAAGAATTGAAAGGGCGGGTGGGGTACTTCGCCTGGCGAACGAGAAGGGGCTACAGCA
>JANXEW010000034.1 GCA_025057995.1 Thermofilaceae archaeon | reverse complement strand
AAAACATTTATAAAAGCCGTTTTCCCGTAAAAGAAGCGAAGCCGGTCGTAGCCAATTTTGGCTACGAAGAAAAGAGATGGAGAGAAACTTTACGCGTTAAAAGAACAGGACAAGACAATTCTTTCCCAGTTGCCAAAGTTGTGTTCTCTCGTTGGAGAGAGGGGTTGTCGTTCTTTCAATTCTTTCCCAGTTCACAGGGTAGTAGAGGCGGTGTTAATAAAACTATCGTTGAAAATAGATGGGGGCAACCCCATTTAGGCTGTGTAAAGAGTATGTAAAAGATACATTTATAGATCTATGATTGATATAGTTGTCATAGACAACGTAACGTTAATCGTACTCTAGTGAAATAATGTGAGATACAAATAAATACCCGGAGATTATAAAGAAAACGAGAAAAAAATGCCAGCCCACAACCACAATACTAGCATAAATGATAATACCGAGTATATAAATGTTTCTATTGAAAATGCTAATGGCGAGTATAAAAATGTTATTACGCATAGAGAGGTACAATACTTTTTAACCCGTCTCCTAGTTGAGGAACGCGCCATAGACGCACAGCAACTGGGAAAGAATTGAAAGCTCAGTTGGAAGCGATGCTTAGTGAAATCAGGTCGCTCCACAGCAACTGGGAAAGAATTGAAAGACATCATGCAGAGGGGGCTGGGGCGGAGTGTCCGGAGGACGTGGTACAGCAACTGGGAAAGAATTGAAAGGCTACGTCGGCTTTCTCAAAGGCTTTTCCGCTTTTTGCACAGCAACTGGGAAAGAATTGAAAGACGCGTGAAGTCAGTTTTGTTATTGAACTTATATGTGTTAACACAGCAACTGGGAAAGAATTGAAAGTGATACTGTTGTTTGCAAGCCTGCCGCAGTTCGCGGCTTTCAATTCTTTCCCAGTTGCTGTTCTCTCTTCAATGCTAGCTCCATCCTCGCCGCCCTGTGTCTTTCAATTCTTTCCCAGTTGCTGTTGGAGGGAGGGCGGCGGCAGGTCATGGACGGGGGTGGCTGCTTTCAATTCTTTCCCAGTTGCTGTGAAGTATCGATGATTTCGATGAGCTTTGCAAGTTTTTTGACTTTCAATTCTTTCCCAGTTGCTGTGGTACTGAAACAAGAGGATGGGAATGTAGAGTCTAACATTATTATACTTTCAATTCTTTCCCAGTTGCTGTCGGTAAAACCAGTTACGCGTTGAAAGTCGCTAAAGAAGCTTTCAATTCTTTCCCAGTTGCTGTTTGAGGTGCCTGTAACAAATCTTGAAGTAAGAGGACAGCAGCACGCTTTCAATTCTTTCCCAGTTGCTGTACTCTACGTAAAGCCGGTACAGAGAGGGGGAGTCCTTGTCTTTCAATTCTTTCCCAGTTGCTGTGGGTAGGCGCGTATACGTTAGAGCACATACTAGACGCCTTTCAATTCTTTCCCAGTTGCTGTTGATTCTCTCACTTTGCAGAGAATCAAAGAATCACTTCCTTTCTTTCAATTCTTTCCCAGTTGCTGTAGCTTAGTAAGCGCACGTATAAACAGTTCACCAATGTCACGCTTTCAATTCTTTCCCAGTTGCTGTTTCCACAAGTTGAAGCTTGTGGAACCCTTGACTGCAACTTTCAATTCTTTCCCAGTTGCTGTTTTATACGTATAATTGCCCCTCATGTCTTTCCA
>JANXEW010000033.1 GCA_025057995.1 Thermofilaceae archaeon | reverse complement strand
GAATTGAAAGACGCTAAACCGGCACATTGTCCCCCTTGCCCTGCCTAAGTAAACAGCAACTGGGAAAGAATTGAAAGGCTCACGAAGCAACAACTGCAACGCGCGTTCGATAGCCTCACAGCAACTGGGAAAGAATTGAAAGTCTGTTGCTGCTACGAAGGACGTTTCTTTTTTAACTATCCTTACAGCAACTGGGAAAGAATTGAAAGCGGGAAACACGTGGGGGGCAATTATACGCAGAAAAACGAACAGCAACTGGGAAAGAATTGAAAGGATTATAATAGAAAACGAGGAAAAAATGCAACCCCCTAACACAGCAACTGGGAAAGAATTGAAAGTGTTTACAAAGTTCATAGACGTTCTTTAGCGTATTCTACAGCAACTGGGAAAGAATTGAAAGTCTTACTCTTGTTTACGGAGGTGATGAGAGTAAACGTACAGCAACTGGGAAAGAATTGAAAGGTTGGAGTGATGCTTTCTCTCTTCCGTATCCATCATATACACAGCAACTGGGAAAGAATTGAAAGTGGAAAGAATACGTCGCATGCTTAAAACAGAGAGCATCAGACAGCAACTGGGAAAGAATTGAAAGTAGTTAGTGTCGATGGAAGCCTATCCCTTACAGAAGCTACAGCAACTGGGAAAGAATTGAAAGCTGTCTTAGAGCGGATACATATTTCCGCCATTTTGCAACAGCAACTGGGAAAGAATTGAAAGTAGTGCCTCTTCCTTGGTTTTCTGTATAATTACTTCTGTCTTACAGCAACTGGGAAAGAATTGAAAGCGGAACGCACTCTCTTCACAGGCTGGTTCCTACGGTAGCTAGGACAGCAACTGGGAAAGAATTGAAAGCACTTGAATGAAAAGAGAGGAATAACGATTACTTTGCGACCCCACAGCAACTGGGAAAGAATTGAAAGACATATGGCTCGTGTGTTTTACCCATACCTGGTGAGAACCTTACAGCAACTGGGAAAGAATTGAAAGATCTATACCATGGAGTGAGAAAGGATGCTATATCGATGCTGTACAGCAACTGGGAAAGAATTGAAAGCAAGAGCCGCGCAGCAGATGGCGTGGCCGGGGCTTACAACAGCAACTGGGAAAGAATTGAAAGTCTGCACAGTGTTGGCATTGCGCCGGCGCTGGTGACAAGCACAGCAACTGGGAAAGAATTGAAAGTTAACTGGAGCGGGTAAACGATGTATCGAAACTATGCCATTACACAGCAACTGGGAAAGAATTGAAAGTCAGGGACCTAGGCGAGCTCTTCCTTATTATATTATATAATTAACAGCAACTGGGAAAGAATTGAAAGGTTGACAAGCCTCTCCCGGTCATGGATATCGAGTATACTCCCCACAGCAACTGGGAAAGAATTGAAAGCTGTAGAGTACGGGACCAAAATCGAGGCACCTCTCAAACAGCAACTGGGAAAGAATTGAAAGCGAGTCTCGTATCTCGTAAACGTGTAGAATATTCTTGTCAAGACAGCAACTGGGAAAGAATTGAAAGTCTAGCTACAAGGTTGGATACTGCAACCCAGCTGTACACAGCAACTGGGAAAGAATTGAAAGAAAGAAGATATGGTTCTCACAGCGATCAGTGTCGATCATGAAGGGACAGCAACTGGGAAAGAATTGAAAGGGAGACCCACTCGCTCCTCTTGACAACGTACACATCAGCGTACAGCAACTGGGAAAGAATTGAAAGTACACTTCTCATCTTTTGTTTTATCATATCTGCATCATCGATGCAACTGGGAAAGAATTGAAAGGACATATTATACAATACTATTGCATAAGTGCCAGTGGAGTTACAGCAACTGGGAGGGAGTTG
>JANXEW010000032.1 GCA_025057995.1 Thermofilaceae archaeon | reverse complement strand
TCCCAGTTGCTGTAGTACGTTGCAACGTTCGAGCCTAGGCTTAACGCTTGTATAGCTTTCAATTCTTTCCCAGTTGCTGTCTTTACGTAATGGCATAGTTTCGATACATCGTTTACCCGCTCCTGTCTTTCAATTCTTTCCCAGTTGCTGTTAGACGGGGAAGTCGCGATAGTATTGATACCTGTAAAAGCTTTCAATTCTTTCCCAGTTGCTGTAAGAGCGGGGGGATGTTCGGGTTGCGTTTGAGCCATTTTTCTTTCAATTCTTTCCCAGTTGCTGTAGAAACGCAAACAGGGTTATAGAACAAACACGAGCACTAAGCAGGAAAGACTTTCAATTCTTTCCCAGTTGCTGTGATGCATCCTGAAAAAGACCAAACACGAGAATGTGGAAACTTTCAATTCTTTCCCAGTTGCTGTTTGATTCTCCTACGCTGCAGAGAATCAAAGAATTATTACTTCCTCTCTTTCAATTCTTTCCCAGTTGCTGTCGACCGGGAGCCCCACTCGTTCTTTCTGATAACGTACACATCTTTCAATTCTTTCCCAGTTGCTGTCACATGTAGCCCGTGCCCGGGCAACGCGCCGCGAGAGCGCCACTTTCAATTCTTTCCCAGTTGCTGTATCGTGCCGAAGATACCGTACCCTAACGCTACTTTAAGCGTGAGACACCCGTACACTAACAGATGCAACTGGGAAAGAATTGAAAGGAGGTTACTGAAAACACTGTATTCACCTTCCTTTATCCTGTTCAGACAGCAACTGGGAAAGAATTGAAAGAATGTAAATAGGCGAGCGTTGCCCTTTCCCATCGTTCATAGACAGCAACTGGGAAAGAATTGAAAGCTATGATGCTTACTCGCTAGGGCTCGCAATGAATAGTTACAGCAACTGGGAAAGAATTGAAAGATACTGCGTTCGCAGCTGTGGCGAAATTAGCTGACCTGACAGCAACTGGGAAAGAATTGAAAGCTGCCGCCCCGGGAAGCCGCAGCAGCGCTCGCACACTTACAGCAACTGGGAAAGAATTGAAAGGCAGAATGCGCAGACTGTTACCTCGTTTATCGCTTTCGCGACAGCAACTGGGAAAGAATTGAAAGGGTTTTATTCCTGATGGACTCTTCCAACCTCGCAATCACAGCAACTGGGAAAGAATTGAAAGTCAAAGTATTTGTAGATTTCTTGAAAATCATCGATACTCTTACAGCAACTGGGAAAGAATTGAAAGCAGGTCCCCACTTTCTCTTTCCACTAAACTTCCTTCAATATGACAGCAACTGGGAAAGAATTGAAAGTACGGCATACGGACTACGATTAAACCTTGCTTGGCTTTAACAGCAACTGGGAAAGAATTGAAAGTATAGTCCACTCGTCAGAGCTTGAAAGAACGTAATGCTCGAGACAGCAACTGGGAAAGAATTGAAAGGTACAAAGCTTAGCCCGTCCCCTTTTCCCCGAAGGGCCCCGCACAGCAACTGGGAAAGAATTGAAAGCGAGCGAACTACACGCTCAACTACACGCTACGACTAACGACAGCAACTGGGAAAGAATTGAAAGGCAGCAATGATAATGACATTGTTCGAAAGCTTTAGCCATCCAGACAGCAACTGGGAAAGAATTGAAAGTCTTCAATGTTGCGCCCCCCACGATCGAGGAGTGGGACAGCAACTGGGAAAGAATTGAAAGGGGTGGCCTGGAAGGGCGGAAACTGCCCCCCGCTCCCGTGACAGCAACTGGGAAAGAATTGAAAGGTGTATGGAAACAATGCCACCTGGTAAGCGCTTAAAATACAGCACCTGGGAAAGAATTGAAAGGTAGAGTTTCAAGTGTTCGTTCACGTTCTTTTCCGCTTCAACA
>JANXEW010000031.1 GCA_025057995.1 Thermofilaceae archaeon | reverse complement strand
AGCGGGAAATGGCATATTACAACAGAAAAGTACCTTGCGATCTTCGAGAGGTCAACAATCACTACAGCGCCCCGTAACCCCTAGGGGTGCGGCAGTTGATGTTTGCAGTTTAGCGGCGCCTAAACTGCTTGCGAATACAAATTTATTTATCTAAAGGTTTTGCTTCAAAGAACCTTCGAAAACAACCAGACACACTCTTAGTGTATAAAGGTTTTATGAAAAGATTCTAAAAATTTTAGCAGCTTATAGAAAAAGGTTTAAAGTCTACCACGGGATTCTACACATAACTGATTAGAGCCATCCTCGGGAAATCATGGCGTTATATATTCTCTGAAGCGAAGTTACTACCGCGGCATCCCTCAATGTCACTCTCTTATGTTCAGGTTGCAGCTTTCTCCACTGGCTTAAGACTCTCTTGAAGTTTGTCTCCATTAGTTCGGCTAGCTTAGCTCTAGTATCCTCTTCGCTCCAGCTTAACCGTTGAATGTTCTGGACCCATTCGAAGTAGCTTGCCGCCACGCCTCCCGCGTTAGCTAACATGTCAGGGACTACGACAACCCCTTTCTCTGCAAGGATCTGTTCTGCTTCAGGCGTGGTAGGACCGTTGGCCCCTTCGACAACTATCCTGGCTTTCACGAGGTGAGCGTTTTCCGCCGTCAATTGATTCTCTAACGCGTCCGGCGCTACGATGTCGGCTTCGACGTATAAAGTTTCTTTCACGTCTCTCGACTGTCCTTTACCCGGGTATTCGACGACCGTCCCAGTCTCCTTCTTTACTTCTATCGCTTTCTCGACGTTTATGCCTTCTGGGTCGTAGACCGTACCCTTCGAGTCTGAGAGAGCCACTACCTTGAACCCCATCTTCCAAGCCCAGTAGGCGTGCCACAAGCCTACGTTACCGAAACCTTGAATCGACAGCGTTAGACCTTTCGAGCTTCCGAAGAGCTCTTCAGCTACCACCTTCGTGACTACCGCGCATCCAAAGCCTGTAGCATACTCTCTCACAGGGTTTCCTCCAAGCTCCACGGGCTTCGCTGTAAACGCAGCTGGGCAGAAGAAGCCTCTCAGCCTACTGTACTCGTCCACCATCCAAGCCATGACTTGAGGATCTGTTCCCACGTCAGGTCCAGGGATGTCGACTTGTTCGCCTAGCACTGGGTAGAGGGCTCTCACGTAGACTCTGGAAAGCTCCTCTAATTCCCTCTTGGAGAGAGCCTTCGGGTTGACTCGGACTGCCCCCTTCCCCCCACCGTACGGTAAGCCGGCTAGCGAGTTCTTCAAAGTCATCAGCATAGCTAACGCTATGTCGTCCTCAAGCGTGACTTCAGGGTGGAAGCGTATACCCCCTTTGTAGGGACCTAGGACACTAGAGTGTTGTACTCGAAAGCCCTCGAAGACCTCTATCCTACCGTCGCTTAATCGTACGGGAAGTGAAACGGCGACAACTCTCTCCGGCTTGCTCAAGATTTTGTAAAAACTGTCGGGGAATTTACCTAGCTCAAAACCCTTCTGCAAGGTTGTTAGAACGGTCTTAAGGAGAATGGAGGAGGCTCCGCCCATAGTGTATAAGTTCGCTTATCCAATATAAAGGTTAGCATCGGAGACGGGTGGTCGCAGCCCATCTATCCCAACTCAATTCTTTAACGCTTTAGCTGCTGAAAGCTTGAAGCTGAAATCGACTTGAGCGACCTGAGAGGATACTTCTGTCAGTGAGGTAGAAGAAACGGTACGCTAGAGGATTCTAGTGGAAGCAATTGGAGTAGCTTAACAATCAAAAAATCTTACATACTCTAAGCTTGTCGACTAGGTTTGACGTAAAGGAAAAACAATTGGTGATTTACTCGAACTCTATAGTAGCTGGAGGTTTATCAGTCACGTCGTAGAGGACCCGGGAGACGCCGGGGACCTCTTCGATTATCCGTTTCGCTATCCTTTTCAACATAGGGTAGGGGATTTCGCAAGCTTCTGCTGTCATAGCGTCAGCGCTCTTCACAACTCTTACGGCTAGAATGTAGCCGTAAACTCTCTTCCCTTCCTTCAACCCCGT
>JANXEW010000030.1 GCA_025057995.1 Thermofilaceae archaeon | reverse complement strand
CAGCTACATAACATTACAATATACTATTATAATATGTATTGTATTATATAAATGGAAAGATATGACAGTGTCATATAGGGGTGTAAAAAAGAGAGAGAAAAGAAAAAAGAAAAGAAAAAAATAATTAAATTACTTTTACTCGTCTGGAGTGCCTTCTTGTGCGCTTAGGACATCTAATTCTGCCCTGGGAATTATAAAGTTTGTAAGCGCTGCCGCAGCTTCCCGCTGCGACAGGGGTTCCACTAACTGGAACTCATGGAAGCCGAGGGCAGTCCGCCAGGCGAAATACCCCAGGCGGGCAGGGGGTGGAGTAGGGAGCCGGGCAACAGCCCGGCTAAATAACACATCTATGTCGCGGGGTTTCTCTGAACAAACGAAAACAAGAGAACGAAAAACAAAGATGTCATACCGGTTTGTTACCAGCGCCGGCGCGATGCCGGCACTGATGAGCACGTGAAGACCAGAGCGAGAACTCCACTCGCTCCTCTTTATAATGTAGATGTCTATGTTGTCAAGAGATGCATTCTTCGCTTTTTCCTTACAACTTTCGTAAATCTTTTTGATATTCTTTCTCGGGTTATACAAATCTGATAAGATAATGCGCATGGTAGGTAGTGAATGAATAGTGACATCTTCCCATCCTTCGTGCGTTATGTAAAGTCCAATTAATGCAAATCCTTCTTTTTCATTCATTCCTTCTTTTTCATTCATTTTCTCCACCGTATATCCTTGTATTACGAGGGTATTTAAATCTTGTGGAGTGGAGTGAAAGTTTCATTGCTGTTAACACAGCGACCACATAAATCTACATTATAATATAATAATATAATAAGGAAGATTTTGCGGCAGGTCCCTGACAGCTGCCTGCAAAAAGATATGACAATGTCATATAGGGGTGTAAAAAAAGAGAGAAAAGAAAAGAGAAAAAAATATTATTTATGTTATAATAGTTCTATAGCGAGAACAATCATTATATTATCGTGAAGCAACGTTAAAGGAATAACGATTACTTTGCGACCCCCGACGTGAAATACGTATCTCACATCGGGGTCTTTCGCATAATTTGCATAAAATAGTGCGACATACACTTTCCCAAAAGGAAGTGATTCTTTGATTCTCTGCAAAGTGAGGGAATCAAAGAAAAGTGGAGAAAAGCAAATATCATTACCTATGAAAATATAGTCTGAACTAAAAGACTGCTTAAGCAGTGTCCTCATCTTTTCGAATAGTACAATACTTGCTTTTTTCCTGTTTATTTTTACAAGATATCTTCTAAAGGATAATGATTCTAAAATCTCTTCGATTTCCTTTTTTAATTCGACTACATATTCTGGCAGCATACTATATCATTGTTATACGCTAGTATTTAAACTTTACTACGTAGAGTGAAAGTTTCATTGCTGTTAACACTGCGACACTGCAAATCTACACAGCAACTGGGAAAGAATTGAAAGGGTATAGTAGTGAAAAAGACGGGGGTGGTAGACACTTTCAATTCTTTCCCAGTTGCTGTAGAAAAGAGGATAGTATATAGAAACGGAGAAAGTATATCTTTCAATTCTTTCCCAGTTGCTGTCCGGGTTATACCAAGCTAGGACTGTTTCAAGGCTTTCTGCTTTCAATTCTTTCCCAGTTGCTGTGAGGAGGGAGAGGTGAGGCTCAGTGAGCTTGTTTCAGCTTTCAATTCTTTCCCAGTTGCTGTCTATCTAAAGATGAAAACGTCGTATCTGCTTGACGAGAGCACCTTTCAATTCTTTCCCAGTTGCTGTTGACAGCGAAGAGTGCTGGCCGGATACCCGGCTGGCTGGAGCCTTTCAATTCTTTCCCAGTTGCTGTGAAACCTACTGCGAGACAGGTCCCAACTACAGGGAGCACTTTCAATTCTTTCCCAGTTGCTGTTGAAGCAGCGTATTCGCCGAGGGTGTACTTGATTGCGTCTTTCAATTCTTTCCCAGTTGCTGTACGAATTAATCAAGAGAGAGAGAGAAGTTTGAAGTTTACAAACTTTCAATTCTTTCCCAGTTGCTGTAGGAAATCCTCCAGCTCCAAGCGGATGGGTTCTACAGTTTCACTTTCAATTCTTTCCCAGTTGCTGTGCCCGGTTTCGAAAAAGTCTCGGGACCAACAACATCAACTTTCAATTCTTTCCCAGTTGCTGTACCTTGGACGGTACCTCGATTTTGGTCCCGTACTCTACCTTTCAATTCTTTCCCAGTTGCTGTCGTATTCATTC
>JANXEW010000002.1 GCA_025057995.1 Thermofilaceae archaeon | reverse complement strand
ACGAAGTACGCGAAGATGACTATAAGCAGGGGAAGCAGTACTTCTCTCCCCCTCCTCCTGGGTCTCAGTACTGCGTATAAGATAGCGTACTCTAGGGTCATGAGCGAAAAGTACGCGTCAATCCTCTGTTCCCCTAAGGCTGCCAAGGAAGGGATAGTGAGCGTATAGAAGGCTGCTAACAAGACGTTGAAGAGTTTATCTTTCTCCAGCATCCTCCACCACCCGTAACGTAACGGTAACGTTTTTGCCTTCTCGCTTCCATTCTTCTAGTCTTAGGGGTTTATCCAGAGCCTCCGCTAACAGAGAAGAGGCGACGTGGGCTGCTACTGGGCCTAGTACCTCCGAGAAGCGGGCAGAACTTTTCGGCTCGCGAGGTTTTACGAGTTCGACGATTATTTGGTCTCCAGTTGTTACGACCCTCACGTTGTCACATAGGCCGAGAGAGTCTACGAGCACGTGCGTTAGCACAGCCTCAGGGTCGCCGGGCTCTAGATCTAGTTTCGGCGTTGCTAGGATGAGAGCGTAGTTGCCCCGTGAACCCGATATGAGTCTATCGTAAGCGACTTCTTCCAACTTCGGCGGAGGGTTTGTAAGAGGTATTACGACTTTATTGCCTTTAACGTATGTAACTTTCGAAGGAGCGTTGAACTCTTCCAGTATTCTAGCCAAGTTTTCAGTGTACGCTTCGAGGATTGCAGCTACTGCATCACTGTATGGAGCTTCCCTATATGTTGTAAAGATCGAAGCTGCTACGATCATCATGCCTATTCCGAGGGCTGTAAAAGGGATGCTACTCAGTATCCAGTAAGAGTATACTGCTAGAACTGCTCCGCACACCCCTAGAGTGAGCGCAGTTAAGTCAGCTTCGTGCCCCAACTTTGACACCTTTAACTGTTAAACTTACGTAAAGGTGCTTCCTGTACGCCCCTATAAAAGCTGTCGTACAAGTGAGGATGCTCAACGAAGTTAAAACAGGATAGAGGCGGATGCCAATGGGTGTATAATTGAGTATTAGGCCTATGAGAGGCACTACAGCTAGCGACAACCCTATGGAAAGAGCCAATCGTTCGAGGGGTGAAAGCTCTTCCCCTTTGGGGTAGAGGGCTTCTACGATAGCGTAGCCGGGGAGGAATAGGACGGTTAAGGCTCCGAAAACGTAGCGGAGGGGGAGAAGGGCGCTTACACCACCCTCAGTTACAGTAACTAGGGTTACAGTGATGAGAGAGAGGGAGAGGAGCGTCCAAAGCCAAGCGCTGTAATCGAGTCTCGTTAAGTATGATCGAAAGGTAAGCGGAGGCGATGGATCCTTTAACACCAGTTGCCCTCCAACCCAAAGTTTATAGAGTTCGAGGTACACGTTAAGTAATTTCATCCCTTTCGCTTTCTCTTTAGCTAACTCCTGTAACGTCTTCATGGTGCACCAGCTTTCGTCACGTTAAGGTAAAGGTGGTTCCAGCGGCCGGTGTATACCCATGTGCCGTCGGTCGCGTTAAGCGTCCACAGCTCGAAAACTAGTGCGACGTTGAGTCCCTCCTTCTGAAGTGTCACTTGAACTGGGATTGTGGCGTTCTGGTTGTGTTCTAGTATCAACTCGTAGCTCCAGATCGGGGTCGAGTTTAATGGAGTCGAATTAGTAGGTATGTTTCCCCTTGAACCGAGCTTACCGACGACTTTAAGCATAACGGCTTTACCTAAGTGGTTCATGACGAAAACGTGAAGCTTTACAGGCTCTCCCGCGATCACTCTCGTTGGATAATCCCCAATTTTGCCTTTTTCGTCGAGAAGACCTAGCGCTAGGAAGGGTTCAACCCCCCTGGGCACTGTTAAAGCAGCTGCTAGAACGCAAGCGACCGTCACTATAGCCGTGAGTACTGCAAGAACCTCATCGTCTATTATCATTTTTCTTCACCTCCTTAATTAACCAGTTTCTCCTCGAGTAAGCCCAAGCTAGCGCATATAGCCTGGGGAAAAAGTAATAGAAGGCGGGTGGGATTGCAAGAAGAATCGCTACTCTGGAGCCAACATCCAACCATTTCCAGAACTTAAAGGTTGGGAGCTCTCGCTTAAGCTCCGTTAACTGCTGCAGTACACGAGTCACTATCGCACCCGCCTCCGCCGTCAAGTTCCCGCGGTAAAGCTCCAATGCCCTATTCAGCTCTCGGACTTGGAATGACACGTCAACACCCTCACTACTCAACTCCTCTAGCAGCCTCAACGCTTCTAAAAAGGCTCCCTCAGAATAGACGATGGAAGCTGCCAAAAGAATTGAGAAAAGCAGGAGGCCCAACGTATACTTCATACATCGGGTTACCTTTATCGACTTAAAATATTAACCGCCAAGTGCTAACCCATACGCAAAGTTTAATGTGTATGCGAACTTATATAGGATAAGCGCTGTTACACATAGTTTAGAAGCGCGCGCCCCCCACTTCCTTTCAAGGAAACTGGCAATATACGCTACAGCGAATGCTTCTGTTAACGGGTATGGGAAGTCGAAGAAGACCCTGAAAATTAGCTCCTTCGGAGCTAGAAGCATTAGAGAGGCGGTTGTCGTCAACCAACAGTTCGTTAAACCGCCCCCGAGCCCATTGAAGCCCACCAGCCCGGCTGCTAGAGTTGTTAGTAACCAAACTGTAGGATCTAGCGCGGCGGTTGCAGCGTAGTTGAAGACTGCGAAGCTGAAGTCATCCCACCAAACCGCTGAGAAGAGAGGGCGTTTAGCTGATGTCCTTAACCATGCGTTAACAAGATCCTGCACTATCTTTGAAGGTAGCAAGCGCTGTCCGGTGCTCTCGATGATCTTATCAGCAAAGTTGACCCCAATTGTAAAGAGAACAAGCTGGATTAACAGTAGCGAGGCGATCCTGGAGCGCTTGGGACCTCTCACGAGCTGTAGTAACAGTGTGACAGTGAAAACAAAGGAGGTCACAACTCCCATGTAAACGTGGGAAGCTACAGACGATGCTAGCAGAAACAGGTAGATAATTGACCACAAAATCTTTCCGGTTTTCTGCCATTTTGCGAGAGCTGCGCTTGCAAGCAAAGCTAATGATAGGGAGAACCAGTTGTTAAAGAGACCTCCATAAAGCCCAGCCGTGGCCGTGTACGTGAAGGGGGCTAGCAACGATGCTAGACTAGCGACATGCTTACCCCAAAGCTCCTTAGCGGCGATATAACATGAAACTACATAGAATAATAGTGAGAGAAGAGGGAGCAATTTCACAGCTTCGAAAGGTCCCAGCCAACTTGCAAGCCATAGAAGGATTGTATAAGAGAGAGGCCTATCGTAACCGATGCGTAGTACAGCTGAAGGTCCTTCCTCAAGTAGTATCATTGCATGAGGGTAATAACGTATCCTTGAGTCGACACCAACTAGTCTCGGGCCCGGGTTCAGGCTAGGAGAGTAGAGCACAAGCCAAAGCATAAAACTCACTAATAGTGAAAAAAGAGTAGTCGCTTTAGACTCAAAGCGGAGAGAACTAGATTTCTGTGGCATCCCTCTCAGTAACGGGAGTAGAAAGAGAGAGAAGAAGGATAGCATAACAATAGGCGGTAAAATTGGGGCTACAAAACAGTAGAGAGAGAAATGAAACGGCAATGCAGCAGATAGAGGTGTTGGTAAACCTATCGCCCGAAACATTAAGTATGTTATAACCAGGGATTCTATAACACAAATCCCAACTAAGAGAGCGGTGGTAAGATAACTAGGGTGGATACTCAGCCAACATGCGAGGAGCGCAAACGTCGCAATTATGAGAGGTAAAGGGTTATCAACCCAGAGCGAAACGAACAGAGCTAAAGGAGCAGCGATCACTAGAAGCAAGCCGATGGACCGCTTTAAGCCTATAGAAGCGGTGAATAACGCGAAAGACCATACAATAGCCCCGGCTAAACCCAGCGGCACGAAGATAGTTTTAGAAACTAACTTCCCTTCAAAGACTGGACAGGCAAAGCCTCGGATCGACAAAAGAGATACCCACATTAAAAGGGCCGAGAACCCAAGCGAGAAAAGGAAAAGTAGGTTTGTAAAACAACTCATTAAGGACTTAACCGATACTTTTTTGATAGCACCTACCATAGTAGCTTCTCCTCTGCTAACACAAGCTTCTCTTCCAAGTAAATCTCAACTCTATAGCTAATCACTTGCCCAGCGTTGAAATCCAGTGGAAATGATAACTGGATTATTTCACCCAACGCAACATTTTTCCACGCTCCCATCTTCACGGTCTCGCCGTTAAATAGTTGAAGCTTTATGAAAATTGTGACGTTTTCTCTACCCGGTTGCGAATACGTCCTTAAAATACGCATGACAATGCTATCCCCCTCGAGTTTACAATCGAGAAAAACAAGAGGGTTAAGAAAGCTATCATAAAGTGGATTTACCGATGAAGCACCGGCCCAGAGAACCTCGTACCCTAGCGTTACGAGTCTATATTCGCGTAAAACCCAAACTGAAGAAAGAATTAAACTAGTCACGTACAAGGAAAAAAGGACACGAGACCTACCACTAGTTTTCAAAGTACCACCACTGCTCCTTAGTGACAAGCTTTAAAAAATTCAATCGAACAAAAGGCTGCAGGAATAAAGAAGTCATCACTTTTCACAGATCATAAGCAAGGAGATGCACGGCGCTAGTCACTTCTTTCCCCAACTTTTACCTGAAAGCACTAAGAGAGATGGTATTTACAATCTCATATTTAGTAAAAGTACACCGATCGCTATCGTCTTAAGAGTTTTGTCTTAGTTAACATAATTCCATATTAACATAATCTATTCATGTTTTACCGAAGTTTAGAGTTTTGATAATAAAGATTGATCAACAATTTTAGAATTAGCCGATGGCGTTGACTCCTTTGGCTGAGACCTCGTAAAGTAAATAGACCAAGATCTAAAATCCTTGAAACATGTGCGAGTTCTGCCTCTTAAAGTATTATAAAGAACACCCCTTTTCTAGTGAAAATTTAACATATCAAACATGTGTCGTCTGACAGCTATTCAGAAAGTTTCATTATGACTCTGAAAGAGCTAACGAAAAATAATAAATTTTATAACTTATTCTTATCAAAAGTTCTTCCATCATATTTCACTCTCTAGGGCTACTTTCGCAGATAAAGATACCTACAGTTACTACGATAATTTTTAAGTTACAGACTACCTACTTTGGGATTAATCTAACGAATATGAGCTAAAAAATATGTGACAATTATAAGTAGCATCGTAGGATTTTTCTTTTCATTTAACCTTTTACTTTAAAAATTAGTACTTAAGGGCTCATCCAGTTACCCTTCCAACCTTTGTTCTAATATTTGAGTCTACAACTTTCAACTTTGAAAATATTCTATCAACTTATTGAACTTAGGGTCAGCGGAGGAAGTTATAATAATACTTGTCATGCTGACATTAAATCACTCCAACGTTTCGACTCTTAGTATTTTGTATCACGCTTACTACAGAAATTCTAGTTTTTAGAGAAAGGATAATCTTTTATAAGGCTTAGCCTATAGTTTAACGATGAAAGAAGTGAAAAAACCAGCTTTTATCTTAGTATTAACCCTGATACCACTGTTAACATTAACACAAGCGACTTACCCGTTAACAATCACTAAGGTTGAAACAAAGGACTACACCGGAGTTCCTAAAACTTCCTTTAGACGGGGAGAGATAGCAGTGATTGAGACGGAAGTATCAGCTCCCGCAGCATACTATTATGCCCAGTTTCCTCTCGATTATCTGCAAATTATTACTTTATGGCATGGTCCCAGCATGTTAGGGCTTTTGATGACGAGGACTAAAATATCTGCTGGTGAAACAAAAAGCTTTGGTGGAGGTATAGGGATCAGGCTCACAGATCCTATCGGCACGTACGGAATCGAAGTTTACGTGTGGAACGGTTTTCCATCTGAAAAGGGTGCTGCCTGGACTCCATTAGCACCGGCTAGAACAACTTCTATAACTGTAACAGGGTGAGGGGGATGAAGGCTAAATTACTTTTAACGGCGGCGATGTTCGTCGTTTTGCTCGGATTGGCTCAGCCAACGGTTACAGTGACTCCAGCTACTCTTACTCCAGGCGGTATTGTAACCATCTCTATAGGGGGAGGTGCTTCAGGAGAAAAGTGTGGTATCGAAATTCGGGATCCCTTTAATAACGTTGTCTTAGCTAGGGAGATTACCTTAACGCCGACTGGTACGGGGAGTACGTCGTGGCAGATACCTTCTACAGCTGGCTTTGGTACCTATCTCGTTTATGTCTCCTGTGAGACCAGCGGTGCGCCCGCAACACCGGCTAGCTTTAGGGTTACCTCACTTGTGGGCGGTGAAGCTGTCAAGGATCTATCTCCGCTCTTGTTAACTGCTGTAACTCTATTTGTTCTAACGGCTGCCGCTATTGTAGCAGTAAGAAAACAGAAAAAATAGAAAGATAGAAAATTTTTTGCTTTTATTATCTTTAAATAGTTTTTTATTATCTTTAACTGACCTACCGCACTACTTAAATACTGTAGAGACTTGATGCTGGTTGATGAGGGCTAAGCGTGCAATAAGCCTTGTCTTTATGGCTGCAGCAATCCTGTTTCTAGTAGCGGCCTCTAGCCCGTTAAGTGTTTCGACCGACAAGGGAACGTACCGTCTCGGTGAGACCGTTACTTTATCGATTCAGGGTAGACCTAACACCGTATATGGGGTTCAGGTGACCGATCCAACTGATGCTCTTATCGCTGTTAAGCAGGTGACTACGGACTCTGTTGGGAAAGCTTCCTTTAGTTTCACCATACCGTCTCAAGGTAGAACCGGTACGTACAAGGTCTATGTTGCTGGTGGCGGTGAGTCTACCTCAACTACTTTTGAAGTAGAAGCGGGTGCCCCCGCTCCACCTCCTTCTCCGCCCCCAGGTCCAACTCCAGAGACTGCAGCCGCTGCCGCATTGAGCAGTGCAAAGAGTAGACTTCAACTACTGCTTCGAGTGTTCTTAAGCTTGAATTCGTCACTACAGCCTCTCGGTCTTGAAAGTGTCATTCTAGATGTTTCAAGAGGCATCGCTGAAATCAACGCTACTCTGCGGGAGGGGGAAGCCAAGTATGCCGCCGGTGATTTTAACGCTGCAAACAGCTTGGCTTCAAGTGCCTTAAGTAGGACGAATCAGTTGATCAGGCTAGCTTTTGAGCGCTCCGTCGACGCTTTACGAGGGTTCTCGAACAAGCTAAGGAACTCTACTAGTGACAGCCTAGTTCTAGCATTGCTCGATCTAACCGACGATACTTTAAGTGAAGTCTCCCCGAGTTACGTAGACGATTCTCTTGAAAGTATAGACTTAGTTTCTAAAATCCTTCTAGCGGTTAGAAGACTTCTCGATACTATTCAACTCGAGGAAAGGGTAGAAGGTTTGAGCAGTAAACTGAGCGAAGCGGAAGGTAAGTTGAACGCAACTTTGAGTAGAATTAAGGAGCTAGAGGGGTTGGTTGATTTGCTTGAGGGAGAGAACACGAAGTTAAGGCGGGACTTAAAAGAGTCGGAGGATGCTCTCTCGGCTGCGCGTAGGGAGATTGAACGGTTTACAGCAGAGAACCAGCTGTTGAGATCTCAGAACGCCGAACTAGAACGCCAGCTAACTAGCGCTGTTTCTCAAGCTAATACTGCAACTACGATAGCTGTAATCCTACTAGTGTTAGGCCTTGTAGCAGGGTTTGCTGGAGGCTACGTTCTTAAGGCTAGAAAGCGAGCTAATTAAGAGAAATAATTTTTTAACTTTTGATCCTTCGTATTGTTACTTTTGCATGTAAACGAGCTGTTAGGATAATTATAACAAGTACTATGACAAAAACTACAAGAATAATCAGCCAGGAGGGAGGGGGGAGGACGAGTTTAACTTCGCTATCCTCGGGTACGGAGATCGTTTTTGAGGCATCGCCAGCTTTAACTGTATAAGCTCCTACTGGCACTCTAATAAAGGTGAGTTGCCCGTTCTCGCCCGCTGAGCCCACCGCCAACCTTTCAGTGTTATTGTAGAGCTCTACCAACTCTCCTACAGCTGGTCTACCTAGGAAGTCGACTACTGTGATTTTCAAGTCATAAAGGGGAACCTTGATCGTTACGTTATGTTCTTCCAACGTCAATCTTGATGCGTACACTAGGAGGCCGCGCCAGTAGACTTTCACATCGTACACACCTACTCGAACCGTGAAATCTGTTACACCCATAGGGGCGTCAAACCTCGCCCCTGAGACTTCGACAACTGAGTTGTATAACCTTCTTCCAGCAGCATCGAGAACGACTAACTGTACGTGTAGTTTCTCACCTAGCACACGGATAGTCGCTGGAGTAGACTCACCCATTTCGAAAACACTTGTTGGAAGTGGAATCGCTTTAACAGTGTATTCGCCGGCCTTTCTTATTGAAGCTCGTGCAAAAGCGGTGCCGTTTACTTTTGAAAACGTTGTTGCTAAAACAGTTCCTTCAGCGTCCACGAAGTTAACCCGTACAGCCGGCGCTGGCGGCGTAAAGCTAGCCACTAGCGAGAAAGGTTCATTAACACCGACTTCGGTTGGAGCTTTCACTGTTGTATTGAGCTTAGCTTTCACCATCATAATGCTAGGCGTTCCCATCGTATCGCCTTTAGCTGGATAGAAGAGCCATGGACCTGGCGTGTCTAGTTTCACTTTAGCGCCACACTTGAAGGTTTTCTCTCCAGCTATAGTCCTAGCTATAACAGCGTCGTAACCTTCACAAGTGATGGTAAGCGTTTCCCCAAGCCATTTTACTGGTGGGGCTTCAACCTTCCAGTCGGGCGCAGTTTTAACGGCTTTAAATCTTGCAATAGCTGAGGCTGGACCGTACTCATGCGTGCCGGGGAACTCCACTTTTAATTCGTAGGTTCCTTCGCTAGCCGGGGTGAGATATATTATGAGCCATCCGCTGGAATTTGATTCGTATTCGCCTAAGGGCATCCAATCTCCTCCATGTTGCCTAGAATAGGCGGATACCTTGACTTGCAGTCCCGGATATATGAAGCAGAGAACGTTAACCTGTTTCCCGATGAGGGCTTGACCGGGTGGGGCTATGAGTATTATCGGCGAAGGTCGTGTGACAACCTCAAAGGTTGTGCTGGCAGCTGCGCCCGGCGTAGCCACGTAAATCGTGTAGATCCCCTCTCTACATTGGGGGTCAAGGGTAAAAGCGAAAATCGCAACTCCTCTAGCGTCCAAAGTGAGCTGCCGTAGAACAACTAACTCGCCTTTCGGACCTCTGACCTCTAGCCCTAGGGGGGCTTGCGGAGGACCACTAATTCTCACAGTTACCTTACTTCCCGGCTCGTAGAAGCTGGAGTCTGTTGCGACTGTGAGCCTTGGCTGGGCTAGCGCTACTGTAGCTCCAACTAGAGCAGCGAAAAGGAAAAATAACGTTTTTTCATAGAAGTTCATTTTTACGTCTCCTGAACGTTACTTGAAGACTCTTTTTTAGCTTCTTCTTCTAGCTTCTTAAGTTCTTCTTCTATCTCCTTCTCTATTTCCTCTATCGGTTTCGGCGGTGGCGTCGTAGCTAAAGTGTAGCCTATCCAAGCTAGAATTCCCAAAACCCCAGCCACTGCAACGAATGCAGTAAGCTGGAGGATAACGGTAGTGAAGGTAAGAAGGAGCCAGCCGTAGATCGCGATGCCAGCTAGAGAACCAACCATTAAAGCTGCTCCTATTGCTTGATCCCGCGTCATCTTGATACGTTGATAAAGGGGGTTTCAAATACTTTGCCTCATATAAGAAATGTTTACTCTACCGTACCAGTACAGTGACATCTTCCTTTTCCTTCGACTCTCAAAGGATCAGTTACCATAGATTACTCGGGATGGGTTCGAACTCTTCTACGTTTTAGCCTGCAAGTTACTCAACTAAGTATTGGTTAGGTTACTAGAGCACAGGTGAGCCGTATCCTTTAATACAGTATTAAAAACTATCGTCACACGAAGTTTCTTCATTTAGGATATGTGAATTAAATACCTAGACCATATTAAAAACACAGCTTAACTATTCCTCGTTGTTGCTGAAACTCACCTGAAACTCAACTGAGATCGAATTTTATAGCACCAGCGTATTGCAGTATAGGCTAAAGTTTAATATAAAAATATTTTACTTGAAAGGTAAAAATTTCAATTTGTGTTTCGAATTGATAGTAAACATATCATTTTCGTAGCGTACGATCGAGTTCAATCTTCATTGGAAAACCCTTACTTATAAAGTTCATTAAATCATTCACTTTAGTAAGACTTTTTAAATAGAATTTTAAAGATATATTAAAACTATGAGCTTATAGTGTTTCAAAACATTACTATTTTCCTAATATAATGGCATTATGTATACGATTATTTAATTTCTCACCAAATCCTGGTAAGATACTACTCAAGTAGCTTACTAGCTCAGATGTATTCCTAAGAATTGTTTCATAAACCCTAGTTCTTCAAACTCTAGACTACGACACCAATTTTCACTGAGAGAATGGGCTTACCCACGCTATGATTCGAAAGGGGCTGACACAGCTTTCCCTATATAAGGGGTAGGGACATTTATCTAGTTTTCACAAATGAAACCGTTGCACTCTTAAATCCTATGTCGTCTAGTGTCAAGAGACTCTCGAATGTGAAGCTATCTCCGCTTATCACAGTCGTCCGGTTAGGAGAGCGTGAGTCTATCGTGCTCAGGGATGGGACTCTTTATCGATGAACGGGGTAGGAAAAGTGAATCATCCCGCTAACGTATCTTGTAGAGGCTCCGGCTGTAGAGGTTGTTAGCAGAGCAGAAAGGGGTCTTGAGGTGTTCACCGTAGGCTACAAAAATTATAGGGCTGTGGCGAAGCTGGGGGACACAAGAGTCTACGCCGGTGAGAACATTGATGTTACAGTCGAAGCGGACAGGTGGGGGTTTAAAGCTGGATCGTACGAGTAATCGAGGGCGGAACCTTTTTGGAACAAAAATTCAACTCACCTAAGCGATCTGCAGTGATCACCTTCGGTTAAATAGGGCATGGCGACCATAGCGTTTACGTTGAAATAGGTCCCTACCTTTACTATCCCTCTAAGAGAGTGTCAGCAGTAAATTACGCGTGCTACCTAAACCTATTTATCACCAGCTTCAGGTGCTGGAAAGTGAGGTAGTCGAGGGGTGAGGTAACATAAAGTTTCAGGTAATTGGCGCGTTAAACTCGGACGATTTAATACGAACAGGTTCACTCACACCGACGAATATATAGGCATGTCCTCCTTAATGGTTAGATTGAAGAACGCATTTACCCGCTAAGCGACATCATTAGACTTCGCCTGAAGGAGATGGACAATCACCAGATGATTCTGCTGCAAGACTTGAACTAAACTATGCGGCAGTAAGCAATAGAAAACCTTTGGTAGACGGGGGCATGAGTGATTTTATCGGATACGTACAGGTCGTGATCCCCCCATTACACAGCTTGTTTAAACTGTAACATGAGCGAGAATGAGATGAAGTTGATCTACGAGCGTATCTCTTGTTTCGGAACTCCCTTTGTTTTTCAGGACCAAAAATCCCAGCTTTACCCACTACAACCTCTATCATCGGTGCCTTAATGGCACAAGAAGTAGTCAAGATCCTTTTAGGTCTTGAATACTTTTTGGAATAAGACTTGGTTGAAAGAGACAGGAATACCACTGGCTAGCAAACGGCTCTATCTGAACTCAGCGCTCAACATCTACGGAGTATACAATGTAGAGAAAAACCTCTCTTGTCCTACTTGCTCCGGCAGGTAATTGGAAGGCAACAAAAATCTGACAATGGGACGGGAAAGCTATACACGTTTCGAGTAAAGTTTCTACCTGACGGATGCCCTAATACGAGTAACGTGGGATGTGCAATTTTCCATCTTTTGACAGATGTTTACTGCTACCCTCGGATCCATTCGAATGTTACTAACACAAAGGATTAAGTTTCCGTTCGATCGGAGGCCGTGTGTACGACTCCTTGAACGTTTCAAGGCTAAGGCTATTGAGCGGGAAAGAGATAGAGGCTTTAAGAAAGGCTGGGTTGCACAGCTTGTGGGAGATCGTGGAAAGAGCATTGACAAAGAGGGAGCGAAGAAGGCTTGCAGAGGAAGTCGGTGTAGACGAGGGGGTTTTACTGAAAATAGTTCGCATCACGGACTTGTGCCGTGTTTGTAATCTAGATTTAGCTGAGCTTCTCGTTGAAGCTGGCGTGTGCACACCTCTGGAGCTACCTTTAAGACATCTCGACGTCTTGCATTCGATGGTTACAGAAGCTGCAGCGAGGCTTGGACTAGAACCTCCCGATCGCGACGCGCTCAAGGAAGCTCAGTTGAGGGCGAAGGACTTACCACCTCTCTTCGATTACTGAAAAAGAAGATTTATACTCTTCCACTAACGTCGCTGTGTGACTCAACAAGTGTGGAGGTTTGTGGTCGAGTGGATGGTTCAGCCGTTTGAAGCTCACATGCACGGCGTAAAGCGCGTGTTATACTCAGGTGAGACAAAGTTCCAGAAGGTTGATATTGTTGAAACCTTCTCGTTTGGGAAGTGTCTTTTCCTTGACGGGAAACTTCAGAGCAGCGAGTATGATGAACGCGTCTACCACGAGGCTCTAGTTCACCCCGCCATGGTGACGCACCCGGAGCCGAGGAGGGTACTGATCATAGGCGGCGGAGAGGGGGCTACGGCTAGAGAGGTATTACGATACTCCACCGTCGAGCAAGTTGTCATGGTGGATATTGACAGAGAGCTTGTGGAGTTGTGTAAGAGGTATATGCCGGAGTGGAATCGTGGGGCTTTCGAGGACCCGCGGTTGAAGCTGGTTTTTGAAGACGGGCGGAAATATGTAGAAGATGGTTATGAAAAGTTCGATGTCATAATTATTGATTTAACAGACCCTATTCCGGGCACGCCCTCAGTACTCTTATACACTAAGGAGTTTTACGAGCTTGTACGGCGTAGGCTGAGTGGAGACGGAGTGGTGGTTACGCAGGCTACATCCCTTCGTTACACTCTTGATACTTTCGCTATGATACGAAACGCGCTTGCCTCGGTATTCCCCATCGCTCGCCCCTACGTGGCTCCAATTACGAGCTTCATAAGTTTGTGGGGGTTTGTGCTCGCTAGCGTAAGCAGAGATCCTCTGTTTGTTAGAGCGGAGGAAATTAAAGCGCGGCTTACCTCAATGAATGAAGCTTTAGCCTTCTATGACGAGGAAGTACACAGGTACTTGTTCCACTTACCGCGCTTTATCCGGGGGAGAATAGAACTTATGAAGGATATACCTACGGATAGTAACCCGGCATTCAGTCAACCTTAGCAGCCTTATACGCCTAAGTCGTCCTTCGCTTTTTTTATCATCTTCTGATCTTTACAGAGCCTAAGGGATAGAAGCACCGCGTCAAGGTAAGTATCGGGCGTGCCTACATCCACCCATTGGGTATCCCCTACGTCGTAGACGTATATGTCTTCGCCCCATTCAACGAGCTTTTGAACAGCGTCAGTGAGTTCTATCTCACCCCTAGGGCTTGGACCACACTCATCTAGAGCTTTGAAGACAGAAGGAGGTAGCAGGTAGAGGGAAGTATTCACCAAGTTACTCGGCGGTTCACTAGGCTTCTCAATTATCCTTTCCAGCTTCACTACACGCTCCTTCAGTTCGCGTCCCACCAGGACACCGTACCTTTTCGGGTCGTCAACCCTCTTTCCGGCTAGCATAGCAGCTCTCAGCTCATCGTGTAACCGAATTAGGCTTCGAGCTACGTTTTCGCCGAGGAAGATATTATCTCCTGCTGCTACGAGGAAGTAGCCATCGCTTGCGAAACGCTTAGCCCTAGCTACGGCGTCACCCGTACCTCTCGGAACTGGTTGATTAACGAAAATTATCAGCGAATCCTCTACCATCTTGTAGAAACGGTGAAGCATGCCGGCTTCACTCTCCTTCCCCTTTTCTTTAAGCAGTTCTACGTAATCCCAGTCGGGGGTAAAATGATCCTCGACAGCTCTCTTACCCCTACCCACCACAAAACAGAATTCTCGGATACCGGCCTCGTAGAGCTGTTCGAAGACGATCTGGAGTATGGGCTTCAAGACAGGTTTACTGTTTTCGATGTAAAAGAGAGGGAGCATCTCTTTCGGCATCTCTTTACTGTAGGGAAGAAGCCGTGTCCCAAAGCCAGCCGCAAGAACGATGGCCTTTAGTAGTCTCATACGATCTTCACGTTCATAAGTTAAATATTCTTTGCGTTTGACGTTAACGCGTCTGCAACTCTTTTTAAACCATCCTTCAGCTGCACCTTAGGTCGGTAACCGAAGTCCCTATACGCTCTAGAGACGTCTGCTACAGAGTGTTTCACATCGCCTGGACGAGGCGGCTTATATACGGGCTTCAATTCCGGTCTACCGAGCGTTAACGTCACCACATTGGCAAGCTCTGATATGCTGACGCCCTTCCCCCAACCCACGTTGTACACGCCTGACACTTTCTCGATAGCAAAAGCTCTTGCAAAATACTCAACTACGTCGTCCACGAATATAAAGTCCCTAGTTTGAGTTCCGTCACCATATATTATTGGCGGCTCACCCCTCAACGTCCTTCGCATAAACTCTGTGACAACTCCCGCATACGTTTTGCTCTGATTTGGCCCGTATACGTTGAAAAGGCGGAGGATTACGTGACGAAAACCGCGTGTAGCAGCGTACGCTGCGACGAGAGCCTCGCCTGCTACTTTCGTAGCCCCGTAGGGTGAAAGCGGGTTCAAAGGGTGATTCTCGCAAATAGGCAACTTCACCGGTTTGCCGTAAACTGCCGCGCTGGAAGCAAAGATGAAGACCTCAGCTTGGCGGGCCGCTTCAAGAACGTTCAGAGTCCCCTGCACGTTTACGTCAAGGTATAGGCGCGGCTTCTCTACAGATTCTGCGACGTCGATAAGTGCCGCGAGGTGGACGACGCCCTCTGCACCCTTAGCGGCTTTCTCTACGTCGTGGAGATTTCTCACGTCTCCTCTAACTATTTCGATCGCGTCGGCGACCTCTTCGACGTTTGCTAATCTACCGGTGACGAAGTTGTCAAGTACTACAACTTCATACCCGTCTCTAACCAATCTTTTCACGAGATTGCTTCCTATAAAGCCGGCTCCGCCAGTTAAAAAGACTCTCATCGTTTTAAGCCCCGCTTCCTGGGAATATTAAACGCTTGAGTCGTCAGGGGGTAAAGTTTAAGAAGTGAGGGGTCTGCCCCCTGTGACAGGTTGATGAGGAGGGGGTTGACACTAGGGGTTGCAGCCGCCTTAGCGATCCTAGTTGTAACCACCTATTTCCTCTTTTACCTCCCGACTCTAGAACGCCCCAAGCTTAAGACCATAGTATACGCGTATTGCGACAAGATAACAGGTATCGATCCCTCTATAGAAGACGATACAGGTATTGTGATTCTAGGTTCCGTTTATGAAACCTTGTTAAGGTATAATCCGTTAACTGGTTCGATAACTCCCGTCTTAGCAGAAGGTTGGGAGAGAAGCAAGGATGGAACTGTTTGGGAGTTCAGGCTTAGGCGCAACGTAGTTTTCCACGACGGGACTCCGTTCAACGCGACAGCTGTAAAACTCTCGATAGAGAGGGCAAGGGATGTTTACCGTCAAACGGGTAGGGGTTGCGGCTATATTTGGGACGCCGTAGAGGAAGTTGAAATAGTTGACGAGTATACGGTTAGACTGAAGTTGTCGTACCCGCAGAGAATGGATCTAATGGCGGCAGCCAGTTACTCAGCTTATATCTTCAGCCCTTCAACTCTAGCTGAAGCTGGCGTAGAGAACCCGCTAGACCCCGATCTAGAGCTATGGTTTAATCAAGGTAACGACGCTGGTACCGGTCCCTACTTTATTGAGTTCTACAGTCCTGAGAGTGAGGTTAGATTGAGGAAGTTTGAGAAATGGTGGGGTTGGAGCGTTTTAAACAACCCTGAAGCACCGGACGTCGTCGTTATAAAGATCAGAACTGATCCGTTGGACCAGTATAACGGGTTGTTGGCTAACGAGATAGACATAGCATCAAGCGTCCCACGCGTCAACATCGGTGACATAGTTGCTAGAGGCTATAAAATCGTCAACTTAACGACATTCCACAATTATGTCCTCCTTTTCAACACGCGACGTCACCCTACTCACATTAGAGAGTTTAGGCTAGCAATCCTCTACTCGATACCATGGAGCGAGGTTGTAAGAACTGCACTGAAAGGCTTCGGTCGTTTGGGCAGCGGCATCATACCCTACGGTTTCCCTGGGCACGTTGATGAACTCACATATGAGTATAACCCTGAGCTAGCTAGGAAACTGCTCCTTGAGTCCGGCGTCGAACCCGGCGTGACGATAGAGTTCGTCTACCAGTCCGATTACGAGGAGAACGAAGCTTTCGCCCAGCTTCTGAAGTCCCGCGTAGCTGAGCTAGGCGTTAACGTAGAGCTTAAGCCCATGGCTTGGACAGCTGTCAAGGATGCTGGTAAAGAGGTGTGGAGTAACCCTGAGCGAGCGCCTCACCTTATCATCAGCGACTGGTGGCCGACTATGCCTTCCCCATATGATTACCTTTACAGTTTGCTTCACAGCGAATCTACTGAGTGGAACTGGGCTGGCTATGCGAATACAGAGTTCGACAAGCTAGTTGATGAAGCCTATCAACTAGAGGGTTCCAACTACGCGCGCGCCTTGGAGCTATATTCTCGAGCACAGAAGATCGTTTACGAAGAGGGGGTTGCAGTAAATCTTTGGGACGAGGTAAGACCCTTTGTTTTAAGCAGGAGGGTTGAGATGCCGGAGGAAGCTTTGAACCCCCTCTACATGTACGTCATCCGCTTCGAGTACATTAGGGTGAAGGAGTAGCGAGATGCCGTTGAGTCTTAACTATCTGTTTAGGAGACTCTTCTGGAGTATTGCCGTCCTCGCAGGCGTTACCCTCCTATCCTACCTTATTCTCGTTCTCTCGCCCGGTGATCCTGCTGCAAAGTGGGCTGGGAACCCGAGAGGACCGGGAGCCGCTAAAGCTGTCGAGCTGGCTCGCAAGGAGCTTGGACTGGATTTACCCTTGCACCTTCAATTGTTGAACTTCCTCCGTATGGTCTTCACCGGAGACCTGGGTCTTTCTATTGCGTACAAGCAGCCGGTCTACAGTATCCTCTGGCGTAACCTCGCCGCCACCCTCGAGCTTCTTTTCATGGCTTACATTATCGGTATACCCTTAGGCTCCCTTCTCGGCATCTTTTCAGCCTTAAAGCGGGGTGGTCATCTTGACGGTGTCCTACAAACCTCTGGGCTCGCCTTAGCGAATACCCCCGCTTTCTGGCTGGGTATGGCTATATTTGCCACGCTAGTGCCATACGGGTTCACCGCCTACGGGAGGATTAGCACGAACTTGGCGATAGCGACGAACTTTCAGATTTTCACTGGTCTATACTTGCTTGACGCCTTACTCCAGCTTAACGCACCAATCTTCTTCGATGTTTTAGCTAGACTGCTACCGCCAGCTCTAGCTGTTGCTGCATATCCCACGGGCGTCTGCTTAAGGATTGTGAGAACCCTGATGGCCGACGCACTGCTTGAGGAGCATGTGCGAGTAGCCGTAGCGTGGGGCGTAAAGAGGAGGACTGTTGTGTGGAGGTATGCTTTCAGGGCTACTCTGCCCGGACTGGTTCAAGTTTCCGGTTTAGCTTTTGCGTACAGTCTCGTCGACGCTATGGTGGTAGAGTACGTTTTCGGTAGAGAGGGACTGGGGCGTCTCCTCTTCGACGCGATCAGCGTCAGCGACTTCAGGCTGGCTATCGGCTTGCTCATAGTTGTAGCAACCTTCTACCTGATAATTAACACGGTTGCCGACGTAGCTCAAGCGTTGATAGACCCGAGGGTGAAGCTATGAACCCTCTCGAACAAAGGATTAACAATGTAGCGGGCTCGATCGGGTTGATTAAGAGAGCGTGGAGGAGGAGCGCTCGCTTGAAAGCAGGGCTTCTTATCACGTTCTTTATAGCTGCTTTAGCTGTAATGGGACAGCATCTAGCCCCCTATCCGAGCGAAGGGGCTGGCATCGTTCCAGCTAACGCAGCTGAGAGGATGGGAAAACCTCCTTCCCTAGAGTTCCCCTTTGGTACGGATAACTTGGGTAGGGACGTCCTCTCTCGTGTGTTGATGGGGGCTAGACTGGCTTTACTTCAGGTTCTGTTGGTGGCGGGGGCGAGCTTAGGAGTGGGATTGTTAGTGGGCGTTTACGCTGCTTACTACAGGGGTGCTATCGAGACCCTGCTTAACTACGCGACTGAGATTTTCCTTGCCCTCCCAGCTATTGTGCTGGCTTTAGCCCTGAGGATTGCTCTAGGGCAGGGTTTACACGTTGTGGTAGTCAGCCTCGTGCTGTCTTGGTGGCCATGGTACGCGAGAGCTTCGTACGTGTACGCTAGAGTCGTCGCGGAGATGGAGTACGTCCTGTTGGCTCAGTTGGCTGGCGTACCGGGTAGGATAATAGTCTTTAGGCATGTGCTCAGGAACGTTTTGCCAGCTGTTCTCGTCCAAGCTATTACGGACTTGGGCAGTGTCCTACTCGAAGCTTCAGCTATAAACTTCCTTGGGCTTGGGCTACGTCCAGACGAGCCTGACTGGGGTATCATAGTACAAAATGGATTCAAGTACATAACTTCGATGCCTTGGGTCAGCATGTTTCCCGGCTTGTTCATCCTCGTGACGGCTTTGGGTTTCAGCATGGTTGGTGATAGCTTGAGGGAGGAGGTTGACCCAAGGATGCGCAGGAGGTGGAAGTTGTGGTTTTAGCCGTCGCTTCTAAGGGACTCTCGGTAGGTTACGAGGAGGTTGACGGAGTTCTTTGGGCTGTGAGGGATGTTTCAATAGAGGTAAAAGCTGGTGAAACGTTCTGCCTTGCTGGAGAAAGTGGGTCGGGAAAGTCGACCATAGCTGGAGCAATAGCGGGTATCCTACCCCCTCATACTGTGACAAAGGGCGAGCTTTACATAAACGGTAGAACTGTTATACGGGATGAGACGCGTGACTATGAGGGTATCAGAGGTAGGGTTGTTACGTATGTGCCACAAAGCCCTGGTGCCAGCCTTAACCCTTACATGACGATAGAGGAGCAGTTCTACAGCGTTTTAAAGAGCCTTTACGGGTTAAACAAGAGAGAGTCTAAGGAGAGAGCAAAAGTCTATCTTCAGATGGTCGAACTTGACCCGGACTCCGTCCTCGACGACTACCCCCACGAGTTGAGCGGGGGAATGCAACAAAGGGCTGCAATAGCTCTAGCTTTATCCACGGGCGCTCGAATCCTCGTAGCTGATGAACCCACCTCGGCACTCGATGCTCACTTGAGGCTGCAGATAGTGGAAGAGTTGAGCAGGTTGAGAAGGGAGACGGGGGTTACACTTGTGTTTATCTCACACGACCTGCTGTTGGCTGGTGCAATATGCGACCGAATGGCTGTGATGTATGCTGGCGTGGTGGCTGAGGTTGGAGGGGCGCGAGCTATACTAGAGAAGCCTCTCCATCCCTATACTTTAATGCTAGTTGAGTCAACACCTCGCCTAGATCGGAGGAAACAACTTAAACCCTTCCTGGGGGAACCCCCGAAGCCAGGTGAGCTTACCAATGGATGTCCATTTTTCAACCGATGCCCTAGCAGGCTGACCGTATGCGCTGTGAAAATGCCCCCTCTCATGAGCATCGGAGGTGAACGTCATGTGGCATGTTGGCTCTACGAATGACAGCATGCATGTTGAATTGAAGAAGGTAAATGCTGGATACTATACGATTGAAGGGTTTAAGTCTATTAGGCGAAAGTATGTACAAGTACTGAACGAAGTGAGTCTTCGAATCCGTGACGGAGAGAGGGTTGCTATAATAGGTGAAAGTGGGTCGGGGAAAACCACGTTACTTAAAGTTATGCTGGGTCTCCTACAGCCGGTTAGCGGCGAAGTGTGGGTCCTGGGTCAGAACATTTACAATATGCCGAAAAGGGATAGGTGGCGGATTACACACAAGATCGGTTACGTGCCACAGGATCCCTTCAGGTCGCTGAACCCCCGTTTGAAGGTTGTGGATATCGTTATGGAGCCTCTCGAGCGATCTAAGTTTTCTGAAAAAGAAAGAGTCGAGCGTGTGAGTGAAGCATTCAAAATGGTACAACTCCATGAGAGCGTTTTGAATTACTATCCTTCTCAGCTCAGCGGGGGTATGATGCAGAGGGTGCTGATAGCGAGGTCTATCGTTCACGACCCCGAGATGATTCTGTTAGATGAGCCCACCTCAGCTCTAGATGTGTCAACGCAAGCCCAAATCATCTCCTTGCTCAACTCTATTCAAGAAAGGCTCGACTGTACAATGATAACCGTAACACATGACCTGCCCGTGGCTCAGTATCTGGCTGATAGGGTTGTTATACTCCATAAAGGCTCTATCGTAGAAGAGGGGGGTTTTGAGGAAGTTATCAGGGATCCCAAAAGTGAACATGCACGCCACATAATTTTAAGTTATACTTTAAGCGTGAATTCAACTAACTTACTTTAACACCTTATTCGTCGTTATACGCTCCTACAAATCTTCAGCATACGCACGTAATTCCCCCAAGTTTTACGCCGCTTGCTAAACATCGGAGCTCTTGATCCTATACGTGGTTCGGAAAGACGTTGAGTTCATCAATGAGACTTCGAACGTAGCGATTGTTACTCTATGGACTAGGAAAGAAACTGTATTGAATAAGCTTAAAGCCTCGGGTGTGGCAATGAAGGTTCACGCCGTCGGAACCCTCTATACAGCCTACGGGATCAACTACCTTTTACACACCTTAGCTGAGAGACCTCAGATAAACACCCTACTAGTGTTTGGAGCCGATCTCTCCGAGAGTGGTGAGGCCTTGATCGAGCTTTTCCGCGATAGAAACCCTCCACCAGGCTTGAAGCTACTCTGGACTTTCGAGCAACTGAAACCTTTGCTTGAGACCGTAAGAATAGTAGACTTAAGGGATTCTTTCAGGAGAGGCGAATGGAGAGTCTTGCTAGAGGCTATTGAACGATATTACGATACGTCTCCCACGTTTAGAAAACCTCTAACCCTGGAGTTGAGAGAAACGCCGGTTGAAGGCTGGCCCATGCCGGTGAGTGGTCAAGTAGTGAGTGAGGAGTCATTGCTGAGAGCTTGGGTGAAAGCTGTTTACGCAGTATTGTCGCTTGGGATAGTGAAGGACAGCGAGTATGGGGAAAGGCAGAAGCAACTCCTAAATCTAGTTACAGTTTTTAACGTGTACGGCAGGGAAATTGTTCTTGAACCAGAGCTTCTTCGCTACTTTCCAGAGAAGGATTTTACCAGCCATTTTAATTCCCTACTAGAGCCGAGGAAGCCGGAAGGTGTTTCATACACTTATGGAGAGAGACTAAGGAGTCATCCACATGCCAACGACCAGTTGACCGAACTTATCCATAAACTGAAAGAGTTCCCTGAAACGAGGAGAGCAGTAGTCGTCCTTTGGAGCCATGGAGAGGACTCCCATAGCCGTGAACCTCCTTGCATAATTGTGATTCAAGGCGATATTTCTCAAGGGTACTACAATCACACGGTCTACCTTAGGAGTAACGATGTTTACACAGCGTGGCCTCTCAATGCTTGGGGGCAGTTGAAGCTAGCAGAGCTGATCGCAAAACGGCTACAGTTGGAGACGGGGGTGGTAACGCTTATTAGTTGTTCAGCACACATATACGAGCACGACTGGGCGAGGGCATGGGATCTAGTTCATGAACACTATCCTGCCTTATCCACATTTACTCGAGACCCTCGCGGCGATTTCCTCATAAGCGTCCAGGATAAAAAATTGGATATAGAACATAGGACACCTAAGGGCAGTCTCTCCACAAAGTTCACAGTGGAGAGCTATGATGATTTGAAGCCCCTAGCGTCGTTGCTGACGCCTGAACACGCCTTTTACCTAGGTTGGGAAGCCAGGAGAGCCCTGGAGAAAGCGCTTAAAGGTGAACACTATGTACAGGATAAAGATTAGTCGCTCAGTACTTGTCCCCCAACTTCCCTAGGCTTAAGTAGGTACCCACAGTATGGACAGTAACTCATATCCTTAGTGACTTCGGCATAACAGTATGGGCAGCGCGCCTTACTACTTCTCCTCATTATCACAGCTAGTGAAAAGATTACCGCAGCTACAATGACGACAGTTGCTATTGCTACAACGAGCCGATAGCTCGTAACGGGTATTTCGACTTTAGAAGAGGAAACTTCGAAACCCCAATCCCTGAAAATTGGTACTAAATCTTCCCCTGCAGCTGAGCTCAAGGCTTCCACGAGCTCCTGGTTTGTCTTAATTCCACCCTTATTCCTGATAACGTTTGCGAATTTTTTCAAGAAGCTTAACCCCCCGCGTTCCTCAGCCAGCGTCGAAATAATATAGTAGGAGGCGGAGTAGTAGACCGCTTCATTGCCTGAAGGGTTCCACCTTCCGACGAACCCCGGTTTCAATAGACCGGTTCTAAAAGCTGTAGCTGAGTCCTCCAAAGAGGACTTTAAGTCACTGACGTCCACACCCTGTAGCTCAGCTATCTTCACCGAAGCGTATTGTGCTATGCCCTCGTGGACCCAGCGTAGCTCTGTGTTAGCCGGCAGACCTAAAGCCCCTAAAGCCTTGTGGATAAGCTCATGTATAATTGTGGTCTCCATGTACCCTTCCCTGAATCGGACAAGTGCGAGGTTTAGGTATATAGGACCTTCTCCCCCCGCGTTAATATCCTCCCCCATAACGTAACCCAAAGCGCTTAAATCCATCCTCGTAGGCAAGAAGAACCTATACTCAACAATATTTAAACTAAAACCGAAGGTTTCTTTAAGCCTTGGCAGAAACTCCCCAGTAATACCGACTATCCTGTGAGCGAGACCCTTGTAGTGATCTGCGGCTCTAACCCTGATTAATACCCCGTTAACCTCCCTCTCTACTTCGATTTCATCCGGGGGCTCAGCAGGCTTATAGTCCACTGTTACTCGAAGACCTTCAGCCGTTGATAGAGGAGGGATCGAAACCCTTAAGACGCCATCGTCGAGAGCGTAGGAGACCGGATTACCGTTGAGTGACACATCCATGATCCTACCTAAACCTTCAATAAATGCCGTAACCGATATCCGGGTACCAGGGGGTGCACTCAGCAAAGGGGTCATAAACCAACCTCTTTCAGCAGTGTAAAGCGACGCGTAAGGGAACCTATACGTTATATTCAATCCAAATTCCCTAGAGGAGCCTAAGCTGTACTCAAAGCTTACGTTATAATAAAAATAAGCACTGCTGTTAACTACACTTTTCTTGGTCAAAACCCCGCTCCAGACTGTGTAATTCCATTCTTCAAAGCGAGGAAGGTATGTGTAGAAGACGCCCTCAACATCAGAAGAGAAAACGAAGGTCACTGTAGCGTTCCCACTTTTAGATACCTGTATTATACACTTTAACGTCGAGGGTTCGGCAAGCCCGCTTACACTAGCTAAAGTCAGCAACATCAACCCTATCATGATCCCGGCGATCCTTAAGAGCACGTTTAGTTCTCGATTTCAGGCTTATAAGGTGCACGGATCGCTGGTAAAGTTTTTCATTGAAATTCCTCCGGCTTGGCGTGCAATACGGTGTTGCCTTCATCGATGAGCCAGCTCTCTTGGTTTCCGACATTCATTGCGGGTGCGGTTCATGCAAAGTAAGGAATATCGCATACTTAGCTGCAAAAGAAGGGGCTTCGCTAATTGTATTGGGCGATCTTTTCGACAAACTTCACACTAATATGGACAAGCTGACGCTCGAGCGTGCTTTATCGACAGCCTTTAAGCAAGTTAAAGGGGTTGATGTATACTATGTGGTAAGCCGCTCTAGCCACGACCCTCTGCTCGATCATGAGATGTTCTTTGATCTCGGACAGGTTCGCGTCCACGTTTACCCGAGCGCCTTAGTAGCACAGCTAGGCGGATTGCGCGCTTTTTTAACTCACGGCGACCTAGCCATGCGTAACGGCGCACACGCTTTTATTGTAAACACTACGGCTACGTTGTTTGGAACCAAGCTGTACTTAGAGAAAAGGCTGAGAGAGAAGCTACGCTTACCGCAAAGCTGGTGGTTAATAATGGGTCATACCCACATCCCCGGCATAGACTATGAGGCAAAGGTAGCTAACACGGGCAGCTGGAGAGGGACGTGGGTATACGGAGCTCCTTACTGGAGACCGCCTTCTGATACCTTCATACTAGTTGAAAGGGGGTACGTGAAGTTACTTGCAGCGAGAGAGGGTTTATAAGGTGAGAGACTAAGGCGCTGAGCGTGGCTGAAGAGGAGAGAGCAAAAGATGTAGCGCGAATACGGGAAGAATTGAAGGAAGTCGAGCTACTAATTCCCCTAGAGATTTACCTTGCGGCCGGCGTTAGGATAGGGACTAGAATGAAGAGTTCCCTCATGAAACGTTTCATTTACGGCGTCCGCCCAGATGGACTATACCTCCTCGATGTACAGGAGACCGATAAGAGGCTGAGAATAGCCGCTCGCTTCATCTCCCGCTACGAACCGTCTCGTGTAGTAGTCGTCTCCGCCAGGCAGTATGGTTTCAGACCAGTTCAGAGGTTCTGCGCATTCACCGGGTGCACACCTATCACAGGTAGGTTCCCGCCCGGAGCTTTAACTAACCCTAAGCTCTCAAGCTACGTTGAAGCTAGCTTACTAATAGCGACAGATCCTCGTGTAGACACTCAACCTATAAGCGAGGCGGCGAAAATAGGTATACCCGTCGTAGCTTTCTGTGACACGGATAGCCCTCTGGAGTTCATAGACCTTGCGATCCCGTCAAACAACCGCGGTCGAAAGGCTCTAGCGCTCCTGTACTGGTTACTGGCCCGACAAGTATTGAGAGAGAGGGGTGAAATACCCCCGATGGGTGAGTTGCCAGTACCGCCTGAGGACTTTGAAGCTAAAGTTCTATTAACGGGCGAGATAATATAGGTTGGTGCCCGTGATGAAGGTTAGGCGGCCTGTTGTGGCTGGCCTTTTCTATGAATCTGGCAGAGAACGTCTTTTAAAGCAACTGGACGAGGCTTTCTTGAAGGGGCCTGGAGGCAAACCGCGCGCGCCAAGCTACACGGGGAAAGTTATAGGCATAGTAGCACCTCATGCAGGCTACGTTTATTCCGGCTACGTTGCTGCCTACGGTTACTTTGAGTTAGCTAACGGCGGTATACCTGAGACTGTTGTACTGTTAGGTCCTAATCATCACGGTATAGGTTTACCTGTCGCCATCAGCGAGGCTGATGCATGGGAAACCCCTCTCGGGGTTCTTGAAGTAGACAAGGAACTGGCTAAGAGGTTGGTTGAGTGGAGCGGGGTCGTAGCTTTTGACGAGGGGGCGCACAAGTATGAACACTCCCTCGAGGTTCAGCTACCCTTCCTCCAATATACGTTTGGCGAAGGGGTTAAGATAGTCCCAATATCGATGTACCTTCAGAACCTTGAAGTTTCAAGAAGGCTAGGACACTCGATCTCTAGAGTGCTTACAGAAATGGGGGTGAAAGCTTACGTTATCGCCAGCAGTGACTTTACGCATTACGAGGAGGCTAGTAGGGCTGTCGAAAAAGACAAGGCTGCTATAGATGCCATTCTAAGGTTGGATGATGGAGGTTTCTATGACGTGGTGATCGAGAAAGATGTTTCAGCATGCGGTATCGGAGCTATCATGACGCTGGTGACTGTTGCTAGAGACTTGACTCCCTCATCATCCAAGCTTCTAAAATACGCTAATTCAGGCGACGTCACCGGGGATTATTCGTCAGTGGTGGGATACGCTAGCATAGCATTCTACAGGGGTTAGGAAGTGAGTAAGGGTTCAAGACATGCGCCTAGGAAAGATGATCACATTTTCTACTCGTTGCAACCGGATTCTCAGTTTGCATCGAAGACTACTTGGCTAGAATGTGTAGAGTTAGTTCATAATGCCTTACCAGAGATAGACCTTTCACAAGTTTCACTCACCTCCGAGTTTCTAGGTTTTAAGCTGCGAGCCCCCCTGCTGATAGCTGGTATGACCGGGGGCACCAACCTAGCGAAAAAGCTCAACAAGATGTTCGCGATGGCGGCGGAAGAACTGGGTGTGGCGCTCGGCGTGGGAAGCCAGAGAGTAGCCTTAGAGGCTCCTGAGGTGATGGAGACGTTTAGCATCGTACGCGAGGTGGCTGTTAGTGTTCCGGTAATAGCGAACATAGGAGCAAGCCAGCTGGTAGAGGGGTTGAGCTCTGATACAATGGGAGTCCTCGTTGACATGGTGGACGCGGACGCGATAGCAGTACATCTCAATCCTCTGCAAGAGGCTCTACAGATTGAGGGGGAAGCTAAGTACGCTGGGCTCATTAAGCAACTTGAGCTTCTGGTTAAACAGTCTCCCGTTCCCGTCATAGTAAAGGAGACGGGGGCTGGTGTAAGCAGGGAGGTTGCCGAAATCTTGGCTACTATGGGGATTTACGGTGTCGATGTTGGCGGAGCGGGTGGAACATCATTTGCTCGCATCGAAGGGGCGCGCGCTCTCGCTAAGGGGGATCGCATGCTTCTGCGACTATCTGAAGATTTCGCAGAATGGGGTATACCGACTGCGGCCAGCATAATTGAAGTGAGGAACGCCTCGGGGAAACTCGCGATTGTGGCGACAGGAGGGTTAAGGAACGGTATTGACGCAGCTAAGGCTCTTAGGTTGGGGGCGGATACTTGCGGCTTCGCTTATCCAGTTCTACGTGCAGCGTTCGAAGGAGGGTACGAGGGAGTGCTAAACTATGTTAGGAGGGTCATGGAAGGGTTGCGCAGGGCCCTTTTCCTAACAGGAGCACGAAACATCGGGGAGATCAGGAGAGTGCCGGTGGTGATTGGGGGTAAGCTGCGGGAGTGGGTGGAATTTCGTGGGTTAAAGTTACCATGAATGTTCACAACATTTACTAAAAAGTAACTGTTCCTTTCTTGATCTTTATCAACTTTTAACTTTCCTAGGTTCTATATGATCTTTAGGAGCTTTCTCAAAGAGCTCGAGATACTTTTTAAGTATCTTCGGTATTCTAACGACTCCATCGGGCTCCTGGTTGTTCTCCAGGATCGCTGTAATGGTCCTTGAAGTAGCTATAGCCGTTGAGTTGAGAGTATGGACGTAGCCCTCAGCTGGTGCCCCGCGCGCCCTAGCGTACCTCACCCCTAGCCTGTAGGACTGGTAGTCTGTAGTGTTGCTGCAGGACACCATCTCCCTAAACTTGCCTTGAGCCGGCATCCAAGCTTCAAGGTCGTACTTTTTAGCCGCTACGACACCTAAGTCCCCTGAGCAAACGTTCACGACTCTGTACGGAATTTCTAGCTTCTGAAACATTTCTTCCGCGTTTCTAATGAGCGTCTCATGCCACTCCCAAGATTCTTCAGGGAGACAATAGATGAACTGTTCAACCTTGGTAAATTGGTGAACCCTGAATATCCCCTTGGTATCCTTACCATGTGCTCCAGCCTCCTTCCTAAAGCAAGGGCTTAAGCCAGCATAAAGTAAGGGTAGCTCGTCTTTCGGCAAAGTCTCCCCTGAATGGAGGGCTGCCAGAGGGTGTTCAGCTGTCGCTACCAGGTAGAGGTCTTCGCCTTCCACCTTGTATATCATGTCTTCGAAATCTGAGAAACTAGTCACCCCTTCGAGAAGTTTTCTACGTAGCATGTAGGGAGGTATAACTATCTTGAAGCCCTTACTTGAGAGTATATCTAGCGCCCACATTACCAACGCTAGATCTAACCACACTAGGTCATCGAACATATAGTAGAACCGCGCTCCAGCTACCTTGCTTGCCCTAACCGTGTCCACAAAGCCGGATTCCTCACTCAAGTCGGCGTGTCCTACAGGTCTCCAATCTATCAACTCATACTCAACGTTGAAACCCTTCACCTGCTGAAGGAAACTCTCAAGGTAGCCCCTCCAAACCTTTGGTCTCCCGAAGACCCTAATGGGAACGTTGTCCTCGTCACTCGTACCTACTGGAACACTCTCATGGACAATGTTAGGTATAGAGAGGAGCACGCGTTCCCTAGCCTCTTCAACTTCTGTCAACCTCTTCTCCGCTTCTTCCAGCTCTCGATCTAGGCGTTTTGCCTCTTCTATCAACTTCGTTCGCTCATTAAGCGACGCTTTGCCAATTTTTGCTGCCATTTGATTTCTCTCATGTCTAAGTTTGTCCATGTGAGACTTAAGGCGCCTCCATTCGGTATCAAGCTCGAGGGCCTTATCCACTAACCCCTCGTCGGAGCCTCGAACCCTCTGAGACCACTTGAGTTTTGCAGCGTCATTCCTGAGATAGTACAAAATGCTCCACATCCCGCTCAAAGCGACCTGTTTCTACCTCCCTTTAATCCTTCCGTTTCAAAAAGGAGGTGGTACCAGCTCTCCCTGTTTCAATTTGTTTAACCATCTGAAGAAAGCGGGCGAGGGGGGATCTTCTTCAAATAGCTTCCGCCTTTGTGCTTCAAGTAACTGTTCCCCTGTGCCAATAATCTCAGCGTAAGTTGACGTGGCCCATACCCCCTTTTCGCTGGCTCTTTTCCTCCAGTTTAATTCACGCAACATATGATGACTTACAACAACTCTAGCCACGAGAGTAAGTAAGGCTAGGTTGTCCAAGCCCTTCTCTACACTTTCTTTATCAATCTTAAAGCCTTCGAGATAGAGTGGGGGACCCCCTACGATTAAAAGTGAAGGGGTGAGTGAGACTATTCTCTTAACATCGGCCTCGATCATTGGACCCTGTACATCCGGAGCATAAACTATCCTTTTATTTTCGAAGTTGACAGAGAACACTAAAACCTCGCCTATAGGTTCTCCCAAACCATGTGAATAAGTATACGCACTTATTACCGTTGTACCGTGAACAACGGTCGTTCCATCTGCGTTTACCACTTTGCAGCCGAGTTCCTTTAACTCCTTTAAGAGTACCGATGCCCGGCGTCTCTGGTTGAAACTTATACTTGTATCAGGTTTCTTAACTAAAACTGTTTTCCCACTATAAATACGCTCAAAAGCATCTCTCCCACTCCACTCATAGTAGCTCGTGAAACTTGGAGTATAGTGGTCTAAATGGTAGTGGCTGACTGTAATTATATCACTACGCCTGGCGAACTCAATGATCCTCCGCCGAGCCTCTCTAGCGGCTTTAAACTCCTGGGGGTGGGGAGGTAGTCCAAAACGTCGGGGTGCCAGTGATACCCCAGCATCAAGCAGGACGGTCGTATCAGGAGTTCTAACGCCGAGTGCCATCGAACGAACCCCCAAGCTCTCATCGGCTAGAGGATAGAGCTCGATTTTACCCAGCTCTAAGCTTTCCACCGGTCTTGTAGAGAGGGGGGGACTATAACAGTTGCGCATAAGAAATCCCTTTAAGCCGCAATGTATTGTATCCCATTTCTCAGATCCTTAATAAAGCCCCAGCGTCCTCCGCGTGACAAGCGTTATAGTTGCACCTTCAGAGTCCTAACTTTAAACGAAGTCCAAGCCACTGTTGTAATTGAAAATATAGTGGTTTAAGACACTAGGATAACAACAGGAAACTAAGCATTTAGAAAGACTTCTGGCAATAGAAGCCTTTCGACACAAGGTCTTAAGAATGGGAGAAGCGACTTATAAAACAGGGCGAGAGTCATGGAGTATGTAAATGAGATCAACGTTATCAGAAAACCATACAAGAAAGGACGCCTAGGCGTAGCTATAGCCTACCCCTCCCTCTATGAAGCTGCAGTGAGGAGCTTATCGATTCAAATGTTGTACTTTTACCTTAATTCCTTCGATGAGATAATGGCTGAGAGATTCGTTTTAAAAAAGATTAAGGGCGAAGAGCCGGCTCCAGTAAGCTTAGAAAGCCGTCAACCTTTAAAGAATTTCAGGTTAATAATTTTCTCAGTTCACTATGAGCCAGACTACGTCAACATTGTCAGGCTTCTACAATCTGGCGGTGTTCCGCCGCTAGCTGAGAAACGAAAACAGGTCGTCGTGGTTGGTGGACCACCTGTTATTGCCAACCCGGAGCCCCTCTGCGAAATCGCTGACGTACTAGTAGTCGGTGAAATAGAGAGCACTCTGCCCGAGTTGATGGAGAAAGTTTTCCTATACTATGATAATAAGCGAGCTTTCTTGGATAGTCTGGAGCCAGAGGCTGGATTCTACGTTCCCTCGCGTAAAGATGAAGAAGAAATTATTTTCAACTACTCGGATAACCTTTATCTCGATTTTCACCCAGCAGCACAGTTTCAGCCTGCTAATGGAGAGTGGCGCAGAACGACGATGATAGAGGTCTCCCGCGGTTGTGTTAGAGGGTGTCGCTTCTGTATGGAGGGATGGATCTTTACGCCAAAACGCGACCGGCCTGTGGAAGATATTACGTGGTTAGCTGAAAAGGGGTTTGAAGGCAATGGTAGCCGTCACCTGACTTTAATCTCGTTGTCGTTGCTTGACCACCGGGAAATCGATAAGTTGCTAGAAACGTTCGTAGCAGAAAAGTATGAATTCTCATTCCCCTCCCTACGCTTAGACGCTCTCAACAGCGAAAGATTGTATCTCTTAGCTAAAAGTGGACAACGAACCTTAGTTCTTGCGCCTGAGACCACTTGCTACAGGACGTCGCTAGCAATAGGAAAACCGTTTTTTAAGGAACGGCTAATCGAAGTTGGCAGAGAAGCAGTTAAACTTGGTTTTAAGTCTCTTAAGCTGTATTTTATGATCGGATTACCAGGTGAGAAAAAAGAAGATATCGAAAGCATTGCTAGACTGGTTAAGGAGCTTTCAGAGGCAACTGGCTACCGAGGAAGACACAGGCTTAAACTCAGCGTTAACGTGTTTGTACCTAAGCCGCAAACTCCAATGCAATGGTTTAGTATGGAGAAGCCTGACAGCATTAAAAGTAAGATGAGAAAGCTAAGGAGGGAAGTAGGTGATGCGGCAGAGGTGAGACTTTTTAAGCCGGCGTGGGCATATGTTCAATGTGTTCTTGCTAGAGGGGGGAGAGAGCTTACAAAGCTAATCCTGGAATGGGCTGAAAACGGGGGAGGGCTTGGTGGGTGGAGGAAAGCAGTCGAGTATACGCAAACTCCTGTTGATAAGTATGTAAATGAACTGAAGCTAGATGAGGAGCATCCCTGGAGTAAAGTTAAACTACCGATGAGGCTTAGAGTGTTTGAAGATTACAAGATTTTCAAAGATATTTTAAGCTCACTCGATAATGTGGAACGATAATCTACTTAAACTGTTGCGAGGTAGGCAGTAACGTGAAGATGTCGTTGCTGGTTATCGTCGCAATGATGGTATTCGCTCTTCTTCCTACTTGTAAAGCACAGGTTGTTACGATGATCGGAGTAGTTGAGGACTTTGAAGGTATCCCCCTAGGGGGGGTCATTGTAGAGGCATACAGGTCTGGCTCCTTTATAGGTTCTACATCAACTCTACCTAACGGCTATTTCTCTTTTCCACTACCCAGCACTGGAACATACGAGATCGTAGTGTACAAAAGAGGGTACGAGAAGATAACTCTCCGGCTTGACCTGCTTTCGGGTGGAACTATAAACATTGGACGCCTTAAGCTCGGATACGCGATAAAAGTGATAACGGACGCTACGCACATTGTAATAAACCAGGGAGATACCGTTGAGCTTCCACTCAGCGTAGAGAACGCGGGGGCTTTTCTTGAGGAGGTAAAAATATTAGTTGACGCACCTCCTAGTTGGAGCTCTGAGTTAATAAGTGAGCTCGGTTTCGTCGCAAAAAGTATAATGTTATCTCCAGGCCAGCGTAGGACTTTTAAGTTGCGAATACACGTTCCCGGTAACGCTCTGGGTCCAGTCAACATTACTGTGGGATTCCTCTACGCGAACATAAGCAAAATTCAAACAGTTATCGTAGAAGCGACGGCAAAGGATTGGGGGTTTACACAGGTGCTTTACCCCGAAGTAGCTTCGTTCGCTGGCGGCACTGTACAAACGCCTGTAAGAATTCGCAATAATCTTCCCGTTGCTTGTATCGTAAATATCTCTATCACAGCTCCTCGGGGTTGGAAGGCTTTATTAATGGTGGATAATGTAGAAGCAAGCTCGCTACGCCTCGACCCTGGTGAAACGATAACTGCAACTCTGCTGATCCGCATCCCTGAGGGCGCATTGCCTGGTAGATATGATGTGACGATAAGCGCACAGGCCCTTGACATAGCATCCAGATCTACGCTTTCAATCAACGTTATAGCAGGTTACGACTACCTAACTATGGAAACCCCAACCCCTGTGGTCAACGTTTACCCTGGAGAGAGTACTGCAGTGACCGTAACAGTATCTAACGAGGGAACGAAAACGTCTATGACAATATTCGAGGTAACAGGGTTGCCTTCAGGCTTTACGTGGAGCATCAAAGATGAATTAGGAAATACAGTAACTGCAATCCGGCTTCCTCCTCGAACATCACAAAAGGTGTTACTTCAGGTAGATGTGCCACGCACAACTCCACCCTCAGCCATATCTCTAAGTTTACGAGCGAAGGGCATCAATAGCAGCGCTGTGCTAGAGCTGGGGATAAACATCTTAGGTAGACCCTCCATAAACATCTTAACGCAGAACTGGGAGGTGGAGGTCACTGCAGGATCCTCGACGGTTGTTCAGCTCCTACTAGAAAACGATGGACAAATTCCTCTGGACCTTGTAGCTGTTGACACGGCCGGACAGCCCATAGAGGGGGTTAGAGTAGAGGCGGAACCATCCAGGATCATGAACTTGCCACCGGGCGGGCGGACAATGTCGACTTTGACCGTTGTTGTAGACGAGAGAGTTTCCCCTGGGCGTTACTTCATACCGATTGTGGTGAGCAGCAGAGGAATAAAAATAGAAAGAATATTGGCTTTAAACGTAAGAACAGGCGGAGGATTATTTTATGTAGTAATCTCGCTCCTTATTGTAGCACTTGCATTAACAGCATTTCTCTTGAGCAGGGTGAAGGGTCGGGGGGATGCAAGCTGATAAACGTGATAGATTTCGCGACAATGCTGGCAGCAGGTCTTCTAGTATCTTTCACACCATGCCTTTTTCCCGTACTTCCAGCTTACTTGACGTACATTACCAGGAGACCAACTGCTTCGTCTCGGCTAATATTGGCTTTTGCTTTATCTTTGTCATGTAGTTTAACAGCTTACGCGTACATTGCTTCTAAAGCTGGACAAGTTCTCATCACGCAGCTAGGATTATCTCCTTCAGACACAGCCATTATTGTAGCTACGATTTTCCTGGCTGTAGCTGTTGCACAGTTAACACCCAGCAAGGATATTGGAATCCTTTTTTCTAGACTATCCCCTCATGTCACTAGGTTTGATACTCTGGGAGCTGCTATACTGGGTGTTTTCTTCGCGTTGCTAGCTGCGCCTTGCGCAGCAGGACCTGTACTTGCGTTAGTCGCCAAAGCAGCTTTAGATCCACACAGTTCCATTGTCAACGCTGTAGCTTTTTCTATAGGTGCCTCCTCGCCCTTTTTACTGTTTGGCCTAACAGCTCAAAGTGTTGGTCAAAAGGTTCATAAACATTTGAGTCGAAGCTGGTTAGTAAAGAGAAGTGGAGAATTAACAGCATTTCTATTTACATTATATAGTATAATCAGCCTCTGGTCCGTAGGGAACCCGGAGCTGTATATTAATAAACAGGTAGCGTGGCTTAAAGAGTTGACCACTATACTCTATGCCGCTTCGATGCTTGTAGCTGGGGTTCTTTTAACGGGAATATCAGCCCTTGTAGGGAAAAGGGTTATAGCGCTTTCACTGCTTCTAACACTAACCGGAGGACTTGCAGTTGTTAGAACAGTATTCACCCATGTAGTGTATATCCAGTGGCTAGGAAAGCCTTTGTTGATTCTTGGAGCTTATTTGGTGACTACCCTCGCTTGGGTTGCCGCCTCAGCCGTTAGAGGGGGACGTGTCACAAAGTGGATAGCTTTGAGCCTTTTAGTTGCAACGTCTTTGGAAGCCCTTGGATGCCATGGATTAGCTGTCCTCAATAAACTCGAATATTCTTACCTTATTACTTATGCCTTTCATGCAGTGGCTCTAGGGATTCTACCAATCCCGCTGGCGGTGACAGTACCTACATTAGATCTCAGGAAATACTTAGTGGGTCATTCAAGGTAACCTACGTCCTTCATTAACCTTAAAACAGCATTAACAACCGAGTTCTCTTGGTTTAACGTGTACCTTTTTATGTGCCCATCGATGACCTTTACTACACCTATATCCACTAAATGTGCGAGAAGTTTTTCGGTGTCGTAAACAGCAGCTTGAGCTTCTATTGAATACTTGCTCATGGGTTTATGAGCTAAAGCTAGTACACGCAGTACTCGTAAAGTTTTCCTTGAACCTCTAAACAGCTTCTCAAGCGGGTGATCTAACTCCATCTTAGTCAAACCACGATTCTAGCGTAGATTGCCTGAAAACTGTATGGTAAGCTTTCCTCAGCCTTTCTAGAGCATTTGACACGCGTTCCCGCGAGAACTGATGTTCTCCACAGAGAAACTCGATCAAGCCGTTCTCGTCAGGAGACCTCCATTCTATTATGTAGTCATCCGAAACCTCAGGCTCGATGAAAAGTTTAAAGATCTGCTCTGCTTCAACAGGAAAACTCCAATCTACCGTCCTGATTAACGTATCGAGGTTCGAAAGCTCTTTAACTAGTTTTAACGCTCTTTTTGAACCTATACCCTTAACGCCGCCAGGGTTATAGTCGGTCCCTAGAAGGAGTCCTAAGATGATGAGTTGTTCCCTAGTTATCCCGTAGTACTCGAGAAGTTTTTGCAGTTCAATAATTTCTGGTTTAACCTCGATGTACTCATCCTTTCTAGGTAATTTCCGCCGCCCAGTTATAGCAAGGTTACGTACAAGTCGGGGAGTGCCGTATAGAAGTGAGTCATAATCTTGGCTGGCTGAAGCCCATGCGTTACCTTTACGTACCATGTACGCAGCCTGTGCTTCCCCCTCTGCAGGCGCTTGAACCCATGGAATACCCATAAAGTCAAGAAGTTTTTTTGCATCATCCACCATTGAAGCACTAAGGCGGGAAGCCTGCTGCGCATATACTCGGGCTTCCTCCAATTCGCCTCGCTCAAGAGCTTCAATGTATCTCCGCTCAGCTTCTTCTCTAACCTTCATCCTTCTCTCTAATTCAACAGCTTTAAGCTCGGGCGGTTTACCATCAAAGACGTATATGGGTTTCACACCTCGTTCAAGTAGGCTGACTGTTCTGTAGAAAAGCCCGTTTAAGTGACTAGTTACCCTACCATAAGCGTCCATTAAAGGGGTTCCATCTGGTTGCCTAATAGTAGTTAGAAATTGATAAAGAGCGTTGTAAGCATCCAAAACGATAACCTTACTAGCTAAGCTATCCAAGTCAATTTCGACTCTAACTGGTGCAACTATTTCCTTTAGAGGAACCCCCAAATTATCACCCTATGACTTAAAAAACGTACACTCTTAAAAGGATTAGTGCTTTGAATTATGCTCTTGATCTAGCCTATGTTTCTTGAAATCAGTTGAACAATCTTTCGCGCACCCTCAACCCGGATGTAACCCCTCAGCTCTAACGTCATAATTAATTTACTGAACTCACTTCGAGAAATGTCTATTCCATAGGGTTCAAGTGCTTTTTTCACGCTTTCGTAAAGCTCGCGTTCTGTCGTAGCCCCTCGTCGCAACAGCTCGGCTAGTATTATATGCGTTAACAGTGACATAGTTCCTACACGTAGAAGCTTACTGGAGACACGCGCCCTTGGAGCATTTTCTTAGATCTCTCCGCCCATGATTCATAAAACTTTAGCATCTCCTGCGTCAAGCTGGGTCTAATCTTCCTCATAGCCGCGTCAAAGTGTCTCATGTAGACTTTATCGATGTTCACATTCTCCCTCATAGCTATCATGCCAGCCTCTCTGGCTAGTAAAGCTAGATCGGATCCAGTGTATCCTTCAGTTGCGTCTGCTATTCTTTCAAGGTCTACGTCTTCGGCGAGAGGCATTCTCTTCGTGTGGACTTTAAGTATCTCGAGTCTAGTCGCTCGATCCGGTGGTGGGACGTAGACGAGCCTATCAAAACGGCCTGGCCGAAGCAACGCGGGATCAAGGATGTCGGGACGGTTCGTAGCACCAACCACGACAACACCCTCAAGCTTCTCCAAACCATCCATCTCAGTCAGCAACTGGCTGACCACTCGCTCTGTGACACCAGAGTCAGAGTACCCTAATCCTCTCATTGGAGCTAGGGAATCTAGCTCATCTATGAAAATAACGGCTGGCGCAGCTTGCCTAGCCTTCCTAAATATCTCCCTTATGGCTCTCTCGCTTTCACCAACCCACTTGCTGAAGACCTCTGGACCTTTAATGCTAAGGAAGTTTGTCTCGCTCTCTGTCGCCACAGCTTTCGCTAACAGCGTCTTACCACAGCCGGGCGGACCATAAAGCAGAACACCCTTCGGCGAGTCTATGCCGAGCCTTCTGAATGTTTCAGGGTATTTTAACGGCCACTCGACAGCTTCTCGGAGCTGTAGCTTAACATCCTCGAGACCTCCTACGTCGCTCCAGTGAACATTGGGGATTTCAATCTCTATCTCCCTTAGCGCGCTAGGAGTAATTTCTCTAAAAGCATCTAAGAAGTCTTGCATGGAAACCCTGAGTTCATCCAGTACATCTGAGGGGAGTTCATCCTTCTCGAAGTCGATACGAGGCAGGAATCTACGTAGGGCCCTCATCGCAGCCTCTCGACAGAGCGCGGCAAGGTCGGCGCCGGTAAAGCCATGCGTAATTTCGGCCAGCTTTCTTAGGTCCACTTCTTCAGCTAGCGGCATGTTTCTTGTGTGGACTTGAAGTATCTCAAGCCTGCCGCGCTTGTCTGGCACTGGGAACTCTATTTCTCTGTCAAAACGACCTGGTCTTCTTAAAGCTGGATCTATTGCATTAGGCCGATTGGTAGCTGCTATCACTATCACATCCCCACGCGCCTCTAGACCATCCATTAAAGCTAGAAGCTGCGCGACTACCCTCTTTTCAACTTCTCCGGTAACCTCTTCCCTTTTAGGAGCTATGGCATCGATCTCATCTATGAAAATGATTGCCGGTGCATGTTCCTTAGCCTCCTCAAATATCTCCCTCAGCCTCTGCTCACTCTCGCCGTAGAATTTACTCATTATTTCAGGACCATTTATTGCTGTAAAGTAGGCTTCAGTCTCGTTCGCCACAGCTTTCGCTAACAGCGTCTTACCACAACCGGGCGGACCATAAAGCAGAACACCCTTCGGCGGGTCTATGCCAAGTTTTTTGAACATTTGAGGGTACTTCATAGGTAACTCTACAAGTTCTCTGATCTTCTGTTTTGCATCCTCCAAGTCCCCTATGTCATCGTAGGTCACCTTTGGTATCCTGCCTACCTCAACAGGCTTCTCGAGTATCATCACCCTCGTGTTATCCGTTACTAATACCGCGCCTGAGGGTTTTGTGGCTACAACTGTGAAGGGGATCATCTGCCCGAGCACGGGGACTTGGACGACATCCCCTTCGAGCAACGGTCTATCGAGTAGCCTCTTTTTAACGTATATGATAAAGTTTTCATCAACAGTGAGACTCATAGAGGTGGGTGCGAGCTTTACCATCTCTGCAGCCTTAACCTCTGCCTTTCTTACCCGTACTTTATCGCCTATGCTCACACCAGCGTTCTTGCGAGTCCACCCGTCCATTCGCAGGATTCCTGTCCCTCGATCCTCTGCATAACCAGGCCAGACAACAGCTACAGTTTTCCTCCTTCCTTCAACCTCAATAGTATCGCCTGCTGTCAGATTAAGCTTCTCCATAGCCTCCTCATCGATGCGAACCCTCCCCCTTCCAGCCTCATTATGCCGCAGCTCTCCAACTTTTAGTTCTAATTCAAAAACACGTTCCTTCACACTAATCACCTAATAGGGCAGTATTTTACTGCCTTTAAAGGGTTACACACCTGTGTGGACACTAAAAGACCCCGGGTACACGCCTCTCCTCGCCTCCTTGCGCAGTCAATAGTGGATTCAACTTACCTTCCTTAGCTAACTTGTTAAAGTACTCCTTAAATTGGGAAGTGTGATCGATATCGAGTTCTAAAAGCTGCTTCATCAACTCCCAAGATTTTCTCTGAACTTGCTCCAGCATTTCACGAGGCATGTGCCCAACTATAAGCGGATCTTGAAGCCATCTGTCGAAAGCTTCAAGAGTCCTAATCATGTGCCTAAACGCCATCCTAGTGGCAAGTATTAATTCCAATCTGTCAGACTCTTTTAATCGGTCTTCAATTCTAAACATTGAGGAAAGCACTAGTTTCTGTGTCTCAACCCATTGCTCCAAGTTGGTTACGAACGACCTAGCTGAGTGACTCTCTCCCATGACTAATCGTTAATGGATGGCATAATCTGTATTTAAACCCACCGAAAAAGACCCGCTACTGATGGGTTTTGTACCTTTCGATAGCTTGTCTAATGCGTCTTCGTGCTTCCTCTCTGTTGAACCACCCTTCTACCTTCACCCATTTACCTGGTTCTAACTCCTTGTAATGTTCAAAGAAGTGTTCTATCTTTCGCCTAAGGGCTTCAGGGAGTTGTGCTACATCGTCTACGCCCATAAAACGGGGATCGATTTTTGAAGCTGGAACTGCTACAACCTTTGCATCAGCGCCTTTCTCATCCCTCGTCAGCAAGACGCCTACAGGCTTACACAGTATCACAGAGCCTGGAATTAGAGGGTCATGGCTAACAACAAGCACGTCTACAGGGTCCTCGTCCTCCTCTAAAGTGCCTGGAATGAAACCATAGTTGAAGGGGTACACCATGGAGGTGTATAAGATCCGATCCACGAACAACACGCCGCTCTCCTTATCCATTTCATATTTTACGCTACCACCCTGAGGAATTTCTATTACGACGTACACCTCGTCCGGAGCTTTGTCGCCTGGTCCTATGGGCTTCATCAAGTACCTTTCGTCAAGGTAAAGAAAAATTTTCCGATAACCGTGGATGAAGTTATAGTACTGTCAGACCTCGACAACAAAATATAGTGCCTTAAAAACTGGTCTCGTATGGCGTGCGTATTCTGCGAAATAGCTGCTGGTTCCGCTCCAGCCTACTTCATCTACCGATCTCAACGGGTGATCGCTTTCCTCGACATTTATCCTGTTGAGAAAGGTCACACTCTTGTAACGCCTCTTACGCATTATAGAGATCTTCTTGAAGTACCGGATGACTTACTTGCAGAGATTATACGAGTCGTCAAGGCAGTAGCAGCTGCTCAATTGAGGTCCTTAGGGGCTAGTGGTGTAAGAGTAGTTCAGAATAATGGTTCGGCGGCTGGTCAAGTTGTCTTCCACGTGCACTTCCACGTGATACCTTTCTATACTCATGGGGTAAGCGGGAGACGGGCGTTAAAACCGGATGAGGGGGAAGCTATCTCTCGGATGCTTGCCGAGGCTTTGCGAGTGGACGATACGAAAGGTATATCTTAGCGCACGTAATAAAACTCCCGTCGATTAATATGCCTGTAACCGCCGTTATCTTAGCTGGCGGGCAGGGTACTCGCCTAAGACCTTTCACGATTCATAGACCCAAACCTTTAATGCCTGTTGCAAATAAGCCAGTGATAGATTACGCGATCGATTTACTTGAGCTTAGCGGTGTAGTCGAAAAAGTTTACGTGTTACTGGACTATCTAGGACAAATGCTTGCAGAACACATTAAACGTATTCCCCACGCGATAGAGGTTGAGCCTCTCGTCTTCAAGGCACTGGATACAGCGGATTCCGTACGCAGGATTAGACACCTACTTGACGATGACTTTATTGTTTTAATGGGTGACATCATCACGAACTGCGACATAGCGGAGTTCTGGAATACTCACAAGAGGAAAAAGGGTGTAGCAACGGTAGCCCTTAGAAGCGTTGACAGCCCTTGCCACTACGGGTTGGCCTTTGTATCTAGCAGAGATACCATAAGTTGTTTCGTTGAAAAGCCGAGAAGCCTCGAGCTATACATAGCCAGCATCGCACTAAGCGCTTTACATGCTAGGTACAATTACACCAACCTCGCGAACATGGGAATCTACGCAATATCATACGAACTTCTCGATGTACTTGACGAAAATCCACACTTACTCGATTTCGGCAGACACGTATTTCCCTACCTGATAGAAGAGGGGTACACTGTCTACGGCTGGATAGCCGACCACCACTACTGGATCGACATGGGCTTACCTTTCACGTACTTCCAAGCCAACATGGACGTCCTAGAGGGACTAGCCTTTCCGCTTCAACCGCCGGGCATAAACAACCGCGGCATCTGGCTCGAAGCTGTAAAAGATATCAGAGGCATCATTAAACCACCTGCTGCTCTAGGGGCCGACGTAGTGATCGAAGCAGATGCCGTGGTTGGGCCTTATGCTATCATTGGAAACGGCTCTACTGTGGGTGAAAAAGCCGTCGTAGCTAACAGCGTTGTTATGGAGAAAGTGGAGATAGGCGAGAACAGCACAATCAGCGATAGTATAATAGGTAGCTCAGTTAGAATAGAAGGGGGTTCTTGCGTCAATCGTTCAATTGTAGAGGATGGTGTACTACTACATTCAAGAGCAAATGTTTTTGGTCAGATAATTAAGAGGGAAATCCATAGGAGGGTGGTTGATATTGAGCTCGGAGCTAGTGTTGGAGGAGGGACAGATACTCGGAATAGCTAACCAATCGCTAGTTCCCGACATAGCTGCTGAGCTTGGTAGTGCCTTGGGCACCATGCTTGGTGAAGGGTCCTTAGTAGTCACCGCACGAGATAACTACCCGCCTTCAAGGATGCTGAAAAGGGCTTTTTCAGCAGGATTAATGTCAACCGGGGTAACCGTAATGGATTTTCACGCTGCAACTACACCGGAGCTTGTGTTCGCAATAAAGCGCCTCGGAGCTAAAGCTGGTATTCAGTTCACGGTAAGCCCGTGGGAGAGAGACGGTATTGCTGTGAAGGTATTTGACACGCAGGGTATTGAGTACTCTAGGGAGAGAATTGAAGAGCTAGTCGAGAGAGCTAGATCAAGAAGGATTGTTCGCAGCCTTCCAACGTCTATTGGCTGGGTCACGTACGCGGAATATATTCACGATATTTACACAGCTGCAGTTGTTAGTTACGTGGATGTTCACGCCATAGCGGGGAAGCGGTTTAGAGTTGTTTGCGACACGAACTTCGGTCCCTCCTCCGAGGTTTTACCTAATCTTCTATCCGAGGTTGGAGTTGAAGGAATTTTATTGAACTCTCATAGACCACCTCTCAGGGGTCCAGTAACTCATATGCCGAGTCCTCGCTCCGTTGCTGTACTTCGTGAGATGGTCAAGGCTTCAGATGCGGTTGTAAGCACAGTTCTATGCGCTGATGCTACGCGAGTCCTTTTGATTGACGACGAGGGAGTTCCGCTCTCAAGCGAGGAACTACTCGGAGTCTTACTGATAGGAATGCCGGCGGGCACCCGAGTCGTCGTCTCGGAGGCGATGATGACTGTCGAGGATGAAATCGCAAAGAGAACAGGAGCAAAAATTATCAGAGTGAGAGGATCTAGACACGACTTGGTGAGAGTTGCTCGGCGTTCCGGATCCCACCTTGTTGCAACGTGTGGAAATGAAATTATTTTTACTGAGTTTTCAACAGCTCCGGACGGAATTTTAGCTATGCTGAAGACTATTGAGCTTTTAGCTAAAACTGGAGAAAGTTTATCGGAACTTAGAGGGGCTCTACCCGAGCGTAGGCTCATTCACTCCACGGTTCGCCTAGAGGGGGTTGACTATCTGAGGCTATTAAATCGATTGAAGATGAGGAAGATAGATTCGTACTTCTTGACTATTAGGGGGTTAAGAGTTAGAGTGGGTAACGTCTGGGTTAACGTAGAAGCTGATCCCGATGCCCTACAACTCTCTGCTGAGTCAGTGGAGGGGGCCGATGAAGCAGTTGACAAACTCTCCAGAGAACTACAAACGCTTATCAAAGAAACTAAAAGTAGTGGATACTAGAGGGTCTGTGATCGTCCTCGGCGTAGACCTTGCCGGAAGCCCGCGTCGACCTACTGGCATCTGCGTTCTCGATAGTGAACTAACTGCCAGAACAATAGTAGCTTACAGTGATGAAGAAATCTTGGAATCAGTTAGAGAAAATAACCCTAACGTGGTAGCTATCGACGCTCCTCTATCCATCCCTCTGGGACGTAAAAACATAGAGGACAGAGAAGGGCCACATCTGAGAGAATGCGATAAGCAACTTATTTCCCTAGGTATAAGATTCTTTCCCGTTACATTAGGTCCGATGCGACGCCTCACTACCAGAGGAATGCGATTAAACGACTTATTGTGCTCTATGGGATTCATGGTCATCGAGGTTTACCCAGGTGGAGCTCAGGACATGCTGGGTATACCGAGAAAGTCTAGAGGCTTAAAGGCGCTTAGGGAAGGTTTAGAGAAGCTAGGCATCAAGGGGTTATATCCAAGTATGAGTGGAGATGAACTTGATGCTGTAACAGCCGCATACGTAGGGTTGCTATATCTGCGTGACGAAGCCCTCGTGTTAAGAGGAGCGGATGGCGCGATAGTTATGCCCCAGGTCCAAGCTCACAAGGTCCGTTATCGAGCGGAGAACGAAGTCAGGAGAAACTTTCGCTGACTGTACTTCATCTAGCGATGTAACACCTGAGAGCACTAGAGCACTAACTAGTCCAGCCCGCTTGGCGCCTACCACATCGGTATCAAGCCTATCGCCGACAACAAGCGTTTTAGATGCCTCAAGATTCCAATCCTTTAACGCTAACTCGAACATAAAGGGAAACGGTTTCCCCGCTACGAGGTCAACGCTTCTGCCTGAAGCCGCTTCCAGTGCCGCAACAATAGCTCCGGCTCCAAGGGCTAATCCACTCTCAGTGGGCAGGGTGGGGTCTCTATTTGTCGCCACGAATAGGGCACCGCGTAATAGGCACGCTAACGCTTTTGAAAGCTTACTATAGGTTAGACCGCGATCCAGTCCGACGACGACGCATTCCGCCTTATCTGAATCGACAGACTTCAGCCCTGCTAGCTCAAGCTCCTCAACCAAACCCTCCTCCCCTATTACGTAAACTCTCTCCACTTTACCGCTCAACAACATGGCGGTCACATAGCTGCTGCAATAAATCTCCTTAGGATCGACATCAAAGCCCAGCGAACGCATTTTTTCAGCGTAGGTTCTTCGAGACAGGGAAGCGTTGTTAGTGACAAAAAGTACAAGCTTCCCATTCTCTCTTAGGATGTTAATCACTTCCCGTGCTCCGGGAATTACGTGACTACCCTTCCAGATGACGCCATCACAATCAAGGATAAAGGCTGAAAACCTGTTCAAAAAATAATTTTTAAAATTCATAGTTAATAAAGCTAGTACCCTTTCTTTAAGGCTTTAAGCCCGAGGTAAAGGGCCTCGCCTGATAAATATTCCTCGATTCTCAGCAGCTCATTGTACTTTGCCGTTCTCTCCCCCCTAGCCGGAGCCCCTGTTTTTATCTGACCACAACCTAGTGCTACGGCTAAGTGAGAGATCGTTGTATCCTCTGTTTCACCACTGCGATGTGAAACAATCACATTCCAGCCGCTTCTATGCGACATGAAGGCTGCTTCTAAGGCTTCTGTAAGAGTACCTATTTGATTCACCTTAAGTAGGAGCGCGTTGCCAGCATTCATTTTGATACCCTTAGCTAACCTCTTCACGTTTGTGACGAATATGTCGTCTCCTACAACTTGTATCCCTTTTGTTTTCAACTTTGCAGTTATGGTGCTGAAGCCTTCAAAATCATCTTCGTGGAGGGGATCCTCTATTGAGACTATGGGATACTCATCGATGAGCTGTATGTAGTAATCCATCAACTCCTCCCTCGTCAGCTTTCTTTTATCGATGCTATAGTACCCATCAGAGAAAAAGCTAGAAGCTGCAGCATCGAGAGCCAGTGCAACATCGCTTCCGACAGTGTACCCAGCTCTCTTGATAGATTCTTCAAGAGCTTTAAGGGCTTCCTTACTCTCCTTCATGGGAGGAGCAAAACCACCTTCATCTCCTACGTTTACAGAGCTTTTTCCATAATTGTTTATCAAGACATCCCTAAGGCTATAATAAACTTCGCAGGCTATGGTTAAAGCATCAGAGAACTTGTCAGCTCCCACTGGAACTATCATAAACTCTTGTATGCTTAGTTCATTGCCAGCATGCTTTCCTCCATTTATTACATTCATTAAAGGTGTGGGAAGAATTCGAGCAAGTTTACCTCCTAGATACTGGAATAGGGGCATACCATACGTATCAGCAGCTGCTTTTGCCGTAGCTAGCGAGACAGCTAGAATGGAATTTGCTCCAAGTTTCGACTTATTATGCGTACCATCAAGTTCAAGCATCGTCCTGTCTATAGTTTCCTGATTTCGAGAATCCATTCCTATAATCTTCCTCGATATAATCTCGTTGATATTAGAGACAGCCTTTTCAACCCCTTTTCCCTGGAACTTTCTACCTCCGTCCCTAAGCTCAAGGGCTTCGTGTACACCCTTAGAGGCGCCCGCAGGTACAGCTGCCGTACCTACGCCTCCTCCGGCTGTCGCGACATCTGCTTCAACAGTGGGGTTGCCTCTAGAGTCTAATATCCATCTTCCCTTTACAAGTGTTATCGTAAAATCGTTTTCAATAATGTATTCCTCGTTCATCAAGTAGGGCTTTCTAGCACCCCTTAAAACCCTTCTCTAATTACCTTCACGGTAGCGAAAAATATTATTATGATCATTACCTTTGATAGTCATATGATTAAAGTTAAAGCCGCAGTTCTTTGCGGTGGTGCGGGCTCGCGCCTTAGACCCTTAACCTACTACTTTCAGAAAACCATGATTCCCGTTGGTTCTAAACAGAAACCTTTACTCGAGTACGTGGTGCGCTTGTTAAAGTACCACAATATAACGGAGATAGCATTGCTTGTAAATTATAAAGCCGAACAGATAATGAACTACTTTGATGATGGAAGCCGCTTTGGAGTGAAACTTGAGTACGTACGAGATAATCCGAACTATAGAGGTAACGGCGGTGCGATGTTAAACGCGTATGAGAAAGGCGTTTTGGAAGGGTACAGTGATGTGCTCGTCTATTACGGCGATATATTGACAAACATTAACCTAACAGAAATGCTAAAGATGCATATGAACTCGGAGGCGGCAGCCACCCTAGCCCTTTCGACAAATTACACAGTAAGTGTTGGAGTGGCAAAAGTTGAGGGATCACGGATAGTAGAGCTATTTGAGAAGCCACCTTTAGGTAAACCTGTAGTAATAGGTGTGCTTGCTTTAAAAACAGATTCAATTAGATATTTGAAAGACTTTATCGACACGAAAGGTGAAGCGGATATAATGCGCGATCTCGTTCCTACGCTCATCAAGCTGGGATACAGAATAGAAGGTTACTTAAGCGAAGCTTTTTGGTACGATGTAGGTTCTACGGAAAGGTACGAGAAACTAGATCCCCAGACAGTGGACGAGGTTCTGGGTTTTCTTACTCGATAGCTGTGTTGTTCTCAAACACGCCTTCCTCTTCTACCCCCAGGTTTTCTGATACTATCGGTGGGTAGCGGTGTCACGTCTTCAACTCTATCAACTATCAGCCCGGCTCTAACTAATGCCCGAATAGCGGGTCCCGCTCCAGGTCCTGGAGTTTTCGGACCATAGCCGCCAGGCGCTTTCACTTTAACGTGAACGACGCGTATCCCCTTTTCAATCGCTATTCTCGCTGCTCGTGCCGCCGCTTGCATAGCTGCCCAGGGGCTCGGCTTGTCCCTATCTGCTTTGGCTATCATGCCTCCAGAAACTATTGCGATAGTTTCAGCCCCGCTTAGGTCTGTGATATGTATAATAGTGTTGTTATAGCTTGCATATATCCATGCTATGCCTACGTCACTCTTAGTTGTTTCCGGCCGTGATGTTTCACTTTGATCTTCCCTGAAACTCCCTTCCTCAGACATCGTGAATACGCCCCTAGTGGAATATATTTTAAACTTATGCAGACTGCCGTTCAACTCTTGCAAGAGGGGAGTTGGGGTGCAGCCCCAGACTATGTTCCTCTTCTCGCGAAACGATATAGCCAGGACTTCGGACCTTCCTACTGTTGATGGTTACATGCCCGTGTACAATTAATTGACGTGCTTGAAAAAGCGAGTTCGCTAAACCTCTTTTGTAGACTAATGTTTGTAATCTTCGCTCCAGTACGTCCTCTACTGTAAGGCGAAGCACATCGTTTAGCGATGAGTCTGGGCTGGCTAATAACCCCAAGTGATATAGCCTATTAATAAGCGGCTTCGCCAGAAACTCCCTTTCACCCTCAGGTAGGGAGAGGAGCTTTCTCGCTCTCACCCTGAAACGTCTGAGTATACTTTTAGCTATCCATAGTTCTTTTTTATTACGTAACCCATACTTGCCTAAAAGCTCAAGCTCTTGTTGTAGCACATCTCTGCGCCATGGATGAGTGGGGGCTTCCCATTTCTTTCGAGGCTTCTTAGGATCGCCCATCGCTGTCCCGCGTACGTCGTGGTTTTAAATTCTTCTCTATCTTTAAAGGGTAAACTAGCGTGAATATTCCTGCTGGCATGCTCGAATCGCTAGCTCTTCGATCGTTTAACACCGATAGTAATTCCGGTTCTCCCCGTAGTTCTCGTGCGCTGCCCCCTCACTTTAAGACCCAACATGTGTCTAATACCCCTCCAACTTTTTATCTCCTTCATAAACTCTATATCACTTTTGACAGCAAGGACAAGGTCAGCACCGACAAAGTGACGATCAGTGCCGTAAACCGGATCACGTCTCCTGTTGTAAAGCCAAGGTGGCAAGTTCAACTTGTGAAGCTCTCTAACCGCTTCATTGATCATGGAGATCTCTTCCTCTGTTAATGATCCGAGTTTTCGAGCAGTATCAATCCCTAGTTTACGGCATAACGCATAAGCTGTGTTAACCCCGATTCCCTTGAGCAAAGCTAGAGCATACACGATATTTTTATCGCCGGGGAGATCTCTATCAGCTATTCTAACAATGTACCTAAACTCCTTATCAGCCATATGAGCCAGAGGGCAGATACGTATGTATTTTTAACCCTTCTGCTTCCCCTCTATAGCTTTAAACCGGTGTCTTGAGAACCTCAGATTTTATTGGAGTACTCTACGCAGGATACTAAACCAGATATTCAACTTGGTACTAAAGGGTGTGAAAAGCTTAGGATGTGAATTATGGAAAGTGATCTCTACGCTTACTTTTATCAGCTTTACAAATATTCCGTGAACACATTAGGAGATGGATGTGAGAACACTCTTTCCCTTTATATGCCTCTTCATAAACATCCAAACAATCGAAAGACTTATCGATGGTGTTTTTATGGCATTAGCGTCTATACCAGAAAAATAGAAAAAAGCAAAGCGAACTGATCATTTACTCGTGATTCTACTTTTATCTCGTTAACAGATATTATAATTTGCAGCTCTTAAGCTCTTCAGACATATAACACAATTCTCCTAAATTAGTTTAGAATCAATGTTTTATTTTAAATAATGAAAGTGGATGGCGCCGGGGCCGGGATTCGAACCCGGGCACCCCAGAGAGGTATCGGCTCTCTAGACTAGCTCCAGGCCGACGCCTTGGTCCACTCGGCCACCCCGGCTTATCTTCGAGATTGGTTACGCGGGTGCTATAAAGGTTATGTGGGTTTTTCGCTAACCTTCTTCTTGCCGTGCCAAAGGCTTGGGTATGTGCCTGGTTTCATGAGTACGCTCTCGGGCTTTATCGCTTCGCCCTTCTTCGCCGTTATCATTTGCTCACTTCTCATTAAAGCCTTCCCTATTGCCACTAGCTCATTCTTTTTCGTGAATATAGCTACAACATCGTCAACCTTTATGCCAGCATCTACAGCCAAAATCCCTGGCACTGCTAGCATTGCACCTCGGGCTATAGCATCAACTGAGCTGTCGCGCACAACAACCCGAGGCAAATGCTCGACAACTTTCTCAACGGGGGTTATTACACGCCTTATGAAAGTTTCATCACCCTCCTCTTTCCAGAAAGAAAAGGCATCAACGACATCGTGTAGAGTTACCGATTCTTCCTCCTTCAGACTGCCACTTCTGATTCTCCTAAGCTCCTGCATATGGGCACCTACCCCAAGGATCAGACCCACGTCGTGGCAGAACTTTCTGACGTATGTTCCTGCTTCACACCACATCCAGAAAAGGACGTCCCTACCTGAGACCTCGAGCACCTTTACATCGTATATCTTCCGCACTCTTACCACCCTTTTGACTGCTGAGCGAAGAGGGGGTCTTTGATATACAGATCCTTTGAACATTGAAACAGCTCTTCTTATATCCTCCTCAGAGACATCACCATGCAACCTGAGAACTCCGACGTATTCTTTGTCTTCAGCTAATAGGTACGGAACGACCTTTATAGACCGGTTAAGTAGAATCGGTAAAACACCTGTAACCTTTGGATCTAAAGTGCCAGCATGAGCCACTTTCCCGATTCCTACAAGCTTCCTTAACCACGCTACTACTTCATGGCTAGAGGGGCCAGCTGGTTTATCCAAGTTAATAACGCCGTACTCGATCAGCTCTTCCACGTTGCGCTCTTCAGGTCTTTTACCGTACTGAGAAAGAGGTTCTTCATCCCTTACGAAAACTTCTCGGCTGGTTGAGCGCGATGGTCCTATCATGTTTTAATTACTGGTTTAAGCAGTTGCTTCATTTCATCCGTTAAACCAGCCTTTTGAAGAGCAGAAATAATATCTTCGTCACTGGCCCCCTTGGAGATGTCTATCTTATAGGGGGTGGGCTCTAAGTGTTTAACATTAACCCTTCGTCTCTTTACACCGGTAAGACTCTTAGGTCCAGCAACTACTACGAAGTTATCGTCGATTATGTCTACTATCACACACTTCCTGCCAGCTTCCCTTCCGGCTATCTTAACGCATATTCTTCCAACATCGAAAATTTTGACCATTTTTATCACTCTCTCTCCCCAATTTAATCAACTTTAAAAACGCTACCATGTTAATTCAGCTCCTCTGTTAAGGTAGACTGATGCGGGATCGTATACGATGCAAACGAAAACAAGAAAACCTGGTCTAATTCATGTAAACTGAGAGTCGTGGAGTGGAAACGGCAAAAACTGGTGGAGCTATTAGAGCTTGAGGGGATCGTGAAAACCCCGCAAGTGAAAAGAGCTCTTCTCTCTGTCCCACGGGAAGAGTTTGTCCCGGTAGAATATAGGGATGAGGCGTACGAGGATCACCCCTTGCCAATACCGGAGGGGCAAACTATATCTGCTCCCCACATGTGCGCTATAATGTGTGAAGCGGCGGCAATTGAGAAGGGGGACAGTGTCCTCGAAGTTGGTACTGGTAGCGGTTATCATGCCGCTCTATGCGCTGAGATAGTTTCTCCAACGGGAGAGAAAATAGAGGGGATAGTGCTCACACTTGAAATAATCAAGTGTCTCGCGAGCTTTGCATTGGAGAACCTGAGGCGTTCAGGCTACTATGACCGTGTCAACATCGTGGTAGCAGATGGTAGCGCCGGAGCCCCCATAAGGCAGGGCTTTAGGTTTAAAAAGATCATCGTTACAGCGGCGGCACCAGCCACCCCATCTCCGTTGATTGAGCAGCTTGATGAGGAAGGGGTCATGGTAATCCCAGTGGGTTCACGATGGCACCAATTGTTGCTTAGTATTAAGAAAAAGGGGGGAGAGGTTCGCACCAAGCCCGTTACATATTGCGTCTTCGTGGCGTTGAGAGGCAGGTACGGTTACGAATGATCGTAGTTGACCGAGTTAAGGCAGTTGGACATCCGCTTATTAAGGCTACACACACATCCACATTCGAGGTTACAAGGGAATCTACGCTTACAGTGAAGGGCGACTGTATCATAGCGGTTAACGCTGATAAAGGAGCAGCTCATCTATCAGATCACTTTAAGAGGTTAGCGGCAAACGACGATACCCGCATCCTAATATTTTTGATTAGTCATGAATTAGTAGAGATTATAAGAGCCCAAGGCAGCGTTCAAATGACTTTCACAGATGAGCGATCACTTGTCGTAAGACGGAGCAGGTTCGTAGACGGACGAACGGTAGCCGTTAGAAGCGAGAAAGCCGCAGCAGACCTCGACAGGACACTGGTTAGGCAGCTTCAGCTGTCAAACCCTCTAACAGTCGTGCTAATAGCATACACTCCGGACGAGGGAGAAAAGTTCGACACACTACGTAGTGAATTTAACCTCTCGTTGCTAGAGAGGTTTCTGTGAGAGAAAAAAACATTCTCGTGACAGGGCGCCCTGGCATCGGCAAGACAACTGCCGTATTACGTGCAGTTCATCATTTGAGAAGTACAGGGCTTGTGATCGGAGGTTTTATCTCCCGAGAGGAGAGAAGAGAAGGGACACGTGTAGGTTTCATCATGATCGACCTTATGACAGGCGAAGAGGCTTATCTAGCGCGAGTTGGAGAGGGGCGACCACGAGTGGGCAAGTACGTGGTCCTCGTCGACGAACTTGACAGACTCGGAGTAGGAGCTATTCTAACTGCTTTAAACAGCGCGGATGTTGTAATTATTGATGAGATAGGTCCTATGGAACTGCTATCTACATCTTTTAAGAGAGCAGTTAGAAGTGCCTTAGACTCTTCAAAGCCCGTCATAGCCACTATTCACGCTAAGGCTGAGCTCAGTGCCTTCGGCAAGGAAGTACTTGAGCGCAAGGACTACACGTTAATTGTAGTAACGGAAAGTAACCGTAACGACGTTCCTCATAGATTGGTTGAACTTGTACACAGAATAACAAGTAGGAAACAGACGAAATAGATGCTAACATCCCTTAATAAGAAGTACCCATGAAGGTTCATGTGGAACCTCCTTTCCGCAAGATTCTTATCGCAAACAGGGGAGAGATCGCTGTTAGAGTTGCTAGAAGTGCGAAAGCTCTAGGTATTACAACTGTAGCAGTTTACTCGAGCGCAGACGAAAAATCATTGCATGCTATGATAGCTGATGAATCGGTATGGATTGGAGGGGCGGATCCAGAGGAAAGTTACTTGAATATAGACGCAATAATTTACGCGACAAAAAAGACGGGGGCTGAAGCCGTCCATCCAGGATACGGTTTCCTATCTCAACGCGCGGATTTTGCTGAAAGATTACGAGAGGAGGGGGTAGTGTTCATAGGTCCACCACCCAACGTACAAAGGCTCGTGGGCGACAAGCTTGGTGCCAGAAGGTTTTTTGCTAACGCTGGAGTGCCAGTCGTACCCGGCACATATAGTGCCGTAAACAGCAGAGATGCGATTAGCGTAGCTGAGGAACTAGGGTTTCCAGTGATCGTTAAGCCTGCGGGAGGGGGTGGAGGCATCGGCATGAAAATTGCATCAAATGAGGAAGAGCTTACCAAATCCTTGAAAGAAGCCAGTGAACTCGCTGGCAAGACCTTCGGAAAGTTTGAAGTATACTTGGAGAAGTACCTACCAAAAGCTCGACACATAGAGGTACAGATTCTAGGCGATGGAAAGGGGAAAGTTTTCCACCTTTTTGAAAGGGAATGCTCCGTGCAGAGGAGATTTCAGAAATTGATAGAAGAAGCTCCATCGCCAGCTCTCTCCCCTGAGTTGCGTGAACATTTACTCTCAATAGCTCTAAAAGCTGCCGATGCTTGCAGGTACGTTAACGCCGGAACCTTTGAATTCCTATTCGACCCCTCCAATGCTAACTTTTACCTTCTTGAAGTAAACTCCAGAATACAGGTCGAACACCCGGTGACCGAAATGATTACTGGTGTTGACATCGTCCGTGAACAAATTTACATAGCAGCTGGTGAGGGAGTTAGTTTTAAACAAGAAGACATTAAAATGAGGGGGAGCGCTATAGAGGCTAGAGTATACGCTGAAGATCCGTCAAACAACTTCGCTCCATCCCCCGGTAAGTTGACGGTATACAGAGAGCCATCGGGACCTTGGATAAGAGTTGATTCTGGATATTATGAAGGGGCTGAAGTCCCATTCTACTATGATCCGTTAATCATGAAGGTCACGAGCTGGGGTATAACTAGAGAAGAGGCTAGGAGGAGGCTCGCTCTAGCCATCGAAGAGACAATGATTGAAGGAGTATCAACTAACATGGTCCTGCTTCATGCAGTCTTAAATAACAGGGCATTCGTTTCAGGTAATTATAGCACGAGAATTCTGGAAGAAGAGAAGATTCTTGAGAATCTACAAAGACATAGTATGCAGCGGCTAAGACTGCCGAAAAAAGAGAAAGCTGAGAAGGTAGTTTCGGTTCGTCGAGCAGAAGGGGAGATTTGGAGGCTGGCTTCGAGAATTCGTCCACACTTGTAAGGTGATGTACTTCTATACAATTTCTTTCGAAAAAGCGAAAACGCTATAACGATTTTATCGAAGAAAAGGGGAGAGATTTGTGTGATACAGTGTTTCAACGCGAAAGGTTTAGGGCACTAAGATCTCTATTACGCGCTATTGAAACGGGGTTGGTAGATCCGGATTTGATCCCTCTATTATCCTTGATTAACTCACTACAGGGTTACTACTCAACGAGCAGCTGTAGCGGTAGGATCCAGTTAGCTGCCACTCACTTACCCGGGGAAAAGTTCAAAATGATTGTTTTAAGCAAATGGCATAGACCCATAGAAGAGTGGGAGCTTAAACAAACCTTGTCGGCTTCCAAGCACAGTGATCTATGGCTCTCTGTTCAAGGACCTATACTCCACATCGCATGTCGTGATCTGAACTGCTCGCTCAACCTTTTAGAGGCTTCACGTAAAGCTGGTCTAAAACACAGTGGAATCCTGTGGATAGGGGATCGAATTATCGTTGAAGTAACTGCATCAGATAAGATCGAGTGTCCTTTAAGGTTGAAGGGGAGACCTCTTTTAAAGGAGGAGATGATACCACACTTTGTTGAAAGAATAAACGAAGTTTTAATTAGAGCTAAAAACAGGATTTCCCGTCTAGAGGAGGAAATAAGGAAACTCGCTTCACAGGAGACATCATAGTAGATAGTAGAGGGAAAAACGTATAAAAAACTCCCCCTAAGGCTTATCTGTGATAATACCGGTTAGATGCTTCACGTGTGGAGCATTAATAGGCGATAAATGGTCTAAGTTTAGTGAAAGAATAGCTCGTGGAGAGCAACCAGCCAAAGTTCTTGACGATCTCGGTATTAGACGTTATTGTTGTAGAAGAATGTTATTGTCGCATGTAGACCTCATAGAGACCGTCCTAAAGTATGAAAAGTACACTCCTTAAGGCCATTCAGTTACTATACATTTATGGCTCGACTTGAGGCCTAGACAATTGCACGAGTCGTGGTGTTATACAGTTAAAAGCTAACGGTAACTTTTTTGCCTTTTAGAACGGGCTGATCTACCTCCCGGCTTTTTAGGTTCAGCTTGCCTCGGATCTTCTACTAGCAAGTGTCTATCATACTTGCGGTATAGATCCACTAGAGCATCTGAGTTACTCCATTCTACAAGAGCCCTAGCTATCGATGTTCGTAGCGCTGACGCTTGACTCATTATTCCACCTCCTTCGGCTTCAGCGTATATATCTACTTTGCCGATTATCTCCTCTCCTGCCATGAGTACAGGTTCTAGTATCTTTAGTCTCACAAGCTCCGGTTCCAGCACTTCTATAGGCACCCCATTTACGAAGACCCTACCTTTACCCTCCTTTACCATGGCCCTGGCTCTTGCAGTTTTTCTCCGAGCTGAAGCTATCACAACTCTAACCATGGCTACCACCCACAAGCTTAGATAGCTCGGCTAACGTCACATATTGAACTTTTTCGTTTTGTAATGCAGCTTCTTTTGGAACTAACTTGTCTACGTTAGCGTACTCCTGGGGCACGCCCATGTACACTCGAAGACGTTTTAATGCTTCCCGACCTCTTGGCTTCTTGTAAGGCAACATATTCTTCACCATTCGCTTAAGCATTAAATCTGGACGCCTTGGAATCTTTGGACCCTTCCTCTCTGGATTATAGTGCGTTCTCCACTCAGAAACCCTCTTCATATACCACTCCACGACGCGTTGCCTCTTCCCGGTAATAATAGCTTTTTCAGCATTTACGATTATAATCCTTTCACCTCTTAGTAATCGCTTAGCTACAAGGCTCGCCAGTCTGCCCGCTACCAGACCCGATGCATCTACCACACTATAACACTTATCCTCCATCACGTCCACCGCCGCCAGATATTCGCAATCCTTAAGCCATAGATAACTTAAGCCTTTTCACCCACACAGTATCTTCACTCCGCTGCCCTTCGGGTTCTGTTCAACGAGCTGGGGTATACTGATGGCTCTCCCTCCGACAGTTTCTATCTTCATACGGGCTTGCTTACTAAACATATAGGCAGCTACGGTTACTTTATGATCAAGAACACCGCTACCGAGTACTTTACCCGGGACGACAACTACGTCACCTTCGTTCGTGTACCTATTAATCATGCTCAGGTTCACCTCCGGTCGAATCCTCGTAGGTCTTTCAAGAAGCTCGGCAACCCTGAGCCATATCGGTGCCCTGTTTTCCTTAGCTCTTTTCCTCAAGAAATGTAGTAACCTTCTTAGATGAATGTTGGTGCTTACAATCCTCTTCATAGCGTCAAACCCGGTAAAGTAGCCTTGATAAGTTTTTCATGTTACGATGCATTTAATAGCTGTTGAATCGCGTTTTCAAAGCGCCGTATCCTCGAGATAACTCTACGCAAAGCTATCTCGACTAGCATACTCGCAGGCAGTACACCGATCCCTTCTACCTTAAATATGAACTTTCTGTCATCACCGGATACTTTTACCTTACCGCTGCATGCTTCCTCACATGCCCTACACATTGTACAATCCTCTATTTTGTCTTCAACAACCCGAATCTTTCCGTCTCTACACTCAAGAACACCTCTTGGACAGGACGCGACGCATCTCTCGCACTCTTCATCGCACTCGTCTTCTAAGATTGTGATTTTAGGGTAGTACTTGTAAGCTGCAACCGACACTGGTTGCCATTTAGCGTGCTCTTTGCCTACACCCATTTTAGCGTACGCTTCTAGTACGAGCCTCTGCCCAGCGTTAAGTTTGACTATCGGTATGATATCGGAGACAGGGGCTATGCTGACTTTAGAAGGCATATTAACCCCGCTAACGAAGCCTCCGAATTTTAAATGCCCTGAATAAACCATAAGGGGTTTTTCTGCATCAATCTCCATGATGAGGGAAGCAATACATTCATCTCTCTTACCCTCTTCATAACATTCAAGGAGCGCTTCAAAAGTGTTTTCATCGACTTTTAACGGTATCAATGCTAAACGATGCGCTATTATTTCATCGAATAGCACAGAAGTATTCTCAACTATCATGACGTCATCTATAGCCAGCATAGGCACGTCTGATATAAGCGTCCGCCTTATAGCGTTAGCAACAGCAGGTGTTACCTCGCTAAGCAAGAATTCACAATAGTTTTCCTCTATTTTCCTGGGAGTTATGCTTACCTCTTGCAAGGCTAGACCCCTAGCGAGTCGGCTTCTGCTTCTTGCCTCTTAACAACTCTATTAGGGAAACTCCGTTGACTTTTATCACTTTGAATCTTACGCCCGGCAAATCTCCGTATGCTCTACCTTCTGGACCACCAATCCTCTCGATTACTACCTCATCGTGCTCGTTCACAAACAACAAAGAGCCGTCGCCAGGCAAGAAAGCCGTGACAACTTTCCCGTTTTTAATTAACTGTACTCTAACACACTTACGTACAGCACTATTGGGCTGTCTGCTCTCCACTCCCACCTTTTCAATTACTATCCCTCTAGCCATTGGAGCGCCTTCCAGAGGGTCAAAACGCTCCTTTATTTTCAATATCCTGGCTTTATACTCTGTATTTTTCCACCTAAGTCTTTTACGCTTTTCAATCAACCCTCTGGCTGCAAACAACCCTTTTGGCGACTTGGAACCAGGCATGCCGGGTGAGAGAGAACACGCCTTTTAAAATTTTTCACTCAGTACCCCATCTGCCGCTGCGAAGAAACTCTAGCTACTTTAGAATCACATCGGTGTTAAAGTACCTTTTAGCCAGTAACTTCGCTCTCTTTATGTTGCGACCCCCCTTTCCAATAGCCAACCCCTTATGTTCAGCTGACACTTCCACCAAGGCGACCTTGTTACCATTGCCGCCTTCCGAGACACTTATCCCCTTTATGGATGCTGGAAAAAGCGCTGAACGAATTAAATCTTCTAGAGTTGCTCCCTCCTCCACGATTTCAACGTCTCGCTTCAGCAACTTTCTAAGCATTTTAGCGTTAGCTCCATTGCTGCCTATCGCTTTACCAGCTGAGCCACGTCTTACCACAAAGATTAACCTATTGCTCTCATCATCTAATATACAGTCCAAGGCCTCAACCTGAGTAACAGCTTCGAAAAGGGAAATTAGTTGAAGTTCACTCTCTGTCAATTTTATCCCGGACATCAATCTCCACCTTTCACTAAATAGAGTATGCCGCTTTCGCCAGGTTCAAGTACAGCCAATGCAGACACCATAAAGGGTTTATTGCAGGCGGCGCCAAGATCCCATGAAGTTCCTGGGTACTCGTAGAGGGGAGTCTTAGATAGCTTACAGTACCTTTCTATGTCTCTTCTTACCGTTTGAGGTATATTCGATGATATAATAACTAGCCTAGCATTGCCATTTATTACAGTGTTTATGGTTTCTTTAGACCCTATCGCAACCTTCCCTGTTTTTACCGCCGTTCGGATTTCTCTGACTATATCCACGGAATCACCTTACATAGTTTTTCCAAAGCGGGAGCGCTCTCAAGCAGAGCGGCCATCGGCTGAGGCACCTTTTTCGTAGCCTATAAATTTAGCGTGCCTGTCAATTAACCACATGCTTTACCCTAGCTTGAAGAGAGTTCTTCATCTACACTATCCATTGATTGTAAAGCAGGGTAAAGCATCAATAGCTTGACGATCCCGGTACCCAAAGGTACCACCCGTGATCCCACCATAACGTTTTCCACAACGCCTCTTAACTCGTCTACCTCTCCTCTTACAGCGGAATCCACCAAGTGTTTAACAGTAACTTCAAACGCCGCTCTAGCGAGGACGCTAGGCTTTTCTCCAGCTACCCCGTGTCTACCTACCTGCCTAATTCTACCGTTTAGAGTCATTGCATCAGCAACCAGTATTATATGCCTAATGTCTACATCTAAACCCTGCTCCTCTAACACGTTTCGCATCTCCCTTATTATCGCTGCCCTAGCTGCCTCTATTCCCAAAACCTCTGCTATCTCGTAAATATTGTTTGTGATGGTTCTCCTGTGATCAACACCTTCTATACTTAAAGCCGCGACTAGGTTCGACCCCTCTGTTATTATTTTGTATTCATTGATCTTTTCATCGTACCTAACAACTGCCCTCCTAATGCCTTTTATCCCCTTTACCCGAAGGGATCTAACTCTATCATGTATCCTCTTTAATTTTATAGCGTCTTCTAGACCTGTTTTGAAAATTATAGTTAAATTATCAACTATTATACTACCTTTTTTACCCTTGATTCTATTTAATGCTTTAATTATATCCTTTGGACTAATACCTCTATTTTCTAATATATCAGGATCTAATTCTACTATAATAGAATATTCTATATAATCTACTGTTATCGCTCTTGAAACGTTCTCAATAGTAGTTAACTCAAGCTCTCGTGCCACCTCTAAAGCCAACTCTCTGTTGTGAGCATACTCACCGCTTAAATATACCTCCATAATAGGAGTAGCAACAGTTTTCCTTGCATCTACTATTTCCAAAAGCCTTGGTAAGCCCAGCGTAACGTTCAGCTCTCTAACACCAGCGAAGTGGAAAGTCCTTAAAGTCATCTGAGTACTTGGCTCTCCAATTGATTGAGAAGCAATCATACCGACAGCTTCGCCAGGTTCCACTAAACTATTCAGGTACTCCCCGACAATACGGTCAACAACTTTTCTAGCGACTTCTATAGTTAAACCATATGATGATACTCTCTTAACTATTTCCTCAACTAGCCTTTTAGGCAGTACATGAATATAAGGTTCTATGAGCGCTCTAACTACATCTTCTGTTACTCGTTCGCTTTCAACCACAGTTAACCACCCTTCTCTGCCATAACCTCTCTGATAATTTTCTCAACATTGACTGGTTCACCATGATCACTTTTCGCAGGATCAACGCCGTCCTCACCGTATCGGAATTGAACCAAAAATCCCTCTGAGGTCCTGACGCTACCATCATACGCCACAAAAAAGTCCTGTAAAGCATTAGCCAGCCTTCTATACATGTAACCGCTTTGTGCAGTTCTTACAGCGGTGTCGACTAAACCCTCTCTACCAGCCATCGCGTGGAAGAAAAACTCAGTGGGTCGCAGTCCACGCTTAAAGCATGAATAAACAAAGCCTCTAGCGCGTGGACCAATATCACCCCACTTGAAATGCGGTAGGACCCGTCCCGCAAAACCTCTCTTAATGCGTTCGCCCCTTAACGATTGCTGCCCAAGTACAGCAACCATCTGCGTTATGTTTAACATGTTGGCTCTAGCACCAGTCCTCGCCATGATAACGGCCTCTCTACCCATTCCAGCGAAACGGCTTGCTAGCTCGCCAGCCCTATCCCTTGTTCTTGATAAAACCTCAAGGATCCTCTGCTCTAATGTATCCTCAAGCGTCCTACCAGGTAGGGGCTCCAACCCACCTTTCTTAGCCCTCTCGACGAGCTGCTCGACTTCATCTTCTGCCTTGTTTGTAAGTTTTTCAATCTCTTGCAAAGCGGTTGTTGGAACTTCCAAACTATCAAGACCCATAGTAAAACCGTAGATGTCTAAATATACTATAAATGTTTTAAAAAGTCCATCAAGGAACTTTGCACCTTTTTCAACTCCATAGCGCCTTAAATATTCATGTAAAAGAGTTCTAGGTACTTGAGAGGCTATGGAGTTTTTATCAAGTGCTCCCACTAGCAAGGAACCATCCCTTACTACAACATACGCATCATAAGGACATAATTCCTTTAAACATGCTTCACATTTACGGCATATTGACGCTTTCCCCTCATAATTGAAGTCCCCGTTTAATACGGTGCTAACAAGCTGCTTTCCAGTCCAGTAGGGACCAGGCTTCAGAATTGCAGGTTGAGGCAGGCTTCCCTCGTATTCAGCTTCAAATAGCAGGAGAGAGGCACGCTTCTTATCTAGTAGGGTATCTTTTCTCGTTAATAAATAGGCACCAGTCACGTAGTCATGTAGACCACCTATAATTGGGGCTCCATAGCGGGGAGACAGTATTTGCTCCTGAACTAACATTAACGTACGAGCCTCTGCCCTCGCCTCCTCGCTTTGTGGTACGTGGAGGTTCATCTCATCGCCATCAAAGTCAGCATTGTAAGGAGTGCAGACGAGAAGGTTTAACCTGAAGGTCTTGTACGGGAGGACTTTGACCCTGTGGGCCATGATCGACATTCTGTGAAGCGACGGCTGCCTGTTAAATAAAACGATATCTCCATCGCGGAGATGTCTCTCAATAATGTATCCAGGTTTTAGGGCTTCAGCTACGGCATTCCTATCTTTTACAAACCTAAGGTCAATTCTACCGCCATCAGGTCTCACGATGTAGTTAGCTCCAGGATACTCAGAAGGTCCTCTTCTGACCAGTTCTCTCATTTCCTCTATATTCCAAACAGTTACCTTCTCTGGCACTACCAATACCCTTGCGACCTCTATTGGAACGCCAACTTCATTTATGCTGAGCTTTGGGTCGGGCGAAACAACGGTTCTTGCAGAAAAATCTACACGCTTGCCTGCCAAGCTACCACGGAAGCGTCCCTCTTTACCCTTTAACCTCTGTGCAATAGTCCTCAAAGGTCTGCCGGATCGGTGCCTAGCTGGCGGTATCCCCGGTAATTCGTTGTCGAACATCGTCGCTACATGATACTGAAGCAAGCTCCATAGATCGTCTACAACAAGCTGTGGTGCACCTTCTTCTACGCTTTCTTTTAACCTTTGGTTAACTCTCAATAAATCCACCAACTTATGTGTAACGTCATCCTCTGACCTCATCCCGGTCTCGAGAGTGATCGTGGGTCTAACGCTTATTGGCGGAACAGGTAGCACCGTTAAGACCATCCATTCAGGTCGAGCACTTTCAGGATCCAAACCAAGTGCCTCGAGATCGTGATTAGGAATCCTTTCTAATCTATCACGTATCTCAGTTGGTCTAAGCTGGACTGAGCCGCTATCCCTTTCCTCATAAAATGTATACGGTTTCTCGAAACGTACTTTGTACTGTTGGGCTTGACAATGCGGACAAGTGGTGTTTTTTACTGCCTTTTTAGCTACTGCTTCACCATACTTGTACTTGAGCAGCGGCCAGCGCTTCTCTAGATTTTTAGCCCGTCTCCTAGCATTTTCTATATCATCTTCCGACAGTAAAAGCCTACCACAAACTCTACACGTAGCCCTCAGAAGCGTGTATATGTTCTTCGAAAAAAGCGGGTGAATTACAGGCCTAGCTAACTCAACATGTCCAAAATGCCCGGGGCAGAGCGTAACGAAGTTACCACAGGTCTCGCAACGCACACCGGGTTCTACTGTACCTAATCGTCGATCCATTGGTCCGCCCCTAATCGGTATACCCTCCTCGTCGTAGGTCTCCGGGATAACTATTTGTGTCACCGACAAAGCACGTATTAGATCCGGCGATAAAATACCGAACCTTATCCCCCCAACGGTCTTTGTCTCCTCTATTGATTGAAACATTCTAAAACACCTCTACCTTATCTTTTAAGATTAACCTTGGCGCTATACCCAAGCTCATCAACTCTTGCAATAGAAGCTTGAAAGCATACGAAACATGGATGGGATGAAGCTCCCCTTTCTCTCTGCATACTGGACACAGCAGCTCGTTTCTTCTAGCATCATGCCAACCCATGAAACCACAGTTTCCACACATGAATATGAGTGCCCTATCAGATGATTCAAAAAGCCTTTCCCTCAATAGTATAGACGCACCGTGTCCAACTAGACAGTCTTTCTCCATCTCACCGAACCTAAGACCTCCTTCTCTAGCTCTACCCTCGGTTGGCTGCCTCGTAAGAATCTGGACACGCCCTCTTGCCCTCGCGTGTATTTTATCGGCAACCATATGGTGAAGCTTCTGGTAATAGACGACACCGATGAAAACTTCAGCTTCAAGCAGTTCACCTGTAACACCGCTGTAAAAGACTTCTTTGCCATCGCTTCTAAAACCGAATTTGATAAGCATCTCCCGCAACTGTTGCTCGGATACACCCTCAAATGCTGTAGCGTCAACAAGATCCCCGGAAAGCGAGGCGACTTTACCAGCTATTGCTTCAAGAAGCTGCCCAACGGTCATCCTCGAAGGTATAGCGTGAGGGTTGATCAGTACATCGGGTACTACGCCCTCTTCTGTAAACGGCATGTCTTCAGTTGGGAGAATTAACCCTAGTACACCTTTTTGCCCATGCCTGGAGGCAAATTTATCGCCAAGCTCAGGAATACGAGGATCCCTAACTCTAACCTTAACTAAACGATTGCCGTCCGAGTCCTCAGCCATGATTACTCTGTCAACGATGCCAGTTTCATTAGGCCTAATACTTATTGAGGTATCCCTCCTTCTAGTACTTGCTCTATACTCAAAGAAGCTGCTCATGAATCGAGGAGGACTAGATTTACCAATTATCACCTCCCCACCTCTAACCTCGGATTCTGGAAAAGCTATACCATCCTTTAAGTCAAGCTTTACGTACGCCTCTTTTGAACGATAACCCATGACGTCCTCTGATGGGACCTCTATTTTATCCTCCTGCCCACCAGGGTATTTCATTTCTACGGTTTCATAAGTTCTAAAGAAAGTTGAGCGAGCAAGTCCTCTTTCAATTGCTGCTTTGTTTATCACGAGAGCGTCTTGAATATTGTACCCCCCGCCCGTCAAAACGGCTACTATCATATTCTGCCCAAAAGGTCTATTATCCAAACCTATAAGATCAAATATTTTCGTACGCACGAGCGCCTTCTGAGGATAATGAAGGAAGTGCATCCTCGGATCCATTCTGTGAAGGAAGTTGGCTGTAGAGAAACCAAGCGCCTGTTTAGCCATTGCGGCCTCATAGCTGTTGCGGGGTGACTGGTTGTACTCCGGATACGGTATTATAGAACCCACTATACCTAGGATCGCCGCTGGGGAAATTTCCAAGTGCGTGGTTTCTGGTGCTATGCTCTCAAGGTTTTCCGCTATAAGCACATTTTCTTCTTCTTCAGCGTCAAGATACTCTACTATACCTCTCTTAACTAGATCGCTCCAAGACCACTCACCATTCCTGATTTTTTCTATGTGACTAGGCTTAAGTTTCAACTGCCCCTTTTCTACGACGAGAAGAGGTCTCCTAATCCTACCCCCATCACAATTTACGTAAACTTCATCTATGAATTCATTCTTGTAATGAGCTACATTTACTTCGTGATGAAGCTTACCCTGCCTTCTTAACTCTCTGAGAATTTTTACAAGCTCACTACCATTTTCATGAACACCTACTAGCCTCATGTTTAGGAATACTTTACTTCCGCTTAATCCCCTTTCACGAGCTTCTTTTATAGGGATTACTCCCAGTTTATTGATCAAGAGGTGAAGTATCCCTTCCTCCTCAATACCAATCGAGATAACAGCGAGTAGAGCAAGATTCTTCACAAGACCACAGTTTTGTCCTTCCGGGCTCTCAACAGGACATAACATCCCCCACTGGGTGGAATGAAGTTCTCTTGCTTCGAAGTGTGGCTGCGTCCTACTCAAGGGTGAGACGACCCTTCTAAGGTGGCTTACAGTTGACAGGTAGTTTGTTCGATCAAGTATCTGGCTAACCCCAGTGCGTCCTCCGGGCCAGTTGCCGGTCGCAAGAGCGTTTCTAAGTTTGTCTGTTATAACATCGGCTCTTGCCAGCGTAAACAAGTTCACTTCTCTACTCTTGCTCCGGTTCTTCTCTAATTGATAACCTAAATCTTTTACAAACTGCCTGAACGCTTGGCGGAAAACTGAAGCCATTAAATCACCCGCTAACTTGAAACGCTTGTTAGCTAGATGATCCTTATCGTCTGGACCCCTTCTCCCGATCGCCAGCTCCAAAAGCTTTTCAACCATCTGACCGAGGAAGTATGCTTTCTCGACCCTGTTCTCCGGTTTAAGTCCGATATGCGGAAGGAAATACTGATCAATAACCTGTTGAGCCCGCTCAAGTCTAACTTCCTTAGGTTGACCCACTGCAACTCTAGCTCCTATGTAATCTAGAGCTTCCTCTACTGTAGGCGCTATACGGCTCTGCTCCAGTAATGTAGGATAAAGCTCGTTAAGTATTTCGGAATCGCTTGTTATAGCGTTAACTATGTCACGGTCACTTTCAAGCCCTAGAGCTCGCATCATAACCATCAGAGGTATTTTAGTAGGGACAGAAGGAAACGAAACATGAATTTGTCCGTCTCTCGTCCTTTCCACTGTTATGGGTATTCTGTAGGCCGCCGTTGAAGAGAATACCTTCGCGACGTGAGTAACTGAGCCGCCAGCTGATCCGTAATCTACAAGAACCCGGTTTACCGCTAAATCCTCCTGTACAATTAGAACCCTTTCTGAACCATTAATGATAAAGTACCCTCCAGGATCGCTCGGGTCCTCGCCAGCCTTCACTTGATCCTCTTCGCTCATCTTGGACAAAGGACATTTAGCAGATTTCACCATAATCGGTAAATCTCCAATATAGACATTTGCCCGATCCTTCTCCTCCTCCTCCACAAGCATCATTTCCAAAAGAATTGGAGCGGAATATGTCAGATTTCTCACACGAGCTTCCATAGGGAGTATGGCGCTTTCTGAACCATCTGCCTCCTTCACTCTAGGACTTTCGACAGATACCTTACCAAGAAGAACTTTAAGTCCAGGTATCCCTGATTCCACAACCCTCATCTCATCGACTATCTCTTGTAAAGTCTTTTCGACAAACTTGTTATAAGAATCTAAATGTTGTCTAACTAGGCCATGCTCCTTTATAAATGCTTCAATTAACACCCAAGCCTCTTCTTTACCATATTTTATGGATGCTTCGCCCATTGAATCACCCCCTAACGACATATCTGTATGCTACAGCCAACCCAGCTGTAGGGCTTTTTCGTACCACCATGATCACATCTCCAGGTTTAGCACCCAAGGCCTTAGCCACAGGGTCCGAAGCCAGAATCCAGGGTAACTGTCTCTTTGAAACACCCATCCTTTTAAGAAGCTTAACCGATTCTTCTTCACTCAAAAGTATATGCTGGGGAACCAATTCATGCTCTAGAATGTTAATTTTACGCGTACCCATAGCTCACGAGGCAGTGAGGGTAGAGTATTTAAGTTTCACGCATGACAGATGATAACTATAATTTAGTATTTAAGTAAGAAAAAATAAATAAAAATATTGATATAATACTTTAAATTTCGTCAACTCGGCGAGCCCAAATGTTTGGCAAACCCCTTCGGGGTCTTCGCATGGGCCAACCTAATTCGTCATCGCTGCGATCTATACCTATGGACTTCTCTATGAGTATCCTTCTCTCAATTCCCGACACTAGTTCTCTAGTTCTCGCTACTACATCAGGATTTACGCTAACGCTATCTATGCCTTGTCTAACAAGGAACTCTGTAAACTCTGGGTAGACTGAAGGGGCTTGTCCACATATGCTAACCGTTCTGTAACCGTACGGAGAGTTATGAGCCTTTTCGATAAGCATTGCGATAGCGGTCTTTACAGCTGGATCCCTTTCGTCAAAGTATCTGGAATCGATCTTCGGTAGAATTGCGCTGTCTCTATCGGTGCCTAAAGTCAACTGCGTCAAGTCATTGCTTCCTATACTGAAGCCATCGAAATATCTAGAGAACTCTTCGGCTAAGAATATTATACTGGGTACTTCTGCCATAGCCCATATCTTGAAGTCTCTACCGCTTTCGAGACCCTCTTCTCTTAGTAACCTTACAAACTTTTCAGCTTCCCAAAGAGTTCTGACGAAAGGTGCCATGACCCATACGTTACCGAGCCCCATTTCATCCCTAACTTTCCTTATCGCCTTAACCTCCAGTTTGAAAGCCTTCTCGTATTGTGGACTAATGTATCTGCTGACACCACGCCAACCAAGCATTGGGTTGTCCTCGTGTGGCTCATACTTCTCGCCGCCCTTCAACTGCCTGTACTCATTTGTCTTGAAGTCACTGAACCTAACAACTATGGGTCTTGGATAGATTTCTCTGGCTACCATCGCTATACCTTCAGCCATCTTATCAATGAGCACATCACTTTTCCCTGTTTCAAGCAAGTAGAGGGGATGATCTCCCACGTAGCTAGCCATAATGAACTCAACCCGCATTAAACCTATTCCGTCGAAAGGCAGATCTTTGTAGTCATAGATCTTCTCAGGAACACCCAAGTTCATGTAGATCTTCGTAGCTGTTATAGGTTTAACAAAAATCTCCATGGGAGCGGAAACTGCCACCGCTGGCTTCTCTTCCTTTTTACCTAAAAGTTCCTCAATATAACCTTCATAGACAACTCCAGCTCTTGAATCAACTGTGTAATTCTTCCCTGTCTCCATTAGCTTAGTGGCCTCTCTTGTACCTACGATGCATGGGATGCCCAGCTCTCTGCTGACTATTGCGGCGTGGGCTGTCGTTCCTCCCTCATCTGTCACGATAGCAGCTGCAAGCCTCATGTATGGAACCCAATCGGGATCTGTCATCTTAGTTACGAGCAGGTCGCCTTTCTGCATCATCTTTTTAGCATCCTCCAACGTCAAGCATACTTTAGCCGTACCATATGCTACACCTGGACTTGCAGGCAGTCCCTTAACGACAGCTTTAGCTTCTGTTAGACGTACAGCCTTAACCTCTGCCTGCTTAGCTTCCGCTTGTTTGGCACTCCAAACGGTCTCGGGTCTGGCTTGTACTATAAACACATTCTCAGGAAACTTTAAGTCTCTATCAATTGCCCATTCGATATCCATCGGCCTACCGTAATGTTTCTCTATTACTACGGCTAGCTCCGATAGCCGGCGTACCTCTTCGTCATTCAAACAGGGGGATGTTCTTCTCTCCGGTTCAACCTCCTTCTCTAGGTTTCGTCCTGATTGCGGATCTCGAACAAGCTCTCTAGCTTTCTCTGCAACTCGCCTCTCAAGTATCTGCAACGTGTTCTTATCGACAACCCATTCGTCGGGAGTCACTTTACCGGATACAACTGACTCGCCTAGACCCCAAGAGCCCTCGATCACTATCTTGTTCTGTTCACCTGTTACAGGATGTATGGTAAACATGACGCCAGCAGACCTTGAATTGACCATCTTCTGAACAGCGACGCTTATGAGGACCCTATCATGGGCGAACCCTTTACTCTCTCTATAGAATATCGCTCTCGGGGTGAAAAGGCTGGACCAACACTTTCTAACCTTATCAACCACGTCGTCGCCTCCTTTAACGTTCAAGTACGTCTCCTGTTGACCAGCGAAGCTAGCGTCCGGTAGATCCTCGGCGGTTGCACTACTTCGCACAGCCACAAACTCTTCTTTTTTACCTAAACGTTGAGATAACTCCCTGTATGCTTTACGAATGGACTCTTCAATGTCCTTAGGCATAGGGGTCTTCTCTATTAATGCTCGAATCTCCTTGCTAGCCTCAATGTAATCTTCGGGCGCTGAAGCTCCAGGCTTAACACGCTCCCTCAATATCCTTTGAATTTCATCCTTGATTCCCGTTTCCTCTATAAACCTCTTGTAAGCATAAGCTGTTACAGCGAATCCTGGTGGGACAGGTATACCTGCTTTTAGCATCTCACCCAGGTTAGCGTTTTTCCCGCCAACAAGTGGAACATCTTCCTTCCTCAATTCCTCAAACCACAGTATTACCTCGGTTGACTTATCCTTTGGCATGCTATCGTAGGGGGAATTCAACACAGTTTATAGGCTTTCCTATGGGTAATTTACTCTAGAAAATTCCAGAGTTCACGATACACTCAATCTATCCAAAACGTAGTTTATTCCTTAAAATCGTCGCATGATGCCACGTACGGCTATATAATCATCTAAAGTGAAAGGCATTATGAGAAAGGTGACACTTCTAACTATCTATAAGTGCTAAATGTTCCACATCTGCTTACCAATGAGCCTGAGCTCTCTTTCTACTCTAGCTTTCATGACCTTGTTCAAGTAATCACTCCCGCTCGACAGTTTGATAATTGTGGATACAGCTACGATGTGTGAGCACGTTCTCCGCTCTCGATAGCCGTTACAAGTGCAAGTTAGCGAACTCCCATCCACTCTCACAATATGTTTGTTTTTCCTCCCGATAACATAGTACATTGTCTCGCTTATCCTAACTATTCGACCTTCGTGTATTAACCAGGCAGCTTTAGCTATAACGCGACTCATAAAATCGCCACTAGCCTCTTCATTGCTCATAGTGAGTCTCCAACAGTATCAGCGTTAAAGCTTTTACGCGTTTTTTAACAATTTAATGGTACCGCGTATCTGAATAAGCTAGAAAATGATAGATTGTTAGAAAGGTTTCACAGGCGTTAAAGCTCCACAAGCCATGCATTTAAGGTTCATGAACTTTCTCTCCTCTCTTTTAAGTATAGTATCTGGGCTACCGCAAACGGGGCAGTAAACGTAGTTTTTCATGAACATATCCATCAGTTCCTTGATAATTTTGGGAGCGGCCACGCCGTATATCACGGCCACGTCGCCTTCCGCGTTCCCAGCAGCACCTAACTCTCTGAGTAGGTAACGCAAAACTATACGTTGATCACGGTTAAGGATTTCACAGATTTGGCGAAAGTTCATTATGAAAGTTCTTTTACCAGCGACAACAACCTCGGGGGGATCCACCTCTAATCTCTCTTTCCTAACCTTTCTCGGTGGTAGTAGGTCGTAGGCTCGTTCAAGTAACGTATCGTAATTGAGTAGATTCATCACGTAAGGGCATTAAAAGGCTAGTATATAGACGTCACGCTTCCTCAACCAATTGGGTGGGGAATAAGTGTTAAATAGTCTCGCGTAGACACCTTTCCTCACGCGAGCTATGGAGTATTGTCCAAAATGTAAGAATATGTTAGTGCCCCAAAAAAACCAATCTAACACTGTTCTCCGCTGCATGCGTTGTGGTTACGAAAAACATGTAACGAATCCCGGGGCCTACAGGATCACTCTGTCATCTCGCCACACTCCAGAGAAATCAATCCTAGTGATCGATAAAGAAGTTAAAGTCGAGGTTCTCCCAAAGGCAAAGGCTGAATGTTCCAACTGTGGACACACTGAAGCTTACTACTGGGAGGTTCAGACAAGGGCGGGTGACGAACCAGCCACTAGGTTCTTCAAGTGTACGAAATGCGGACACGTATGGCGCGAATACCAGTAAACTAGTTTTCACCGAGAGTAATATAAATAGCCTCGATGTACTGTATACCCGTGAAACTATGCCACTGAAATTCCAGTTTTCGGACGCTAGGGATTGGAGGTACATTATGGAAGGGCTTGAGGCTATTATAGAAGAGGCTAGCTTTATCGCTGATAGAGAAGCACTCCGGCTGAGAGCTTTGGATCCTTCACGCATTGGAATGGTCGACTTATACATACCCAAAGACAGCTTTGAAATATTCGAAATGGATGAGGACAAGGTTAGAATAGGAGTTAACTTCGATGATCTTAACAAGATCCTAAAGAGGGCTAAGTCAGATGACAAAGTTCTATTTTCGGTAGAAGGAGGTAGAGTTAGGATAACGTTTGCTGGAAAGGCTGAAAGAACTTTCTCCCTACCTCTCATAGACGTAGTTGGAGAAGAACTTCCCATCCCAAGGGTATCATTCGACGTGACAGCTAAAATGCTCTCTGATACTTTAAGAGATGCATTAAAGGACGCTGAGATGATAAGCGACACGGTTAGATTTATTGCAGAAGAAGAAGTCCTAAAAATTACAGCTAGAAGTGATAAGGGCGAGGTTGAAGCGAAGTTTTCCGAGATGGGGGGGTCTCTTCTAGAGTACTCAGTTAAGCAACCTTCGGCCTCAAGCTACAGTTTAAAATACTTAAATGACATAATCAGTAAGGCTTATAGAATCAGCGAAATTGTCACAGTTGAATTTTCATCAAATAAACCTCTCTCACTTACTTTTGATATAGCTACTGGTGGGACACTGAGGTACTTTCTAGCGCCTAGGTTGGAGGCTTAATGCCTTTGAAAGCTGAAGTAATTCTCTCAATTACCGATCTTTCGAAATACCCATTCATTCCAGAAGCTTTGGAGAGAGTGAAGACTCTCGGCATCGAACTAACGGATTTTACAGCTAAACCCTTGAAGGGCATAGTGGAAAGAGCCGCAACGTATGTAAGAGCCGCAATCGATGGTGTGGAGCTTCCTCCACCTTCAGAAGACATTGATGAGGAGGTACTTTCTTTCGCGTTAACGCTGCTTCTTCTCAAGGTTATAGGTGATCGAATGCTTACAAGGAGATTCGCGGTAGCATTTTCAAAAAGGACTGGTGCTTTCATGGCAGGGGAGGATAATGGCAAGCTGGTATACATCCTAGATAAGTTAAATTTAAAAATACTTAAAGCCAGCGAAACCAAATATGGATATGATCATAAAGTAAACATTTTCGATTATGTGAACAACATCCCCGAAGGAAAGGGTTCTTGGAAGCTTGTGCATAGACTAGTGGAAAAAGGATGGGTCTACGTCAACAAATATGAAGCCGCTAGGCTCGGCGAAGAGGCTTTGAAGGAACATATTGAAAATAAAATTGACGAAATGAAAATAGAAGATGTACAATTTCCGGATGAACTTTATTCATTAATTGAGGGACTCAGTAGCGAGTGGGGGAGGCGCCTTAAATCGATTAGAGAGGCTTGGGCCATGACAGTACAGGGTTCAAGTGAGGAAGCTTTCCCCCCTTGCATTGCCACTATAATAAGTAACGTGAAAGCAGGAAAGAACGTACCTCACAGCGCCAGGTTTGCTCTGGCATCATTTCTGTTGTCGGTTGGCATGAACGTAGAGGATGTACTCAGTGTATTTAGCTCTGCTCCAGATTTTAACGAGAAAATAGCTAGATACCAGGTTGAACATATAGCCGGAAGAAGGGGTTCTGGAAAAAAGTATTTACCTTACAAATGTGAAAACATGAGAACCCTAGGTCTCTGTGTTGCTGATTGCAAAGTTAAGCATCCACTAATGTACTACTGGATGACTTTGCGTCGCAGGAGCAAGAAGGAGGAAAAATGATGGAAAAAGCACAATTAACACTCTCTTCAGCAAAAGGGCTTTTCCAAAGCTATTATAAACAGTTGACAGTCGGAGATATAGTTGTTTCCTCCCTCTCTAAAAGAGAATTCGCCTTCTCATACTTTGATGAAGGGGGTATGCACCGACACATTTCATTTGAAGAAACTGGAAAGCTGCTCAACCATCTCCGTGCCAGTTCTCCGAAACACGTTTACTACTCAACAGCCTACTACCTTTATCCATCAGCGAAAGATATGGACGCCAAAGGTTGGGAGGGTGCTGACTTAGTTTTCGACATTGACGTAGACCACATAGAAACCGATTGTAAATCTGCTCACGACCAGTGGCGTTGCAAGACATGTAACACATCTGGTTGGGGGAACGTAAAAGCGTGCCCTCACTGCGGCGGCGAAGCTATTGAGAAACGTACGTGGGTGTGCGAGACCTGCATAAATGTGGCTCGAGACGAAGTTTTCAAACTCGTAGAAATGCTAGAAATGGACTTCGGACTTTCTTTACATGAACTTTTCATCACGTTCTCCGGTCATAGGGGGTTTCATATCCATGTGGAATCCCCAGCTGTTAGAGTTTTGAATCAAGACGCGAGACGTGAGCTAATTGATTACGTAAAAGGACTTGGTATCGATATTAGGGTAATGCTGGTTAAGAACAAGGGAGGGTTCAAGCTTCGTTATGGAGCCAATTCTTCCGGGTGGTATGCACGAATATCCCGTTGGGCGTTATTCATGCTCGGAGCAGAGGACCCAGTGCTGAATCTAAGGGATTGGGAGAAAATCTTCATAGGAAGTATGAAAAAAGAGGCTGTTGCCATTGATGAAAACGTAACAATCGATACAAAGCGTCTTATAAGATTACCTAATAGCCTCCACGGAAAAACCGGATTGAAAGCCGCTCCATTTACTGTAAATGAATTGGAGAAGGGGGAGTTTATTGAAAAAGTTAAAGTTTTCTCGAAGGAAGAGATCAAGATATCGACTGGAGGCGAACTTCCCAAAAAAGTCCTAGATCTAGAAATATCATCTACCTCTCGAACTCTTCCTTTTTATGTTGCACTGTACCTTATGTTAAATGGAGCTCCAATAAAAATTAATGTATGATTTTAGCCCAATTTCTTTACGTGTAGACGAACAGTTTTTTATATAGTGGCGATAGCATCTTTTCTAAGTTATGTCATCGATGGCTGCCGAACTTTTAAACGCTTTTAGAAGAGAGCTTGAATCGGTTGAATTATTGGAGTTGGAAGAGGACTTTTACCATAAAGTTAGGTCGTGGTTAATAAGCTTAAAATCTTCCGGCAGCAGCTCGCAGCTAGATGCTGAAATACTCCTTGAGAAGTCAAAGGAAACTATAAAAAAGCTTTTCTTACTGCGAACTATAAAAGAACTTAACTACATTTGGTCTAAAGACACGAAACCTGATGTTCGAATTCCCAGAGAAGAAGCCGTTATGATTGAGTGCATTTTAAACCTCATTTCTAAAATCTGTGGAACGGAGGATTTGCCTTTAGAGCCGGAACCTGAGGCATCTGACCAATTTATGGTTTTAGTATCGTTCATGAAACCTTATACAAAACTTATGCTTGCTGACGGGAGAGTCATCGGACCTTTCATCCCTGGCGACTTAGTCATAATACCTAAAAGGGACGCTGTGGAGTTGGAGCGCCATGGAGTCGCTAAACGCATAATGGAAATCTATACAACTAGTGTCCAATAGCCCCCAGTTGCGCAAATCCTTTAAAGGCATGCAAGCCACCTTGCAGCAGGTGATTACATGAAATTCCCTAAGGAGTTACGAGTATATTGCCCCCGCTGCAAAGCCTACGCTTCGCATCAGGTTACTCTATACAGAGCTGGTAAGAGGAGATCATTATCTGAGGGACAACGGAGGTATTTACGTAAACAAAGGGGTTACGGTTCTAAAAGGAAACCTGAACAGAAGGAATTTGCTAAAACGACTAAGAAGCAAATACTTAAACTAAGATGCAGTAAGTGCGGTTTCACACGCCACAAGAGCTTAGGTAGATTGAGAAAACTTGAGATCGTGGAAAAGGTGTAATGTATGCCAAGGTTTAGCAAGATCCTCTCACCAGTTCCCCGTAGTAGGTTCATTCTAGTAAGATGCCCGGACTGCGGTAACGAGCAAGTAGTTTTCAGCCACTCATCTCTTACAGTTCAATGCGAGATATGTGGACGTATATTAGCCATACCGACCGGAGGTAAAGCTCGCATTGAGGCTCAGGTTATAAGGGTGCTAGATCGAGTTTAAGGGGAGAGGTAGTCGTGCCAATTAAGCAGAAGCTTCCCAAAACCAATGAGTTGGTAATCGGTACGGTAACGAAGATTGAAGACCATGGAGCCTTTGTCACACTGGATGAGTATGGGGGATTAGAAGCCTACGTTCCTCTTAACGAGGTTTCACATTCGTGGTTTAAAAGCATAAGAGAAGTTCTAAAAGTAGATCAAAAACGTGTTTTCAAGGTAATAAAGATAGACCCCCGCCGTAACTTCGTTGATATTTCACTGAAACGTGTCAGCGACAGTGAGAGGCGTCACAAGCTTCAAGAGTGGAAGAGGTTCCAGCGCTCGATAAAACTCTTGGAGCTAGCTTGCGAAAAGCTGGGGAAGAGAATGGAGGAGGCTCTGGAAGAAGGAGCTAAAATAGAGGCCGTTTACGGCGAAGTGTATTCTGGTTTTGAAGCCGCAGTAACAGAGGGAGTTTCCGCACTGGAGAAAGCCGGTATTAAGGAACCATGGCTAACGACCTTTTACAACTTAGCGAAAAGTTATGTAAAACTGCCGCGAATTAAGCTGAGCGCTGTTTTGACGATAACATGCTCCCAAGGGGATGGAGTTGAACGAATCAAGGAAGCTCTTTCGGCTTGGAAAGGGGTACAGTCAAAATACCCTGATATCGAGGCTAAGTTCTACGTAATCGGTCCACCGAGATACAGGATTGACGCAGAAGCATATGATCCAAAAAGAGTCGAAACATTCATCGATGAAATAGTTAAAGTCATAGTAAACAAGGCTAATGAAAAAGGTTGCCAAGCAACTTTTCAGCGGATAGAAAACAAGTGAATAGTATTATGGTTTCAAGATGGTTACTGAGAAAGTGTAAAGCGTGCGGAGTTTATACTTTTAAAAATAAATGCCCGAGTTGTAAAAGTGAAGTACATATCCCTCACCCTCCAAAGTTCTCTCCCGAAGATAAATATGGCAAATACAGGCGAATGATGAAGAAAAATCTGCAAAACTCTACTTAAGTTACTCTCCCTTCTCCGACTGCGGATATTGGACCTTGAAGACGAGAACCCATTCGTTCGGTCGAGAAGCGTACACCAGCTTAAAGTATTTAGGTGGCTCAATGGATAAAACAGAACCTCTGTAGTTAGATATAGGTGAACCATAAAATGTCGGTTCAAATATGAAAAGATATCTGTTGGGGGTCTTAACAAACAACATTCGATAAAGGGTTGCGTTGCGTGCCTCCGGAGTATCGGCTGGAACGAGAACAGGGTACCCGTCTATATAACTCACGTTGAGGAATCTATCGGGATCGAGACCGATCCAGCGAGCCATTTGATAACTTTTAGCTAAATCGCCTCCGAGACCTCCTGCCGCTGGTGAGAAGTGCACGTAGCCGAAGTAAGAAAGTTGAGCCTTTAGGAAAGGCTCGTATACCACGACGTAGGAAACGTTTAACTCCCTAAATATCCGCAAAGCCTCTTCCTCACTCGATAAGAAAGCTCTAGCAATCTTCTGAATCTGTTTAGTGTCGATTGTAGCGTTATCACAAGTGGAGTTCTTTCCAGTGTTTACAGAAATCCAGTAACCGTAGTCCCACCAAGTAGCTATCACACTATTAGCTGGTACGTTAGCGTTTATCCACTCGAGGGCTGACAGCCAATCAGTGTACTCGAAATTGTATTGTACGACTGGTACAGAAGACGTTAGAATAAGCGCAGGTTGATGCGTCGCCGAAATAGAATCCCAATTTGCTAAGGAAAAAAGAGGTAAAGCTGCGACGATGATTGCGCTCATCAGAACTATCTCAACGCCCATTTCAGCGCTCTTCTTGGCTCTGACCTTCGGTTCTCTTAGTCTGGATAAAACGCTAAAAATCTCTGATAAACCGAAAGCTGCAAGCATAGCTACTGAAGGAGTTAAAATAAGCGTTAGTCTAGCCATAGAAGCTGCGGCATAAGCTGAGCTAGCCCACAGGAATATAGTCAACGTGTCTTCAAACCTCTTCCTGAATCTAAAGCCTGCTACTAGAGCACCAAAAGCTGATACCGGTAAAAGGAAACCATAGTCTCGATAGAACGAGGACCAAGTAGGAACGGCATGCTCAGCGACTGTTGTTACGCCTACTTCACGTAATACAGGAAACAATACGGCTATTATCCTACCTGGCAGTCTAGCCAGGAACCCAAAGTACCACCCTAAAACAAGAACCCCAGCCACACCGGCAATGATGACGATTATCTTGCTTCGCTCTAATCGAATTAAAACGCGTTGAGATGGTATTTTATGGATGACGGAGAGTATCGACATGATAATAGCGAGCCAAGGCACCACGGCTGCAAGTGACGCGAAAGCCATATTGGGACCAAACCTCGGCATCGCAGCTATCGTCAGGTTTACCGGTCCTATAAATGAAAGGAAAGCCTTTGAAACGTTCACGGCTTCTGGGTTCAGCACAAGCCAGAAGAGGACAACTAATGATACCAAGTTCCACGGGTACAAGAATCCACCCCAAGATAAAACTACTAGGCTCATGACGACTCCAGATAAAAATCCTAGAGTAACTGATCCCTTTCTAGCCGCTCGAACGAGGAGGTCTAATGAGAAAAGGATAAGGGGAATAGCTATTCCCTCGTGTTTGGCCCCAAGGTTTGTCCTATATAGGAAAGGCCAGCTGCAAGCTATGAACAGCGATGCCAACACACCACTGCTTGAATCCCACAGATCTCTCGCAAAGAGGTAGATGAATATACTGGCGGTAGCAGCTCCCACGGCTGGAATGAAGGCGTGCACGGTGTACAGGTCAACCTCAAATCCTAAAGTTACTAAAAGAGAGTATATTGCTGCCGAAAATAGGGGTGCCCCAAGTTGGCTGGAAGCTCGCAGATCTCTACCATAGGGCGCCCAAAAGAGGGTATCTCTTTCACCTTTGTTGAACCACCAGTTGAACCACCAGGCTAGACCTTTAAGTAAATCGCCTTCACCCTTTTCCAACAATTTCTGAGCCAAATAGTACTCGTAAAAAGGGTCAAATTCGTTTAAGTAAATACCCCATCTCATGGGAGCAAGCCTGAGTAGCAGGGCCAGTACGCTACTCAAAACTACGACACAAACGGTGATGAGACGGATGTCACTAAAAGAACTCAATGCGAATAATACTACGTCTCGAATCTTTTCTCTAGACCTCTCTGAAACGCTGATAGGCATAGCGGTCTCAACCATATGCACTATTAAACCTTTATTTTAAAACCTAATCTATCTACGGCCGCTTAAAACCCTTAAAAACCTACTAAGCTTGAAGGTAGTTAAGGAGAGGGGCGCCTCTTACCCTTAACAACAATTTTCCTAGGCTCTGTGGAAAGCCTAGAAAAGCAACGGGGACACTTATCTCCATACTTTTGGAAGGTCTTGAGGACATTCACAGCTCGTTCACCAGAATATAAGGTGTATGAACACTTGTTACAAACTACGTAGTACACCTTTCCACCCAGGAGATGAAACTATGGTTATCCTATTTTAATATAACGTGCAACAGAAAGCCGCTTACTATAGAGATAATTTTCTACTTGGTTTTAAAGCGATCTTAAGTGCATCAATTTCATGTGGCGAGACTTTTCTTAACTTTGAAAAATCCCCCAGTATGACTTGTATCCTTGCTTCGTCTTCTGACACGAGTTCGACCTGGAAGCCATGACGCGTCAGCTCCGAAGCTACTTCGCTCGCTAAAACAGATAATTGACCCGAAGCGCCGATCTTGACAAGGGGTTTAATCCCTACTTTTGACAACTCCTTTACCACTGATAACACCGTGCGCAGGCTGCTAAGAAGTCCTGTGTAAGCTACTGTTCCCCCAGTGACAAGCGCAAGACCTATATTCTTCGAACCTAGATCCAAGCCTACGTATGCCTCGGTACAGTTCTCTACTTGAAGCGCTAACCAGCATGCGAAAACTATAGCTCGATTTGTGGAATTCAGAACTTCACAAGGTATCTCGATGCCACTTTCTGATACATCAATAGTCCCAGCTAAACCGAGTTCACGCAGCAGATCGTAAACTAGGCGTAGTCTGCGAGGATCCTTTACAGATACACTCAATCGTTTCTGTCCTAGCCTAGACGCAAGGTCTCGCAAGCAGACACCACCTCACTAGCGCTTACTTCGATTCTTTTGAGCACGAAAACAGGATCGCCTATGTCGCGCTCCTCTACAGCAAGAACATCTTTTTCGATCGAGGTTTTAATCAGGTACGGCTTTAACTGCCTGACATACCGCAAACCGAGGGGGCCACCGGTCCTGTGATCTTCTCCGCATACTAATAAGACCTTGCCTCCCGCTTCTGCAGCTAGTTTCAAAAGCTGCAACTCAGTAAACGCCATCCTGGATACGTAACTTTCGTAGAGAGTAGCTCTGTAGGGCACCAGGTTCGCCATAAACTCGTCGAGAGCAAGTCCTTTAATTTCTGTTAGTTTCACTAACCCAATTATTTCGAAAAGGTTTAAGAGTTCCTCGTAAAACGATACTGTCCCATAGAATTTTACACCTGAGAGACTCTTTACGACTCTAGAATGTCTACCTGTACCCACATAAGCAAAAGGAGAAGAATGAGCGCAGAGAAGAAGAGTTAACCGCGTCCTTAGAGATCCGGGCAGCCCGTAAATAACTAAGGGTCGTTTAGTGAGCAAGGCATCAAGAATCTTTAGTAATCCTTCAACATGGCTGTCTCTACGCATCGACCCTAATAACGTTTAACGTAAAAGAGAACAGCAAGCAATATAGAACTTATTATCACGAACACTAAACCGAAAATTAACGCATACCTAGCCCCACTCTGTGTTCTCCTAGATGAGTCATAAAGAAGGTAGAGCCCCCACACGAAAACCACATAACCCACGAACACCATTACCAACTCGGTAAAATTCTGTAAATTACCGCTTTGCACGGGACCTATCCTAGACATCGCTCCCATGAACTCTTCAGGATTATGCGAGGCGGTATAAAGTATGTTGAATATGCCTGATAGCAGGAACAGTGCAACGGCTACCATTATCAGTGAGAAGACATACGGGTCAAGTATTTTCTCTAGGAGCCTTATGCTCTGCACGTTAAACCTAAGGCAAAGGAAAATAAAAGTCTACCGTAAGCTAGGCGGTTATTGCGAAGGCTAGAGTGCCCGTGAACATAGCTATCAACGTGACTACTCTCCCCTTTGCTGCCGTAGATTTGTCTCTCCTCAGTAAGAGAGATCCTGCTACATAAGTGAACATAAGATCCGTTATCGCAACAAAAAAGGTATACAAGTACTGCCTCCCCTCAGTTACAAGAGGCAGCGCCACCAAACTTAAAGAAACCGCAAGCATGAACAAGAGACTTGAAACGATCGCAGCAAAATTTACGCCTCTGGTAATTGCCAAAGTTCTCACACCTGCCTTTAAGTCACCTTCTATGTCCACTATCCCTTTAAGAACCTCCCTCCCGAGCACAGCTAAAAACGCTATTCCAGCTAGAAGGAATGTCAAGATAGGCACACTGAAGCCGCTAAATACCGTGGCCCCAAAAAGGAAGGGTAAGGCAGTATCCAGGGCTACTATTAAGTTGCCTATGAAACCAGCTTTCTTGAGCCACATATCGTACGCCAGACCGGTGGAAACAGCCAGAAGAACTACCAAAAGAGGGGGGAAACCGAGTGGCAATGCTAGAGAGGCGCCTAAGATAAGAGAAAGAAGACCTACTATAGTTGCCTCCTTAACGCTGATCTCTCCTTTAACCAGAGGACGCTCAGGGGCATTGATCCTATCTTCCTCTATGTTACAAATATCATTAAAAACGAAAAGGCCAACTTCAACTAATACCGTCACCACGATAGCGAGTACCACAGCATAAGGCTGAATACCAAACCAACCCCCGGCACCTATCGCGCATCCTACCGACGTAGCAAACGCGGCTATAAAGCCGTGCTCTATTCGAGTCAACTTCATTAACGCGGCAAACTTGCCCACACCCCCAGGACACGACACTCAATAAAACCCTATCTAGGTAACTATGAAGAACCTACGATAAAAAGTAATGGGCCCGCCGGGACTCGAACCCGGGACCTCCCGCGCTCTCAGCTCGACCTAATGAACTGGAGCTTGTAAGGCGGATATCCTAACCACTAGACCACGGGCCCCCAACCCTTACTTCATTTCTCCTTTTAAAGATAAAGGCTACAAAAAACATTAAAGCTACAATGACCTGGCTCCGATGTGAGTAAGCAGATAGAGGTTCTACATAGACCTGAGCAGGGTAAGTTCCTTATACGCCTTGCGCCAGGGGTCTACGCCTTTCTGGGTTACGAACTACGCGAAAACAAAATGTACATTACTACCACTTACACTCCACCTGAACATCGCGGTCAAGGACTAGCCACAAGACTGGTCGAACACGCAGTAGCATGGGCTAAGGAGCAAGGTTATAAGGTGGTACCGGTCTGTAGTTTCGCGGTCAATTTCTTTAAAAAGAATAGGGAGTTAATATCCCTGGTAGATGAAGATGCATTAAAAGCGATCGAATAACGTTCGAAGGCAAAAATTTTTTGGTGTCATATAAAACGCTTAGGACTAGTGAAAGTTTCCTCAAGTGAAGAGATCTTGCCTCTAGTGAGAGAGATTCTAGTGATCAAATTGTTACAGGGGGGTTGCCAAAAGAGGTAGAATCCTATCCTTTACGAGCTCGAATAACTCGTCATCGGTTAGGCTTGAGAGTGCGACAACTGAACAACTATCGCTAACACCTAAGAGAACTCCCTCCCGAGTCTCGAAGAGCACATACCTCGTCTCACAAACATCTGCGAACTCTTTATACATGTTTGTATCTGAGACCGCGTCGCCCGTGAGAACAACTCTTCTGAGACCTGGAATTCTCACCATGTCGAAAACAACTAGCTTAACTACGCCCTCCTGGTATAGTTCCCTTAGCCTTCTACTGGGAACTTTTACTTCAAGAAGCTCACCTTCAATTAATCTTGAGAGGAATCTAGCCAACTGTTGTGCCCTCTTCCTCCCTGAAGCAATAAGCAGGAATATTCTTCCCCTGAACCCCAGTATCTCAAATTTAAATTGACGACCATCCGGGGGTAAATCAACTATACCCCGTAAGCGCGTTCCAACCTTATCTAGGCTTCTTAACTTCAAACCTTCTGTGCTTCCGTTTGACAAGTTTTTCGCAATCCTATCTATGTTCATAGAACCGGTTAACTCATATACTTTACAGGCTACTGGCATTCCTATAGGAAAATGTCTGTAGCCATTAATAAAAGCATCAGTGTAAATAGGTCAAGGGACGAGCGTTTTATATATTCCATTCAGAGGATGACGCTAGGATGTCTAATGAAGTTATGGTCATTAGAGACCCAGAGGTCGCTAAGCTATTAGCAGATGACACTAGAAGGCGGATACTCTCCCTTCTTAGGTTAGCTGAAATGACGCCCCAGCAGCTTGCTAAATTCTTAAACAAAAACGTCTCATCTATTATGCATCACCTAACTATGTTGGAGCAAGGGGGTTTAGTGAGCGTCACGAGGACGGAGGTAAGAAGGAATCTTGTAGTAAAGTGGTACCGGGCCCAGGCGAGAAGGTTCATAGTCTCCTACGAGCTAGCGGAAGGGTTAGTGCCGGGAAGCGAGGACTACGCGTTAAAAATCGAGGAAAAGGCTAAAGGAGCGGCGGCAATCCTGGCTAGGATGACTCCGGGGCTTAGCGAGGCGCAGGCGATCGAGCTAGCCGAGCTTATCCGAAAGTTACACGTTCTATGGATTGAAGCTTTCGAGAAAGCTCTGTCTAAATCCCCAAAGGAGGGGGATCCCAGCATAAACGACATGGTTGTAAAGGCTCTAACCGCAGCAAACCTATACAGGAAGCCCGAATACTTTACCATCCTCAAACGACTTAACGAACTTTTGGGTGAGACCATTGGGTAACGTAACGGTCACCGCTCCTGCGAAAGCCATTCTGGTGGGAGAACACTTTGTTGTAGCTGGTTGTCCGGCGATAGCTCTAGCGCTTGATATTAGAGCTAAAGCGACGGCAGAGCTCCTGAACGAGGATGTCATCGAAATAGTGTCTAAAGAGTTTGGAATAAGGAGATATGGTGGAAAAGAGACAAGAGTCGAGGATCCTCTATACCCAGTTTACCTCGTTGTAAAAGAAGTTCTCAAGCTAGCTGGTAGCAACCAGGGCCTAAAAGTAGTTATCGAATCCAACATTCCTCCGGCAGCGGGCTTAGGCTCATCAGCTGCTGTGGCTGTTGCTACAGCGTCAGCGGTAGCCAAGCTACTAGGGCTAAATGCAAGCTTAGAAGAAATAACTAGAACAGCTTATACAGGAGAGGTGGAAATCCACAAGAAACCTAGTGGAATTGATAATACCGTGTCTGCGTACGGTGGTGCTATCTATTTCAGTATAGGAAAGGGTTTCGAAAGGCTAGACGTTAACTTCAGCCAAGTGAGACTGGTACTCGCAGACAGTGGAATTCAGAGATCAACTGGCACTCTGGTGGCACGCGTCCTTGCTCTTAAGTCAAAGCATAGCAGTGTACTTGATCAAGTCTATGCAGCGGCTACGGTACTCGTAGAAAATACTAGAGATGCGCTCGAGCGAGAGGATTTTACAGCAGTTGGTGAGCTCATGAATATCAATCACGGTCTTCTAAGCGCTATAGGGGTATCAAACGCTAAGCTCGAGGAGCTTATATATACAGCCCGGCAAGCGGGGGCTCTAGGGGCTAAGATAACTGGTGCAGGAGGAGGGGGAATGATTTTGGCGCTATGCTGGAGGGAGGATGCCGAACAAATAGCTATGGAGCTCAGTAAAGCATCTACTAAGGTTTTAATGACATCCGTAAGCGAGAAGGGTGTTACCCTTGAATCGGGGTAAAGAGATAGGATCCAAAGCATGCTTACTCTAGATTAACGCCGATGACTCTATCGTCCAACAAATGCATAGCCTTTGAATGTGATATTTCCGTAAAAGGAATAAACGTCATCGTGTTTCGCGTTAAACGCTGACGCCTTGACACCGTCACGTTCTTGAGGGGAATTAAAAACAGATGACGAGTTTCAAAATAGAACGAGTAAATAGTCTTAAACCTTTATCTCCTAACACAGAAGCGTTTTAATACGGTAAAGCACTCTGTTAAGGGAGATTATTGTCTGCTTACCTTAACAATAACGACACGGGACTGGAGTAACTTAAACGGTGAGCATGAAAGTCTTCCACCAAATTCACCTGCTGTCAGTACTTCAAACAGTAAGAGCAGAAAGAGACAAATGATAGATTTATGTGCTTCGGTCACGAATTAAGTTATCTGAACCTGAATGAAAAAAGGATTTAGACTACGCTAAAGAATACGCCCACGGAGGCAAGTAGTCATAATCGAGAACATTCAAGTAGAAGGAGCCATCCATTTGGCAATTGATCCTTGTTAGCAAATAGCACTGGTCTACCCCCTGGCAGCGGGTTTGAAACCCTTATAGCAAAGTAATAGTTCTTTTTACAAAATCTTGAAACATTATAAAATACGTGTGACCATATAACCGTCTGATTCGGCAGTATTCCAGCTAGTGTCCATCTCGTCTTTTCAACGGCGACAGAAGTCCCTTCAGCTGTAACAATACCGAAGTCCACTGTCCATCCATAATAGAATGGTGCTACGCCGAAGTTTTTTACAACTACTGATACCTTCACCGCGTCGTTGGGTAGCTTCTCCGCAGCTGCATAACAGACGGCGAACGTGTATCCCATTCGTTGGGACGCGAAAATCGCCCTCTTTAAGTCTTTAAAGGTTAAGCTAGGTTTCGTACTCCTTGGTCTAAAGAGGGTTTCGCAAAGTAGAAAGCTGACATGCGTAGTTTCGATACACTCAATTAAGTGTTTGAAGAGTCCCTCCTCTTTGAAGACATCGGCCTGGATCTCCGGACGAACTTCTCCTCCAATAGGCTCAGCTTTCCATCTATCGAGAGTCCCGGAGGACTCGAGCAAATTGTAGAAGTACCACGCTTCATCTCCAAGCGTCTGAAAGGCAAAAGAATCATCGTGAAAACCTACGTTGTATCTCCGAGTTATTCTATTAGGATAGCGAGCGAGGATACTAGTTTTATTAAAGCTGCGGTCATAAGCTTCGAGCACTCTAAGTTGAGTAGCCTCGCTGGCGAAGAGATGCGTATTAGGGTAGGTGTGCCACTCCCCCCAGTGTCCCAATAGACCAGCTTGAATGAAAGCTATACGCGGATCTCCATCGAACTTGGCTCCCAGCTCTTCAATCAGTCTAACCATAAGCTCAACCATGCGTGGGTCGTCGTAGTCAGGCGACAACCCTCCACCGTATTCGGTGTACCTATGCATTCTAACTCCAGCGTCTATAACGCATTGTGGAACAGCAGTTTCCAAGCCCGGATAATCGAAGTAGAGGCGAAATACGGCCTGCCGTCCACGTTTTGCGATGTTGTCAAGAAGTTTTTCTAAGTGCTCAAAGTTAAAATGGTACGTTAAACCTTCGCAATCCACTACGCTCTTTACTGGCACGTAGAAGTATTCCATGGTATATGGGAAAGATACCTCAAGGTTTTCATCTGTAGCGTACGGCATAAAACCCTTCAGAGGGTTAACCACTGGCACGGGACCGGGTGGAACTAGATGCCAATCGAGACCAGGCGGCGGCTCCGGGTAATCCCTGGAGGAAATAATCCAATCCCCTCGTTCTTTAGAGTACATTTCAGACTCCATAATATTGTACATAGAGACGAACAAACAACCAAGAGTAAAAAGGATAGCTAAAAGGGCGAGGAATAGGAAAGGGTCTTTACCATGCCTATTTCCAACACTACTCGGTAATAGAGTCTCCGGGTTATTCATGTAGCTAAATACATAGTCCACTCTTCTTTTAAAACTCATTTTAGTTTAACCAACTGAAATGTTCTAGGCAGCAAGGTTTGGAAATCCCAAAAGCTTCATCGAAAGTCCTCAATAGTTGGGAGCAAACTTTTCACTAAGTAGCCAGTTCTTTACCTAGAAGTTGAAAACTTAGAAATTGAGGATGAAACCTCCATGAGTGATTTTTATACTTTTAATTTCAATAAGATCATCCGATCATATCTGTCTTAATAGATCCTCGATAGGTATCTTTCGCTCAATTATTACAGACTCTCAGCTGCAATCCAAGTAGGCCAAGTACACGAAAACCTTAAAGCGAGCTTTCAATCCTCTTTGGCGGGCGGCCGTAGTCTAGCTGGTTAAGACGCCGAGCGTCAAATAGCGCGCGTAAGCCTGCCACGCCGGAGAATGGGTCACTAGCCCATACGGAGAACCCGGGTTCGAATCCCGGCGGCCGCACCACTCCTTAAGCTCACCACTTTCCTCAGCACAGGAAACATGAAATAGTTTATTGAGTATAAAGGGTTAAAACAAATTCTTCAGTGCATGGTACATATTCAAGTAAAGAATACTCCGCTCAGATGCTAGGCAGGCTGCCGACCATGAAAGGTGCTGACAGTGGAATATTAGGGTTTGCGAAGGGTTTAAATGGTCTAGATCTCGAGAGTATAAGAGCCGGGGTCGCCTAGCCTGGCCTAGGGCGCCGGACATAAAAAGCTGGCTTACCGGACTCATAATCAAATACCGGGATAGGACATCCGGTTAACCCGGGTTCAAATCCCGGCCCCGGCACTACTTACGTATGATAACAGATCTCATCTAAAGGAGATCTACCTTATCTATTTGTCTAAGTATTTTTTCGCGAAGATATTGCGGTTGCTCAATCTCAGCTGTCATGTGTCCCCACTCCATAACTTTAACTAGAATCTCTTCCATCTGTTTGCCACAGTTAGGGCATTGGGGTAAGGGCTCGTGTTCCAGTGTCACTACGTCTGCCATGCAGCTCCAGCATCGATGAACCAGCTTTCTGCCGCTTAATTTACCCCTTTTGGCTATCGGGATCCATGAACCGTTCACTTTAACAGCTGTTATATCCAAAGCGTAGTCAACAAAAGCCGCATTGGCTATAGCAGAGCCCACCCCGAAAACATCAGCTCCAGCTTCCGCGAGCTCGGGGATGTTATGCTCATCTAGACCTCCAGACACTACTATTTTTATGTTCTTAAAACCAGCTGCTTTTAGCTTCCATTTAACCTCTCTAACTATAGCCGCCATGTCTCCCCTTCTGCTACCGGGTGTGTCCAACCTAACCCCCCATAACCTGCTACCTAGGCGCGTTGCCGCGTTCAGAGACTCCTCAACCTCATCCGAGAACGTATCTGCTAACACTATACGTGGCACTTCAGGGTCGACATGCCTATCAAAAGCTATCCAAGCCTCCGTATGGTCTCCTTTAACCGCTTTGAATATTATCATTAGGCTGTGAGGCATCGTTCCGGATGGTTTTATACCGAGGAGCTCCGCGCCCTTGACGCATGAGACGCTCTCGCAACCACCAATAAAAGCATAGTAGTCGACGAAGGGTGCTATTGCAGGATGTGTGCGACGAGCTCCAAATGAAAGAACCATTTTCCTGCCAGCTGCTTTCTTTACTCGAGCGGCTTTCGTTGCTACGCCTGAAGCTGAAGCCAGAAAGCCTAGAAGAGCCGTCTCGTGAAGAGCGAACTCCTCATAAGGACCCTCCAGCGCCATAACCGGTACCCTGATTCCTCTGTAGTCACTGGGTTTGATTAAAGTCCCTTCGTGGAGGGAAAAAACGTTCACCTTTTTACCCTCTAGAAGATGCAACACTTCTCTTAATCCAGCGTATACAGCCCATTTGTAACCTTTTGGTAACGCACTGACGGTTACTTCCGCATATACTTCTACACCACCAAGCCCTTCCTTTTTGAGTGTCTCAAGGGTTCTCAAAAAATATACGTCTGTGGTTTTCCCCCCTTTTATTTCATCAGCTGTCGCATATATGAACGTCATGCAGACCTACCCTCTTGGTTGAATTAGAAACTTCTCGTTAAGGTAAAGTGAAATCTTATTACCATTTCGCTCCTCACGAACGAGCTCTAGTCTCTGCAGTATGAGTAGGTGTCCCGATAAAGAGCCCGCACCTACCCCCAGGGTTCTGGCCAGTTGTCGAACGTTTATGCCAGGGTTCTCTAGAAGCGTGATAACTATCCTTCTTCGTAAAGGGTTGCTTAAAGCCTCCCTCATGCTGAGTATCTTACCAGGCACCGGCACCCTGACGCACGGCTGTTATTAAATTTTCATGCGTTTACTCGAACCTTAAATCCTCAAGTATCTGAATCGCCCTCTTCAACTTCTCGAGAGCTTGAGAGTTATCAAGAGCCTCTAGATCTACACCACACATCGGACATCTGAACATGTAGTCTGCAACTTCTTCAAAAGAGAAACGCCTTCTGCATTCAGGGCAGTAGAAGAACGAGTTGCCTTGCTCAAAATCTAACCTTCGCCTTAAAATATCAAGAACCCTCCTTCTGCGCTCCTCAAGAACCTTAGTCGGGTAATCGTCAGTTAATCTCCAGTAGTAGAGATACCATCCCTGATCTACATCTCGCACACGCCTGTACTTAACTAGTCTAGATTCATATAGTCCATTGAGAACCCTTCTTATAGTGCCTATTTCGATGCCGAGGGCTTGTGATAACTGTTCGTCAGTAGCTTCCCCAACCTTAATTAGGCGGTCTATTATCCTCCCCGCCACTTCACCGTGGATTTTTCTAGCTAGTACGGAAAGAGCCTGATCCTTCTCACTCATCTATCTTCACCACATGTTTACCTCGTGATGAGGGGTTTATCTTCAGTCTAGCCCCCTCAAATTCTTTAAGTAATTCCTCCCCCTTAAATAGTCTATCTAAGAAGACAGCCAAGGCCGCTACCTCGCTATGGGGTTGATTACCGATTGCAACGTTAAAGTCTGCCAACTCATAAAGGTCAGCCGAAACTTTTTCAGCTCCCACTATGACCATTACTTTACCGCTATTTCGTATTTTTTCCAAAACGTCACTACTCTCTATATTCTCTCCATACATCGTAAGGTGTACGACAATTCCCCCTGTCTTCTTCCATTCACTTATAATCGCTTTATAAGATGGTTTGACTTCAACTATAAAGGGACCGCCCCAAGTCTCAACAACTTTTTTCAAGGTTTCGATTACACTCGGTTCAATAGTTCCAGCGTATATTATTCCACGAGCACCAAAAGCCCTTGCGACTAAGCCTACATGAGTTGATATCCGTTTATCTCTACCCACTCTATGACCCATCCTTAGAACAACTACTTCCACGAGATCACCCTAAGCTACTTAACCGTGATTTGAGAGGGCTCGTATCCACTCTTCTCGCCCTTCGACTTCCACTATCAACCTCCCGTTACTTTCACATATGTTTTTCACATAAGCGTTCCGTATAAGTTTCCTAACAGACTCTGTGCTAGGTAACTCAATAGTGGCTGTAACGTAGCCTGGAAGCGTTTTGAGAAGCTCATTTTTCAGTTCGTCTAAACCCTCCCCTGTTTTAGCTGATACAGGGATTGGTTTTAATTCTAGGTTCCTCAGTAATTGGAGCTTCTCGCCTATTTCTTCCTCTTTGACTAAGTCTATCTTATTTGCCACAGGAAGTATTTTCAACTTGTTTACGCCAAGCGACTGGAGTGTCAATATGCTGGCTGAAAGTTTTCGCTTTATTTCTCTCCAGTCTTCGCTTACGTCAAAAACTAAGAGTATTACATCTGCTAAAACTACTTCACCAAGCGTGGTGTAGAAAGCGTCGAGAAGTTGTGAGGGCAAACTGTCAATGAAACCAACTGTGTCTGAAACTACAATAGGCCTACCCTCTATTATTGTCCTCTTCATTTTAGTCATAAGGGTTGCAAAAGGACGGCCATCTACATATCCGGGGTAGTTTGTTAGTTTAGTGAAAAGTGTTGTTTTGCCAGCGCCGGTATACCCAGTTATAGCCACGTAGTATAAGCCTCTTTCCATACTCCTTCTTCTCCATCTCTCAGCTTTTCGAGCTCTCAGCTTAGCTAATTCATCCTCTATCTTAGCAATTCTTTTTCGAACGTGTTTATAATACGTATCTATAGCATACTCGCCCCCGCCCATGAAACCATGAAGCTCACCTAGCTTAGCAAGCCTAAGTCGCTCTCGAGCGAAGGAAAGCTCACGGCGCAGTTTGGCAAGCTCTATCTGCATTTTCGCTTCCTTGCTCCCTGCCCTTTTCGTGAAAACTTCTAGGATTAAGTCAAACCTGTCTATCACGTCGACTTTCAGCTCTTTTACTAGATTGTAGACTTGGTGAGGCTTCAATTCATTGAAGAAAATAACTTTTGTAGCACCTGTATCCTTTATTAACTCTGATATCTCCTTTACTTTTCCAGACCCTATGTTATACCGTGAATCAGGAGCTCTAACCTGCGTGACAACACCCACGACGTTATAACCAGCTGTCTGCGCCAACTCCTTAAGTTCATATAGCAGGCTTTTCTCAGGCGCGAGCCGACGTTCAACTAAAATGACCGGTACGCCTATTCCTCTTTGAAAACTGCTACGTCCCCTAGAGTTGTCTCCCAAGCTCCAGCCTCACCTCGGCCCTTTCTTTCTTCTATTACTTCTTCAACTAACTTTACGCGCAAGATCCTTTCAATTTTATGGGCGAGCTCTATTGTAGGAGCAAGCGACCCTTCCTCTATTCTTCGGATAACAGATACTTTCACACCCAATATAGCTGCTAGAGCGTCTCTTGTAAGTCCCATCCTCTCTCTAGCCTCCCTGATAATCTCCGCATAATCCTCCATTACCTCCTCAACTACATTCCGCTCACGCTTGCTGACCGTTCTCTTTTGAGAAAGTTGATTTTTTGTCTTCGACTGCCCTATAGGACCATAGACTTTACTGGCTTTCTTCACACATTTTTCACATAAGATAAGTTCAGCTCTATCTACGACGCTAAGGTAAGCTTGTCCTCGTATTTCTCCACCACAAAGCTCACAACGCACACGAATACGCTTTAACACTTATTTTTAAAGCCTTCCAATATAAGCAGGTACGGAATCTCAAATGATATGTAGGAAAACAGGTAAGTCAACAAAAGAGAGCCTAAGCTTGATAAGCTCTTCACAGCTTAGTTTAGCCTCTGATGACGAAGTCAAGGCTCTAAAAATACTCTTGGCTTATCAGTTTGGCAAAGGAGCTGACGCAACCTTGAACGGGGAAGTGAAAATACGTCGGTCGTCTTCTACCGGTAGAGTGAGAGAAGTCTACTTGGGGGATTCGCTCATTGGAACGGTTCGAGCTACAGATGGTTTTTTTGTACCAACTTTGAGGGGGGCAGAGCTGTTAGTTAAGAACGTACCGTTTCCAAACTTTCGTGTCGTTGTACAAGAGGAGGTGAAAGATTTCGTGGCCAAGGGCCGTAGTGTGTTCTGTAAACACGTAGTCTACGCTGACCCGGAAATAAGACCAGGTGAGGAGGTGTTTATTGTAGATAAAGAGGGGGGGCTTGTGGCTATGGGGAGAGCTGTGGTAAGCGGTTCAACTATGAATTCAAAGAAAACGGGTGTTGCTGTAAAAGTTCGAAAAGGTATAAAAAATAAATAACTCTCAAAGAGAGATGTTATTTATAAAAGACAACATATCTAAACTGTCTCCTATTTTCTATCCTAACGTTAAAGTTGTTTTTAAGGGTTCGTTCCATTTCTCGATAAAAATACTGGTTGGTTAGCCTTGAAGGGGGTTTAACGCGAGGTACTAAACCACGAATCGCGTTTAGATCTGTGGTCCTCCGCTTATAGGACACGTAAGCATATCTTAGCAACGTCCTAAGCTTGATAGAGACCATGCGAGACCTAGTATTATCGAGGATCTCCTTGGATATTAGAACGACATGTTCAAGCAAGTGAGTTTTCTCAGAATCAGGCATGCCGCTTCTTGAGTTGGTAAAAGTCTACTTAATAAACTTTTTCTCGATACTTATAAAAATCAATATCTTAATTAGTCTATCCTAAAAACGTTTAGGGAGAGACTTAATTAAATAGCAAGAAGATGTCAAGAAACAGGCAAGGCTAAGCAAGTTCAACAAGCTTCTCAGGTACTCCGATTAGTCGTGAAACTTTACGCACTCTCTCCTTCTGAGGAGCAAGATTTTCGGCTGAGTCAGCATAAATGCGAGATGGATAGGGTTGAGCCATCTGCATAACCGAGAATAGCTTGCCTCGAAAATCATCGATCAACACTTCATATACCTTAAGCACTGTAACGCCCTTGATGGCACACTCGCTGACCGTACAATCGAAGGGTTCATCGCGGGTACCGAATACAACATCGGCGTAAGTTAATTGTATCATGCTTCCAAACTCTAAGTCGAAATCTATAGCATCGGTTACATCAAACTGCCTACTTTTACATTCTAACTTGTGGAGACACCCCCCTTCCACTTCGTATGCTCTAGTTGTGACAGAGATCTTACGCGTATATGGTTCATAAAGGTAAACTCTAAAGTCAAAAAGTTTAAGCAACACAAAAAGACACCTTTATTCAATCACTGGAATACCGAACTTCTTTGACGCTAGAACGTGATCTTCATAAGGTATCGAAGAGACATCGATTATACCTTCGTAAGCCTTTCTGTAGATGTCACTTTCTATAAGCTTCTTCACGTTGCGGACATAGACCTCATCCGATAGCCTACGTCCCGTAAGCTTCTCCCATTCATCAATCTCATAAGAGAAAAACTTCTGAGCCCGATCCCTATAGAGTTCGGGGAGGACGTTAAATGTACAGAAGGGTATCACACGACCATCGGGCATAACATAGTGAACCTCACACCGCTGAACTCTGCTCACATCGTAGTTGTAAAGATCCATGAAATGCATCAGACCAAGGAAGAGTGACTGGTAGTGAAATTCACCTAGCGCAGAGTAATCGTGCTTGACAAGTATGTTGTATATGTAGCGTAAGAACTTTCTCTTACTTCTAAACCTTTTAGGCGCCTTACTAACATCGACGTATTTCCCAAGCCTGCTTAGAATGTTGAGAGTCGAAAGGTACTTATTCTTACCACTCCTTATGTCCTCGGCTGCCTTATTTAACATCTCCATGACACCCTCCACATCTACGAACCTAGTAATTGGTATCATTTCTTGCGTATCATCCCAGAACACGTATGTAGCCGCACCACAAGCGAAGTGACAGGTTAACTCGAATTGAGGCCTACCAGTCAAAGCTTCCACAAATCTAGAGATTGGCGCGACGGTGGGCACGGGATACCAGTCTTCCCTTCTTATCTGCCCGTCGGTTTGTTTCTCTATCTCGAATATAACATCCGGTATCGTTATCCTAAGCTTGTCGCGCTCCTTTTTAGGTACTCTTCCCACAATTGAAACTGGCTGCATGTTTACCCCACGGACTATATCTGCGTGCTTGATTCCGAAGCGGATTATGGCCCCGACGTCGTGCAAATTGTATCCCTTGATAATCGTAGGGACTAAGACGGCTCCTAGCCTAGCCCTCCTCAAGTTTTCTAGGATGTAGGGAATTTCCCAGTGGTTTTTTGGGTTAGTGTAGGGTGTTACCCCGTCGAAACTCGTGTAAACGACGTTTGCACCGGCTTCTCTAAGTTTAACGGCTAACTCGTGGTCGAAAGCTAGTCTTATACCCTCAGTATTTAATTGAACGTGATGGTATCCTTCCTCTTTAGCAATTCTCACTATGTCAACTATATCGTCGCGGAGGAGGGGTTCACCTCCAGTTATTTGAACCGCTACAGCCGGATACGGGAGGACCTTTCGAGCCTCTCGCAACATGAAACGTATGTGATTAAGAGAAGGTTCGTAAACGTAGCCCGCTTTAACAGCGTAGAAGAAACAGTACCAGCAACGTAAACTACATCTGTTAGTAACCGCAATATTGAGTAACGCCGTGTGACTCTTGTGGCGAGAGCAGAGACCGCAATTATAGGGGCAAAATTGCGTTATGGGGACGTGTGGCGTCCATACACCTTTACCATCTTCCTGCCATCGCTTAAAACGCTCATAGGTGTCGTAATCGCCGTAATAAAGCTCCTCGAATTCTCCATGCTCCGGACATACCTTTCGTTCGTATACTTTGTTTTCTCTTCTGAGAAGAACAGCGGTGACTAAAGAGTAACAGTTAGGGCACGGGGAGAGGGTATACGCCACGAGCCCTTCTCCTTCACGTAGCTCCGGGGCTTTACCTATGTACACCTTATAGTCGACGTTAGGCTTAGGCATGAGTACTTGGATATACTTTTTTACTACAGCTTCCAACTCGTCACTCGATAGATCCTTAATTGTCGAATATTTGAGTAAAGGATGCTCTTCAGTTAATGAGCTCTCCATGAGATCACCAGGCAACGCACCTTCCCTCTACGGGCTTAAATGATTAACGTGAGATTAGAGAAGAGTTTAAGGAATATCCGTTACAAAAGTGGAATACCATATAGAAATACAGAAACGTTGCGGTTCACCGTAGGTTTTTAAAGGGATTTTCTGTTTCTCTTCTTGTGACAATACAATTACTAGTAGTCCCTGTCGAAGTACCCGAAAAAACTAATGTAATCTTAGGACAGGCGCACTTTATAAAGACGGTTGAAGATATCTACGAAGCCATCGTCACCTCGGTGCCGGGAGCTAGCTTTGGCGTGGCTTTTTGTGAAGCTTCTGGTCGTAGATTAGTCCGTGTAGAGGGTAATGATGACGAACTTATGAAGCTGGCGTCTAGAACTGCACTCAACGTTGCTGCAGGGCATTTCTTTGTCGTATACTTAAGGGGGGGTTGGCCTATAAACGTCCTCAACGCGATTAAACATGTTCAGGAGGTCGTGACCGTATACGCCGCTACCGCAAACCCAGTTCAAGTAATAGTGGCTGAGACTGATCAAGGAAGAGCCGTGATAGGTGTCGTCGACGGTTTTAAACCAGTTGGCGTGGAAAGCGAGCAAGACAGGCATGAACGCATAGAGTTTATCAGAAAAATCGGTTATAAGCGATGAAATTTTAGGCATATTAAATGAAGCAATCCATTATTGTAAGAGTGGATATCAAAATGGGTAAAGGCAAGTTAGCGGCACAAGTTGCACACGCAGCAGTTACAGCGGCCGAGCAAGCGAGAGTTGAGAAACCAGCTTGGTTCAATGACTGGATTAGCAGCGGTCAGAAGAAAGTCGTGTTAAAAGTGAGTAACTTAGAGGAACTACTACAGCTGTATTCTAGAGCTAGAGACCTTGGACTTCCTGCAGCGTTAGTATCCGATATGGGGTTAACTCAGCTTCCACCCGGCACGGTTACTGCTTTGGCCATAGGACCGGCACCCGATGAACTCGTTGATACGATCACGGGAGGGCTCAAATTACTCTAAGACTATGCCTACCCCCTCTCACTCGGAGCTCGACAAGACCCTAGGAATGTTTTACTACTCCACACGCTATCCAGGTATCGGGGGAAAGCTCAAGGAGAGACCTGAGGATTTTGTAGTCATCGAGATATCTTTAGGTAACGTAGAATGCTTACCGGGGGTGGCAGAACGCTTAAGCAGCGGGACAGGAGACTACACTTGGTTTCTTTTAGAAAAACGTAACATAGACACTATCACCGCTCTTCGCCTTGTAGCTTGCTCCGTAGGAGTAAGCTACAAAAAAATTAGCGTAGCCGGACTTAAGGATACGAAAGCCGTTACATTCCAGCTAGCTAGCGTTGAAGGAGTTCCTCCTGAAAGCTTCCCTCCTCAGATATGTTCTAAGGTGCGCATCCATGACGCTTTTAGAATGCCCTTCAAGCTTACCGCCGGAATGCTTCAAGGAAACCGTTTCGAGGTGAAAGTTAAGTGCGTCGAATTAAGTTACGACGAGGTTAATGAGAGAGTTGCTAAGATACAAGAGGAATTAAAATACGTAGGAGCTCCAAACTATTATGGGTATCAGCGGTTTGGCACAATTAGACCTTTAACTCACATTATAGGTAAGCTTATCTTGAAAGGTTCCTTTAAGGAGGCAGTGTATATTTTCCTAACAAAGGTCTACCCGTTAGAATCACCCAAAGCTAAAGAGGCTAGAACCTATCTTGAATCGACTTGGGACGTTAAAGGCGCCTTGGAAGCTTTCCCGAATAAGCTACACCATGAAAGAACGATCCTACGCTACCTCCTCAAACATCCAAACGACTACTCGGGTGCCATCAGAGCACTGCCCCTATCTGTCAGGCGATTGTGCGTTGAAGCTTATCAAGCTTACCTTTTCAACTTGATATTGAGTAGAAGGCTGGGACAAGAACTTCCATTAAATCAGCCAATTAAAGGGGACTTAGTCGCTTTAAAGGGCTACGAAACAGCCGTCATTCGAGTTAGAGACAGCAACCTTGATAAGGTGAAAGAGTTGGTATCGCGTGGTTGTGCTGAAGTTGTCGGTAATGTCTTCGGATACGCTAGTGTCTTGTCCGAAGACCTGCCAGGCATGTTAGAGAAAGAAGTGCTCTCGGAGGAGGGCATCTCCCTAGACGAATTTAAAGTTCGTAGCATGCCCGAGTTATCTTCACGAGGTACATTTAGAGCTTTGACTCTGACACCAGAGGGTCTTCGCTGGAGATTGGATAAATATAACGAACAATATAGCGTAAACTTTAGTTTTAAACTCCGGAAAGGAGAATATGCGACAGTGCTGCTACGGGAGTTCGTAAAGCCTGTGGATCCCGCTATCCAGGGCTTTTAGCACTTATATCAACCTTCTAACTTTAAAAATAGAAAACGTTCCATGTCCTTCTCACTTCTTATACCAACCAGTTCGCTACACAAGGCCTTAGCAGCTGATCGGAGAGAATCCATGGCTCTGGAGGGGCGAGTGTCTAGCTCAAGACACGTAACCTTCCAACTTTTCGCCTGTAAAACCTTAGTTATCAGGAGCAGCTCTTGCTCCTCGTCAAGAAAGTGATAACCATTCATAAAGTATGCTTCAGCCAACTCCCGCATACAGTCCATACAGTTTTCCAAAGTCATGTCTCCCCAAGCGTAAGACACGAGCCTGCCTAACTGGTATTCCGTAAGCTTGGGACTTATACCAGCACTAGGGGTTGAGGAGAGGATGGCTCTAATCACTCTAGGGCTTAGATCATGGTAGGGTTCTGCTAGGGAAGATAGAAGCTTCCGTTTAAACTCAATCGCCATACGATTAATATACTCTTTAACTCGCTCATTAAGCGGCTTTATTACAAGAGCCGTATACTCACCGCTTACCGGATTCCTATCCGGAGAGAGATGCACTGGCAAATAGTTATTCTTCAGCCAAAACTTCAGCAATTCTAACGTAACCCCAAAACCAGCTCCTATCCAATCATAGCCAACTTTGATTGCCTCTTTCTCCAGCTCCTCTAGGGCACGTGACCCCAAGCCTTTACCCCAAAGATCTGGGTGTGTAGCTATCCTAACTATACGCAACCCCTTGTATCGCCCGAAATCGATAAGCTTGTAATGTTTGATGAGCCTATCTGGAATTATGTTACCCATTATCCAGGCGCCTCTAGCAGATTGTTTAGCTAGTTCTTCTTCTAGAGGCCCCTCTTCTGCCAGCTCTATTGAAACCACCACTTTCCCGTTCTTTAACCTGAGTGCTCTAACTTTGTGATGTGGAGCATCCATCATCATCCCTAGGTCGTTGGGGTTATTCCTGTAGTGTGCCATTATGTAGATACCGAAAAACTCGCGCAAGGTATTTTCGTCCTTAAGGAAAAACTCCTCAGGATCCGGAATCCAATATTCGACTTCCCCTTCTTCCACGAGCTTTAAGTCATCTTCCGTTATCGGCGATGGTTCAGCATCTAAAAGTAAAGTATCAAAAGCCCACAGCTCGATAGGATCTTCTAAGGCATAACGAATGGGTTCCTTCATTTCGTACTCGTAAATTTCGATGTTTTTCGATTGACGCAAGTTATGTAGAAAGCGTATGGAAAATCCTCTACCGGCTCCCTCGTAGCCGTGAACTGTTGATGAGTATATTACACGGTCATGTTTCTTGAGTATAGCGAACAACATCGGAACCTGTAGTGAAGCAGCTTCGTCGACAGCAACTATGTCTGCCCGCTTGGTAACGGCTTCTAGGGGCCTGAAGTAAGCGATATCGATGCTCTTAGCCTTCAATCTAGTAATGTAGCCCCCTTCTTCTTCCGCCTGTACTTCATACCCGAGGCTCTCCAGCCCACGCCGGGCGAATTTAAATAGCTCCTGCACATTAGCTTCACTAGGTGCCGTCAGAACGACAGCACATCTACCCTTCGCCCTCCTGATTTTATGCGAAAGAGCCGCGATTCCTAAGCCGATAACTGACGACTTCCCCCTACCTCTATCTGCAGTAATTACAATAACTATCTTTTTTTCCTTCTCAGGTTTTTGATAAAGTTTCTCAAGGACTTTCAAAACGTTAACTTGATCTTGAGTAACGGCTATCTCGTATATGAACTGTGGCAAGATTTTCTTCTCAGGAATCACGAGGTCTTCTCTTTTAGCTTTGAGTACTTGTTTTGGTAGGTCAGAATGCTTCAGTATCTTTTTTTCGTCTACGTCATATACTATCACACCCTTGTGAACGAATAGTTTGGACACAAATCGCTGCTCAAAAAATTTCCTCAGACTCTCCGGACCGTACTGAGGAGTGAGCAGCAACCCCTGAAACCTAGTGGTGATTTTCATTAAACGTTGGAACGACGGCAAAAGGATCACATAGAGTCCTCCACCCTTTACTACACCCGATAGACGACCAATATCATTTGGCTCTAAGTTGTTGATCAAGTCGAGGATTGCCGCATCGAAGGTTCTACCTAAACACATTTCGCTGTCATGATAGGATACGTACACGAACCTACTATCCTGTTTAACTGCCTTCTCGAAAACCTCTTTCCTGGAACGTCCGTCTTCATAGAAGGCATGATAGGCGTAGAGTACTCCCTCTCCCTTCAGCTCGGCCACGTTGAGGAAGAGATTTATAGCCTCGACTGCACCGATAATGAGGTTGCCATCATTATCACCTGTGAGAACTAGCATTATTCGGTGGTTTGAGCGCTTGACTTGTTTAAGAGCATTTAACAGCTCTTCAGCAGTCTCTCTATTGAGTATTACCAACTTGGAAGCCTGCACGTAGAACACCTTGGCATGTAGAACCTTTATCCTAAACTCGGTGCGCAGCGGCTTCTAACTGTGCGCAGAGTTCAGGAGCCAGTCGCTGAGCCGTGTCTAATGCTTTAAGAATCTCCTCGGGGGTAAAGCTTCCGCGTCCGCCTTTTTGTATAGCACATACGTTACCGCTTTTAGTAATCGCAAAAGTAACTCTAGCATCCATCACTAATTCCTCTTCGTAACAAGGATCGACAACTAATACATCGCCTATTTTTGCAAAAGTAACAAACACCGGTATGTCGTTAATCGGTAGAGGAACCTTCTCCTCGGCCCGCGTCACTGTACCATCTGGCGTTACGCTCAGTTTAGGTACACGCGTATTTAAGAGAGCTGCCATAGCTGCCAAGCCCGATGCGTCAATGAAATTGCCATCATGATCTATAGGGTAGATATCTACGAAGACCCTCCAAACCTGTTTGCCCGGAATAACGCTCATGTCCTCTAGTTTTATCGCCGACGCGCTGCGCAACCCTCTATCTATGACTCTAGCTAGTTCTACATCATTTTCGTCAGGAGGGCCCGGCTCAAAAATTGGAGAGGCTAGTGGTATGAGCTCAGCATGTACGATGAGCACGCCAGCAGCAGGAGCGTCAGGATACGGTTGACCCAGTGAGACTTTCACGCCTGCTACTACCTTTGTGTGACCTAGGGAGACTTTAGCTGATCCGTCGGCATTTCCAGCTATCCCTGTATCAACCTTTAATTCTCTGTACTGATCCGGTCCTCTTCCGTCGACCCTTTCACCCCGCTTAATCATGGATCGTATAGTTTCTCGACGAGGGGCTGGGATTATCGTATACACCTTCTCACTCACACCCGTCACCTCTAGGTTATTTCCACCTCAACAGGAAGTTTTGAGTACCTGTCTTTTAACGCTCTTCTTTGCTCCTCGTACAGTTTGATTGCAGCTTCGCGCACCATCTGCAGAGCCTGAGCTATTTCGTCTCTGGAGAAACTACCGTCGGCTTGTAGAAGAGTTATTTCGTTTAATCTAGGCATGAGAGCTATCGGCATGTCCCCTTCTCCTCGTTGATCCTCGATACCACTGAGGTCGATAGCTAATCGACCCTCTATTTTGCCTATTGACACGCCGACGACGAGATCTTTCATAGGTATACCGGCGTCCGCCAATGCTACTGCAGCGGCAGTTATGGATGCTACTCTCGTGCTACCATCGGCTTCGATAACTTCTATGAACACATCTGTGGAAGTTCTGGGATATTCTTCAAGAAATATCGCCGGTTCCAACGCTTCTCTGATAACCTTGGATATCTCAACCTCCCGTCGAGTAGGAGAAGGACTCTTCCTTTCATCAGCAACAGAGAAAGGTAGCATCGAGTACCTGCATCGAAGTAACATTCTATCGGGAAGAGCCTCATGGCGAGGATGAACCTCTTTAGGACCATACACGGCTACCATTATCTTATTCCTACCCAACTCAATGTACGCTGACCCATCTGCGTTCTTCAGAACTCCCGCTTCGACCCGGAACTTTCTCAACTCGTTAAGTCCACGACCATCTATACGCCTTCCATCCTCTGTAAGCAACTTGACATTAGCTTTCTCCATCAGGTGCTCTCACCTCTGGTCAGTTGTCGAGACAACAGTTTTTTAGCTTCTTCGAGGGGGTCGGCGACGTAGGGCTCTGCACAGAGCCGCTGCACAACGTAGGCGGCTAAGGCTTCCCGCTCCGGTTCGCTTCCCATTACAACAACACGGCCATTCCTTCCGACTATTAACTCAACGTTTAGTATGCTTCGTAAGTAATCAATTACTTGACCCTTCTTCCCAATAACTCTTGAAACTCTGCTTGAAGCTACCTCAACCAATAACCCTTTCTCAATTTTGCCCAACTTTGATTCCTTTACTGTGAGCAAAGGGTCATGAGAGAAGTCAAATGAGAGAACTTTGGCTGCAACCAGATCCCCTACTTGAAAAATCTCAGACAAGTCCCTCTCTTTCGGTGCTGGACGGGGAAAAACCTCCGATACCTGTAGAAAAGCCGTATAGGGAGAGTTTATATCTACAAGCCAGTATGTAGGGCCCACGTCTATTATTTTCCCCACTACCAAATCACCCTCTGTCGGGATATAACGGCGTTTAAGCGGAATCAATCTCACACGTTTCGGTTTCTCGATTACTGCAACGCTCAAGACTTTTGCATAGTACCTTTTACCGCTTATGATATGAGGTCCCATTACCTCACAAGAACCTTCTGCCACAAACTCCCCTGGCACGATAACCTGACCGCCGGAAACATGGATTGGCATAAGTCAACCACCTATAGTTATGATTTTCACCTCTCCTTCGCCTTTGGTAAGAGAATTCACCTGCTCTATTAAACTCTCCGTCATGCCTGCCGGAATCTCAAGCTCAGCTAACCAAGACCCATCGCTCGCATATTCACTTCTCAATATTTTCCCAATTTTGCTCAACACTCCGTAGGTCTTACCTGAATATTGGGATGGTATTCTAACTGCTACTAGTGCCCTAGCAATCTTTAATGGTAATATTTTGCTAAGAGCTTTAATTGCTTCTTGAACCTGAACCTCTACGGGTCTAAACGGGTCGACAGGAAACCCTACCTCTTCAAGAGCGATTTCAATCCTCTTGTGTGGATGCGGTGCCCCCGTACGAGGATCAACTGCGTTGCGCCAAATGAAATCGATAATCTGCTTCTTTTTCATATCAATCAATTCCCGTCTTTGCTCAGCTGAGAGCTGTAACTCACCTTGCTTAATAATGACTTCAGCCACCTTTAAGACATCCTCCGTACCAAAGACTTCCCTCAAATCTTCTGGAGAAGCCTTCAATCCTTTGCGAGCATCATAGTAAATGTGAGGGCTCTCGACGATTTCCCGTATGTTTACCGTCTCACCACCTTTTACACGCCATGCCTTCTCGATATTAACCATGATTTCGAAGCGCTTACCACCCTTACTTAGTCGAGCTATTCCTAACTTCTTCGAACTCATACTGTGAGGATAGCAGTTTAACGATAAAAAGGTTGGCGTAGGTCTCCAGTGTCCGCTTATGACATGCTCTGCTCGACACTACTCTGTTCGCTTCGTTTGGATACGTTTTGTTGAATCTATTTCTGCTATTGATGGAGGCTTACAAAAAGTAGAAATATGGGTGCTGTTTTTAATTTACCTAAGTGCTGAAGGAGGTGAATACGGAGCCTTCCATGCTATGATGAGCCGCAGCTGACTGAGTGGTTATTCTATCCACTTAGAACCATATAGCTTCTCTGGAATGTATCTCTCTGTTAGGAATTTGAAACCGTAGCCGCTTAACGCTTCGATTTCAACCTTTTCCTGTTTCTCCAGGAATAGCTCGAGCTGCTTAACCCATTCCTTTGATTGTTTAAACCATGGATAATTCAAAAGTTCTTTAGCTCTTTTTATATCACGATCCTTTGCTTTTATTATGAAGTTTCTGGGTATTTTATACTCATAGATATCAGTTACCGTGAGACCTAGGAAACGTGCTTCAGGAGTGGCCAATCGATCGCTTTCAAACCCCAGGGTTATTGACCCGCTTCTGTACACGCTGTAAATGTAGAATCCGTAAGGATCCGCGTCAGTGAGTACATAAACAGGGAGATTATGTTCCTCCCATAGTCTACGAACCATTCTCCTAGTGCTTCTATCAGGTTGACCTTTTCCCGTTATAAGGAGACATTTACTTTTTTCCCAGAATCTTTCCTTATTAAGTCTATTGAAAATAGCATCCTTCTCTATCACTAACACATAATCGGCTTCAAGCCCTAGTATCTCCAGAGAATCAGGGTTAGGGGGGATTGAGTAAGCTCCATCACCCATTCTTGAACAGTCTATAACATCGGCACCAGACCTTATTCTAATTCGTCCTACAATTTTGCCCTTAGTGTCGTGAAGAATTCCCATGTGTTCACGAAGGAATCCTGTTAAAACCTCTATATCCTGGATAACCGAGTCAGACTCTTTTTGATCATCCCAAGTTTCTTCCCTTCTTAACCGATTGTATTCGTCACGGTACTCTATCGTGTGTTTCCCTGCATAGTAGAGATCTCGGATTGTGGGATAATCTCCCTCACGAATAGCTCTTACTATCAAAGAGAGCATGAGGATAGTCTGCGTAAACCTTCTAGCTTCACCCATATCCAGGAATTCTCGTCTCAACTTTCTAGAACCCAGCTTTAGTAGCTTCGACCGAGGGTCCCATACCACATTGGCTAAAGTCCTCACCGGTATTTCTAACGTAAGAGGTTTACTATGGAGCACTTGCTCGCTGAGGATTTTGCCGATTTGTTCGAGAGCCCTTAGAGAATTTTCTCGGCTACTCATCGTTTCTATCCCCTGCCATAACTCTAGCTTTAATTAATGCTAAAAGTTTGCTCTGCAGAAGCCCATGATCGACACCTGTCACGTAGCTCAACGAGCTTGAAACTTCGTCGACGTATTTGCTAACCGTAATCTCCCACCTCTTCACTTCAAATAGTCTCTCCAATCTTGAAAGGTGAGTCCGAAGCCTTCTGGCGCACTCCCTCAACCCCGACTCAATTTCGCTTTCTACCTCAGGCACATCAGCTACCGCTTCTTTACCAACACCTTTGAAGGGTACCTTCGTCGAACAGACATGTGTGACAACTGCGAGCGGGGAGGGAAAATCAATCTTATAAGTTTTCCAATCGATCTTTCCAAGAACTTTAGTTGATACATCGACTCCTTCATCGTAAAGAAGCGGTATCCTGTTCGCAAAACGGAGCAGCATAGGTTCATCCATGGGTGATATTGACCCACCATAAGCCAGTGCCACTTCAACGATGAAAGGGTGTCCGGCATACGATGAAGGGGGTCTTGAAACGGCAGTGACAAATGAGGGGTTTAGAACGGCTTTTACACCTTTTACAAGCAATTCCTCTCCTAACGGTGAGAGCGTGGTATGCTTTGGTCTTCTCCAATCGTCAAATACCTGCATCTTGTTTGCTAGGTCTTCTATCTCATCTATTTTTAAATCCTTGACTTTAAGATCAGGATTTAAACCAAACGTGTCGAAGAATTTCTTAGCCGTTGCTGGACCTACACCATCAAAATTTTTTATTAAAAAATCAAAAAGATAAGTTGTTTTCTTTGATCCTTCTATTATTTTCTTTAACAATTCTATATCAACACCATGGGGATGGGGTTTGCCTGTTATTGGTGTTGGAGGAAGCTTTGTCGAGGAACGTTCAAACCTAAAGGAGAAATCAGGTGCATCGACTATTATTGTAGCATAGGGAGCGATTATCGCTGTACGCCTAATGTACTCTTCAACTCTCTTTTTAGCTTGAATCCAATTGCCTTTCATCGATAATTCGACACGTGTCCCATGCCATCCGTCTTCATTTTTCATGATAGCTAAGCTCTTTATAGTAGGCATGTTTTTCTCGATATTTATAGCAACCTGATATTCATACACAAACTTAGACCTCCTAGTAGCCGTTCTTACTTTGACTGGTTGTCCTGTCGTCATTTGTGCGTATAATACCGCCATTTTCACACCTAAACCAAAGACCCCGCGACTTTGCCTTAACACGTATTTGGACCCGTAGAACACTCTACCGAAGACATTCGGAACCTCTAATGGTGAAATCCCGACGCCATTATCTTCTACGCTAATAGTGACTTTCTCCTCTCCTTCATCTCGAACTTCAATCTTTATTTCGGGAAGCAAACCATGCATTTCGGTAGCATCTAGGGAATTCTCGACGAGCTCTCTAATAGTCTGATACACAGCACGCACTGGGTTAGAAAAGCCAGCTATCTCTCTGTTCCTATAGAAGAACTCTGAAGGACTGAGCTGCCTGTATCGTTCACTCACAAACACCTCCCCTTCTGCTACGGCTTTAAACCCTATGTAATGACATGCTTACTTCGTTTCTAAGTTCATAAACACGTAATCAAAGAATTTTGATAAAAAGTCGATATAACATTTTAGAAGATAGAAATTTTTATTTTAAATATTATGCAACCATTCTAGTAATGAATTTTTTTCCTTTTCTAGTGGGAAACAGCAATAGCACTGCAGCTAATGCCGCAATGAGTGTTCCCTCTATACCACCAACCCAGTACCCCACCAAGAGCAGGAGCAACGCTGCGATGATACCGCTATTCTTCACATATTACCTTTGTAATACGTTGTTTATACGACTAACGTTGATTCACATAATCCTTAGCCAACGTGTATGTATAAGCATGCATGAGCTAGTTCATGGGGGGAGTGGGTGAGCTGAGAATTTTTTAACCCATTAGCTTTCAAATACACAGTATGCCAGCTAACCTTCCCCCGCAAGCAAAAGCAAAATGGAAGAAAGTGATTGAGGCCAAAACAAAACAGGAGAAACTGCAAGCGTTAACAGAGTTCTTATCTGAAGTACCAAAACATAAAGGTACGGAAAAACTTGTTATGCAAGTCAGAAGGCAGATAGCTAGGTTAAAGGAAGAAATAGAATTGGAAAAATCCAGAAAAAAAGGAGGAGGGGGGACATCGCCATTCATTGAAAAGGAGGGGGATATACAAGTTGTGTTACTAGGGTTAAGCAATACGGGAAAGTCAACGATTTTTAAGGCGTTTACCGGGCTTGAAACTCTCTGCAGCGAAGCCCCTTTTGAAACAACTAGACCACAACCGGGAATGTTTAACTGGGAAGGGGTGGAGATACAGCTCTTAGACACTCCCTCTTTAGTTCAGTCCGAAAGCTCTTCTAGGAATAGCCAGATACTTGCGCTTGCATTCAACGCAGACGCACTAGCTTTAGTAGTTGATGCAACAAGGGATATGACTAGCCAACTGTCGTATATAGAGTCGATGCTACGAGCTAGAGGCATTACCATAAGGGAAGAGAAGAAACGAGTAATTATAGAAAAAAGGTCGAGCGGAGGAGTTAATTTGATCGGCGGACGTTTAAAGCCTAGTGAAGTAGCTAATTTACTACGTGATTACGGGATTTACCACGCGCTGGTCTGGCTCACAGACGATGCAACGTTGGACGATATCGAAGCTGCGGTTTTAGAAATGACTGCTTTCAAACCAGCAATAATTATTGTGACAAAAGCTGAGGCTGCACCTGAAGCCTTAGATGAGGCAGAACCTTATTTATCTAAGTTCAAAACATTAGTGTTTGATTCTTCTAAAGTAGAAATCGTTAAAAACGAAATTGGTAAGTATTTATTTCAAACATTAGAGTTAATTAGGATCTATACAAAAAATCCGAAGAATGGAGAGATTAGTGCTAGGCCTCTTGTGGTGCGTAAAGGTGCACGCGTTGAAGAAGTAGCTCGACGGATTCACAGTAGACTCTACAAGGATTTCAAGTATGCTCTAATTTGGAATGACAGACGACTAAAGTTTAGTCCCGTAAGAGTTGGAAGAGACTTTGAGCTCGACGACTTAGACGTAATAGAGATAGTCGCTTAGTACTGGAAGATATAAAGGCTTATATGATTCCTAAGCCACCCCGTCCCCGGCGTCCATCATGAGTAAATCGACTGATGATCAACTACGTGTCGCCGAGGCTAAGCAACGCGATGTAGGACGGGGTATTGTGAGAATCGATCGTTCAATAATGAACAAGCTTGGCATCGAAGCCGGTGATGCCGTTGAGATAATTGGTAAGAAACCTACTGTCGCAGTAGCCTGGCCCGCCTACCCGGAAGATGAGGGATTAGGATTCATCCGCATGGACAGTGTGACGCGCCACAACGCAGGTGCTTCAATAGGCGATACAGTAGTTGTGAAACCTACACAGCTTCAACTGGCGCAGCGCGTAACTCTCGCACCTTCTGGAATTAGTGGATTAAGTGTAACTCCAGAGTTCTCCGACTACGTTAAGGATAAACTACTGCATCGTCCACTACGCCGGGGTGACGTCGTCGAAATCCCTGTCTTTAACACAGCATTGAGATTTGTTGTGACAGCTACTATCCCAACTACTGTTGTTCGAGTGACGCCGGAAACCGAACTTGTGATTAGAACGGAACCCGTTTCTGAAACAGGACTTATTGTGCCAAAAGTTTCCTACGAAGACATAGGTGATCTAGAGGAAGTTAAACAGAAGGTCAGAGAAATGATTGAACTGCCTATGAAGTATCCAGAAATTTTCTCCCATTTAGGAATCGATCCACCTAAAGGCGTCCTCTTCTATGGTCCTCCGGGCACGGGGAAGACCCTTTTAGCTAGGGCTGTGGCGAACGAGACGGGAGCTTACTTTACAGCCATAAACGGTCCTGAAATAATGAGTAAGTTCTACGGGGAGAGCGAAGCCAGACTTCGCGACATATTCAGGGAAGCCGAAGAGAATGCTCCGGCAATCATCTTTATAGACGAACTTGATGCCATAGCCCCCAAGCGTGAGGACGTCACCGGCGAGGTAGAGAGGCGCGTCGTAGCACAGTTACTAGCTCTATTAGATGGGCTTAAGGGTAGAGGACAAGTCATAGTTATTGGTGCTACAAACCGTCCTAACGCGATAGATCCGGCACTAAGAAGACCTGGACGCTTTGATCGCGAGATATCATTCCCCGTTCCGGATAAACGTGCAAGAAAGGAGATTCTTCAAGTCCACACTAGGAATATGCCTTTGTCCGACGACATTAACTTAGAGGAACTTGCTGACATTACTCATGGTTTCACAGGTGCTGACCTAGCCGCTCTCTGCAGAGAATCGGCGATGAGGGCTCTTCGCAGATTCCTGCCGAAGGTTGACCTCAGCAAGACTACGATTCCGCCCGAGCTACTTAGAGAGCTTAAGGTCACTAGGCAGGATTTCCTAGAGGCGTTAAAGGATATCCAGCCTTCGGCCTTGAGAGAGGTTTACGTTGAAGTACCTGAAGTCGAGTGGAGCGATATCGGTGGGCTAGAGGATGTTAAGCAACAATTGCGAGAAGCTGTTGAATGGCCACTTAAGCATCCGGAGTTTTTCAAGGAAATGGGCATCGACCCGCCGAAGGGTGTTCTGCTTTATGGTCCGCCCGGCTGTGGTAAGACGCTGTTAGCGAAAGCTGTAGCGACGGAGAGCGAGGCGAACTTCATAGCTGTTAAAGGTCCAGAGGTCTTGAGCAAGTGGGTTGGTGAAAGCGAGAGAGCCATAAGGGAAATTTTCTCTAAAGCGAGACAAGCGGCGCCATGCGTAGTATTTTTCGATGAAATAGACTCTATAGTCCCACGCCGCGGTTACAGATATGACTCTGGTGTCACGGATAGAATAGTCAACCAGTTGCTGACTGAGATGGATGGTTTGGAGAAGCTTGAGGGTGTTGTCGTAGTTGGTGCTACGAACCGTCCTGACATCCTTGATCCAGCGTTGCTTCGGCCAGGCCGGTTTGATAGGCTCGTCTACGTCCCACCACCGGATCGAGCGACTAGACTCGAGATACTTAAAGTCCACACGAAGAGAATGCCTCTCGCCGAAGACGTAGACCTTGAAAGAATAGCAGACGCAACTGAAGGATACACTGGTGCTGATCTAGCTGCTCTCTGTAGGGAAGCGGCTATACTCACTTTGCGTGACGTGGGCAAGCCATCGAAGGTATCTATGACATATTTCAAAAAAGCCATGGAGATAGTGAGACCGAGCATAACAAAAGAGGAAATAGAACGTTATAAACGTGTAGCAGAGGAATTCAAGAAATTAATATCTTAGACCTGTATCATACAAGCTTCCAACAAAGCGAGCTTAGTGTCTCGAATAATTCCTAGTAAAAACTGGAGCCTATTGATAGTATAACTTTAAGAAATATCTAATGTATTCTAATCTAAACTAAATTATAATGTTAATAGAACAATTTCTACATCCTATCCTAATCCTTTTACCAAACTATATTTAGCAAAACTTAGAAGAACTCAGAGACTTATCCTTCTCATTAGACAGCTTGATGAGTGGATACATGAAATTTTACCATATATTTCCCGAGATACGAATAAACTTTCGACACAAGATATTCGAAGAAATCAAGTTAGTTTGCTCTTTTAAGTTTATTAGCAGAGTGGCAAGACTGTAATACAATCATGAGAGTTAATTGAATCCATAAACGAGTAAGCGCATGTTTAAGAGACGCTAGTTATTTGAGTACATGTTTGAGAGTACCTATGGAGAACAATGCCTCGATTCGCTAAGTTTCAATTGAGTAGCAACTGGGGGCTTAGCAGTGACATCGAAATAGCTTCACACGCCTTGCTCAGTGACGCAATTGCTAGAGGGGCAAGCATAATATTTACACCGACAATCACTTTAAAGGACCCCTTATCTTCTGATCCTATATACGCTTACGCTCGTTTTAAACTGCTTTCCGCGAGTCCGACTGGATTGGTTGTGCTTACACGCCCTTTGGGCTCAAGCTTTGAGGAAATTGAAAACCTACTTAACAGGACTAAAGGTGATGTTGTAAAGGTTCTATCCTTAGCAGCTAGAAGTCTTTCAGACGCTCACGAAATCCTAAATAGATTTGAGAATCTATGTGATGCTATAGAAGTTGATGTTAATCTTACATGTCTACTCTCAACAAGAGGGGTATCATATAGCATTGAGCTTGTAAGAGAGCTTGTTGCTACATCAGGAAAACCATTGGTTTTAAAACTTAATGCTTCAAGTCTAAATTTACTCGATTTAGGTAAGATAACGGCCGATTCCGGTGCTAATGCACTAGTCGTAACACCAAATATCGTCTATAAAATAGGTAAACATTTCTTTCGGTTGCATTCGTCTTACATTTCGCCAGCAGTATTGATGGGGTTAACCGAAAAGCTGGCTGAAGTTGATGTCGATGTAGCCATCGTCGTCCAAAGTTGGAAAGAGAATCTTTTAGAGATAATCCCACTCCGAGTTTTTGATGTCTCTTACCTGCTTAGTTGGATGACGTTCCGCGGAGGCAGTAGGGTTAATGAAACACCTCTCTCATGGAGACCGATCAACACTAGGCTAAAAGTCTATGCTCGTAAAGGAGCAAAGTATTGTCCATATGGACTCATAAAGGAGGAAGGCATCATCGAAGGATGCAATTACTGTGGTGTATGTCTCGAGCTCAATGATCCCGGCCTGGTTGAGCTAGCTACCTTCGTCTCACTCTAGTAAACTTAGGATTTACCAAAAATACTTTTATGTAAGCCTTCCGATATGAGTATTATGGTTGACTTTACTAAGCATGTTAAAGCGGTTGTTCAAAACATCCTTGTCAAGAAGGAGTTAAATGCACTTGTCGTCATGGGAGCCTCTAACATTCATTACTTGACTGGAACGGATGCTCCTTCTGCGGCCATCGTCTACCTCGATAGTAATGTAAAGACCTTATCATCCCGACTCGAGTATACGCGGACGCTTGACGAATCTTGTCTTGGCGAACACTACGTTTACACGAAGAGCGAAGACACAAGTGATTACGAGAATATCATAAGGGGGGACTTCTTCAACGCTTTAAAGGAACTTGTATCAAATGCACCGGAGGGTAAATTAGGGATTGCAGGTGTTTCTGGAGACAACCGAAGAAAACTAGAGGAGAAAATTGGTTATAGTGGGATCGAAGCTACATCCGAGTTCTTAACTTTAAGACGAGCTAAGAACCCGTCAGAGCTGGAAGCCATTAAGAAGGCTGTAAACGTGGCTGAAGAAGCTATGAAGAGAGCTTTGAACATACTTGAAAAAGGTATAACCGAATCAGAAGTAGCAGCTGAGATTCTATCGTTTATCTTACGAAGCGGGGCACAACAATCCTTCCAACCTATCGTAGCCTTCGGAGAACACGCTGCCCACCCTCACGCCAAGCCCGGACTTCGCAGGCTCGAAAGGGGAAACCTGGTGAAAATCGATTTAGGAGCTAGAATTGAAGGTTATTGCTCTGACTTAACCAGAACCGTAGTATTCGATCGTAAAAACGATTTATACAAGACGCTCTTAGCTGTCGTAAACGAGGCTCAAGAGCATGCTATTAGTCTCATGAAACCCGGCGTCCCCGCCCGCGCTGTTCATATGGCTGCCTATGACATTTTAAAGAAAAAAGATTTAGCTAAATTCTTTAACCATGGTCTAGGTCACGGAGTCGGTATCGATGTACATGAGGAACCTTACTTGAGTGCAGAATCAGAAAACAAACTGTCACCTGGGGATGTGGTAACTGTAGAACCTGGAGTCTACATTTATCGCACTGGTGGAGTTCGAATAGAGGATATGGTGTTCATAGGTGAAGATTCACCATTAATTTTAACGAAATTCCCCAAATTAATTGACGTTTAATTATGTTGAATCTCAATCCATATAAGAAAGGTTTTAGATGTTTGGGGATATCGGAAAGCTTTGCTAGAAAAGCTACATATTCAATTCTCGCAGGCGTTGTAATGCGAAGAGATCTCATAATAGATGGTGTTACTTTATCGAAGATCACTGTTGGGGGATTTGACTCCACAGACGGTGTACTCTCGATATATAGGGAACTAAACAGACAAGATATAGCTTGCATCATGATAAACGGTTGTATCATATCATGGTTTAACATAATCGATCTCGAGAGGGTAAACAGTGAAACCGGGCTACCCGTGCTCAGTTTAACTTACGAGGAGTCTCAAGGCATTGAACACTACATAAGAAAGTATTTTGGGAATGATGAGAGGCGCCTTGAACTTTACAGAAAGCTTGGTCCTCGAGAATTGGTTCACATACGCAGAACAGGGGCTAAGGTGTTCGTAAGATACCTGGGCATGAGCAAGCGTGAGGTAGAGGCTATTCTCAATGCTTTTACAACTCACGGCAGTGTTCCTGAACCGCTTCGAGTGGCAAGCTTATTTGCACGCGCCAACATGAAATTCGCAACCGTACAATTAGGCGGAAAAAATAATTGGTAACTTTTTGAGAGTGTCTACATGCCTCTGAACATACCGCGAACCATCGAATGGGTTGAAAATAAGGTTAGGCTAATAAATCAACTAAAGCTGCCTTACGCCCTCGAGTACATAGAGACGGGAGATTGGCGTAGGGTTGCTGAGGCGATCCGGACAATGGAGATACGAGGGGCTCCAGCTATTGGAGTTGCCGCTGCCTTCGCTTTGGCTCTTGCGACCATCCACTCCTCCGCTAGGACTCTAAGTGAGACTTTGAAGGAACTAGAAGAGTGTGCAGAAGCTCTAAAGAGAACGAGGCCAACTGCTGTAAACCTCTTTTGGGCAGTTTCACGCGTTCTTGATGAAGCGAGAAAAGCGGCGGAAATAGAGGACTTACGGAAAAGGGTCGTCGAGACAGCCCTTATGATACAGAGAATAGACGAAGAGGCTAACAGGATGATCGGGAATTACGGTGAAAAGTTGATTGAAAACGGGGATACGGTTATGACGATATGTAACGCTGGCTCCCTTGCGACAAGCTACTACGGTACCGCCACAGCGCCTTTATACGTGGCTCAAGAGAAAGGCACGAAGTTTAGAGTCATAGCTCTTGAAACCCGCCCCTATTTGCAGGGTGCCCGCTTGACTGCATGGGAGCTTAAACAGGCTGGAATCGAAGTAAAGGTGGTAACCGATAACGCTATAGGTATAGTTATGCAGAAAGAAAGAGTAGACCTCGTGATTACGGGAGCTGACAGGATTACAAGTAAGGGGTATGTAGCAAATAAAGTTGGTACCTATCCTCTCGCATTAGTAGCTAAAGAACACGGTGTACCCTTCTATGTAGCTGCACCAACTAGTACATTCGATCTCTCTATTGAAAAGGGAGAAGAGATTCCAATCGAGCTTCGACCAAGTGAAGAAGTAACACTAATGTTTGGAAAAAGGATTACCCCTGAAGGAGTTGACGCTATCTATTATGCTTTCGACGTAACACCACCTAAACTAATAACAGGGATAATAACTGAAAAAGGTGTACTTTATCCTCCTTTTGACAAGAGCATTAAAAGGGTTCTTTTGTGATGTTATGAGATATCTAATAGCCTTCATATACGCTCAAGTAATTAACCTAGTTGAGACTTTCATTTGGGTAGGTCGCTTATGGGGTTTAAAACCACCTTTCCCAACAACGCAAGGCGAAGTTCGTAATGACGGATACCATACAGTGCTGGCTATCTTCTACGTGGTCCCCTATGCTCTAACATACTGCTGTGAACCTTTAGTGATAGCTACGTTGTCGACTTTGACTTGGCTTTTAAATGACATAATGTGGCATATATGGTCTGTTAATCCCCGATATCACCTCCACTGGCTCCGTTTCTATTTTAACCCCTACTCGAATCAGGTCGTTTGGTATGCTCGTTTCGGTTTCTTTAAGATCGCCGTTACACCTAAACGAATGTTTACGGTGACGGTACTTCGCGTAATTGCGGTAACATTTCTCATTGCGACCTGCGAAGGGATTCTGTCAACTATACTTTAAAAACCGGTCCACCGCCACGGTTTCCTCATTTAATCTGGCTGGGGCAAGTGATAAGTCATCCCGGCTGTTTATCTTTCTATGCTTGCTTAATTAGTTTATCGTTAGACTTCAACGTTCTGGTCGCGTGAATGTTGACGCCAGGGTCGATTACTTTTTCCCTCCGAACGTGATCGAAGAGACATATCGTTCGTATACCGCCTCGCCAACGCAACCCTTCGCTAAGGGTTGAGCAGTGCAGAAGGAAAGCCATCCCTGATATAAGGATACTGCACCTAGACAAATTTAGAGTTTAGACCAAGCCTAAGATTATTCGGGAGGTCCAGGGTAGACTCAAAACTATCGTAACCGGCGGCCACAATATGGGCAAACTATATGCACGTTTCCGTACGGTAAAGTTCTCCCGCACTGTGGACATTTTTTCTCTGTCTGAGGGATTTTCACAGCTTTCGTCTCGGTTGGTTTGAGAGAAAGTGGACGTGTAGGCTGTTGTGCAGATATTAGCTCTTGGACTTGTGTCTCAGTCGTGGTTTGAACCGTCTCTACCGCGACCTTGGGGTGAATTTCTCGTAATACCAACGCAGTGAAAACCACAAGGAGCCGTCTAGTAGCTAATAGGAGTAGGATGGAGGATATAGCTCCCATAACAAGTGAACTTATAACCGAAACAGCTACTATCAAATAAATAAGAGCGAGAGATGAGAAGTTAGCGACTCCGGCATCGGAGGTTATGTGTACGACATAAGGAATGGTAAGAGCTAGCACACAAGAGATAGCTGCAACTACTATAAGCGTGATAAGGTAAAGGTTAGTAGCTCTTGCTCCTATTTTACTAAGCCTATCGAGGTACTCGCTCATCACTCCCTACCCTCTCAGAGCTTGGACCCCCTATCATCAGTCATCATGTACTGTAACATTTACTCTATAAATTCTTTCCCCAATCTCCTTACGGTAAATAACTAGTGCGACGTTGGAACTGTCGCGACCTTTTCTATCTTTACTCTGCCGTCTTCTCTAACAACGGCTTCAACGTAAGGGCTAATCTCCACCTGCCTCGTTTGCAAGTCTCTGGAGAGATACACTTTACCACTTCTAGCTTCAGCTCCCAATAGCTCTAGGAGCTCCTCGAGCACGTGAAAAGCTTCTTTAGCTCTCCCCCGTGCCCACAAAGCTTCGTCTTGTGCCTCAACAATTTCTTTTCTCACTTGCTGTAAAGTACTCTTTACATCGCCGTTTATATCGTTCCTCTGCAGAAGTTCCTCAAGCATGCTTAACGCATTCCTCAAGTGAATAGAGGACATGTCTACCCTGCATACCACTAAGTTAACATCAACGTTTATCCATACCATAGCAAACTCCGAAGATTATCATAGGTATCTTTACAGTACTATGTCAGTATTATATGCAAGGAAGGGGCTATGCAAATTTATGACCGTATATTACCTCGTAACCCAGGAATATTTAAGAGAGCTTAGTAAATCCTTGAGACAGCTTACTATAGCCTCTCTCCAGACTCCCTTTATGGTCTTTCCTGAGGACATCTCTAAAAGTTTCTCGTGTCGGAATGTGATCGGCGGATGAGGGTCCCATCTTAGCCAAGCAGCTAGCCTACCGCTCCACTTGCTTTCTAAATTGAAATGCCTAAACCCTATCTTTCGGAGGGCCGAGGCCAGCTTTTCTGGACGCCCGACCGTGTAGGCGGAATCCACATCAGCTCTAGCTTCGATGAACTTTGCCGCGATGAAAAAGGCTGTTAATGAGAACCATAGGTAAAGGAAACCAAGTGGTGTTGCAAAAAGGGGCCAAAGAAGCATAGCTATGTACACTCTACTCAAGTATTCGGTGCTACTTAAAAGGAAGAAAGTTAAAACGTCACGTCGTTTAATATGACTAAATTCATGGCCTAATACCGCTTCTAACTCCTCCTCGTCCAGCCTTGATATCAATCCGGTGGTTACGATAAGGGATGACAATGACCATCCGACGCCTGATGCTGCTGCATTAGGTATCACGATGTTTGACAGGAAAACAACTGGTATCCTCTTTGTTTTAAACCTTACCGCTAGTCTTTCAATAATTCCATACAGATCCACCTTTTTTATCTCAGTATCGTAATCTTCTGGACTGATGCCATACTCAGATAACAAAGAGCTGATTAACTCTGTGTTGAGTTCTTCTCCCTTCTCAAGGCTAGCCGAGTAGAGCCGTTGTTTTATCTCATATCTTTTAGGCAGTATTACCCTCTGGAGAACCTCCTCATACTTATCGAGTGGCATACGTAATCCTACAAGGTACACGAATCGATGCTTCCTATCAATACGCCAGTCTCCCATTAAGTGAGGCACCAGCTTATAAGACAGAAGCATGATTGGTACTTGCATTAATACAAGGACAAAAGGCGCGTAATTCCTGAAAACCACATAGACTACATAGGATATAAGTATTGACATAGCGAAGAGAAAGACTAAGTTACTTAATAGGAGTGCCTGAAGGGCACGTCTCGTCTTAGACTCGGTTCTCGGCGGCACAATCTGCCTACCTGGTACAAATACAAAATATGCAACTCCGATGCCTCCTGTCTCTGCGAAAAAGCGGAGCGCATTCTCTATAATTGTGGCGACACGTTCTGCTAAGGTACTACTAACGAAGGGACGTAGCAAGGATACCCTGTATCTAACGCTTGAAGCAGAATAGGTTAACAACACCTCAAGTAGAGGACCTGAGTCGTGATCTATGTAGAAAAGAAGACCGGGCGAACCTGAATAACTTACCGATAGAGTTCCTCCAAGATATTTTCCATAGGTATCCCTCAGTACACGAGTGATAAAATCTTCGAACCTCCGCCTAGTGACATCATCACTAAGATCAATATACGGTATCTCCTTTTCCAAGACTGTGAGCCCCAACATTTACGGCAGTACGGGATCCTATACTATAAAATAAAAGGGTGTTGGTATACTTGTGTTCATTGTCTTTTCGCTCCTTAACGTTGAGCATATCCACAGATTAATTCGTTTAAGGTTATTACGCTTTAGGCTAGTTTCTTTTTTATATTCATAAATTTAAAGTTCTATAAAAGAACGTACTGAATTTCTCAAATCAACCACATAAAAATGTTATTAAAATAAAAAATATACTGTGACTTTATTCTTCTAATGCTACTTCTTCTATAGTTGACATCCTCTTTCTTTTTGAAAAAGCTAATCCAGCTGTTCCACCGCCTATCGCCGTACCTATCGCTGCCGTTTCAAGAGTTGTTAACGGTATGCCGCCGAAGAGTGGTATTTCAAACAGGATATCCATCCTGTACTTTCGCACCCCATTGTTATTTATTTGTTCAACGCTAGTCTTACTAACTCTCTTGTAGGATACTTGAACAGAAAATTCTCCGCCTGGAATTTGTAGAACTTCAGTCGTACCTCCATTGTTGCTGAAAGCTCTAGCTATTAAAGTTTCACCGTTTTTAACTACTATCTCAGCTCCTTCTAACGATTTGTCCCAGAAGTCTGTAATAACCCAGGACACTCTGTATACGCTACACTTCACATCGATAAGTTCAGAGACTATGGAGCCAAGACGCAATTCGGCAACAGAAACTCCTTTGAAACTTACATTTACTGAGTAGGGGCCCGGTTTGTAAAGCCTGAAAGAAGCGAGTCCTTTTTCATCGCTTAGAGTTGAGGCGTTGACGGGACCACTTATTGTGACAGTCGCTCCCATGATAGGAGAGCCGCCCTCATCCACCAGCCTAAACGTTATGGGTTTCCAATCTATCCTAAAGAAATAACTCCCAACCTCGACATTACCAAAAGCTTTCACTTGTATATAGGCCTCGTTGAGAAACACTCTCACATCCCTGTACTCGCTCCCCCAGGGTAGGAGCCCCTCTTCTACAGCCCCTATCTCCGCACCGGATGGAGTTTTAATTCCTGTTATTTTTCCGTAGCTCGGAGCCTGAACTACTAGATAAGCAGCCATCGCGTCTTTTATGTCGCTATCCCGTACTATCATTTCGACGCCTGTAGGCAGCCAGTTGCCAGTCTCCTTGATGAAGACATTAGTGTACATAACGTTAACGGAATTCTTCATGTTGTTCTTTATCTCAAACCATGCTCCAAATACTATGTAAGCCTTTATGTAAATCTTTAAGTTAATATTTGGAATAAGGAAGGACGCGGCTTTGATCGTAACTACTTCGTTTTTATAGTAGGCGAAATCTACAAGCTCTCCAAGTACTTCTACATCGCCGCCACCTCTACCACTAAGTGGAGCTATTGTGTGAATTATTACGATTGACCCAATACCCCTCCAACCTTTTACCTGACCTAGACCATAACGTTTCGCGCTACCTGGCTGTATCGTATCCTCCTTAAAGGGTGGCTCAATAGCTATGTAGGAAGGGGGTAGAACATAGTCTTCTCCCTCTTTTAGGATTACAGAGTACTCCCCCAATTCTAGGTATGCAAAGTTTAATTCCACATGTTTATAATCCACCCTTATAGCATCTGGGTTAGGTTCTAGGTTTAACAAGTTCTCCTCATTTGGACCTTTCAAACCAGAAATTGCGAAGGGTGCATGATTATCAATAGATAATTTAACCGTTAAGTCATTTTTAGTAAATGGTGGCGGAGGTTCCTCAATCAGAAACTTTACCGTTCCCTCCGTCAGTCGAAGCCATGTGCTACGTACGTAATATACAGTTATGTCAAAGTTTACTGCAGCGTTGGTTCCTTTACTTGCAAGTTTAACTGTGTCAGTGTAAGCCATAAGTGAGAAAACCTTATTATCAATAAACTCAGCTTTGTCATACTTTACTGGAACGATAGAGTCAGGCATCCCCCCTGGGAAAGTTACCTTGATGTAGTACAAATCGTAGCCAGGTGGCGGCGGTGGTGCTGTGATTTCGGACACCTGGTTCTCCCCGATAAGAATAGATGTGGCAAAACGTGTACTCAAAACGTAATCCAACCTAGCGTAGTAAACATAGCTACTCGAACCAGCTGATTGTGCATATAGGCTACCAGTTAAGAAGACTAGTAGAGCTATACACAGGGTAACTGACATCTTCAACCTCTTCACAATGTTTGAATGGGGGGAGCATTTTAGATGGGGTACACTCAAACCTGTACCTGTTTTCTAGAGAGTATCCCCGTAATACAACTGTAACTCCTATGATCAACCATTAATCCGTTACTCTATGCCTCCGGTAGTTTTCACGCGAAGCCCTTAAAACGAAGCGGATTGCAGGGCTACAGGGTGTAAAAATTGAAGTTTAGGCTAATGGATTTATTAGCGTGTCCATACGATAAGGCATTTCCTTTGGAGCTTCACGTGTTAGAGTTGAGGAAGTATGAGGAAAGGAGCAGTCCATTTAAAAGAAAGCCAGCATGCGAGATTTATTGCTCCTTTAAAGGTAGAAGGGTTGAAGAACTTAAGGAAGATCCAGGATGTGACGAATGTATAAAGTTTGAAGTGGCTGAGGGGGCTTTGCATTGCTCCGCCTGCGGCCGTTGGTATCCGATAATGGATGAGATACCTATACTTCTTCCCGATGAGATGCGGGACAAGAAGGAGGATTTAGACTTCTTGAAGAGACATACGGAAAAACTTCCTAAACATATTATTGAAGAAGGAAAGCCTTGGAACTTAAAGAGCCTCTAGGTTAATCATGTGTATAAATAAACAACATTTTAGTGCTGTCCTCTAAAACCACGAATCCGAATCTGAAAAATTGCGCTCGATCACCACTCTGCAAATCTTTCACCCCTGGCTCAGCTACTCCGCTGATGTTAAAAAGCGAAGTCCCTCTAGCCATTAAAACTCGTACACTCACGGCTGACTCAAGCGGTACCCATTGTATAATTGGAAGTTCCTTAGACTTTGCATAATCAATACCAAAATTCACAATTTCGGCTTTGTTCCCCTCAAAGAGCCTAATGTTAGCTAACCCCAGCAGTCTCACTTCAGATCCTTCACCCAATGTTTTAAAATCACTTTCGGAAATATACACTTTACCCACGCCTGAGGTACATTTAACATTCAACTCTCTAACCCCCCTTTCTGGAAAAGAGGGGTGGCAGGGTACTTTACCCGTTAACTGACTTTCCTCCACAGTAATTTCTATGAGATGAGGATCTGGTACGAACATATATCTGTTAGCTATTCGCTCAACATATTTTCTATTTATAGCATTTAAGTTTTCTAAACTTATGCGAGCAGTAGACGATTTTATCCCCACATGAAGTATCAAATCATGTATAGCTTCTGGAAGAATACCTCTACGTTTTAATGCTCGAAGAGTAGCGAGCCGTATGTCGTCAAATCCCTCGAAGAGTCCCGCTTTAATACCTTCACGTATTTTCGATTTGCTAAGAATGGCACCCTCGATGCCCAGTCTTCCGAAGTGTATTGCGACAGGGTACTTCCATCCGAAGTTGTCATAGATGTATTTTTGTTTTAGCGTGTTTACTTCATGCTCAACCCCTCTAAGTATATGAGTAACCCCCATTAGGTGGTCGTCGACTGCACAAGCGAAGTTGTAAGTGGGCCAGACTACATACTTGCTACCCACCAAGGGGTGAGGGTGGTTTTCTGTATCGATTATCCTGAAAGCTATCCAGTCTCTTACCGATGGGTTGGGATGATGTACATCGGTCTTTATTCTCAAAACAGCCTCACCTTCTCTGAAATCGCCAGCTAACATCTTGTCCCAGAGCTCGTGTTGCTCTTCTACTTCCCGTGAGGCACAGGTGCACCTGAAACCCATAGTCCTGTATTCGCTGATCGCGTTACGGGTACAAGTGCATACATAAGCGCTCCCCATTTTTAAGAGCCTTTCAGCGTAATCATAGTAGAGCTCCATCCTAAGAGATTGGATATATTCTTCATCCCATTTCAAACCTAGCCAACGCAAATCGTCTCTAATTACATCGTAAGCTTCCAGCATGGGGGCTTTCGTCTTCGGATCGGTGTCCTCGAACCTCAATATGAAACGTCCCTTATACATACGTGCATACTCGTAACTCAGTACAGCTGGCCTCGCGCTTCCCAGATGTAAGACGAAATCTGGATTAGGAGCAAATCTAGTCGTGACTTTACCCATTTCTGCCTCAGGTAGTGGCGGTAACCCCTTACGGGCAACTTCTTCAACCTTAGTAGCATGATGGATTAGGCCCAGCTCCTCAAGAAGCTTTTTTTGTTCTTCGATGCTTTTTGAGTTCACCTCATTTACAATTTCTTCAGCTATTTTCAGGATCTCTCTCGCGCGTGGCTTCAGTTCCGGTACGGAGCCTAGTACCTTAGATAGCACTGGCTGCGGTAAAGCTTTGCCACCGTGTTTTAGTGCATTCTCTAGCGCATATATGAGGAGCAGCCTCCGAATCCCCTCAAAGCTCACTTAACTCCCGCAGCAAGCGAATAGGTACTGTTTTAAAGAGTTTTTGTGTCATAAGTGCTCACGCTGCAAGCAAAGAAAAATAAAAAGTTGTAGAAGCAGGCTATTGGAGTGATGCTACCTCTACATTACGCGCGAATAACGCGTACCATGATCTCATTGATTATGCTGGGTTACGCAGCGTATTCTGACGCAAAAAGTAGAGAAGTTGATGACGTTGTTTGGCTGCTTTTATGTGTTTTAACAGCGCCTTTTATCCTACTAGAGCTGGCAGCATTAGATGACTATTTCTTAAAGGCTTACGTGATTTCAATCCATATCGCATTCACTTTAGGACTAAGCGTATCCGCTTTCAACCTAATGGGGGAAGCCGACTTTCTTGCGCTTTCCTGCATCGGGCTTGTAACGATACCGACGCGGGTTTCTCCGCTTGGACTCTTTCCATCAATCTCTGTGCTAACCAACTCGCTTCTCTTATCTTGTGCTTTTCCTCTGTCCCTTCTGTTTCAAAACCTGAAGCTTATATTCAAGGGAGAAGAACCTTTTAAAAACATTGAAGCTGGAAAATTGACCAAGTTTCTCGCCCTCTTTACACTTAAAACAGTTACAAGAGAGGAGTACCTTTCTAAAAAAGATTTTTACTCACTTGCTGAAAGAACAGTAAATGATAAAAGGTACCTAACGATAAAACTCGGTATAGATACCGTACAAGAACAAATATCGAGTCCCATAGTATGGGTTTCACCTCACATACCTTTTGTGACAGTTCTCGCTATCGGATATCTGACACACATATTCTTAGGTAGCTTATTGGAGATTATTTTGATCGCGTTGAACTTGCTGTAAACAACGACGAAAAACTAAAAAGTATAAAATAGAAATAGAGAAAGGCAATGATGGCGAAACCGGGTTCAGACGGTTAAGGCCGAGTGAAGAGAAGGCTGGTACGAGCCTACGTCGCCTACCTCTGGAAACTCTTTTAAGAGCGACCACAAAGTGGTAGTAGATGCCTCGCCGTTGCCCTGAATGTGGTGGTGAACTTTCCTACAACCGAGATCTAAAAATGCACGTTTGCACAACCTGCGGTAGAATGTTCACGCGAGAGGAACTCGAAGATACCTACGATAGACTTATGGAGGAGAGAAAAAGTAAAGGTAGACGTAGGGCTCAGTTGATATGAACACATTTACTCTTTTCGTAATGGGTCCCGCTGGCTCTGGAAAATCTAGTTTCGTAGCCTCTTTTGCTGGCTGGTTGGAAAACAATGAAATACCTTACTTAACCGTCAACCTTGATCCTGCTGCGGAGTACGTACCTTACACTCCCGACGTTGACATAAGGGCCTACGTGACCGCTAAACAGGTTATGGACGAGTACATGCTCGGGCCTAATGGAGCTATCATAGCTGCAGTGGATCTTACGTTGAACTTTATACCTGGTATTCAAGAGGAAGTAGCTGAGAGTATTAGCGAAGGGTACATATTAGTAGATACTCCAGGACAGATGGAGATTTTCGCTTTTAGACGTTCAGGAGTGGAGGTTGTCAAGGAGTTAACTATCGGTCAAGGAGGCGTGGCATTCATTGTTGACGCAGCTCTATCAAAATCGCCCCCTACCTTCGTATCACAGATTTTCTTAGCTTCATCAGTTTACTATCGATTCAGGATGCCGCAACTTAATCTTTTCAATAAAGTGGACTTGCTTTCGGAGAAGGAACTTGAGGAGATGGTGAACTGGGTTCGTGAACCCACCTCCCTGATAAATGGACTAGAGAAAGAGCTGATAGGTGAGGAAATGATTATGGTAAGAGGTCTCCTAGAATCAGTTAAAAGTTTTCTTGAGTCATTTTCTATTTATTTTGTTTCAACAAAGATTTCTAAAGGTTTAGATAGTGTTTATGCTGATCTCCAGAAGATATACAAAGGCGGAGAAGATTACGAAATTCCAGATTATATGCGAAAGTCTGAATAAATTTAAAAATAGTTATCAAGCAAAGTACTTTCTAAACCCTTTTTCGTTAAACAAAAGATAAGCCCTCCTTGAGTCGTCTGAGCACTCAAGAAGTCAAGGTCAAGTAGTTGTCTGATAAGAGATACTGCATCTCTGTCGACTAACTCGAAGAGCGCTCTTCTGGTGATAAACCCTCCACTCTCCAATACCTCACCGAGAATGTTGCGTGCTAATGAGGCGTGTGGACCCGCTGCAACTTCCAGCAGGTCGATGAAAGGAGGTTTAGTCCAAACAGGATGAATGAGAGAACTGCTGCCTTTCTCAACAATTAGTGGGAAACCCAGAAGGCTGGATACTCGTTTTACAGCTCTGATAACAGCCTGAGGTGGCCTCTGCGGTAGCTCAAGCGTCACACGTATTTCCTTTGAAAAATCCCATACTGTAGCCAGAATAGCTGTAGCACTGGCATATGGTAATGTAGTAATAAGAGAGAAACGGTTCATGGATTCTGAAAAACTGTTAGTAAAAAATCCTCGTAACCATCTGAACAAAAGGTATGTGTTAGAGGGGGAGATGCCCTCAAGAAATTCCAGCGTCACTTGCTCTTTAGCATAATTTGCCAAAACTCCTAGTAAACGATTGTACTCACGAGGACTCAGTAAACCTTCAAGAATAAGAGTTTTAAGAAAAAGTCCAACGAGAGAGTGTTTCAACCTTAAAGGGGTTCCCTCGTACGGATCGCAACACGTCAGCTTTACTTCTTGCACGAAGCTTCTCTCCGAGCAGTTTATTAATACAACTCGCTAGAGCTTACTTACGGAAGAGTAATGGCTAAGCCGCGGCCGAAGTCAATTCTGGTGCTATGCGTAGATAGGGATAATGATATAGGTGAAGTTACAGGAATATCCACTCCTCTGATCGGCGAGAATAGGATAAGACAGGCAGCTATGGAGTTCGCCTCGAGAAGACCTGAAGACTCAGACGTTAATGCTGTCTTTGCAGCGGTCAAACTCTACAGCGATTTGATGACTCGAAAAGAGTTCGAGAATATAGATGTAGCCCTTGTAGCTGGTCATAAGGAGGAAGGAGTTAAAGCCGACGTAAGAATTTTGGAGGAACTAGATACTATTCTTTCGGAAAGAAAATACGACGGCGTTATTCTGGTCTCCGATGGTCCTACAGATGAATTGGTTCTTCCCTTGATACAATCTAAGCTACCCGTCCTCTCTGTTCAGAGGGTTGTCGTTCAACAGTCAAGAGGAGTTGAGGAGTCATTCCTATTGCTCCTCAGGTATGCCAAAAGGCTGTTTGAGGAAGAAAAGTACAAAAAATATGCATTAGGGGTTCCTGGAGCGCTGCTTACACTTTACATATTTTTATCTTTTACCATTCCTGGCTTTGTCTGGCCCTTAATACTGCTGGCACTTGGTGTGACGATGCTAGTAAAAGGGTTCTCGCTTGACGAATCCATGATGAAAGTGTATAGATCATCACCTATGCTGTTCACTGCTTTAATAGCCTCCGCGATGATAGTAGCCCTAGCCTTCGCAACAGGTTTTAGCAGTGTCAATTCATTGAATAACGTTGAGCTGTTTAAGGCAACCGGGTATTTTCTGCTAGCGAGTCTCGGAGACCAGGTGTTAGTTTTAGATCTTCTTTTCATAGCGTTTTTACTTCCTCTCGCTGCACAGGCAACGGAGGCAGTTCTAGGTACCGGTCACTTTAGCACTAGGGAGGCTGTCGCCGTCATATTGCTCGTGTTTCTCAGGCAGGTGTTGCTAGAGTACGCTAAATTGCTAGTAGGCGCAGGAAGTATTTTTACTTTGCTACTGTGGGTTATTGTTTCAATACTTGCACTGGCTATCGCAGCGGCTCTTTTACCCATTTTAGCTCGACATGCAAAACCTTCACCAAAATGAGGGAGGACATATATTTATGCATTTTAGTATCCGGTACACAACCCACCTTAGCTGTGCGAGAAGTAGAGAATATCATAAATGGAAGCTTAGAAAAGTTGAGTCCACGAATTGCTCTACTCCCGATCAGAAGCGAAAACTTAAGAGAACTTCTAGCTAAACTATACGATTGTGTATTGCTTCAAGAAGTTATTATAGCAAAAACATGGATAAAAAGTACTAGTTCTGATCCTAAGTTTTACTATGATCTAGCTACAAAATGCGAATGGATTGAAGTGAAAGGTAAATCTTTTGCTGTATCGGTTAGGAAAATAGGTGGGTATCCGTCAACCAGCTCTATCATGCTAGCCGCAAGCGTTGCAGAAGCTGTGCGAGTAAAGTGTGGGAACAGTTGTACTGTAAATTTGAAAGACCCTAACGTTCACGTACGTATTTTAACATCTCCAGATGCCGTAGTTATAGGTATCCGTGTGCTTGATCCTCGCGGTGATAGATACAGGTTTAGATCGAAACGATACAAAGTCTTCAGGCACCCAGCTGCTATAACACCTGAAGACGCGGGGATAATGGTTAACCTCACGGGTCGTACAAGCCCTCTTTTAGATCCGTTTTGCGGCTCTGGTACCATAATCATTGAAGCATGCAAAAGGGGTATCGAGGCTGTCGGCGTCGACGTCAACTCGGCTATCGCGCGAGGAGCGGCTCAAAACTTAAAACGTTTCTCATGCGACTCTCACGGTCACATTATAGTCGGAAACTTTAGTATGCTACCCTTCAGGCCGAGCTCTTTCACAGCTATTTCGACAAATCCTCCCTATGGTCGAATAATGAAGACACGAGAAGGAGAGAACATAGTTTTTGAAGAACTCACACGTACAGCTACTGGGATTGTGAAAAAAAGCGGTAAGATAGTGTTTGTCAAACCCCTGGAGGGCTCTCATCCTGTAGGAGAAAAAATCGAGTACCACTATGTTTACGTCCATGGCGGCTTAACTCGTGTATTTTGTGTAACCAGGGTGGATCCTGATGCAGAATGGTAATGCTACTATTGTCTTCCTAGGAACCGGTTCCTCGAACCCGGTTGAAAACAGATGGTTGCCGAGTATTCTACTGAAGATTCGCAACAGTTTTCTGTTATTGGACTGTGGTGAAGGATCACAGTATCGAATACTCAAGGCTGGATTGAGGGTTAATAAGCTGTCCGCTATACTTATAACGCATCTTCATGGCGATCACATTTACGGTTTGCCCGGTCTGTTGGAATCACTGGAGATGTGGGGTAGGACTAAACCCCTTCCCATATTAGGTCCACCGGGTGTGAGAGATTTCCTTAATGCAACAGTATTGCGCAAGGCTCTCGACTATGGAATCGAGATTAGGGAGATTTCCCCGGGGCTGGTTTTATCAGAGAAAGGTTATAACGTGTATGCCATTGCAGCCAATCACGGGGTGGATTCCTACGCTTATGTTATCGTTGAGAGCAATATACCGGGACGCTTCAACACGAAAAAGGCGAATGAACTGGGGTTACCGCCTGGACCTCTCAGGAGGAAACTAGTGCTTGGAGAACCTGTAACACTCCCCGATGGAACAGTTGTAAAGCCTGAGGATGTTGTTGGAAAACCTCGGAAAGGTTTGAAAATAGTCTATAGTGGAGATACCTCGCCCTGCGACAGAATAATCGAAGCTTCTCTTAATGCCGATGTATTGATACATGAGGCTACTTTCTCCTCCACTAATGAATATGAAGCACGCGCCAGCTTTCATTCCACAGCGATTGATGCAGCTCAGGTGGCTTCCCATGCGGCAGTTAAACTACTTCTGCTAACACACTTTAGTAGCAGATACGTAGAGCTCACAAATCTGTTAAACGAAGCCCGAACCGTGTTTAAAAGAACTTATTTATCAAAAGATATGCTTAAAGTTGAATTAAAACGTTGGGTAAATGAGTGGTTATTAGTTGAATTCGAAACAATAAAGTAGTTACATTTAAGGATCAGGAGGAGTATCGACTTCTTCGACAGGCGTCCCTTGAACTGTTCTAGGTGCCAGCCATCGGATGGCTAATAGGGGATCACTGCTCTGAACTTCAACAGATATAGCGCCTAATGGGCTTTCACCGTACTCAAACGTGCAGAAACTGATTCTACCTACGAACGCAGCTTGCTTGTTCAAAAAGAAAGTAAAACCCTTAGGTGATAAACCCTTCGCCATGAGTTGTCTTGCTGCATCTAGTATTTTATGTTGAAAGAGAGCTCGCCTAAACTTCTTAAGACTTTCAACGTCTCCTTCACCGATTAGGACGATCCAGTCACCATATCTTTCCTCTCTCAATTTTACGTCGAAGAAATTCAGTATAGCCTTCCCGACCTTCTCTGGGCTTTCCGTCGGTCTAACCTCGGCACGCACAACTACTCTCATACCTTTAAGAAACTGCGCTACAGTATCCTAACTTTATTCACTTTCTTATTTTGCCATGAGAACCTACGTATTCGGCTTGACCTACCGAAGCCGCATGCTGCGCAGTAGTGTTTCCTGATGTTAAAACTATGTCTGCCGCAGCGTCTACACCTTATGTGTGTTTTACCTCGTCCACGTTTCCCGTATGAGGGTGTTCCCTTGACCATAAGCTCACCCAAGCTAGTCTGCTGGACTTATGAGTATTACGTTATCGCCTCGTACGAGCACTAAACCTAGTCTCCGGGAATGCCCCTCCTTAATTTCTTCAGCTTCATCCAAGAGCAAATTTAAATGCTGATCAAAGCTTCTCAACAATCCACGCAATTCCCTACCTCCTTTGAGCTTTACGAGTACTTGCTTATTGAGCGAGTTTTTTAGTAAACCGAGCGTTGATGCCATTGAATTACACCTGCACTTCGCCTCAAGCATAAGACTATAAAAACCGCACGCTGCAAGGTGTTATTAGAGACTGAATAACTACAGATATGGGGCCCGTGGCCTAGCAGGAAAGGCGCCGGCCTTCGGTCGGAAGGAAAAAAGCCGGAGTGCGTAGTTGCGCACGGAAAACCCGGGTTCAAATCCCGGCGGGCCCGCCACCTTCATTTTATAACATATTTAATTGATTATTTTCTTCTATTAAAATCCTAAAATAATGTGATAACTTAAAAGCATGGAAGATAAATTAAAAAATAACAATTTAAGCCAAAACATTTCCAATTTTGAAACCATCATGAACATATTTGTTTAAAAATGTCAATAGAACCATTACATACTTGAGCCGTGCTGGTATACTTAGTGTATATTCTTACGTTCTTAGATAAGTGCAAGACACTAATGTCTTTTTTACTCTCATAAGGTTACGAAGTCTTCTACAGTCGGTAGTTTAGGTGGAAGTCCTTTGCGCTTGCGTATTTCTGTAGCTAGATCTGGTAGTATTGAAAGAGGAACAGGTGACCATTTCGCAAACTCTGTCGCCCAGAAAGCACGTCCTTGAGTTGCTTCCCGCATCTCGTCTGCCAGGTTAAATGATTCGCTGACCGGTATTTCACCGAGGACTCGCATAAGCATACCACGCTGTTCAAGGTTAAGGACCTTCCCTCGGTGTCTATTGAGCACATTCAATGCGCCGCTGAGCCACTCTTGAGGCACTCTGACTTCTATTTTCAGCAAGGGCTCTAGCAGCGTTGGAGATGAGTCCATGAAGCTTGCAAAGATAGAGTTCTTGGTAGCGGGCATTATTTGTGCTGGTCCTCTGTGAGCCGGATCCTCGTGTAACTGAGCGTCCACTAGTACTACCTTCACTCCTCTGATAGGTTCCTGAGCTAGCGGCCCAGCCTCCATTGCCCATCTGAATCCTTGAACGATTGTATCGGCAACCTCTCGTAAATATTGAATACCTGATGTCCTGTTTACTAAGATGTTCAGATTTTCGTCGATATCCCATATACCTCTTGCTTCGTCCGTGTCCCAGCCAGCGTACTCTCTCAAAAGTTTGGCACGTTCCCTCCAGTCCTGGTCTGCGTAGACTTTGCCCTCTTGTAGTAGAGCCAGAGTCTCTTCATTGAGAGGCTCAGTGTATATGTATAGGCGATTATGTTTGTTAGGCGATTTGCCTTCGAAAACGTTTCCGCGCTTTCTAACAGTTTCTCTGAACCTAACTACGGGTTGAGAAGTGACTATGTCAAGGCCGGTTCTCTGTTTAAGATCCCAGAGGACAATTTCCAAATGTAGAGTCCCCATACCGCTGACAAGATACTCGCCCGTCTCTTCATTTATGTAGACTCTAAGAGTCGGATCTTCTATTGCAAGTTTTCTGAGAGCATCAACAAGTTTGGGAAGATCACCGCTTTTCCTCGGCTCAACTGCTATCGTAACTACTGGTTCGCTAATGTAGCTCATACGTTCGAAGGGTACCATAGCGTCCTTGTACCTGAAGTCGACAACTGTTTCTCCAGCCCTAGCTTTTTCGAGACCTAGAACAGCTACAATGTTTCCTGCACTGACGTCGTCAACTTTCTCCCTATAGGGACCCATGTACAAGCTTACTTGAAGTATCTTACCACTAGTGCGCGTGTTGAGTAACCAAACCTCATCTCCCTGCCTAACTGTTCCACTAAATACTCGACCAGTTACTACAAAACCTGCATGTGGGTCTGCTACTACTTTGCTTGCGGCTATAACTAGTGGACCCTCAGGATCACATTCTAGCATTGCCTTGCCTACCTCACTATTTAAGTCACCTTTCCAAAGCTTGGGAACTCTGTATCTCTGAGCTTCCTTAGGGTTGGGCACATGCTCAACGATCATGTCAAGCAATGCTACATGAAGTGGAAAATCCTTCGAGAGCTCTTCTTGGTTACCCCTTTCGTAAATGTCCACGATATAATCGAATTTGACACCCTTCTCAACCGCTATCGGTACTGTAAGACCCCACTTGTGTAAGGCACTACCGAAGGCTACTTGACCCTTCCTGAAGTCAACTTTCCATCGATCTTTGAACTCAGGATCAGCGTAAAGCTCAACTAATGTGTTAAATTCTTTAACGATCTCTATAAATCTCTGTTGAACTTCTTGAGGGCTCAGCCTAAGCTCTCTGATAAGCCTATCGACTTTATTTATGAAAAGTAAGGGTCTCACATACTCATTGAGACCTTGCCGAAGCACGGTCTCTGTTTGTGTCATTACGCCCTCTACGGCATCAACGACGACCAATCCTCCGTCCATCATCCTAAGACTCCTTGTCACATGACCAGTGAAGTCAACATGCCCGGGAGTATCGACAAGGTTAACGACATAGGATTTACCTCTCCACTCGTGGTAAAGTGAAACATTAGCGGCTTTCACAGTCATCTGCCTTAATTGCTCTATTTCCACGTAATCCAGAGCTAAAGCCTTACCGGCTACTTTAGGGCTGAGCAACCCTGCAGCCATGAGCAGAGAATCCGACGTAGTGGTTTTGCCGTGATCCACGTGAGCTAGCGTACCTATATTCCTCACCTGCTCGACGTTCTTCATTATTTTAGCGATATCTTCTACCTGCTTAAAGCGGACCATTTATAGCCCCCGTTTCGCGCACTCGATCAGCCTTTTTAAGGCTTCCGCGAGGTTATGAGTAAAAACGGGAAACACGAAATATGATAATTCACGATCAAGTTTTCTCAGGATTAATCTTTAAATATTCAGTTACAAAAACTTCTAAAATCTTGTTAATACCTTCAATATCTAATATCGAAGTATTAATTATTAGATCAATCCCTGATAAGTCCTCTATATCTATGTTGTAATATTTTAAAGCCCTCATCCTATTACTCTCCTCCCTAGCTTTAACCTCCCTAAGTGCATCCTCCAAGCTTTTTTGTTCACGTTTAGCTATTCTATCCGCTCGTACACTTAATGGGGCTGTGAGGAGTATCTTTAGGTCGGCGAGGTCTTTCAGAACCCAAGCTGCGAGATGCCCTTCAATCACGACCCCGCCCCGTTTTGCCTCTTCTGCCGCTCTTCGGTCAACTTCTAAATCTATACTATCATCCAGTTCAGCAACTTTATGCAGTTCAATTAAATCAATGTTCCTTTCTTCGGCGATTCTTCGGAAAAGCTCTCCGTTTGAGACGTACCGTAACTTAAAAGTGTTGGCTAGATGTTTGGCATACGTTGTTTTACCAGCGCCAGGTTTTCCACTAATTGCAATCGTTAACCTTTTCTTCATGTTTGATCTATTTTATAGAGCAATTCAACGGCAGCTTTCAAGCCTTTTCTCAAACAAGTGGAGCAAACATAGCCACCATATATCCTGGTAGGGGGGCGGTGCCCCCTATGCTCTTCCCTTGCAGTCAATCTAGGATAACCATGAAGGGGGCGCTTACACATAGCGCACTTCGGGTAATCATGTTTCTTGCTTATAGTGTGTAACGTAACTTTACCTCCGGGAGTTCGGACTGTTTTTCTCTTAACAGTTCGCGATCGTAGAGGGGGGCTAGGCATCTTTAAGCCTGTCAGAATTCTGCTTAAAAGTTTAGCGAAAGGAAGGAAAAGGGTAATATAAGGTAGCTTTGTCAACTCTACGATGTATGAAAATGCTGTGACCTTTTTACGTGAAACTCTAGGTAATTTATTACAGGGATCGCTCTCAGCTGTTAATTCCACCATTCTAGCATACGCTATGATCGGCACATTAAGAGGTATTGGTTACTTGTCCGTAAATAAGAGGAAAATGAAAAGGATAGAAGCAGAAATACAGAGCTGGGAAATTAAAAGAAGTAAAGCTTTAGAAACAAGAAATTTAAAATCATACAATAGAATCATGCGTGAAAAAGCACGAATTGAAAAACTGAAAAGAGAGATGGAAGTTGAGCGGTTGAAAGCCTCAGTTGTTACTTTTGTATCATGGATAATTCTTTTCAAAATCTTATGGGACGCCGTAGGCCACTTCACCGTTGTACAGATACCCTTACCGATGGGATACGTGAAAGCTTCTTTCTCTATGTGGTTCCTTCTAAACAGCATATGGGCAACACCTCTTCTAAACCGGATTGTGAATTTCATAAACTTTCTACGAAGAGCCAGAGCATAGAATCCCTTAAGTCGGTAGAAACTGGTCGCAAGTTTTATAAGCGCTTAAAAACGCCTACCCTTGCGCAGGTGAGAAAATGAGCTCGACGAGTGCATCTAAAAAACCACACCTGAATCTAGTAGTGATAGGTCATATTGATCACGGTAAGTCAACACTCATGGGACGTTTTCTTTACGAAGTGGGTGCCATTGATGAAAGAGTAATAAAAGAATACGAAGAAGAAGCTAAAAAAATCGGAAAGGAAAGCTTTAAATATGCATGGGTTCTTGATAGGTTGAAAGAAGAGCGCGAGAGAGGCATAACGATTGATTTAGGATTTTACAAATTTGAATCAAAAAAATACTTCTTCACCCTAATTGATGCTCCAGGTCACAGAGACTTCGTTAAGAACATGGTCACTGGAGCAAGCCAAGCCGACTGTGCTTTACTTGTAGTCAGCGCTAAGGAGGGTGAGTATGAGGCTGGAATGAGCCCGGGCGGTCAAACAAGAGAACATGCATTCTTAGCTAAGACGATGGGAGTAGACCAAATAAATGTTGCAATTAACAAAATGGACACCGTGAATTATAGCCAGCAGAGGTACGAAGAAGTGAAAAACGGCGTAGCCAGACTTCTCAGAATGGTCGGGTACAACATAAACAAGGTGCAATTCATACCCACTTCAGCATGGGAAGGGGTCAATGTGACGAAGGTAAGCCCAGATAAAACACCATGGTATAATGGTCCCACACTCTATGAGGCGTTCGACTCTTTTGAAGAACCATCTCGACCTATCGATAAACCGCTAAGAATACCTTTGCAGGATGTCTACTCTATAAGAGGTGTCGGTACAGTACCTGTTGGAAGAGTAGAGACTGGCGTCCTCAAAACGGGTGATACCGTTGTTTTCATGCCCCCGAACGTGAAAGGTGAGGTAAAGTCTATAGAGACGCACCACACAAGGATTGATCAAGCAATTCCAGGCGACAACATTGGCTTTAACGTCAAGGGCGTTGAGCGCGCACAGCTGAGGCGTGGAGACGTAGCAGGACACCCGAACAACCCGCCAACCGTGGTTGAAGAATTTGTTGGAAGAGTATTTGTTCTCTTCCATCCGACCGCGGTAGCTGTTGGCTACACTCCGGTTCTGCACATACACACTGCTACCATACCAGTTAAGTTTGAGGCCATTGAAAAGAAACTTGATCCTAGAAGTGGGGCTGCTGTCGAGGAGAACCCACCATTCATAAAACAAGGTGATGCTGCTATAGTACGATTTAAGCCGTTGAAACCTGTAGTGCTAGAAAAGTACTCTGAGCTACCGCAAATCGGACGTTTTGCCATAAGAGACTCCGGTAGGACAATCGCTGCTGGAGTAGTAATTGATGTAGTACCAGCTAAGGTTCAGTAAAGAGAGGTAAGAAGTAATGCCACGTATTGTACGCATCAAACTCTCTGGAACTTCCGTCGAAGATCTAAACACGGTGTGCGAAGAAATTAAGACTATTGCTAGAAAAACAGGTATTAAAATGCGTGGACCAATTCCTCTTCCAACTAAACGGCTGGCTGTAACTGTGCGTAAAGCACCAAGTGGTCAGGGCTACCACACTTTTGACCATTGGGAAATGCGTATTCATAAACGAATCATCGATATGGATGCTGACGAACGCGCCATGAGACAACTCATGAGAATTCGAGTGCCAAAAAATGTAAGAGTTGAAATAGAAATTAAATAAATTTGGAGTTTTTGAAATCAAAAATTGGAATGTTTTTTATGACTGTATATCCCACACTACCGAGGATTTTTAGTATATAGTTAAAAATGTTAACTCTATTCGCGACGTAAAACATAAACGGGACTAAAAAGGAACAGTTATGCTTTAAAGCTACACCGGTGAGAAAGTACAATTGAGCCGGGGTGGCCGAGTGGACCAAGGCGTCGGCCTTGAGAGCCGATACCTCTCCGAGGTGCCCGGGTTCGAATCCCGGCCCCGGCGCTAAATTTTTCTAAATTATACTTCAGTAAAAATATAAAATATCATTTTACAAACTATATATTTATATTAAGATGTAAAAATGCAGTTATATAATGAAAAATTTCTATTAATTAACAATTTTACGATATTATTTAAAAGTTTTAATTACCGTGTTTAAATTTCTACTAACTATCAAAATTTATTTGTGAAACCATGAGGTGTTAATCCTAAACTTTTTATTATAATATACAACCCTTCATGTGTAACTTTACTATCGGGACCTATTACTTGATAACGAGGTGGGTAGATTAAGCGTCCCTTATAGTATCCGCTAGGATTTGCGTAATAGAATATATGCAACACTAAGATTAACAGATTTAACTGCTTAGCTGATAGTACAGTCTCTAGTTTTCGGGCTTCTTCTTCACTTATGTCTACTCTTAAGAGAAGAGACTCAAGAATACCTTTAGGGTTTTCGTCCATAACTGATAGGACATCGTCTAACTCTAATCCAGCATCTTTGAGGAAATCTTCCAGCGCCTCTTTTAACATGATAACCCTCTGCACGACAGTTACGTTAAAATCTTCCAGTATAAGCCTACCGTTATGTTGCCTACAAGTTAAAGCTAATAAAGAGCCTTCCTCAGCTTTTATGGGGGCTAATGTGAGTGCGGTTTGTCCTTACTTATATAGGGACAGGGAAGGTAAATTCAAGTGTGATGTATCAGGAGAATTCGTCGACCCAGGCTTAATGCCATGTTTAGCAAATTTTAGAGAATGCCCTTTATATGCTCGAGCTAAAACAGCTACGACAACAACCTTAAGGCCACACACCCCTGAAGTCGCTCCTCCTGGGGAAGCACCATTGTATTTAACAGAGCGTGAAGTGACATCACGGCTTGAGATTCCAGCATCCCTTGAGAAAGGAGTAGAAGAGATGGAAGAGGAGGTCGCTCAAAGGATTAAAGCTATTGAAATTGCAGCGTCAGATCTTGATGAAAAATGGAAAATTTATGAGGAAGATGCAAAGAAACTAATGAAAACTTGGGAAGACGTTTCAACCAACGGTAACCACACTCTTAGAGCTTTAAATAACGTAATTGAATTATATGAGAAGCTATTAGATAATTTAAATATTCTTTTACAAAATAAAAGAATATCTGACAAATCCTATGAAACATTAAAAAAAGATTTAGAAAATAATTTAGAAAACTACAAAACAATAAGAAACAATATTGGACAAGCCTTAAAGAACGCCGAACGCCTAGTTATACCTCATATTCAGCGCATAAAGGTAGCGGAAGCCAGACCCGAGTTAGGTAAACTAAGATTAAGTCTTATGAAACTTGAACAATTATACAAGGAAGGTAAGGTAAGCCAAGAGGTATTCGAGAAAATGAGGAATGAATTAGCAGCTAAGATCCGCTGGCTAGAACAACTTGTAGGTGAAGCCCAATGAGCCTGGAACCCCTGCTTCCATCCGAAGTAGAAAATCGTAGAGCTATACAGACCAAGTTAGATGAGTTAAATGTTATTTGGAGAAATTATGTGGACCATGCAAGGGCTTTGATGGATGAGTGGGAAAAGGTAAAAGTGAAACTTTTAGAAAAAATTTCTAGAACTGAGAGTTTACTGAGTTCTGTGAACGAAGAACTTGAAAAACTTAATCTTGAAATCGTACTTGGTTTAGCTAACGAAGATGAAAAAAAGGATGAAAAAAGTAAACTAGAAGAGAGAAAATCTCTTCTCGAAGCACGTCTCAAGGCTCTACAAGAATTCTTGGAAAGCATAGAGGGACAGGTTCTAGAACATGGGGAAAGGTTAAAGGATATTTAGACTACGTTAAGTAAAATGTCTTTTGCCGCTTTACCAGGATCCGCTGCAGCATATATATACCTTCCAACCACGAGAATATCTGCTCCTGCGTCTGCGTAAAGCCTTGCTGTTTCAACGTTTACCCCTCCTGCCACAGCTACCTTAGCTTTTACAGAGTTTTTAATTTCGGCTATCATTCTGGTTACTACACGACGGTCAAGCTTTCCCGCCGCTTGTACATCTATTGGGACATGGTAACATAGGACATCTACACCTAGCTCATCTAACCTGATAGCTCTCGATATGAGATTCTCAACGTTCATTAAATCCGCAATCGTTTTACCGCCTAAGGCATGAGCTGTCCTAACTACAGCTGATATGGTCTCATCACTGGCTAAAGCAAGTACAGTTGTGTACTGAGCCCCATTTTTTATAGCTAGCTCCGCCTCTAGCTCACCTACGTCAGCTGTTTTCATATCAGCCACAACTGGAATATTCTCGAAAAGATATGACAATCTCCTGACGGCTAAAATCCCCTCGGATTTGATTAGAGGGGTACCGGCTTCGAATATTAAATGCCTATGTTCGCATAATTCAGCTACTCTAGAAGCTACGTTAATCGCCTTTTCTAAGCTGACTACATCAAGAGCTACTTGAAGCCGCACCATGTTCGATCAAGCTGAACTCCATGAGTAATTTGAATTCATCCAGCGAGAGTTTTTCACCCTGCTTGTACTTTTCAAGCGCTTTCAAAGCTAATTCATACATTTCTGCACGTCTTCTGGTCAATGTTTGAGACATCTCGGCAGCCTTAAGTAACAAAGCAGTTTTCTCAACATCTTCTCTTACTTGCTTAATTTCAATAGTTTTATTGATCAACTTACCATGATACTCATCTGCCTTCCTTCTTAAAGCCTCTTTTTTATCAATTAGTTCTGTTATATTTGTTCTTAGATTATTTAACTTTTCTCTTATTTCCTTAAATTTTGATTTTATTTGCATATACTGTTCGGACAATTCTTTTATTTGTGTATTTAACTCAGTTATCTTCTTCCTCTTCTCTGATATGAGTTGTCGAATGCCCTTGACTTGATTCACACATTCATTGTAACGTTCTGCAGCCCTAAGCAGAGACTCAGTATCGCGTATCCGTTCAACAAAGCTCTTTTCCTCTTCTGCACTAAAAGTACGGGTTTGATACTCCCACTCTAAGCGCTCTAGTCTTTCTCTAAGTTCAAAAACGTTTACTTTTCTTCTTCCTAGTATTTCTTGAAAGTTTTTCATTTCATTCAATAATGTTTTCACTTCACTGCTCAATGCATTTAGGTCCTCTCTTAATTGATTTTTACTATTTTTCAATTTTTGCATATTATTATATATTTCTTCTTTTTGATTTTTTAGTTTTAGATATTCATCCTTCAACTCCTTATACTCCATCACCAGCTGCCTTAGTTTAGTCGATATTTCTTTAACCTCAGAGTTAAGAGAATCCCTATTATTACGCAGTTCTTCAGCTTCCTTTTCTAAAGTCCTTAGCTGAATCTTTAGCTCCTCAAGCCTAGTTCTCAGAAGTTCGGGATCTGACCCTAGCATCTCAACACCATGATGCCAAGCTTCAGTGAAGCCCTGCTTTTTTTGGATATTATAAGCATTGCGCCCACGCTTTAGGTCCCCTTTTTTAGCCTTCGAAATCTTATAAGTCGGTTCACTTAACCTTAACGAGCACTACTTATACGCTATAAGGTAGCATCGGTGTCCATCAGTCTAAAGGCCAACTGCCAATAAAAAGCTCACGCTTAACCAGACGTGCAGCTGACGGCAATATAAGTTTGAAATAGGAGGCAAAAAGCTTATACCCAGTTATAACAAGAAGTTATGCAACGGGCCCGTGGCCTAGCAAGGTATGGCGGCGGACACGTATGGGTGGTCGAGGCTCCAGACCCGTAGAACAAGTCTGACGAGACCGCCTCCGTCAGACCTGTACGGAGGTCCCGGGTTCGAGTCCCGGCGGGCCCACCATTTTAACTTCCGATGTAATTGCAAATACTTAAAGTTTGAAAGTTGCTAATAATATATTCAGCTTACGTTCTATAGTGTCTATACTTGCTTTATGATATTTTTATGATACACTCATTCTATTGATCTCATGTACTACAAACTTATAACCAATATATTTATCCTTTTAAACTTTTACGTAGCACCATTATACACGATGGACCGCAAGGTATAATTTTTTCTGAAATCAACCAACCATCGAGACTCGCTGGAGGACTTCACCAGAGTACCTAAATGTTTAAATATATAGTAAAACATAGGCTTCAATAGGGCACCGAGCCTGCCATAGGATGGTTGGAAACGCCCGGTCTCGTCAGACCCCGGAAGCTAAGCGACCATCCGCCGAGGGGAGTACTTGGGTCTGCGGCCCCGGGAAACCCCGGTGCAGGCTACGGTGCCTTTTAATGTTTTACCTCTGGCACAAGTTATCAATAATTTTCTAAGCGGTATCCTTTTAAGGAGAGCATGTTCTACTTTTTAGAATAGTATTTGGGTGCTAGTAATGCTGAAAAAATCCTGCGATGGATGTCCCTATTACTTAAAGAAAAGTAACTACTGTGCGCTTTTAGGAAAAAAGGTTCCTAATCCTAGTCAACCAGCATGTAACGTTCAGACTTCGCAGGGAAACAATAATTCAAACCCCCTCCCTATCGTGCAACCTCCACAGCCTGTCGCATCAGATAAACCTAATTTAACCTTTGTACAGGACGGCACTCTCTCCCAGGCTGTGATGCTTCCCCCTCAGCAGGCAGCTCACATCACTGCGATTCACCCTGTTGCCTCCACACAAGCTAGCGGTTTTCAGGCGAACGTTGACGAACAAATGGAAAGTCAAATTTTAGAAGCGGGAAGCTTCGATTTTGTTCGCACAGGCATTGAAGAACTGGATAGAGCTCTTGGAGGAGGTTTCATCCGTGGTAAAACGTATCTTGTGGCTGGAGAAACGGGAGCCGGTAAGACGATATTTTCGATTCAGTTCCTTTTGACTGGCGCATACTATTATGATGAGCCAGGCGTTTACATAGCGATAGATGAGCCAACAGAACAGTTGCTTAAGGGATTAAAGAGATTTGGATGGGATGTTGCGAGTTTTATAAAAGAGAAAAAACTAACTTTTCTCGATATGCGAACTCACTTTAGCAAAATTTACTTGCGTGAAGAAAGAAAGAAGATCGAGCCACGCTTCATAATCGAGTCCATAATTAATGCTGTAAAGAAAACAAAAGCTAAGAGATTGGTTATAGACCCTATAGCTCCCCTAATTTACGGAGGTTCCCAGGAGGATGTGCTATACGTCAGAGAGTTCCTAAGAGAAATGGTTTTCGCTATTGAAAACCTGGGTACGCTAACCACTATTATGACCAGCGAGGTTCCGACTGGCAGTAGGCTTCTGAGCAGGTTTGGCGTAGAAGAATTCCTAGCCTCAGGCATTATTGTCCTTGGTTTAGAGGAAGTAAAAGGGGAAGTTATGAGAATAATGTATCTTAGAAAAGCCCGATGGGCACCGGCTAAGCCTGTTAAGTTTATATTTGATATCGAGCCAGGAGCCGGGATAGTAATCAAAGGCTTTTATCGTGATTATAGTTAAGGCTTAAGTTTACGTCTTCCCTCTTCATTAATAGCTCTAACCATCTGGGTTAATTTAGAGAGTATATCTCCACCTTCTTCCACTATAGTACCTGTTATCACTATGTCGGCACCAGCTCTAACAGCGATTCCAGCTAGATTAGGCGTTCGTATACCACCCCCAACTATTATAGGCAAGCTTACATTATTGTCGACAACTTGGATTATGTGAGGGGGTATGGGCTCTCCGCCAGATCCTCCTTCCAGATACAGGAACCTGAATCCCATGTATTCTGCCGCAAGAGCGAAGGCAGCAGCTATTTCTGGTCTATCGTACGGTATTAGGCGCGCCTGGCTAACGAATCCTACGGTTCCACCAACGCCTAATACGAGATATGCCAAAGATAGTGGTTCAAGTCCATAACGTTTCACAATAGGCGCCCCCTGGGCTTGCCCGATGACTATAAAGTATGGATTTGTCGAGTTTAGAACAGATAGGAACCACACCGCATCAGCATACCTGCTTAAGTTGGTGGGAGTTCCAGGAAAAAGTATTACTGGCAGCCCACATACGTTTTTAATCTCCGTAACCACATCGTCAACCATTGCTTCAGACACGCCTATGCTGCCTCCTACCATTATGGCCGCTGTTCCTGCACTTTCAGCGGCCTTAGCGACCTCCCTAGCTTCTTTCCCATTCATTCGTGCAGGATCTATTAGAACCATATGTAGAGCGCCGCGTTCAGCCAGATTATCTAAGATGTACTTCTCAACCCTACCCATGCTACCTACACCTCTGCCATCTGTTTCTCGTATAAATCAAGAAACCTGGCGTAGTAGTCAACTGTCTGGTAAAATTCACGATATTCAAGATTTGCGAAGAGTCCACATAGCGTACACACTACTTGAACAGACTCCTTGTTTTTAGCAATATTTACACTAACACTTGAAGTTCCACATTTTGGACACTGAAATATCTTAGGAAGGGTTCTACGAGGTCTAGCTCTAATTTTCTTCCTACTTTTCCTCCTCCCCAACGGTCGCTCACCGGTGCCTAGTGCTTAGAAAGTCACTTAAATACATGATGGCTTCTTGAGTCTAAAGCTCGATTAGATGCCTACATTGGCCGGTATTAGGTTACGATCGATGCTTAACCAACCTTCGATACATATATCTAAACCCTTTAAATAGTCTTCAGCATAGGAAAGTATTTTATCGAGCGTACCAGCTACCGCACACTCTTTTACTTCCTCCCAATCGGAGTCTAAGAAGGTTGTTACGTGTTTTTTGTAGCAGGTGACGACTCTAGCGCTACCTAAGCCATCGTCGACCCTGATAGAAACTCCTATTAAGGGGTCGCTAGAATTAAGTTGTCTATACCTTAAGGAGGCTGATAATATGGTAGCCTTGCATCTCACATAACCTTTAGGAACGACTAAAGTGGTGAAATACTGCTCAATCCTATCCCTACCAAGAAATTCGAATGAATAGAATGAATTCAGTCGGAGACCTCGTATCGTAGCGTAGATACCCCTTACTTCACATACTGTACCGGGTTCTACATCGGTTAGCTTAGAAGCTACCCTGTCATCAAATGTAAGAATTCCTACACTATTTGCTTCACCGCTGAGGAGTATAGTCGTAGCTGAGTTATGTCTCGAGGGAAAAGCTGCGGCAAAACGTCCCCTAACGCCGATTAAGTTTTCATTATTATCCGACGCTTCATCAACGTCTACGACTTTAAAGGGACTTTCAGTTACCGGTTTTTTAGATAACATATAAATTCGAGAAATTTTTGTTAACTTATACCGTTGCGTTAATCCAGATAATCTCTTAGGATCCTGAATCGCTATATAATCCCCTCTCTGGACAGGTATGCTTAATTCTGATGGGAGAAGAAGGCAGACTAAATCAGTGCGGCTCGATCCATAGAGACAATATCCTCCTTTCCCGCTTATAACTTCATGCACGTGCAAAGGCAGTACGTTAACTCCATATAGACTACATAACCCCTCGAATTCGGGAAGGTCACAGTTTTCTAACACGTCTATTTTGCTATGTTCACTAATCTTCAACTCTATCTTTCCTCTATATTTTACAACGGAAGCATTGTTTATTACGACACAATCTCCTATTTTTAAATTGTTGAAAATTTCCTTAGCAGCATTGTTCCACGCCACTGCTTCTACATAACCACTTTCATCTGCGATGATTATTTTCATCATCTCCACGTTATTAACCTTTATTAGATTTGAAACTTTTAGCACTCTAGCTTTTACTTTTACATTTCGTAAACCAGGGAATAGATCCTTTAATAGAATTCTTCCACCAACAGACTCAACGTAAGATGAGGGGAGGGGAACTCCTAACTCCTTAGCAACTAGAAGCGCTGCCGCATCTTCATCTATTAGTCCTTCTAATTCTTTTATACGTTCTTTAATCATTTTTACAATGTCTTCTCGACTTAAATCTCGCCTATGTGTTAGAATATGATCTACTACGTTCGACTTAACTGCTTTGTCTTTATCTGTATTCCGCATCTGTACCATAGAGTCGTATATACGCTTATCGACACTTAGTTAGAGTTTAAATGTAGCGCTCAAAATGCAATCTTTTTCATGATATATTTATGCTTATTAGTAATCTAGTAATATAAAAGGGGAGATGCGAAAGTTTTATACATTGTTGACCTTAAACCTTGGGAGCCAGATGACAGCTGAAATTGGAGAGATTCGTCTCCCCGTGTCGGAGGCATTTTATATCTCTATTCAGAATGTGCGCCGCCGATTTACAAGGGTTGCCATCACAACAGCCTCGGTAACGCTGGGTATAGCGTTCTTCGTTTCACTTATGATGATGGCGTCATTTCAGGCTCAAACAGGAGGAACAGGAATTCAGCCTTATATGTATTGGTTGCTATTTATTTCACTACTAGTATGCGGCGTGGGAATTACCAATAGCATGTTAATCGCAGTGGCTGAAAGGTACAAGGAGATAGGTACGTACAAGTGCTTAGGTGCTCTAGATAGACACATACTTGAAATGTTTTTAATTGAAGCCATGCTTGTTGGGGGGATAGGGGGTACATCGGGTTATATTATAGGATTAGTTGCAGCTATAGTGTACGCATTCGCTAACCCTGCTGTAGGTATAACTACGGCCTTTAGCTCACTGACACAACCTAACCCGGCTGTACCTTTAGCCGGGACGATGCCTGTAGCTTTAGGTCTTCTTTTATTAGGTATCGGCATAGCAGTACTACTCAGTTTAATCGCAACTCTATATCCTGCATATTACGCTGCCCGCTTAAATCCAGCAGATGCGTTACGATATGAAATATAGTTGCTAACAAAAAATAAAAACCCTTGATGACATGAATGGTGAATAACATGGCATTAAGATATGAATACACTGTAGAGACAGAGGATTTAGCTAAATACTACAAAATGGGTGTATATATAGTTAAGGCTTTAGATGGAGTTAATTTGAAAATCAGACGTGGAGAGTATGTTTCTATAATGGGACCTTCAGGTGCTGGAAAGACTACACTTTTCAACATGATAGGTGGGCTTGATAGACCTACTCGAGGGAAAGTCTACATCGATGAGGTTGATATCAGCAAGCTCGATGCTTATGAGCTTGCATGGTTAAGAGCTAGAAAAATAGGCTATATTTTCCAAACTTTCAACCTTATCCCAGTGCTCTCAGCTATGGAGAACGTCATGTTACCAATGATTTTCGCTGGTGTCAGGAGAGAAGAACGAATCAGAAGAGCTAGAGAGCTTCTTGAGAGAGTGGGGCTTGGCGAGCGTTTGTATCATAGACCAACCGAGTTGAGCGGTGGTCAGCAGCAGAGAGTTGCTATCGCTAGAGCACTCGCAAACGACCCGGCGATAATCCTAGCCGACGAACCAACAGGCAACCTAGACCTACAGACGGGACTCGAGATAATCAACTTAATGAGACAATTAAACAAAGAGAAAGGTGTAACGATAGTAACTGCTACCCATGACTTAAAGATGATAGATGTGAGCGATCGAATAATTTACTTACGCGACGGAAAAGTCGAAAGAATAGAGACAAGGGCTGAAATAGCAGTTGAAGCCGAAGAGTTTTAGCTGATCAAGCCCTTAAACAACATAGGAAAAATCTTATTTTTGAAATAATCCCATTTTACGACATTTTCTGGAATGTTTTGCCCGGCTAACTCACAGGCCTTTAAGTGCACACAACCCGATTTACCTCTCCCTGAAAGGGTATTAAAATAAAAACTGGGACAGCTACAGTATTTACCTGGCACTACTAGGTAAAGTCGGTCATACTTGCCTCCATACGCAACGATTATCTCAATACCCGTTTCCTCTAGGCGTAACTTAAGTAACTTATTGTCAGTTATTAGCCTAAGAGCCTGTTTTTCCATCACGTTTCACCTTGGTATAGCCCACAGTAACCCTTATCTACATTGCTAACCCGCATAAAAATCAACTGAACAACCCTCGCATTTTGCTCAAGTGTGAGACCATACTCGTTGAAAACAACTAGTAACGCTTTGCTACGTCCTCTGTACCCAGGATCCCATAAGGCGGTTTCTACTGTTGCTCCACTTCTAATGAGGCTTGAGCGTGGCTTAGCAATAGCCGCTACATCTAAGGGAAGGTTTAGATATTCGTTAAATGTTAACAAATAGCATCCCTTTTCGAGATTAACCTTTCCCTCTGGATCGAAAAATACTTCAATCGTATTGGGGATTTTCCGTTTCCTGTTACTAAAGTCTATAAAGCCACTATCAATAAACTTGCTGATTTTCATTAAAGATAGGTCGAAGCCAGACGGCTGCAACTGAGCGTCAAGGTTTATCCAACCAGTAATGAGAGGGGGGTTACCCTTTATCAGTTTAAGAATCTCTTCCCGACCTAGAATCATGGCTTAACAACTTCCATGTCAATACTATTGTCTATCGTTTAAGGAAGGAGCCTTTGCCTGTCTCTCGGGAATAACACGACCTCCCTGATATTCTGTACTCCTGTTAGTGTCATGACTAACCTGTCTAAACCTAATCCAAAGCCTCCATGCGGAGGCATCCCATACTTAAATGCTTTCAAGTAAAACTCGAAGTTTTCTATACTTAAGCCCTTATCTCTTAAATTCTCCACTAGTTTATCATACCTATGCTCCCTCTGACCACCTGAAGCCAGTTCCATCCCCCTGTAATCCAGGTCGAAAGACTCGCTTTCTTCCTTTTTCCTCATTATATAGAAAGGTTTAGCATGCCAGGGGTACTCGGTAATAAAGTAAGCGTCATAACCTTCTTCAACCATTGATTCCCCTAATACACGCTCTTCATCGCTGCCTAAATCTTGTCCCCACTCGATATTGTAACCTCGGCTTCTTAAAATCTCCAGTGCTTCGTTATAGGTTACCCGTTTGAAAGGCTTTCGAGGAACTTGTAAGTTTATCCCCAACTCGCTGAACTCGCGCTGACCTTTGGCCTTCAAGTATTCAAACACGTGTACTATCAAATCTTCAAGGACGCGCATAACATCTTGAGGTCCTTCGATGAAAGCCATTTCGGCATCTATACCCCAGCTTTCGTTAAGATGTCGAACCGTACTAAAGGGTTCCGCTCTAAAGTACGGCGAAATTTCGTAAATTCTTGAAAATCCACACATGAGCATCTGTTTATAGAGTTGAGGGCTCTGTGCTAGATACGCTACTCTACCAAAGTAGTCAAGTTGAAAGAGCGTAGCTCCCCCTTCCGCACCAGCTCCGCAAATTTTAGGTGTATGCACCTCGAGAAAGCCTAGACTTTTAAAGTAGTTCCTCACCGCCTCCACTACTAGTGCTCTTATCGCAAACAAAGCTCTTTGACGTGGTATACGCAGTGCCACGTACCTATGTTCGAGAATTGTATCCAGCAACGCGGGAGTCTTGCCTGAGGGATCTAACGGCATGAAATCGATTGGTTCAGACAAAAGATTAAGCGCGTACGCCCTCACCTCTAAGCCTCTTTTACTTATTTGACCGCTTGGTATAGACCCTTTTACCGTGACTGCTGACCCTATTTTCATATGTGTAGCTAAATTCCACAGCTCTGGATGTTCATGCCGTTTTATAACAACGGTGTATAACTGAAGGCTGCCACCATCCATCACCTCAAGGAATGCCACTGCCCCAACAATTCTTAGACTGTTAACCCAACCACTTATCTTCACTTCCCCTGAGCCCAATCCTAGTCACCGGTTAACGTGCGGGGGTGACATAGTATATAAGTGTCATGTAAATACGACAATCTTATGAGCTGTTGTACTCCATAGCTAAACGCAACATCTTTATGTTATCCTTTCACGTGTAAAATGGATGATCAATTCCCACAAGGATAACCCGTTATATTTGATGGAAGTAGTTTATGATGGTGACACGGGTCATGCTATACTTAGGTTCTATGATGAAAAAGAGCAGCGACTCATAGACATACCTGACCCTATAGGACATAAACCGTACCTTCTAACTGACCTCCCACCCGAGAGAGTTTTGCTGCAGTACCCAGATGCGATCAAACACAAGGGGTTTGACCATATGGAAGTAGTTGAAAAGTATGATGCTCTCAGAGATTCTAAAGTTGAAATGACAAAGATCGTAGCTCGTGATCCGCTCTCTGTTGGAGGTTCTAGACATGCGCTTAGAGAAATACTCCGTGGACATGCTTGGGAAGCAAAAATAAAGTATCATCACTGCTACTTATACGATGTAAGTTTTATTCCAGGCATGCCGTATCTAGCCTCCGGTGGCAGTTTCTCTCTTGTACAACCTGAGATGCCAGAGAGCGTCATCGAAGAGTTAGAAAGGCTCTACGGAAAAGATAGGGATGTTTTCAATAGGGCTCTAGAGTGGGCAAAACTTTTCCAAGCACCTATCCCAAAACTGAAGAGGATAGCTTTAGATATTGAGGTTTATTCGCCGGAGCCGGATAGAGTCCCGAGGCCTGATGAGGCTCCATATCCGATCTTAGCTATCTCATTATACGCCTCCGATGGTTTAAAGAAAGTTATGCTTCTTGAAAGACCTGAGCTTAACAAGCCCCCCCAACTTGAAAACGTAGAGACATTCACAAACGAGAGAGAAATGTTGAAGAGAACATTTGAGATCTTATCTAACTACCCGCTTGTCTTAACCTTCAATGGAGACGCTTTCGATTTACCTTACTTGAAGAATAGAGCCCTGAAACTAGGTATTAGTGAAGGAGAAATCCCAGTTGAGTGGAGACCAGGAGCTGAATACGCTAGAATGAAACGTGCGCTACATGTCGACCTATATAAATTCTTTACAAATAAATCAATGAGAGTCTATGCTTTTGGTGGCAAATATAGGGAAGGGCGCTCATTGGACGAGATATCCGAGCCCCTTATAGGAGAAGGGAAAGTTAAGCTAGAAAAACACATTTCAGAAGTTAGCTACGAGGAGTTAGTTGAATACAGTTTGCGTGATGCTGAACTTACTTACAAGCTAACATCGTTTAATGATGAACTCGTTCTAAAACTAATAGTGTTAATGATGAGAATATCAAAACTTGGTATAGAGGACCTAGCGCGTCACAATATTTCAAGTTGGATTCGAAGCATGCTTTACTTTGAACATAGAAAGAGGGGATACCTGATACCAAACGATCAAGATATACAATCACTCAAGAACCAGACAGATACGAAAGCTGTAATAAGGGGGAAAAAATATTTGGGTGCTGTTGTAATAGACCCGCTTACAGGTATATTCTTCAACGTTACCGTCATAGATTTTGCCTCACTATATCCCACAGTTATAAAACGATGGAATCTCTCGTATGAGACCATTAGATGCCCCCATAAGGAATGCACTAGTAACAGAATACCAGGTTTGAGTCACTGGGTTTGTACAAAGAAACAAGGGATAATGTCTGAAATTGTTGGCTTCCTGAGGGACTTTAGAGTTTATATTTACAAGAGACTATCTAAGACAGAAAACGACTCAATTAAAAGGAATCACTACAACGTTGTACAAAGTGCCCTAAAAGTCTTCATAAATGCTAGTTATGGCGTATATGGTGCAGAAACTTTTCCACTATATTGCCCACCAGTAGCTGAAGCTACGACAGCCCTGGGACGCTACTTGTTAACCGCAACCTTGAAAAGAGCACTCGAGCTTGACATATCCGTTCTCTATGGAGATACAGACTCCCTATTTCTATGGAACCCAGAAAGCGAAAAGCTGGAGGAGCTTACCTCATGGGTCGCTAAAGATCTTCAAGTGGATATAGAAGTAGATAAAAAGTATAGATGGGTAGCCTTCAGCGGCAGGAAGAAAAATTATATCGGTTTATTCGAGGATTCTACCATAGACGCGAAAGGTATAGTTGGAAAGAAACGCAATACTCCAGAGTTTATTAAGGGTTTTATAATGCAGGTTATAGATCTGCTAGGTAAGGCTGAAGACATATACCAATTAAATCAGGCCATAGAAGAATTGAAAAATATAACTTATAATTATTATGATAAACTAAAAAACAAAAATGTTTCACTCGATGAGCTAGTTTTTAAAGTTGCTCTAACAAAACCTTTATCCAGCTATATTAAAAATACACCACAGCATGTAAAAGCTGCGAGACAACTTCAGAAAATAGGGAAAAGCGTGGGGATGGGAGATATAATATCGTACGTGAAAACTAGAGGAGGCGATGGTGTCAGAGCAGTTCAACTAGCTAGAATAGATGAGATAGACTCTGAAAAGTATATTGAACACCTTAGAACAGCTCTAGAACAAATATTGGAAGCCTTAGGCACGTCCTTTGAAGAAATAATTACAGGAGGTCAACTGCTTTAATCTTTAAGAGCTTCAAGAATTTTTCGCCTAGCATCCTCAAAGTCGGGCTTACCTCCGCTGTCTATGGGTATTCTAGTTAGGACGTGTATCACCTTACCCTCCGTTTCGACGAAAACTTGAGGAACGTCGGCCCCGCCAAATTCATCTACCTCGCCATAACGTGTTAGGTAGATCCAATCATCCTTTCTAATCTCAAATGGAACACCCGCCTTCGAAGCCTCTTCCTCGCAGATTTTTGCCAACTTATCAGAAAAGGGAGCCCAATCTGTAGTTACTAAAACTATCTTCTTGGACATGCTCTCCCGCCAATAAGGCACGCTTAAAGGAGCTAATAACCTTTATCCCTTAATCTTCTTTGGATTCTTTTAAAAGTTCACTTATGCTTTTTATTTCGCCTTTCTTTTTATATACTATTCGTGTCTCTATTCGAATGGGATACCCCATTTCCTGAAATAAACCGTAGACGGCCTCGGCGTCCAGTGTTCCTTGTATCTTTCCTTCCATGTAAAGCTTACCTATTGCTTCTGCTATTTTAGGAGCTAAAGATGGATATTGTTCAACAGCCTTGTTATACATTTGTTTTCCATCCTCACTCAAGTTTTCTATAAATGCGGTAAAATAATCAGGCTGTTTTCTAATTTCCAATTTAGCTTGTTTAGCTAACATTCTTCGTTGCATATCTAACAAAAGTCTTCTTTTCAAGATATCTTCCTCACTAGCCATACAACAATCAGCGAGGAAATTGAGGTTTTAAACGTTTATTGTATATAACTCGGTTTTACAGGTAGACACGGAAATAAAGAAAAAGGGATAAATGATTACACTAGTTACTTTTTAATGTGTTTCTCTACCTCCTCCTTGCTAAGGAATCTGAAGACTTTAATCCCTGTTTCCTCGCTAATCCCGGTTACTGCCCATCGACCGTTTTTGAGTTGTTTGAACTCAGGGTTCTTAATGCGCACTCTTTTTCTGGCCTTTACGTCAAAAGCATACCATTCGGACATTTTTTCCCACCGAATATGTATGTTAATATCCCGTATATAAGTTCACTGCAATATTGAAAGTTGAACTGAATCCATAGCTGTGACATCTATTAATTGATAAAATGCAATAATTAGGTCCATAATGTTTCTAGAAAATCTATGAATCAGAGAAAATATCAATTATATTTGTGAAAATTCTCAAAAACACAGAAGATATATGTGTATTTTCACAAATATCACAAAATGTTTAGAAGTGTACGCTTATAATCCGGGAGTTCCTCCACTAGTCTATATTCTGCTCCATAGCTTTCCGCTAAAACCAGTGAGGTTTCAGATCCTATATGCCCTTTTACAACCAGCGTGCTTGGGATCCTCTCGCAAGTCTCTGATATGATGGCTTTCAGTATAGTACCCTCATCACTAACGATTTCGTGAGATCTCGCTGTCAAGATACCTCTTCGATACCATCTGAGCCTTACTTGGTAATTGTCCTTGCTATTTGCTGGACAATAGTGCACGTTTAGCTTGGGAGAACGCAACTCGATCTCATGTAAAAACTGGATAGCTGTTGTGTGACTACCCTCGGCGGTTTTCCAATCATCAGATATGCTGTAACCCCTGGCTTTCAACTCAGCACTATTACTCTCCGAAAATTCCAGTTCATTTACATTAATGAAATTTACATTTCTATATCTAGATATTTTATCTATTAAGTTTATTAAATTATTTAAATTATTTGGGAATATTGGTATTTCAAACCCTATCTTAAGTGTATCTTTGTTGTAGTTCTCTATTAAATTAAGTATCCTTTCCATATCTGAAGGGTCTGGATGAATACGTAACTCATCTATGTTCAAAGATTCTAGCAATTCGAGAGTATTAAGGGTCAAGTTTTTTCCAGTGGTATAAAGATGGACATGAAATTTTGGACCAAAGACCTTTTTAACAGTCTTTACTATCGCGATTAACCTATCAAGCTTGAATAACGGATCTCCACCCGTGAGCCCTATACCCCGTGAACCGGATAAAGCAACCTCTACTACTATTTTACTAATGTCGTCTACTGGTTTCTCGTTAACGTAGATAACATCTCTTCCTTTCTTTTCATTATTGATAGGACAGTAGAAACAACTTCTAGGACAAATACCTGTAACGAAAACAACACTTTTCAAACCTCGCAAACATAGTTTACAACCCTCAGGAAGACTTCCATATACTACGTTTCCCGTATACAGTCTTTTCACACGCATCACAACTGTATCACCATTAAGTAAGCATCTTCTCCATCTGGGTAATAGTTTTTAATATAGCCTGCAACCTTAAAACCCAATTTTTCATATAATTTAATAGCAGGGATATTACTAATTCTAACCTCCAAACGCACACTTTTGGCACCTTTTATTCTGAATTTTTCTAGAAGAGTTTTCATAAGAACCGTCGCCGCGCCTCTTCTTCTATAGCTAGGATGTACCGCTAGAGAAATTATGTGAGCCTCCCCCCATTTCTTTAGCAATCCAATTATATAGCCAACTATTATTCCCGTATCTTCTACAACCAAAAATGTATCCGGCGACAGATACAGATACATCTGAAGAAGCTGGCGATCATAAGCATAGCTACCAAAACACAGTTTCTCGATTTCGTATATTTTTTCCAAGTCGCTACTGCTTGCTTCTCTAATTTCTAATCTCGTAACTGCTCTAAGAGGGCTATTATTTGCCATATTAAAGTTCTTGCGAATAACGGAGCATTTGGATCCAGCGAAGCCTCATCTAACTTGGAGATCACATTTGCTGCACGCAGCCCCACCGAAAAACGAGAGTCGTTTAGCACTACAATTGACTCTGATGCCAGTTTCCTTATGTTTCGTGGCACACCTTTATCCTCCGCTAACTTCCTAAGGAGATCTACCGCCTGTTTTAACTGTGTGACTTCGCCCATGGCATCACCACAAGAGGAGGAAACCAGTTACGTATAAACGTTTAGTGATATCCTAAACCCTATAGAAGCCCGCCTCCGCACAAAAGTGCAGAGCGTAAAATTATTTCAATTAGATGATCCGTAAATTTCAAGTGATCTAATCAAGACGCTTGTCTGTGCTAAGCAAAGGAGTAAGAGTACGTGGCATTTACTCAACGGCCTTGACGCGGTTACTAATCGATAATGGGATAAAAGTCGTTGATGCGAGCCAAACGCTGAAAGAACGTTTCGGAGAAATTGTGGATGAAAAAGGCATTGCTTTAGCCACTATAAAGGATAGGGATGATCTCAAGGGATTAGTTGTAATCGGTGAGAGAGATATAGTGCTTAAGATTTTGGAAGTGCTTAAGAAAACCCTTCAGTCATCTCCTTGTCATCCAATGCCTTACGAGTTGTATGCTACGTATGCCTGTAAGGTTTTGAGAGAGGGGATTGTAGAGCTACCGGGAGGGCAAGTAGGCATTTACGAAGATAGGGCAAGACCTGGAGACATAGTGATTGCCCACGTAGTTGCTTACCGTAACCGCGTACCTGTGCTGCGGAAAGGGGCAGCTGTTGTAGGAAACCACGCTAGGATAGTCGAAGGTCAAGCTCATGATGTAAGCGAACACATTAGGGACATGAGGAGAGAGCTTCTGCTTTCAATTGCCATGAGAGCTGGTCTAGAGGGATGGGGTGTAAAATGGCGAAGTTCGGCACGCTGGAGCGATCTTAACGAACTTCTAGAAGAGCTTCAAAACCTTAAGGATAAAGCCCGCTCCGTTAAAGAAATAGCTCAGAACGCAACAGAGCCTAAAAAGCTGAGCCCTGGTGAGCTTCTCGCCTTCATTCCTCTATCCTTAGATGATAAGCTCCTTCTTGATAATGTTAGAGCTAGACAGGTTCCAACAATTAGATATCATCATTTACTGAAAACTTGCGGTGACAAGTATTCCCCTCTAGTAGATTTTCTCGAGAATAGTTATCATTGCTGCGATATGGAGTGCGCTTCAGAAAACCTTCTCAAGATAATCGAAACCGACGTTTCTAGAAATAAGTACTTAAAGTTAATACATGAGAAAATTGATGGAACGACTATCGTGATCGAAGGAGAGAGCGAAGTCTTATCAACCAACCCTTTTACGATAAAATTAACCAGAAAAATAACGGGGGAAGGAGTGTACAATGGATTGGATATACCAAAAGAGAAAGGGGATACCGCCCTTAGCATAATTGTATTTTTATCAAATATAATTCCCCATGTCTACTTTAATCGTCATGGTAAGTTAAAAGGTATTTACATTAATGTAAACTCTCCTGTAGAACCACATCCCCCCAACGCGTTATGGTATCTTGATGCTTGTGTGGATGTTATATGGAGAGAGGGGGGAGAGGTGGATGTTCTGGATCTTGAGGAATTAAGGAAACAAAGCGATAATCTTTCTGAAAATACAATCTTAAAGTATGAAAGTATAGCCTTTAATACTCTTAAAATGATTAGAGAGAATAAAGATGACATACTAAGGGACCCAATAAATACATTGAGAAAAATTGCAACGAGCTTCGTGTCCTCAGGCTTACCAAAGAAGCCCTAGTAAAGGCAAGCATCAAAATTTATATTTGGTACATTAGCTCCCTTTTCAGAGCGGGGGTGCCCGAGCTAGGTCAAAGGGGGTGGTCCAGCTCTTTTAGGCTGGGCTCAAACTGAGGCTCCGCTGGCGAAGGCCTGCCCGGGTTCGAATCCCGGCCCCCGCACTACTTTTGTTGAAATAAATACATAGTTATGATGTATTTAAACTATTTTGTTTAGGAACTACTTAATCTATTTATTAGTTCTTCTAGTTCATTTCTCAATTCTTTTATAGTTCGCTCTATGGAATTAATTTTAGCTTTACCTTCCTTTTTAGGTATTAATCCACGCTCGATATTTCTATGAATATCTTCCATTTCTAATATATTCTTCTCAATTTGTTGAATTATTTTATCAATTTCTTCAATAATGTTAGTAATGTTACCATCTTTTGATAGATCTCTGCTTAATTTCTTCAATTCAATTTCTCGTTTTCTTATTCTTGACGACAGTTGCCGATAGGCTTGCCTGCTTAGTCTTCCTGAGCTGAACCTTTCCCAGGCCTCGAGCATAGCTTCCACGTTAGAAAGTCTTTCCGCTAACGTATTGCTCAGTTCACTGGAAACCAGTTCCACCTCCTCGACCAGCGGTTGAACCTCTCCTTTCTTCCGCCTGAGGACAAGAAGGTAGCTTGCCGCTACGATGCAAGTTAGAGCTACAGCCCCAAGGATAGATACGAACTGACGATGGGGTACTAAGCTAGCTTCAACCTCTACGATCGGATCTACTTCAACGCCTACTAGCTTGAATGTACCCATTTCGTATACCTTATACTCCCCCTCTTGTCGACCCTCTAAAGATCCTATACCGGTTATCTCACCTCGGACTTTAACAATTATCCTAAGCGATTGAAGATAACGTCCTACGCCCGTAAAGATTGGTAACTTGTAGCGATCGCCGATATTTCCATTCTGATAAAAGAATTCTAATTGAAGATAGGCTGAATCCCCCCTCTGGTAGGGTGGTGCTAACATCGATATCTTGAGAACAGTTGAATTGCCCAGTTTTTCCGCGGTATATTGAGTGGGAGGATAGGGACCGGTTAGTCCTCTAATATTCGCTAATTCCAAAGGAACGGTGTAAGTGAAAAAAAGGTCTGCTGTACTGTAACCGGACAAGCCTATAAACGTATAATTATCTATTAGTTTTATAGATCTAGCTTCAAGAATCACTGTTCGAGTAAGGTTTAACACAGCTGGTGACAACCTTGCTCCCGTTAGGGTAAGGGTGATATTTCTGGCTTCGCCAGCTCGTCCAGAGCTATTACCTTGTAAGAAATTTTTGAAGATTTCATCATAGCCAGAGCTTAGATTGAATGGGGAATAGGTTATTTCTGGTTGAGCGGGAAGATCATAGAGCAGGAAACTAGTGTTGCATTCTCTTACTTCATACGGTACTAAGGTAATGGGCATAGTCAACGAGGTTAAAGGACCCTCTGTGCTTAGTGCACGCACTACAATCCAAACCTTTGCTTCGTTAACTGGAGTTTCAAACTGAAAACTTAACGTTGTATCGTTTTTGATTCCGCGGTATACTCTACCGCCCGCAACGGCGAAGAAATAGTCTATAGCATCTGTGAAGAGACTAGTATTAAAAGTTAAGGTTCGAACAGATTCGCTTACCTTTATCGTCATCTCCTCAATCACAAAAGGAGGGTCTAAGCGAGCTTTAACGACAATATTATTTTCTCCTTGTACTGTTGCGCATGTAAGTGAGACTAGAATCACTATAGCCGCCAACGGTACTACAGCCTTCATATACGCTTCGGCTGGCTGAGCAGCTACTTCTTTTATACCCTTCGCAATAGGGTTAGCTCTACTTTAAAGCACCAGTTGTTAGGGATGTAGAGGAATGGCTTATGCAAAAAGTCTACGTTGAACATTACGGGTGTTGGCTGAATAGAGCCTTAACGGAGTATATCAAGCAGATAATACTTCAACATACCACGTTAGCTGCAACGTTAGAGGATGCCGATATCGTAGTCATCAACACTTGTGCCGTAAGAGCTGAAACTGAACGCAAGATCCTGGCTAGAGTAAGGCAAATAAGCTCGAGAGGAAAACGAGTAGCAGTCACCGGATGCCTAGTTAACGTTCGTCCCTACTCCATCCTAGAAGCTGCTCCTCAAGCATCTCTTATCGATCCTTCCAGCCTAGATGACTTACATCGCTTTCTTAAGGGAGAGGATTTGCAGTTAGTACGCACGTATAAGCTAGAGATACATGCATATAAACACAGGGGAGGCGTCAGATATATTCTGCCTATCCAGGTCGGCTGCTTAGGCTCATGCGGTTTCTGTGTGGAACCCATAGTTCGAAAGAACTTGGTTAGCCTCGATCCTTACCTTGTGGTCAATCTAGTATCAGATGCCGTAAAAAAGGGTGCGAAGGAAATATTCCTAACCGGGCAAGATGTGGCAACTTATGGGGTCGATAAAGGCGTAAAGCTAACGGATTTGCTCAAGGCTATACTTACAGAAGTTGATGGTGAATACATGATCAGGCTTGGTATGATGGAACCGTGGATGGTTAAAAACATTACACGCGATCTCCTTGAGCTAATGAAAGATAAAAGGGTATACAAGTACTTGCATCTACCGCTACAATCAGGCGACGATGAAGTACTAAAGCTTATGGGCAGGAAATATACATCGTCTGAGTACAAGGACCTCATTATGTTCTTTAGAACCGGACTCAAGGAAGTATCCGTGGCTACAGATATCATAGTGGGATACCCTGGCGAAAGTTGGGAAGCCTTTACGAAGAGCCTTCAAATAGTGAGAGAACTTAAGTTTGATAAAGTTCATGTCGCCCGGTACACTTTCAGACCCTTCACACACGCCTATCTCGCTGGGAATACGGTATCTGAACCCGAAAAGAAGAAACGTTCTAAACTACTAGTTGATGCATCATTAAGCGTCGCTTCTGAGGTAAATTCCAAGTATGTAGGTAAAATTATTGAAGTTTTAGTTACAGAAGATGAAAAGAAGAAGGGAACAATGATCGCTAGAACTAACAACTATAAACCAGTTATAATACCAGCGCTCTTTAAACCTGGTGAATTGATAGAAGTTAAAATTGCTAATTCTTCACCTTTATATTTAGTAGGAGAACCTGTCAATTAATTAATCTGAAAAATATGAAGTCTATACGTCTATCTTAATCTTAAAGCCGAAAGCTTGGCCTGTATACTTTCGAGCTCTTCGTCGCTGATTTTCCTGAATATTGGCTGAGGTTCCTCTATCCTCAGCAAAGGCCGAATTGGTTTTAATGCTTCATCCCATCCGACGTCCTCAATATTCCCACTATAGCCTAGAAGTTTCCATATCTTCTGAGAGCTTTCCGGCATCACAGGCGCTAATGTGATGGCTAGCGTTTTAACTAGGCTACACGCTGTGAAAAGAGTTTTTGCAGCCTCTAAGTGGCTCTCATCCCAAGGACGCGTCTCGTTCAGGTAGGCGTTCCCAAGCCCGGCGATGTCGACTATAGACGCGAGGGCGCGTTTAAAACGAAATTCCATCATCTCTTTTTCGGCCTCATTTACCTTCGACCATGCTGTGTTTAAGACAGCAATGTCACGCTCGCGCAGTTCACCAGGATCGGGAATTACGTTATCAAACTTCCTCTTCACGAGAATCAACGTCCTGTGTACGAAGTTACCAATCGTATCGTTAAGCTGGGCATTAACTATCTCCTGCAGTCCCTTCCATGTGAAGTTCGTGTCTCGAACCTCCGGTCGGGTCCATACTAGTACGAAACGCCAGTAGTCGACTGGAAGTAGCTCTAGTGCTTCGTCTATCCAGATTCCAATTCCTCTACTTTTCGAGAATTTTTCTCCCTCAAAGAGTAAGTATTCCGTGGAGGCCACAGTCCAAGGTAGAATATAACCCTCTCCCGAGGCTATAAGCAACGCTGGGAGGATCACTGTGTGAAACGGTATGTTGTCCTTTCCGATGAAATAAACGCTTTTCGTTTCCTTATCGAACCAATACTCTCTCCACTTATCTGGTTCACCTAATTTTTCGAAGTATTCCTTTACCGCAGAAATATAACCGAGTACAGCTTCCATCCAGACGTAAATTGTTTTGTTTTCAGCCCCGGGGAAAGGTGAAGGAATCCCCCACTTGTTATCTCTAGTTAGAGGGCGAGCTCGTAAGCCTTCTGAAATCATCTGTAGGCTCATATTTTTAGCGTTATCAGGTAGGTTAGGATTATTTAAGATATATTCTTCTAATTTCTTAGATAATTTAGGCAAATCAAAAAACCAGTGCCTACTCTCCTTAATCACCGGCCTTGAACCACAAAGAAAACAACGAGGTTCTATCAACTGCAGGGGATCAAGTAACCTACCACAGTTGTCACATTGGTCGCCCCTGGCTCTGGGGTAACTACAGTATGGACAAGTCCCTTCAACAAATCGATCGGGAAGGTATATGTTATCAATAGGACAGTATAGTGTTTGAATGACGTCGCTAAACACATAGCCGTTTTCATAAACGTTCATGAAGAAATCTCTTACAAAGTGTATATGGGTAGGATTATCAGTCTTGGTATATATGTCGAATGAGATATTCCATTTAGCAAATAAATCTTTAACTCTAATGTGCATTTCATCTGCCATCTCTTTTGGATTCATTCCCCGCTTTACCGCTTCAACCTCTATCGGCGTACCATGCTGATCGGAACCGCTTGCAAAAATTACATCAGCGCCTTTCATCCTCAGGAACCTAGCTGCTATATCTGCTGAGAGAACAGATCCTATGAGGTTACCTAAGTGGGGAACAGCATTGACGTAGGGCCACGCCGAGAAGACCATCCACTTCTCTTTCTTTTTTAGCTCCACCACCCTACTCGTCTTTATGAATGTACTTTTAAGCCTTTAGTGACGTAACTAGGTTCCAAGGCGCCACGACTGCAAATACTTTCTTTGTTTCTCGGTTAGTTTCTCTATCCTAATATTTAATGCTTTAAGCTTTAGTTCAGCTATCCGATAGTCAATTTTCCTGGGAAGTTTGTAAACTCCAGGAGGCATTTTGCCCTTATGTTTTACGAGATATAAAACAGCTAACACCTGGTTGCTGAAGCTCATATCCATGACCTCCGATGGATGCCCTTCAGCCGCTGCTAAGTTGACAAGGCGCCCTGCGCTAATCAAGTAAATTCTTCGACCATCGGGTAATTTATACTCATCTACTTCTGGTCTAATTCGACGACTAGCTACTGCAAGTTGCTCTAAATCTTGGATATTAATTTCGACGTTAAAATGTCCAGCATTGGACAGAACCGCACAATCCTTCATCTTTTTCATATGCTCGCCCCTGATAACGTCTACATTACCAGTAGCTGTGATGAAAATATCTCCGATCGTGGAGGCCTCATCCATACTTGTAACGTAGAAACCATCATAATACGCTTCTAACGCCTTAATCGGGTCAGTCTCAACCACGACAACACGCGCACCTAAACCGCGTGCCCGCATTGCTATTCCCTTTCCCACCCAACCGTACCCGGCAACAACTACTGTTTTTCCCGCTACCAGTAAATTTGTAGCCCTAATCACTCCGTCAAGACTACTTTGACCTGTTCCATACCTGTTATCAAACAAATATTTAGTCTGAGACTCATTCACTGCTATGACAGGGTAGATAAGCTTATTTTCTGCGCTGAGGGCTTTAAGCCTAAGGACTCCAGTAGTGGTCTCTTCTGTTCCTCCTATGATTACATCTTTAAGTTTGATTTCTCCTAAAATGTTTTTCGCAATCTGAACATCCTCGCCACTCTCTTTGTAGTGAAGCTTATGAACCAGTGCGGTTAGATCTCCTCCATCATCCATTGTTATGCTCGGCTCCGACTTTAATGCGTATGCTAGTGTCTCATAGTAATCTCTAACGTTCATGCCTTTCCAAGCGTAGACCTCAACTCCTTCCTCAGCTAGCGCCGCAGCTACGTCATCTTGTGTTGATAAGGGGTTGCTGGCAGCTAGAGATACCTTGGCGCCAGCATCAATTAATGTTCTAACAAGCACCGCTGTCTCTTTTGTGACATGAAGACAAGCGGATATACGGATCCCCTCGAGTGGACGAGATTTAACTAATCGCTCCCTTATTTTCTGGAGAACGGGCATGTGGGCTTCGGCCCACTCTATTTTTAATCTACCTTCAGGTGCTAGCCCAAGGTCTCGAACTTTGAATGTCATCAATGCCCCTGTGTATTGAATCCTTATAAAGAATTCAAAAATAAACGTAACCTAAGGTGAGTGTTCTATAAGAGAGCCTCGCTTAAGAATTTACTACACTCACAATGTCGTACCTTTGGAATCGCCGGTATGAGCTCATACAATAGTTTCTTCACCTTTTCAACGTTCTCAGCCATCACTCGAGCCACTTCGTGTGCTGTTACAGGACGTTCAGCCCAAACATCGTAATCGGTTACCATAGCTATGTTTACAAAACACATCCCAGCCTCCCTAGCTAGATTTACTTCTGGTACGAGCGTCATGCCTATGATATCTGCACCAAACTGTCTCCAAAGCCTAGATTCTGCACGTGTAGAGAAACGAGGTCCTTCGATGCACACATAAACTCCTTTTTCATGGATTTCTATGCCGAGCTTCTTAGCCGTGAAGGAACATAACGTACGTAACTCAGGGCAGAAAGGATCCGCCATGCTGATGTGGGCAACCGTGTGACCATCGAAAAAAGTATAGTTTCGGTTCTTAGTCATATCGATGAACTGATCGGGACATACAAAGTCTCCAGGCTTATACTCTTCCCTCAAGCTGCCGACTGCGCTGACTGATATTAAACGATCAACACCAAGCTCCTTTAAAGCCCAGATATTGGCTCTATAGTTGATCATGTGAGGGGGTATCCTATGCATCCTACCGTGTCTAGGTAGAAAGGCTACCCGCACACCCTTCAAAGTACCTAAGGCCACAAAGTCAGAAGGGGGGCCGTAAGGCGTATAGACTTTTATTTCTTTAACATCTTCCAGAATAGCCGGATCGTATAAACCGGAACCTCCGATTACACCTACTTCGGCTTTTTCACCTGTTTTTATCATTAATATGAAAAATGAAATGAGGTTAAAAAATTTAATGTTGATAAGCGTACGCATGAACCCCTAGCTCGCGCCTCAAAACATCGGCGAAGTATTCGGCAAAACCCCAAAACGCGAACACTTCGTTCGCCTCACTTTCCAACACATACTTAATCAAGTCCGTAAAACCAGCATGACTTGAGAGAGGAAAACCACTATTTGTAGCCCATCCTGTACAAGGTATGCTGTTACAGTAACGGGCTGAGAGCGGCACTACAGCTGCTGCAGATCGTGGTGGCGCAGAAGTATTCACGACGTAGCTACCTAGTATTTCGCCATGCTTTTCATAAACCCTGTTCTTCTCCGCCACCCTCCTATCTACAAACGGAACTACTTTGGCCACTAGTGATAATAATGCTGTTACCTCTTGTCCAGTGCCAAGAACCCTTGTAGCTAACGCTACTCCTTTGTTCTCCTCGAGAAAGGCTCTAACCGTACGAAGGATTTCCCTATACAGCTGCGCACGAGGGGGGAAAGTATAACGAGGATGCCCATATGTAGAATCGATCACCAATACATCTGTTTTTAGTATAGGTGCCGACTTCAGCACAAGCCTTCTATCTAGGTTGAAGTCGCCCGTATAAACCATGCGGAGACCAGCATCGATTAACAGCTGTAGGCTACCTATTACATGACCAGCTTCGTGGACTTCCATAGCCAACCCGGCGACTTCCACACTATCGCCACTTTCGACAATAGTGACATTGTCTAGACGTCTCTTTGGATCTATGAGTTCCCAAGTTGCTTGACTCATGACTTTGGGAATACCTTTCATTATGCGCAAAGTCTTAAAATTGTAATGATCGCTATGTGCATGGGAAACAAATACAGCGTCTGGTTTTTCGCTGGGAAGAGATGTTGGATCTAGCAGTATCTTCCTTCCTTTGATTTCAACTAATAGTCCACCATTAGGGTAAACTTTAATGCTCATTCAATATCTTACTCTGTAGCGTCCTTCCTTTTCTTCAAGTTTTCCATTTTTCTTTAGCCTTTTAACAGCTAGTTTATAGTAGGAGTCTCCAACATCTATGCCATACCACTCCTTAAACTCGTTTACTAGTTCTTCATAACTCCATTCACTCTTCTGTTCTTTAACCCTTTCAGAAATTATCTTCTCGAAGAAGTTTGTCGTGTCTTCAGCTCGTGTCCATGGATACTGGTACCATATCCAATCCTTAACCTCTTCCACGTAGAAATCCGGCTTTATTTTAGCGACTGAAGAGATCCACTGCATGGCTGCGATCTTCAGCTCAGCGGGTTTCCAGCGCGATAAAATATAATCGCGAGCTACTATCACCGAATCCCCCGTGTCAAGGATGTCGTCAACCAGTAGCACGCGTTTACCTGACAAATTCAGATCATACGGATACTTGACGTGGGCAACAGCCGTTATTTCAGCTGCTTTGCCCCAGTGAAGCACTTGAAGACTTACTAGGTCGTGAACATCTAGGAAGTCACATAATAGGCGGGCCGGGATGTAGCCACCGCGGGCTATCGAGACTATAAGGTCCGGTTTAAAGCCCGAAGCCTCCACGGCCTCAGCCAGCTTCCGGCACCAATCCACCACCTCCTCCCAGCAAACCAACTTGGTGTTAACGCGAGGCATAGTGGTCGAGAGAGTATGTGATGAAATCATTAAAAAGGATTTCACAGGATGGAATTTGATTAAGATTGAGTGTTGTCGTTGATCTTAAAAGCGTCTATGTTCGGGTTCTTCCAAGTGAAATAGCAAAGATTATCGTGGAAAGCCCAGAAACCGAAGTTAACTTTAAACTTCATTTTGAGCATTTTGGGCTTAAATTGCGGCGCGTACGCACAGCTGGAATTGTTGAAGCTGTAGAGCATAGGGGAAGACTTGCAGAAGCTAAAATTAGCGATGATGAGGGAAAGGTCCTAGTGAGAGCTTGGGGGTCCGATGCACGAAGGCTTTTTGAATTAGAAAGAGGTGTTTATGTAGAGATTTTTGGTTTTTTGAGAATCTTCCAAGGTGAGTTATATGTTGCGCTTAAACTCCTTCGTAAGATTCGAGAGGAGGACTTTAGTGAGTTTAAAAAGTTAATTAAAAGGGACAGAGAAACAATAGTTGAGTTTCTGCATAAAGGTTTACTTCAGTTTAACAAGCAATAATCATATTAATCCCGATACTGTGTATTTACGTGCCCTCCAAGCTGGCGAGGAAAGAAGAACGTAAGGAAAAGGTCGACCTCTTGCATTTTCTTGAATCTTTAAACGAAAGTGTTACGCCGCCTCAGGAAATTATACAAAAGGGGGGTACCGTTCCCACAAGCGCATCATCTGATCTTTCCGCCCTTATCCTTTCATTTCTAAAAGAAAAGGGGGGAAAAGTCTCTAAGTCAGAACTGTACGAGTGGAGCAGGAGGGTGGGTATAACACCAGTAACCCTTCACGATACTTTACTTAGAATGGTTCAGAAAGGTTTTTTAATTAAAAGATTCGATGATGAGTTAAAGGATCTAGTCTACTGTTTGGCCATGAAAGAAACTTTTTAGAATCCCTATTGACGTGTGACTGGGATGATGCTGATCCCTTGACTGACTCGTGAAGAAAAGGAGGTGAACTGACCTTCGGTGGGTAATAAGATGCGTGGTAATCGAGGCTTTAGAAAGAAACCTTACCCGAGGAGAGGCGACATAGCTGAAGCTATAATCGCCGTTTTGGCATTGAAGCCGTTTATTCATCCTGACGACCTTGTAGAAGAGGTAAGAAGGGAGTTGGAGAAGCGAAAGTTTTACGTTGGTTTAGTAAGTGCAAAAAGGGTATGGAATGAATATGTATACTTGGTAAAAAAACGTCGAATTTACGATGTTTTAAACGTTGTCGACACTGGAAGATTAGAGTAGACTTTCAATCGTTTTAAAAAGCTCCCGTGCTAAGCCAGGGTAGTAACCGACGAATCTTCTGAATTCGTTTCCCCTATCGAACACTATTATGGTTGGGATGCTCATTATTCCGTATTCTAAAGCAAGATCACTATTTTCGTCTACGTTAACCTTTGCTACGGCTATTCTCGGGGAATACTTTCTAGCTACATCTTCTATGAGCGGAGCGACCATCTTACACGGTCCACACCATTCCGCCCAAAAATCAGCGACTACAACTCTACATTCTTTTACCAAGTGTTCTAATAAGTCTCTGTCGGCATAAACTACATCCTGAGGGCAGGGAGAGCTCTCTTGAGATTTCCGCTTCTTCATAATTTCAGCCATTGTTTTACTAATAATTGCATCTTCATCGCTATCTGACATACCTAAACCTGGACTCTTAACGCTAAAAAACTTTCCATTGATAAGCTTACACAATAGATTAATAATCAGTACCTTAGTTGAAATTTTGTGTTAAAAGTAGGAACCTGTGGATGGTCAGCACGAGGAGGGCGGAAAGCATACTTTGTATACTTTAAGGTCATTGAGCTACAGGAAACCTTCTATAAGCTCCCGCAAGAGGATCTAGCTCTAAAGTGGAGAGAAGGGGCTCCTGCTGACTTCGAGTTCACCTTGAAGGCATGGCAAGCGATTACCCATCCAATCTCTTCGCCTACATGGAAACGCAGTGGACTGAAAATTAGTAAAAACGTGGAAGAAAAATACGGTTATTTTCGGGTAACTGATGAAACTCTTGACGCTTGGGAAAAAACATCTCGGATCTGCGAGATTCTCGATGCCAAGGTGTGTATCTTTCAGACACCCCCCAGCTTCGGCTGCACTCCTGAGAATGCAAGTAGTGTTGAAGCATTCTTCACAACTATTAATAGGAAAGGTATATCTCTAGGTTGGGAGCCACGCGGAAACTGGAATAACAACCCTAACATTTTGAAACTTCTGTTTGAAAAACTTGATCTCACTCACGTAGTTGATCCTCTTAAAAGAGAACCTATTCATTTAGCAGGTTTCGCCTATTTTAGGCTACACGGAATAGGGTCAGGCGAAGTAAACTATCGATACAAGTACACTGATGAAGATCTTAACAAGGTGACCGATATAGTTATTCGATACGCAGAAATTGTACCGACATATGTTCTTTTCAACAATGTTCACATGTTTGATGACGCTGTCCGTCTCAAAAAGATTCTACAAGAAAGGTGTTTAAACTTTATTTAAACGTCTCAAGTTATTGTGGTTTTAGAACGTCTCTTAAGTTGATCCTAGTGTCCAGGTATTTCTTCAGTTGCGATATTGTTTCCACGGGTGTTGGATCTACCCCTCTCTTTAACGCTAGGAGAACAGAAGCTAGGTCAAATATGTAGAAGAGAGAAATAAGCTCCTCTAACCTATTGCCTTTTGCTGGCTTAACCTCTCTAAACGGCACTCCCCGCTCGCTCCATAGTTTGAGAAGGAACTCCATTCGGTATCTAAGGTGAGGGGGCTCTTCATTTGCTCTAACAGTTAAGGTAAACAAGTTGGAGGGAGTTTCCCACCCCATTATCTCGTTATGATTCGATTCGGGAAGCTCGGAGAAGAAAACATGAAACTTAGCGTTCTCGTTTATCTGAGTCTTCAGCCTATAGCAGGCACTGAGATAAGGTCTATACCCATAGACGACTAGAAGGCGGTTAGTAAGATAGTTTTGCAACATCCATTCCGAGAGGTCCAAGGCTATATGGAGCAAGTTGTCACAGTGTCTCTCTAAAAAAGATGCTGCTTCAGCTACGGACTGCGTGAGATTTGTTGAAGGGACAACAGAATCCACTATAGCCGTGAGGGCTGTCAGTATATAGGGGAAAGCGGCCCTAGGAGCCAATCCTGGCGGAAGTTTGACGACCGGATAGCCCAATTTCTCAGCATGTTCAGCAATTAGACCACCTGATGTTACAGCTACAGTTGGTACACCCTTCTTACGCGCTTCAACGATGATTCTTATTGTCTCCTCCGTATTGCCAGAATAACTTACGGCGACTAGTAGGTGATGCTTATCGATGAATGCCGGGAGGTATACGTCTTTAATTGTAAAAAGAGGCAACTCCCACTCATCTTGGAGAAGATCTTGAAGGAAGAATGCACCTATGAAGGATCCGCCCATGCCTGCTATAGTTATACCTTTGAGTGGTTTTGGAACTTCGAATTGAAGCCTAAGCCCTGAATACCTAGATACGGCGTCCTTCAAGTCGTTTGGGTACGAGAACACGCGAGCTAGCATCGCACTTTTATCTAGGTAGGCGTATTTAGATATCAAGTCCTTATCGATCACAAGGGCGTCTGGACCGTTATTAGATAAGTGTTGTGCAGTTCGCTAGCTCTTTAAGCAGCTGCTCCATAGATACTTTTTTCTCTACCCATCTATCTAGGTCACGGAGCGTTAACTGACCACTCTCAATCTCACGCTTACCAACTATCACCGCGTACCGATAACCCTGTTTATCAGCAATTTCTAGGGAAGATGCAATCCTCCTCCCAGAGAAGTCGACGACCGAAATTATATCGTGATCCCTCAATTTTTCAGCCACTGTTATGGCTGCCCTTCGAAACTCTTCGCTTACCGGTATTAGGATGACCCCTCTCCTGTTGCCTAGCACCTTAGGCTTGCTTTCTACCTTCAAAGTTTCGATGAGTCTTTCTATACCTATAGCCATCCCGGTTGCAGGGATAGGGGGGCCTCCGATCATCTGGACTAGATCATCATACCTTCCGCCACCCGCCACGCTACCTATTTCACCGCCTAGCGGCGTTTTAGCCTCGTACACGAGACTTGTATAGTAGTCTAGCCCCCGCACTATACTGAAATCGAGTTTTAGATAACTCGAAAGCCCATAACCTTCGTCTAACTCATCTAGCAACTCTCTCAACGATTCAATCCCCTGTTTAGCGGTATGACCTAAGCCTTCATAAGTCATACTTAGAGGGTCGTTACTTGTTAAATACTCTATAAAGCCTTTGAGGCGAGTGGTATCCTTAACTAACGCATTGAGTCCCTTCTCAACGTATTCGACTCCGTATTTCTCGAGCTTATCTATTATCCTAAGGGCTAACGGCATCTGCTCGTAACTAATCCCAGCCCAGTCAAGCAAGCCCTGAATCACACGTCTGTCGTTCACGTGCACCGTAAACTTAGACAAGCCAGCCCTCCTTAGGGTGTTTATCATCACGGCTATAACCTCTGCGTCACCTGGCACGCCGGAAACCCCCATCAGCTCCACACCAGCTTGCCAGAATTCTCTTAACCTTCCGCGCTGTGGCTCCTCATATCTCCACACGGGCTGTATGTAATAGAATTTGATAGGCTTAGGTAGGTCGATCCTTTCGGCAACAATCCTCGCTATGGGCGTCGTCAACTCAAAACGCAATCCTAACTTGCGACCAGCCTTATCATTAAAAGCGTAGATCTGGTCAACTACCTCCTCGCCAGCCTTCGCTGTAAGCAACTCAAGGTGTTCGAAGGCAGGAGTAATAACTTCGCCATATCCGTAGTTTTCGAACACACGCCTGATCCTCTCGATAACGATTCTTCGTTCTTCACATTCTTCAGGAAGGTAATCTCTTGTCCCACGTGGGCGTTCGAACTGCATTAGGCTTCGTTGCGCTATGTAACGCGGGCTACGTAAATATTGTGTTTCGCGGAGAGCACAGTTGCACTTACCTTCCGACCAATAGGGGGTTCACTTCTTGAGCCAACCAATGTCACAACTCTGTTCTTAGCCACTCCCAGCCACTGACCTTTCAACCAGCCTGGTCCAACTACACGTACCTTTACTTTCTCAAACCTCCTTAGAGTTAAAGGTAGAGGTTTTGTTCTTTTTATGTTAAAATCCTCAGGTCTAAGTATGAGTTTCACCCCATATCTATCCTCCAATTTGCGCAGTATTGCGTAAAATTCCTGCCATTTCATTTCCCTAACACCTTTCGGCTTACGTCCGTATTTGTGAAGTTCAAATTTCTGAATACCGAGAGGGGGCCATCTTTTACCGGCTCCTATCCTCAAGGCCCATTCAATAATTTTAGGTATTTCCTCATCGTTTATACCAGGAACCCAAACGGGTGCTACTAGTAAGTCCATATTTAGAGAAGATGTGATGTATTCAGCTACTTTTACCACTCTGTTCACTTCAAACCAAAGCGAACCACTCAGCATTTTAGCTTTAATTGAATCCAAAGCATCCAACGAAAGGTTCAGACGGTCGAGTCCAGCGTCATCAAGTTCTTCCGCCACCTTCTCCGTGAGCAGTGCCCCATGCGTTTCCATGGCTATTGTTTCAACAAATGAGAGTTCACGCAACCTTCGAACAAGCTCGACTATGTACTTGTAAGTAAGGGGGTCGCCTACGGCGTCTATGTATGCGTGTACGCATTTCAATCCCTTTTCCTTTACGGTCCATTTGAACCATGTTAATAAGTAGTTTAAGTCCACAACATACTCTGTTATCCTATTTCGCGTGGCCGGTCCCGCATCAACGCTACAAAAAATACATGAAAGAGGACAAAGCGTTGTAGGTCGTATTTGCAACAGGTTTGTTCCTCGATCTATAATGCCAAACGCTATATGCCCTATTAGAGGCAATGAATCTTGCACGGTAAAAAGCCGACGCACCGGATCAGAACTCTTCAAATAATCCTCCATTCTCCCCCTCACTTTCTGCTTCTTCTTCCTCAGCTCCAAAAGTCTCTCTGAAGCGATCCCTTATAATTTCTAGAAAACTCTTTTTCTCTTCTTCCTCTAACGGAACTCCGTACATCTTAAATATATCTCCTCTTGTTTCCTTATTTTTTTGAATCTTAATTATAACAAATATAGTTATTGTCAAAATTATAGTTGCGGTAAACATTGCAGCTGCTTCACTTGTCCTAATTTGCAACCACCCAAAGTCTACGAGTAAATCTAAGGTAATTACGGTGTACCCTTTCTTTACTTCTTCGCTTATCAGTTGCCTTTCAAGACTGATACGTCCTTTACGTATTACGAGAGAAATAGTAGACCCCGGAGGGGCTGGAATTAAGATCTCGGTGACACCATCATCCCTTGTAGTAACATTACGCTTAAAATCATAACCCAGTCCCCTAATTTGAACGGATACTGTTGCATCCGATACAGGCTGGCCAAGAGCCCCCTTTACTTCCACTTTGAGCGGGTAAACCATCGAACTAATTGTGAAAGGTTCCGCAGTAGCTTGAGTAGTTTTTCTGGCCACAGATACGTTGCCCCAGAACACTTCGATATCCACTTGATTACCGTAAAGAAATGGTAACTCAACCATTCCATTGTAATCGCTTATAGTTTTTCTTTTACCCAACTTGTCTTCAACGATTACTATAGCATCGGGCAAGGGATTTCCCGAGTAGTCTTTCACCTCAATACTTAAGTCGAAAAACGGCAACTTTATACTAAATGACCGTTCACCAGCCCAAACAATTTTTTCGTACAGTAACGTCTTGTTCAATGTTACACGAAGCTTAAGAAAGACCTGCGTATAAACAGGGTTTTCTGACGATACGCTCAAGTTTTCTATAGCGTCAAGTGTCAATGCTTTAACTATTATGTCCTCACCATACAATAGCTCTACAGTGAGGTTAGGAGGTAGCCTGCAACGTTCACCACACTCTAGGACAGTAGACACTTTTATCTCTGGACGCCACAAAGGTAGCTCCACTCTTGCTTCGCTCGAGCTTACATGAACCAAAGTATTTAGAGAATAGTTCTTCCAATACGATGTGACCGTGTAAGAACCAGGGATTATGTTGTACACTATGGCATAACCATTTTCATCCGTAACGGTTTCAACATTAAGAGTGGAACCCGTAATCTTCAAGCGGTTACTCACTACCGGCTTGAGATCCTTATCCACCACCACTAGATTGACCTTCGGTATAAGGTTCGTCGAAAGGTTGACGCTGCGAGATAAACTTCCCAGGGTAACTTTCGTACCGATAAGTTGAACACCCTTCCAGCTCACTTCAATGAAATACTGTCCATAGGGTAAATCTCTTAGGTAGAGGGGGAGTGCTTGTACAGTACCCCTATAAACTGTAACGTTACCTGCATCAAGAAATTTTAATTGAACTTCAGATCCGAGAAGGGGAGAACCATCAACTTTCCTTAAATCTACGACAAACAAGTTTACTATACCCAACCTAATTTTTACATTAGAAGTTCCATTAATAACTTCGAACCTTCCTGATAAAGGAGGAACATTAACTAAAGTATTAGCTATTCTATAGGTAGAGCTTGAGGTATTGTAGTTTCCAAATGGTAGAGAAATATACTTTCCGCAGTCTATTTTAAGATTTCTTATTGGTATATTTAAACCATTTATATAAACTTCACAATTTTGTAGTTCTCCATCGTTATCATTTGTACCAATAACTCTCACAGTAGATGAATTTATTCTAACGATTCTCGTTACAACGGATCTATTCATCAGTTCATCTATATTTAAAAAATACCTCTCTTTGTGTAATTGAATACCCAACCATGAAACCGATATGTTAATACCTATAAATGCCGTAGCGTTAACTCCAATGGGAAGTGTGATATTAAAGAGACAACCCTCGGGACCACAAATTCTGTTCTCCTCCCTCTTCGTATTATTTATTAGGTAACTTATCGTCACTACAGGTTGATCCCCTGCTAAACCAATGAGTTGCTGTCCTCTAGCGTCTTTTACATGGATTAACAATTTAAACGATACATCCTCAGCTACTACTACGGCGACAATAACCGTCAAAAGTGATAGCAGATATAAAGTACGCACTGCTAATCAGCCGTTATTCCTACCCTAGTGTTTTGTTATCCAAGAGTTTTTCAGCTAGATCTCTCATCTTGGATCTCTTTTCCTGATGATTTTTAAGCCAAGACCCTATTATTTCCCAAGCTTTGGCTTTACATTCGCCGCATAGTACCCGTCCGGTCTTACAATCCCAATACACTTCTTCGAGTTTATTATCATCATCCTGAAAGTGTACCGAAAGCAACTCCACGAAAATAACACATTTTTCAGGTTCTCCGCCCAGCTTTCTCTGCTCCTCCGCCGTCGCTCTACCGCCGGTGAACGCGTTCATCACTTTAGTCCTAGCAGAATCTAAAGGCTCGTTAAGGTATAGTATACCCATGGGGTTTCTCTTAGACATCTTCTCCTGACCAGTCAAATCCCTAAGCAATCTATGATATGTAGCTGCAGGTGGAATAAACCCGAAATCCTCAACATACCTACTGGCCAAATCCCGAGTCAATCTTATGTGCGGATCTTGATCGGCCCCTACAGGCACTAGCGTAGGTTTTGGTCCCCCGTGATGTGGGAGCTGGGGGTTCAGAATATCTCCAGCCTGAACAAGTGCTGAGAGATAGAGACCGAAGGGTCTTGACCCATATATCGCCTCAAGGGTGTTATAAGTAACTGACCTAGAGAATATGAAGGCAAGTTGCATAACGGGCATTTCAACTGATTGTCTGTAGACGTAAACACGACGAGGATCTAAGCCTAGCGCAAGCATATCCATAAGGTTGCTGATCGCTATACGGTAACTCTCTTCCAGATGTATCTTGTTATCGGCATATGCTTCCAAATCAGCTACTGCGAAGAAACCCTTAGCACTGGAAGAAAGGGAAATGAAGTAGATAAACTCCTCTGACGTAAGTTTCGTACCCAGGTGGAATTCGCCACTAGGTTTAATCCCCGTCATGACTGCGTACTCATCCCCATTTTCAATGGCTTTTAAAATCAAGCTGAGATCCCTATGGCCGAATATTATTCCTCTTTTTATCAACCTATGCTTACTAGGAAGCTTCTTAATTAACTCCTCGCTTAGAGGCTCTATACCGAATTGTCGCATTAACCTGTCGTAATCCTTAACTTGTGATACACCCCAAGGATCTATTACGAATACTTCCTCCTCTCCCACGCTAGGTATTATCGCACAGCTCGAATAAAGTTTTATTCCCACCAGCGCACAAGGTATATATAACAGGAAAAGGACAAAATAATTCGATGCCCCCTCGAGCTAGTTCGCGAGAGATCGAAGGATTACCTTATGAAACAAAGGTTTACTTGAATAATCAAGTGTTAATTCCCGCGAATCTTGTTAAGACTTTAAACTTAAGGGACGCCCGGGATGCACGGATAACGCTTGAATACGGAGGAAAAGAGTTATCTATCAATGTAAAGCTCCTCAGAACACGCCATACTGACTCGCGTCAATTTACAATACCCAAGAGCTTGAGAGACGAGTGCGGCATTACGCCCGGATCTATAGTTAAAGTAAAAAAGATCGAACCCCTAGAGCCAGTGGGATGAAGAGGGGTCAAAGCACTGACATGTGCGGAAGCCGCTACTGCTGACCTCAATAGTAGTAAGAAATTAATCGGTTGTTAATGTTGGCAGGCTACCGAGGTATTACTTCTTATGGCAACGAGCTCTAATAATATTCAGGGAAAGCTCTACCACTTGTGGAGCCTGAAAGTATTAATGTAAAGTTAAGGGAATTGTATAAAGAATATGTGAACGTTTTAGAGGAAGGGGATGCCGAGAGGGCTATCGAGACTGGCGTTAAAATTTTAGAAGAACTACTTTCTATAACAAGAAAAAATGTATTAGAGAGTTTATCTAATCCTTTTCTAAAGGAGCTGGCTCTGAATATTTTGTTGCAGTACGAGAGAGAACTTTCCTTCGTTAGGGGTGCTCAAGAAGCCGTGAAGTCGATGCCTCCACTGTACGCATCTGATGTCACGGATAAAGCCCTTGAAACCTTGTCGAGCTCCATTAATGGTCTGTTCAACTTCACGGTCGGAGCATTGATTGTCATAGCTGATGTAGTCATGAACATCAGAGCAATGGTACCCTCATAATAGCTAAGCACACTCTAATCCACCCATCCCGCTCAAAACTAAACTCTGCAAACTCAAGCTTAAAAGTTGGGTTAAGACCACTTATTGAAGAGGTATGTTAGAGGCCCCTTCGATTACGGTTTTGATAGCTTGCTTCCTTGTCTACCTATATGTAGTGTGGAAAGGGTTGAAAGGTGACAACAGAATATCGTTTTATGGACCAGTGGCTCTCATCAGATGCAGAAGCTGTGTTGAGATCATTCAGAAAATCGCACGTCTGGGATTACCTCATGCAGCTTGGCTGGCTGTGGGAACGTGGATATTCAGCATGCTGTTCGGCATGGTACTGCTCTTACAGAGCGCTCTAGGGTCTTTCGCTCTATCACCGGAACAGGCTCCTGAACCAACTACTCTGATAGGACTTCCCGGAATTAACCCGTTGATACCATTATCGTATGGTCTTATGGGACTTGTAACCGCGATTTTTGCACACGAGCTTGCACATGGGGTAACTCTAGCGGCTAATGGTCTCGCCGTGAAATCGGCAGGCATTGTATATTTCGGTATGCCTCTAGGGGCGTTTGTCGAACCCAGTGACGAATTTCAAAACGCTAAAACTTTAGTTAAAACAAAAGTTTTCTCCGCAGGATCCTTCGCTAACTTTCTCATAGCCTTTTTAACTCTTCTCATTCTTTCATCATTATCTATCAACGTTAGCCCGACTGTTCGAGGGATCGTAGTAACTTACGTGGCTCCGGAGACGCCAGCCGCACAGGCCAGCATTAAGCCTGGCGATATTATCGTTGGAATCAACAACCACAGTATAAGGAACGGGTCTGACTTCCATGCCTTTATGAAGGAAAAGAAGGCGGGGGAAAACATTGTCCTGCACTTTCACGATGGTCGTAGAGTAACCGTAACGTTGGCAGACAGGTACTATTTTACGAAGAATGATAGTGAGAGAGGAATGGGGTTTATAGGTGTTAAAATCGTCGGCGTTGATGAACTTTCAAGAAACCTAATGTTTTCCATATCCGATAAACCAATCGATTTTTTAAGAAAAATTATCTCTTTTCCCCTCTATATGGAAACCATGAAATATTTAGAGGCTGCCTTGCCGCAACCTTTCGGAGATTGGGAACTTTTCTACACTCTCGCCTGGATAGCATGGATGAACTTAGCGCTAGGTTTGACGAATTCTCTACCTATTGTACCCTTCGACGGAGGCTCCGCTTTAAAGGTTGTACTCGAGGCTACGCTTAACAGAATTCCTGAAAGTAGACGATCGAGTATAGTTAACGTTTTTACACTAGCGGTCTCCCTAGCAACTATAGCGCTTATCCTCGCACCAATTCTCGTTCCGCGCTTAAAATTCCTGTTTCATAATTAGAATTCCTCCCCTGTGCCTTGCATAATCTTAAAAAAGAGATTTTGACAGCGCTTAGCTGAAGGTTATGCAGACAACTAAATCGCTGACGCTAGACGATTTAACAAGCTTCTGTGTCAGAAGAGGGTTCTTTTTTCCTAGCGGGAGAATCTATGGAGGTTTAAGGGGTTTCTATGATTACGGTCCTTTGGGAGCTGAGCTACGTAAAGAGGTTCTAGACGATTGGTGGTATTATTTCATAAGGCAAAGAGAGGATATTGTCAGCATACATGGATGCGTAATTACTCATCCAAAGACGTGGGAAGCTAGTGGACATATTGAAGCTTTCTACGACTATCTAGTTACTTGTTCAAAGTGTGGAAAGAACTACAGGGCTGATCACTTACTGGAGGATATAGGAATACAAGTTTCCACTTTAACCGCAGAAGCTCTTTCCTCATTAATTAATGAAAAAGGAATCAAATGCCCTGAATGTGAAGGCGAGTTAAGTACTCCAACCCCCTTCAACTTAATGTTTACAACGTATATCGGACCTAAAAGAGATAAGTTAAACGAGGCCTACCTTAGACCTGAGACAGCACAACTAATTTTCACCAACTTTAGGGATGTGTATTACACCATGGGTATGAAGCTTCCCTTTGGTATTGCTCAAATAGGCGAAGTATTCCGAAACGAAATATCTCCAAGAGGTTTCCTCTTTAGACTCAGAGAATTCACGCAAATGGAAATAGAATACTTCGTGAATCCCAACAAATTGGATGAATGCCCTCTTTTTGAAGAAATAGCTTCTCTCACTGTTCAACTACTACCAGCTGAGTTGCAGGAAAAAAGCGTTGATACCCCAGTCCGAATAACGCTTCAGGAAGCATGGGAAAAGGGCCTCATTCACAGCAAGTGGCACGCTTACTGGATCGGAGAATCGTTAAGATGGTTGACACGAATAGGAATCGACCTTGAGAAGATTAGAGTAAGAGAGCATATGAAAACGGAGTTGGCTCATTATGCACTACAGACTTTCGATATAGAATACTACTTCCCGTTTATGGGTTGGAAAGAAATAGAGGGGATATCTAACCGGGGTAGCTACGACTTAAAACGTCATCAAGAATTCAGCGGAAGAAGCATGGCCATCGAAGACGGCGACGAACTAGTGATACCTTATGTAATAGAACCTTCTTTCGGTCTTGAGCGAATACTGCTTGCACTTATTACGGACGCGTTTAAAGTTATTCAAGGGCGTCCCGTCCTTTCTCTCAACGCTGGAGTCGCACCTATAAAAGTCGCAGTATTCCCCATCGTCGACAAGCCCGAGTTTACACGGAAAGCCAGAGAGATCTACAAGTTTGTGAAGAAACACTTTACGGCAATCTATGAAGAGAAGGGAACAATAGGAAAGAGATACTACGAAGCCGATGAAATTGGTGTCCCGGTAGCTGTTACTATTGACGGTCTCACATTAGAAGAAGACACAGTCACTATAAGATTCAGAGATACTCGTAAACAAATTAGAGTGTCAGTAAAAGAACTTACTCAAACATTAACCAAAATATTGCAAGGTTAATCTACATATTCAAATTAACAAATTTATCCTAATAGACTATAAGGTCCAACCCTTCGACTCTATAGCCGTCTTAGCCAAGTACGTGACTGTCTATCTCTCGTACACTCATAAAATTTAAAGATATAAAGTCTTCAACCCTGGAGCCGGGGTAGCTTAGCCCGGTAGAGCGCCCGGCTGTTAACCCGCTAATTAGGGGAAGAAACCGGGAGGTCCCGGGTTCGAATCCCGGCCCCGGCGCTATTTAACTTTATTCACTTGTTTTTAATCCTTTCTATTTTATTATTAAAAAAGATGAAGAATAACAAAGTCTATGATGAAATAAGCAAAGACATTTAAAGAGGTCTATGATAACTCGCTTGATGAAAGTAACTATCAGCTTGATAAAGGCAGATATCGGCGGCTGGGTTGGACATTCCACAGTTCACCCCAAGTTGATAGAGTATGCACAGAAAAAGCTACAGGAAGCTAAAGAGACCGGACTCATTATAGACTACTACGTTTTCAATTGTGGCGACGACCTACAGTTGCTCATGTCCCACACAAGAGGGGACAACAACCCGGAAATACACAAGCTGGCTTGGGACACATTTGTAGAAGCTACGGAGAAAGTTAGTAAACCATTAAAATTGTACGGCGCTGGCCAAGATCTCTTGAAAGACACATTTAGCGGCAACGTGAAGGGAATGGGTCCCGGAGTCGCCGAAATGACGTTCGAGGAGAGACGAAGTGAACCAATTATTGCGTTCGCAGCAGATAAGACAGAGCCGGGTGCTTGGAACTTCCCTCTCTACAAAATGTTTGCGGATCCCTTCAATACCGCAGGCTTAGTCATAGATCCCAGCATGCACGATGGTTTCATATTTGAAGTATACGATGTCATCGAACACAAATATGTTCACATGAACACCCCCGAAGAACTTTACGATTTGCTAGCTTTAATCGGTACCCCGGGCAGGTATGTTGTTAGGAGAGTTCTAAGGAAAACAGATAGGGAAATAGGTGCATCCGCCAGTGTAACGAGACTAAGCCTTATCGCAGGAAGGTATGTAGGCAAAGACGATCCAGTTCTACTTGTTCGATCACAACACGGCTTCCCCGCACTCGGCGAAATCTTAGAACCTTTCGCCTTCCCGCACATTGTAGCCGGATGGATGAGAGGTAGCCATCACGGTCCTCTTATGCCGGTCTCCTTGAAACAGGCTAAATGTACAAGATTCGATGGTCCACCAAGAGTAGTAGCGCTCGGTTTTCAACTTCACAATGGTTTCCTCGAAGGGCCAAATGACCTTTTCGACGACCCCGCCTTCGACTATACCAGAACTCTAGCTCAACAGATAGCCGATTACTTGAGACGACATGGACCCTTCATGCCACACAGGCTTGGTCCCGACGAGATGGAATATACGACGCTACCAGCTGTTCTCGAAAAACTTAGAAACAGACTTAAGCAAAGCGAGGATTAAGATTAAGAATATTATTTTTCATTTTTTATCTTTTAAGTTTATTACATTAACCATCTGAACTGAAGGTAACCTACTCTACCGTTGTTATCTACGTAGGCTAAAATTAGTTTCTTCCTTACAGAGTGCGAGAGTCGTCCAGCTCTCACTATTTCTATCGGGTCCAATTTACTCTCGTAGGGAAGTACGTGTACAAGAAAAGGTGCATGTTCTAAGCCTGGACCCAACCTGTACACGACAAAAGTTGTGCCAAACTTCATACCCGATTTTACAACTAATCCCCGTTCCCTTAGATCTTTGTAAACCGTGTATACTTCATCAAAGTTCTCGTACATTTCCCGCCCTAATCGCCTTAATTCCTCAGTATTTATTGGGTTGCCTTCCCTGTCCCTCACTTCGATTTTACCATTCTCGGAAAGATATAGTGCTTCAATTAGCGAAAGTTCTAGCTCTCTTTCAACGTTTAAGTTTTTCGGTTTACTTACCATGTAAAACTTACCATAAAAACCTTCATTAAAGTAGAAGTTTCTAGATTTAGCTCTGTCAAATATAAGAATTCTATTTACTAACAATGTAGCTACAGTACTCATCACGCTTACTAACCATCTTACACCAAATAAACGTTAGCATGTAAGGGCCTCTCAGACGAAAATGTATGCCTTGAAGCAGACAATTTATTTAATGCCAGCTTTTCACCTTATATTACTTTCCGGTTTTTATCGAGATGGCCATTTGTTTGAAGCTAGGTAGATTCCGCAACAAAATTAGAGTACAACAGGGACATATTCTCATCTTAGGACGTTCGGGTGCAGGAAAGAGTAATACGGCTAAGGTTCTCGTAGAAGAGCTATCAAAGAGGAATATACCAGTTCTAATACTTGACTGGGCTGGCGAATACCGTAACATTGAGAGACTGATTCCCGGTGACAACTTTTCTCTAGATTTAACGTCGACAGGAGGTGCTGACGACCCAGAAACCGTAGACACGATAGTTGACCTTTTCGATTCCACATTCCATTTTACGGCTCCACAACTCTACATTATGCGCTTAGCTGTGAAACAGGCCTTGAGCAGGAGTTTAACAGGCATAGAGGGTTTGCTTGAAGCCCTTGAAGAGATCCCTACACGTTCATATTATGATCATGAGGTAAAAGCGGCATTGACACGTAGGCTTGCTCCCCTCAGTGAAGGCAGAGCCTCTAGGGCTCTAAGGCGAGGATTAATGCCTAGCGACTTTTTCAACAGTAGTTACTCGATTGATTTGAGTGTTTTCCGAAGTACATACATCAAGAGACTTTTCTCCCTCTTACTGTTGAAAGCACTGTACGACGAAGCGAGATCTAGACCGACTACAAGCGAGATTAGACATGCTACACTCATCGAAGAGTCATGGAATGTCATTCCTTATCGACGTCTTGACACAGAGCCTTCTGTAGGTGAGCGTCTATTTGCCGAACTAAGAAAATATGGTGAATGCCTTATAGCTGTGGCACAAAATCCCAGCGAGATAGCATGGGGCATTGTCAACAACGCAGAAGTACTTTTACTACACGCGATGTTACCACGCGAGTTTGAAGTCCTCGGCATTCGAGAGCTTCATGGGTTAGCGCTCGAAAGGGGGCACGTTATAGTTGTTGAGCGTGGTCACTTACGTCTAGTAAAAGTAAGAAAAGCCGTCAATATGTAGTTGTACATTACTCCCGCAGTAAATCTTATTATAGACAATATATTCGGAGTTCCGGGAGTTGCCTTGAACTCAAACATAAGGGAACGAAGGCTCAGGATTCGTAGAAGAGACGATGTACCTCATGGACAAGCCCGAGTGAGTCCAAAAGCTATGGAGTACCTCGGTATTAAAGATTCGGTAGAAGTCGTAGTTGGTGGCAAAAGGAAGTTTGTATTTAATGCGTTGGCGTTGGATAAAGTGCCAGAAAACGAGGTTTGGTGTAATGCAGATGAAATGCGAGAACTAGGGATAGCTGATAATACAATAGCGGCTGTGAGAGCTCCTCTATCTGTCAGAGGGGTGGAAAGTTGAGTTTCGAGATTACCGGTCGTAGTCTAGCGGTTCCTGCCGACGAAAAATTAGCTGCTATTTTACGAAGCAAATTCATTGAAGCTAAAGAGATTGTAAAGATCTTAATTATTAGTTTAAGAATTCTTGGTGAAGGACCAGAACTAAGAGATAAATTCCAAGAAATTAAGAGACACAAAGATCAAGTGGGACTTATTCAAAAAGATTTTCTTAGCTACTTTTCAAAAGTCGCACCAACTCTCTATAATAAAGAAGAGTGGATGGGTATATTCTCTAAATTCTGCGGAATAATAGATAAGCTCGGCGGCATAGCTTATAGGGTAGAATACTTAACTACAAAATCGTGGAAGCTTCCAGAAGAGCTTCAAAACCAGTTAATTAGCATGGGTGAGCTCCTTTCCTCTATGATTGATGAATATATCGTAATGATAAACGTAGTACTTTCGAATAGCGAGAAAACTCTCGAGTTCAGGAGTAAAGTAGCTGCCGCTGAAAGGGAGATGGATTCGCTTTACAGGTCCATCACCTTCTCGACACTTGAAACAAACCTCCCCGCACCCATCATTTTGCTAGTGCTCAATATTGCCGAAATGTTGGAAGATGTGGCTGACCTGCTGGACTCAGCTGCTAATGATCTATACCTGATTGCCCTTTCAGTCACTTAACTTTATTTTAACCGAAGAAATCCATCAGTGTACGTTGCGAACTTTCCAGGAGCTGATTCTCATTGATACCAAAATATTCCAGTATACGTAGAGCGGCTGGAACCACTTGTTTTCTAATGTAGTAATCCACATCCAAAGAATCCATGTCCTCAACAAAGTTATACGGCAGAGCTTTCTCGGCTAGTTTACCGCTTCCCTTTACTACTACGTAACCGATCTTACCTCCTTTTACCACCTTATAACCAGCCTCCATCATTTTTTTAGCGACTGCAACATGTGCTGCTTCTACTTCATAGTCTTCAATAGATTTGCTCAATGTTTTCCATATTATTAGAGCCTCTCGCGGCACCCGCCTGTTTTTCAGATCTTCTATAACTGACCTAACATAGTTTACGGCCTTTGCAATATCACCTTCTATCAGAATTATTCTGATCACCTTCTCTTGTACATCCTTTGCAAGCTCCGCCCAATCGCCTCGAACAGCTTCTAGACCTACAACATCTATACGTCCATCATCTAGTAGTCCACAGTATCTTTTCTTCGCTTCCGTAAAAAAGACCTTAACATATACCTTATCGACTTTGATATCTAAATTAAATTTTTCGTTTATTGCTTTAATCAAAGCCTCAACACGAGGGGGGTCGTACGTAACAAACAAGCTGTCAGTGTCACCGTAGATAACCCTCAATCCCAATTTTTTAGCTATATCGATCGTCTCAACAATCGTTCTCCTCCCCCATGCAGTCGTAGCTTCTGCGACCTCTCGTTTATACCATCTAGCCCCGATCCAACCACAGTACCCGTAAGTTGCATTAGCCACTATTTTGAGAGCTCTTTGTCTTTCGTCTAAAAGCCTAAACTCATAGGATGTCGGATCGAGGTTTTTCATTTTCTCCCTCACAGAGCTTCTAGCCTCGAGCAGTTTTTCTAGTATTCTCCTGTAAAAACCCGGGGGAGCCTTCCTAAAGGCATGCCCTATCTCAGGAGCAACGTTAACCTCCTCGCCCTTAAGCTCACCTGGCGCAACATACGTATCTGGCGAGATATTGCATTTAATCATCAGGTTGGGGTACATTGATGAAAAATCCAAAACCGCTATGTTTTTGTGTACGCCGGGAAGGGGTTTTAGGACAATCGCTCCCCTATACGGCTCGTATGGTCGTTCAATTCTGTTCGGTATTAGCTCGTTGAACTTGTAGGCGGCTCTTATCAAATACCATTCAACACGGTGACCTACTGAAGCGGCTCCTACCTGATCTAGAGTCAAACCCGTTATGTTGGAAAGCTGTAAAGCGAAGGGTATGAACTTTTCTGCTAAACCATATGAGCTTTCAACGTCATCTAACGCGTACCTGATTAGGAGATCCCTCTTACTCGGATCATCCCAATACTCGTATATTCTTGAACCATCTATTAGAACACGTTCATTTTTCTTTTTAACTCCAAGATAATCTGCTATATTTTCTAAAGTTTTAACCTTAACTTCATAAACTTCTTCAGCAAAGTCATATAGATCTACATTAGCTCTACCAACTATTGAATAATGTCCATAGACGCTGGGGGTCGGTTCGCCGCCACCCCTCGATACATCCAGCTTGATCCCATGTATTCTACTACGTTCAAGAAGATAAAACCAATCAAACCTATTGATATTATAACCAGTCACGATATCAGGATCAAAGCTTACTAGATCTTTGACGAAACTTAAAATTGCATCTTTATCTTTTTTGTTCTCTGTTACGAATACTTTTGATTCCTCGCCTCGCTTAACTGCTATGACTATTACTGGATCCCTCTCAGGGTTAGGCTCACCAAAAGGATTGTAACACTCTATGTCAAAAGCATAAAGCCTGAGATGGGGGGGAGTTTTAGCATCGATGTATGTAAGTGGCCCTCTGGCAAGATAAACCTTCTCAACACGCCAACCGTGCTCGTTATTTATTTCTTCAACTTCAACCTCGTGCCAACCGCTAGGGTATACGTCGTTGTCTATCATGTACCTCATATAGAAGCGGATATCTGCCTCTAAGACGTTCTCTACGCATTCAAGCTTGGCCAAAGCCTCCCTAAGTTGAGGTACCAGCCTAGGAGACAGCAGGGTTACTTTAAAAGCCTTAACTGGTTTCCCAAAGTATTTCTTTTCAACAATTCTTACGTCTAGTACACCGTACTTTGTACCAACATTCGAGATAGCTTTGGAAGCTTTATCCTCTAATCCAACCTTAGGTAGAACGTATATATAGGGGCGAAACCCTCTATCGAGAATTACTACACGTCTACCTTCGTCGTCGATACCCCAGAGTCTGATCTCAGGAACTCCTCCCACGACATCATAACTAGCGTCTAGCAACCAAAATTCTGTTCGCATTTCCGTTCAGAAATCACCGGTCTATGATTTAAAGTTTAACCCCTCTTTTCCGACACCTGAAGTCATTCCTGCTCCCGCGCTGCTTTCATTTCTTGAAAAGCATGCATAAACTTCAGAATGTCTTCTCTAAACAAAGCAATTACGATAACCACTAACGACAACCCTATACCGAAACCTAGACCCTGCACGAGTGACGCAAGAAGGACTGTAAATGATGTCAGGTCTATCCCAGCTGCAGATAAAGCTGCGGCGACAACGAGAAGGATAAGGATTCCATGCACTATGTTTAATGTTAGCGTTCCTGCTTTATCGCCGCTATCGAGAACTCTCGAAGCTATTTCAACTAATTTTTCAACTATTAGAAGCCCGATAACCGCCATAACCGTACCAAGGACTATACGCTCCACAACATCAAAGATGTTCTGAGCAAGCTCTATGGCTTCAGGAATATTAAACACTCTAATAGCCAAAGCTATGCTGAATAAGTAAACCACAATCCTTGCTATAAGATCCATGAAAGTGGAGAGGGAGTAACCGGCCTTAACCATGTACGCACCGATTGGGGTGTTTTTTAACGCATCCTCAGCTTTACTCAGCTTTACTATGGCTGCTGTAGCCTTTCCCAGAACACGACCAAGAAACCAACCGAAAACTAAGATCATTATCATGCCCAAAGCCCTTGGCAAGATGTGAGTTAGAGCTACAATGTACTCTTGTATCACAACTATGAGGTTGTCTATAATCGCTTGCAGTAAATCTTGCACAAGCCTATACTTTAACGAGATTTAATAATACTGCGTATAAAGCGGCTAGCATAGCCAGAAGTGTCACCGTTAAAACAGCCGCATAAAATAGGCGAAGCGCATAAACAAACTCCACGTAAGTCACTGCCACCATCTGTTTCCCAGCCATGTAGAGAGGATAAAGGTGGCTTGAGACTTTTAGTTCCTCATACGTTGCACCTCGTGACGAAGATATCTTATAAAGGAGGAGGAGGGCGATAAACCTTCCCACAGACGAGGTAAAAAAGGCAATTACACCGATTACGTTGTATAATTGAACGCCTAGAAGAACCCCCACTGCAGACGCAAGTGATGGTATAATATTGTAGACTGCTATGTAAACATGCCTGTATTCACCGGTGTAAGACACAGCGTAGTTGAACGATGCTAAATTGAAACCGGTCCAAAGGATAGTTGAATAAGTTTGTAGCGACGCTTGTCCCGCTAGGCTGGGTAAAAACGGGAAGAAAGCGGGGACAGCTACAATACCCAGTCCCGATATGAGGAAAGTGGCACGAGGACCATATCTATCGTAGAATGTCCCCCAGGGTGGATTAGCGAGCGTCCCAACTATTCCTCCCACCAAGTTTAGACTAGTAAACCAAGATTCATCAGCACCAAAAACTGTATACATGTGGTAATTCCAGATTCCGCCGACTATATTAACCGATAGAGACCAAAGGGATAAGGCCGCAGAATCCCTCAAGATATCTCTTCTCCTAAGGACAGCTAAAGCTCCCCTAACCCCTAATCCAACGCCTTTAGGCCTATATGGATCTCCATACAGGTATAGTAACGGTACTGCTACAAGCATTAGAAATGCACCTATCTCAATCCCTAATACATAGCCATAGGGGTATCCTAACCTATCGTAGAGCAGCTTAGCCGCTAATAAGCCAGCTATATTGATGAGACCGTGCACCGTATTTCGGAGAGCGAACAATCGTCCACGACGCTCTGGTTCCACTAAGTCGGCCATCAGATCGGTCCAGGCTAAACCTGCAAAAACTCCTAACACGTTAGACAGCCAGAGATACAGTACTACTTCCCACATTCCTCCTCCGAAGCCTAATATCGCAAATAGCACGCCTAGCCACATCGCCCTGCTGGCTGCAGCGAATGTGCACATGATTAAAACACGTTTTTCTCTAAACTTATCTAGTAGGAGAGCTGCCGCAAGTTGAAAAGGCGGCGTGGATACAGAAACCAAGGCAGTATATAGACCAAGGACGTTAGCGTCTGCACCTAAGCGGAGAAGAAGCGGCGTGGACATAGGGCTTATCAATGAGGAGCCAAGCACCGTTATTGCCCCTTCTACAACACTGATCTTGTAACCCCTTGATGCCGTACGAATATCTTCAAGCATAGAGGGCATAGCCAGCATCTAGAGCAGCCTAGACATAAAGATTGCCTAGAAATCCTGAGTAAAACAGGTGCAGACAGTTATTTATTAACGAGTTACTAGGAATCTATAGGGGGCGCCCGAACCTCTTTGACAACCGCCGGGACATATCTGTAACAGTACCGTGCCCGAAGGGTTCTGGAGGTACTCTTTTACGGCTACTGTACATTCCTCGGGTCCTTTAGCTACTTTAATGTCTTTCACATCTCTAACTGAGTAAGGTTCTTCAGGTAGATCGCTGAGAGTTATCCTGGCTCCTTCGACTATCTCCAACAGCTCATGTACAGTGATCGTGGGCTTGTGATCCTCTTTTCTGGCAGCGCAGACTGTGACAACTACACTATTCTCACCTCCGACTATTTTTACATGTTCGTTCAGGACGCCCTTTGCCTCAGGAAATACTCGCTCAACCCATCTCTCCTCTGCTATGCTACAAGGCACGAGACCCTTCATCTCAGTCGCTAAGCGGTCGGGATCGACGATATTCATCCTACTGAACCCAAGCTCCTTAAGCAAAGATATGATCCGCCCCGGGCTTACTCCTAAGCTTCTCGCAGCTATGTCGAGTGCAAGGGGTTCTATAACTACCTCACCACCATTTCGAGCGCTATCTAACGCAGCTTGAACATCGCTTCTATAAGCGACAGCTGAGACAGGACAGTAAGCCGCACATAGTCCGCACCTTATACAACCTGCTTCCTGGAATTGTAGCTGCGCTGGTGTTGTAACAATGACTCGGTAGCCTCGAAAAGATTGTGTAAGAGCGTGAGCACCGATGTACGAACAAAGCTCTACACACCTACCGCATACTATACACTTTCCTGGATCTAACTTAAGGAAGTCATCACTTATAGTTAAATCAGAAGACCGTTCATATTCGAAGCGCCGCTCGTACTTAGTTGGCGGTAAATCCAGTAAAAGAAATTTTAGAACTGTTACTAACTCATCAACACTGGCTGGACATCCCCTAACAAAACTGTCTACTTTGACTACAGCATGTAGCGGGAGTGCATCAACATAACCCTTCGACTCATACTCTTCCGCACGTAGACCTAGCCTATATCCGAGGGTAGTTATTCCCCCTAAAAGAGCACAGCTGCCTAAAGCTAACAATTTTTTCGCCCTTCCTCGAATCAACTTAAGCTTCTCAAAGTCGGGCTGCGTAATAGCTCCTTCAACCACCGCTACGTCGTATTCAACGTCTGAAGATAAACCTAGAAGCGGCTCTCTTACAATTTCGATACCATTAAGCTGTAATAGCTTATGTAGTTCGTTAACTATCCTGTACCTACACCCTTCGCATGCGCCAAACGAGAAAAATGCGACTTTCATCCCCTCACCACCTAGTGTACAGAGCACGGAAGGCACGGATCATAAGCCCTAACCAACGCGCTAACAAGATGTTTAACGCGCTCATCACATTCGATCCCATTATCATATGCCCATTTTACGAGCGCCTCCCCAGCGACTTCCATGTGTCTAGCGTTCATAACCGTAGGCGTAATGATGTTCGCATATTCAAGTCTTCCATTAGTAATTTTATAGTGATGTATAAGCACTCCTCGGGGAGCAGCGGCCAAAGCTACTCCCTCACCACTATTGTTGAAACTTCTTTCAGTATAGAAAGGTTCGATTCTTCCACGAATACTCGCAGCTAATTCGTCTAGAGAGTGAGAAAGTATGTCAGCTAAATAAGCAACCTCTATATACTGAGACTTCACATTATCAAAGGGGTTTAGGAAGTCTAAACGTAAAGTTTTTTCAAGCTCTAACACGCTCTGCGAAAGCATGTTGACATATGCCTGTAGCCTCGCTCTAGACCCTACATGGAAGGGAGAGTTCCTATAAAGTACGTAATGGGAGTTAGAGTATGAGACGTTACGTTCGTTTAAGACTTCACCATAGTTTTCAGCCTTGACGACATTACCATCTGAGAAACGCAACTCCTCAGAAAAGAACGGATACCAATTTTCCACAGGGTTTAGACAACAGTATTCTGGCGCAGGGTCAGTAAATCCCTCAGCCAGAGGCTTCCACATGTCCTCGAGGTTCAAAGTTAAATCCTCGAGTTCCCTAGCAACCTGCCGGAGTAATCTGCTAGCGGTTTGGAGTTCATACCTACTCACTGGTTTCCCATGTACTGCAACCCCTAAGCTAGGTGTGTGAACAAATCTGCCTCCGATCCTGTTGTAGGCTTCAAGAATCATTTTATTCGTCTCCATCATTCTATTGAATAGTCCTGGATATGCCTTCGAGAATGTAATCACATTACCGTGTCCGGTGAAGTCTGGTAAAGCCATTAAAACGTGAATGAAGTTGTTCTGAACAATTTCTAATCCCTTGGCTATGGATCTGAGCATGTGGATCTCAGGTTTTGGTACTAAGCCCAGAGCCTTCTCTACAGCTTCTATCGAACATGTTAAGTGAACAACGCTGCAGACCCCACAAATCCTAGACATGACATACGGTACCTGTACGGCTGGTCGACCCTTAAGGAAGCGTTCAAAGAACCTGGGTTCCTGAACTACTCCAAACTCGATCCGCACTTTGCCCCGATCCCTGTCCACGTGGACATTTACCTTACCTGCTACGGCGGGTACTTCTTCAATTACAAGTCTCATACTACTCACGATCCACCACCCTATCCGCCGCCTCCTTAACAATTTTAAGCTCTGACAGCGAATTCCAGAATATTTCCGCCTTACTTATCACAGCTTTAACGTCATAACCGAGCTCAATATAATGTTCGAAGGCTCTCTCTATCAAATCTCTCCGGCTTATCGGACCCCTGCAACCCCAACACTCTCCCCCGCTGAATAAACATTCGGCTCTACAACCTGACTGAGTGATCATACCGAGGCACAATATACCCTTCTGAAGGAGACACTCGCTCGGAGATAGCGGACACTCGCTACATACGGGTATCCCTTCAACCATCAGTTCTTTAGAGAGAGTCGCAAGTGAGCATTGGCCTTTCCTGTAACACTGCCAACATTCTATCCTGTGAAACTTGAGGATTAGCTCAAAGTTTACCCTCCTCATTTCCCAAAGATCCAAGGAATTGGATACAAACTCTTCGTCCCTGTACACCCGGTAGTTGCATGCGGGAAAGAGCCTACCTGCCGGAGTTTTCACTAAACAAACCCTACAACTGGATCCCTCGTACAAGCCAGGTATTACACAAAGTCTTGGAATTTCGATGCCAACCTTCTCAGCTGCACTCAACAAAGTAGTGCCCGGCTCGACTTCCACCTCCTTCCCGTCGATTTTAACCTTCACCAAGCCCATCACCCTGAGGCGGAAACCTTACTAATAGCCTTCACAGGGCATACGGTAAAACAGACCCCGCAACTAATACAAGCCTTTTCATCTATTCTATATTTACCACTCTCCTCAACGCGAAAGATCGCGTTCACAGGACAGTTTAAAGCACATTGTCTACATGCAATACAACTTTCCTCATTAATTCTGTACTTGATAAGCGCACTACAGACGTAGGCTGGGCACACCCTATCCTTGATGTGCGCCTTGTACTCGTCCATGAAGTAACGGAGAGTTGATAGAACAGGATTGGGCGCGGTTCCGCCTAATGCACATAGGCTGGAAGTTCTCACAGTCTCAGCCAACTGTCTTAGGGTATCAATATCTTCTTCCGACCCTTCTCCATTCGTTATTTTGTTCAGTATATTCCACATGACCCTTAAACCAACCCTGCAGGGTACGCACTTACCACACGACTCTGCAGAAGTAAATGTAAGAAAGAATTTAGCTACATCCACCATACAGTTCTCGTCACTTATCACCACTATACCTCCGCTGCCCATTATTGCTCCAGCGCTTTGTAGCGTCTCATAGTCTATCGGTAGATCGAGAAGGTTAGCCGGTATACAACCGCCAGACGGTCCACCAATCTGAACAGCTTTTATTTTACAGTTGCCCATCGCCCCTCCAGCTAGCTCTTCAACGAGGCACCTAATACTAGTTCCTACCGGCACTTCATAAGCTCCCACACGTTGTACGGACCCAGTTACACAGAACATTTTCGTACCCTTTGTCTTTTCAGTACCTACCTCTGTAAACTTATTCGCACCTTCAGCCATTATTGTAGCAGCGTGCGCTAATGTCTCAACATTGTTAATGACCGTCGGCTTATTCCATAGACCTCTTTCGGCAGGGTAAGGTGGTCTCTGCCTAGGCCATGCTCTTTTTCCTTCGATCGCTGCTAGCATAGCAGTTTCCTCACCACAAACGAACGCTCCAGCACTCAAAATAACCTCTATGTCAAAATCAAATCCAGAATTTAAGATGTTCTTACCGAGCAATCCGTGTCTCCTAGCTTCTTCAACGGCTATTTGAAAACGCCTAGCCATAAGGGGTTTCTCTGCTCTGACAAAAATGTAACCTTGACTGGCCCCAACAGTATAACCGGCAATGGTCAACCCTTCTACGATTCTGAAGGGGTCAGACTCAGCTAAAAGCCGGTTCATGAAAGCCCCAGGGTCTCCCTCATCTGCGTTGGCGACCACATACTTAGGGGTTGCCGACTGTTGCCTCGCTATCCTCCATTTAATACCCGTTGGAAAGCCTGCTCCCCCTCTCCCCCTTAACCCACTCCTTAGGATTTCGTCTATTACCCTCTCGGGGCCCTCTTTAAGAGCCCTGCTTAAACCCTTATACCCTCCATTAGCTATGTATTCTTCAAGAGATTCAGGGTTTACGAAGCCACAGTTTCGCGATACCCACTTATACTGCTTCCTCCAGAAATCTAACTCCTCAAGCAATGGGACCTTATCTTCACCCGCTGCCGTTCCCTTCCTATCCCTCAAAACGAAAGCTTTACTGACATCACGCTTAATGAAGTAATCTTCAATTAACTTAGGTACGTCGCCAGGTTTTACGTTTCCATAAATTGCCGTCGGCATATCTTTCGCTGTAAACTCTACCCAAGGGTCTATGAAATCCAGCCCGTGGCATCCCGTGATGGTTACAGTAACTTTTAACCTCATTTTCCCAACCGCTTCCCTAATAGCGTTGTAAACTGCTTCGGAGCCTGTGGCTAAAGTACAGCTCGCTATGGGGACCCTAATTTTGGACCCAGTTTCACCATATCTTAATTCCTCAAACCTCCTCGTTCGTAGCTCCCTGCACTGCTCATCGTCATGGCACAAGGGGCCTGTGATTCGACAGTCAATGAAATTAGAACACGGATTGTTCAACGTACATGAACACTTCTCGCAACATCGATCTAGAAGACTCCAGCAACTCATTTCTTTTCACCCGCCTCAAGCCTGCGATAACGTTCTAAAGTAGCTCTCAGGGACCGGGGATTCGCTCTCCCTATTATCTCGTTACTACCATCCGGTTTTTGAACCACAATCACCGGTGCTAAACCACAGCATCCAAAACACCTGGCCTCCTCCACTGAGAACAACCTGTCTCTTGTCGTTTTCTGTCCCTGCTTGAGCCCCAGAACATTCCGTAGGAACTCTATGTTTAAGCTATTTCCACTGAGATGACAAGCTGTACCCATGCACACAAGTATGCGGTACTTACCTATCGGTTCTAGGCTGTACTGATGGTAAAAAGTTGCTACGCTGTATGCTTGAGCAAACGGTACTCCCACATAATTGGCTGCAAGCTTAATGCCCTCAGGGGGTAAATAGCCGTAAACCGCTTGAACCTTCCTCAAGGCTTCGATTAAGTTATGAGGGGCTCTCGCAAGACCTTTGAACAAGTCTTCTGAACAGTTTTTAGAGAGAGTTCCGCCCTCGGATTCCACCATCAAGCGTCTCGCACTCTGTTCTTTTTAAAAGAATGACCTATATAATATTTAAACTTTTAATAATGGTATCTGGCATGATTTCTCATTCATACTACCTTTTCCTAAAATAAAAATTAACGTATTTTATCTACTCATTTATATTAAAATTTGGTAAAACAACTCATAGTTAAAAAAAGAATAATTATTGACTAAATTATAGCAAGATTTCTCCATGGAGATCGTTTACAAGATATAAAAAGAGATTCAGCACTCAAGATCTACTTCACAGCTCCGCTAAGCCTGGCTCATCACTAGATTGATAATCTAAATCGAACTTATAAATATATGGTTAAGGTCTAATCTTATCGCCTTAGAGTCCGCATAATTTTATAGCGACCCATTATTTCCCATACCTCAACTTCCACACCCGGTTCAACTCGCGCTCGCAAATCTGGATCCTCAGGCATCGGTGCTTCAAAAGTAGAATAATCTTCCATGCTCATGAGCTGTACCGTATCATCCCCCAAGGTAGCTAATACCTGTCCAGAGAACTTCCTAACCATCGGGGTCTCGATTCTAGAGTCCGCAGGCACAACAAGCGTTCTCTTGACGCCGTCAAATATACCGACAGCAACCATTCTCACTTTAGCAGACCCATGCTTTCCCGTTTTGCTCCTCTCAACTTCAAGAACCCTACACGGATGTCCATCTATGACGACAAAGGATCCCTCCTTCAGCGATCCGGCATCAACAGGTTTTGTAGACATTATCTCACCTTCTTCAACAAGTTCTATTGGCACCCTTAAATTTATTCCTTTGCTAAGCTAACTTGTCTTTATAAATGGAAGAATTTCGGGAACTTATGCGTCGCGCATGGATCTACGCTAAAGCGACTATAGATTTTAACAAATTAACACTAGTGGAAAAGGCCCTTTTAGAGAGCGGTCTTGAGGTAGCTGTAAATCCTACCTACCCAATCCAAAGTAGTTTGCCTCGAGTAACGCCAATTGAGGCTCTCAAGTGGGCCGATCTAGCTATAGTAATAGGCGGTGATGGAACATTTCTAAAAGCCTTTCATGAAACAAGAGGTCACATCCCTATGCTTGGGGTTAACAGTGGTGACAGCGTTGGATATTTGATGGAAGTTCTTGTGTCTCAATTTGAATATGCATTACAGTTAGTTCTAACAAAAAACTTTAAGATTGAAGAAAGACTGATAGGTTTTGCAACTTCGGGCTCATGGAATTCAATATTCTTAAATGAGATAGTAATCACTAGCCTACATCATGATAAACTTGTTCAATTTAAAGTGGTCGTAGACGATGATCCCATCATAATGGGTCGACTAGATGGATTGATAACTGCCACACCCACGGGTTCTACAGCGTACGCACTGTCAGCTGGAGGTCCTGTGATTGACTTAACGCTCGAAGCTTTCGCACTCGTCCCACTTGCTCCATTTACAGCGTTAGCTAAACCAATAGTTATCTCTTCTAAAAAGGATATTAGAATTGAAGCTACAGAAAAGTGTAGACTAACAGTGGATGGACTTGATACACGCGCGCTTGAAGAATGTAGCATACGCATCTCAGAATCACCCACCAAGTTGAAGTTCATAAAACTTCCAATAAGCGAAAACACTTGGTCAAGACTTTATCGAAGACTGGTAGATCTCCCACCTAAGTTAAGACTAAAACCCGAGCACAACCAGTAGAGCATAACAAAACAGGCGGCAGATGATGTTATATTTTCAAACCTTTAGTTAACATATTTATGGTGCCCCGGCCGGGATTTGAACCCGGGTTCTCCGTGGGGCAACCGCTAGGTTAACCCCCTCCGGCTCGAAAGGCCGGCATTCAGGCTGCCGCGCCCAATGTAAACACCAAGCGCGACCGTTACTTGGCCGGGCTATACGACCGGGGCGCATGGGAGTCTTAGGTTAAACACTCATAAATTTTCCTCTTCAGCAACGCCTAAAGCTTCGGCTTCTTCTAGTGCCTTCAAACGTGCTTGTCTTTTAACCATCCTTGTAATGTAGCCAGCTATCCTGTTCCTGACCCTTTTACTTACCTTAATAAGTTCGTTTACAGACTGCTTATTATGTTCAAAGTCGTTCGTAAACTTGTCAGGGTACTTCTGCAATAGTGATCTACCAACATTCTTTATGTAAAGCGGTCTAATTTTACCCACGAACCTCCCCCCGTCTAGAAAACACTTAAAATTTGCTATCTTCTACTCCTGGCACATAATCCAGCTTAGTTAAAACCCAATAAGTAGTTATCCGTCGCTTAACTAACGGTAACTTTTTCACCTGCCACCCCGGTTACCAGCTGTGGGGAGAAAGGGAAAGACTTCACATGAAATACCGTTGACTCCGGTAAAGCGTATTCTCCATCAGGAAGGAGGTTACAGAGTAAGCGAGGACGCAGTTATCCGGCTCCATGAAATAATCGAAAATTTTGCTAGAGAAGTTGCTCGGACATCCGTCGAAATGTGCAAGCATGCAGGTAGAAGAACGATAAAAGCCGAAGATATCGATGTTGCTCTAAAGGTGGCATTCAACAGATGGCTGGCTTCTCTAACAACCCAAGGAAAAGTATAAATAGAAGCGAAAAATCCCCACGTTGGTGCGACCATGGCGGCTCAAGCCCAGCTAGCACAAATAGGTGGGGTACCGGTATTAGTCCTGAAAGAGGGGACAAGCAGGAAAACCGGAAAGGAGGCTATGTCACTGAACTTCATGGTAGCTAAAGCGATAGCTGAGACTGTGAAAACAACGCTTGGACCCCGTGGCATGGACAAGATGCTTATCGATAGTCTCGGCGACATTACCATTACCAACGATGGTGCTACCATACTAGATGAGATGGATGTACAACATCCCGTTGCTAAGCTATTGGTTGCCATCGCGAAAGCTCAGGACGACGAGGTGGGCGATGGCACTACCACAACCGTCATCTTAACCGGTGAGCTAATAAAGGAAGCTGAAAAACTACTTGAAAAGAACATTCATCCCACAGTGATTATTTCAGGTTATAAGAAAGCTCTAGAAAGGGCTGAAGAGGTTTTGAGGAAAATGGCCGTCAAAGTTGACATCAACGACTACGATACCCTCAAGAAAGTCGCTACAACCTCAATGAGAGGTAAAGCCGTAGCTGTATTTAGAGACCATCTAGCGGAAATTTCGGTGAAAGCTGTTAAACAGGTAGCTGAAGAGAAAGATGGCAAGATCGTTGCTGACACCGATTTCATTCAAATTATAAAGAAGAAGGGTGGCTCATTCCTGGACACACAACTAATATACGGCGTCATAATCGACAAGGAAGTTGTCCATCCAGATATGCCTAAGCGCGTAGAAAAGGCTCGCATCGCTCTCCTCGATGCTCCGTTAGAGGTTGAGAAAACGGAGATTGACGCTGAGATACGTATCAATAGCCCCGATCAGATGAAGATGTTCCTAGACGAAGAAGCTAGACTCTTAAAAGACATGGTTGATAAGATAAAGGCTTCTGGTGCGAATGTTGTGTTCTGTCAGAAGGGTATTGATGATTTGGCTCAGTATTACTTGGCGAAGGCTGGAGTTCTCGCTGTGAGGAGGGTTAAGAAGAGTGATATGGAGAAGTTGGCTAGGGCTACTGGAGCAAAGATTGTTACGAACGTTGAAGAGTTAAGCCCCGAAGTCCTAGGCTACGCTAACCTCGTTGAAGAAAGGAAAGTCGCAGACGAGAAAATGGTCTTCGTCGAAGGATGCCCCAACCCCAAGGCAGTCAGCATACTAGTGAGAGGCGGTCTAGAAAGGGCCGTAGATGAAGCTGAGAGGAATCTTGTAGATGCACTCAGTGTAGTGGCTGACGTGCTCGAGGAGCCTTATATAGTACCTGGAGGCGGAGCTCCTGAAGCTGAAGTAGCCAAAGAGTTGAGAAACTATGCGTCCCGCGTTGGCGGCAGAAATCAGCTTGCCATTGAAGCATACGCCACTGCTTTAGAGTCGATACCGAGAAGCCTAGCAGAGAACTCCGGACTTGATCCTAT